>DASVRO010000028.1:0-119675 GCA_036388575.1 Allosphingosinicella sp.
GAACGGCCTCAATCGCCATGTCGCCGGAGCCCTCGCAAGCTCGGCGAGCGCCATCGCCAACGCCGCCACCAGAAGCCTGATCGAAGGCACCAGCTTCGGCGACAACCTCCTCGCCGCCCTCCCCGACGTGATCGGCTCGACGCTCGGCAATATGCTCGCCGAAGGGCTGGCCACTTCGGGGTCGCGAACTGACCTGGCGCGGGCAAGAAGCCGCGCGACCGTGACGGTTGAGGAGGCCGATCCGGCGGCGACTAGCGAAGACACCATGTGGATCAACCAGGGCGCGCTGATGGACGCGGCGGAGCGCGCTTTCGGGTTCGGGTCGTTGAACATCTCGATCCCCGAGCTCGTCCTCGTCTCCGACGATCCCGTCGTGCAGTTCATGCTCGATCGGGCGCGGCTGAGAGCGCAGCTCGTGCACGGCGGCACCGCGATCGCGCCCGATGCTGCCCAGGCCGCGGCTGCCAGCAGCAGCATCGTCAACATCCGGGCGACCAGCCTGAACGGCGAAGTCGTCATCGCGGGCGGTCCGTCGACCGGAGACCTGACGCTGTCGGGCTATATCAACAGTCTCGCGCTCGACGGCCTGACGGGCGTGCTCGGCCGGCATTTCTTCGATGACAATCCAAACACCTATTTCGGAGATCCCGCCGCGTTCCGAACCCGCATCGCCGGCGAGACCGCCCATAACGACTTCATGCTGCGGGCGAACATACGCAATCTCACCGCCACCGGCGACGCGCGGTTCCAGCCCTATATCGACGCGCTGCAGGCCGAGGTTCAACACCGCTGGGACAATGGCGGGCGGGAGCGGGCGGCGATCGCCGACCGGGCGGCCTGGGACCTCTTCACCTTCGGCATCCAGCCGCTCAACACAGGCACTGCGGCCGTCCGGATGTTCTACTACGGGGAGTATAATTTGCAGAACGGCATCGCGGTCGGCGGTGCGGCTCTCGGGCCCTTAGGGAGTCTGGGCTCGAAAATCTTCAGCCGAGCCGGTCGTGTCGGCGCAGCAGCGGACGCGGCGCCCCAAGGGGTTGTCTACCTGCGCACGGACCTCTCCGGCACGCTCGCCCCCTATGGCGGTCAAGCACTTAGCGAGGCGCGCTTCTTGGCCAGGCAAGCGGAACACGCGCGAGCCAATCCCAACGCGCGCTTCACATTTGACATCGTTGACCGTGCGCGGCCGGGCCTAGACTTGGACATCGCCGAGCACCGGTTCATCCAAATGTTGACAGGTGGTCAGCGGGCGCGCACATCGCCAGCCGTATCGAACCGCGTCGATCCCGTCGGCCCGGCGAGGCGCCGAGCTAACGGCCTCCCGGAACCCACGAGGTAAGCTGATGAGTTCTAACCCCGGCGTTGCCGCTTCCGAGGGCGACGTTTTCCTCATCCCGCTTGGCGACGGCTCCTTCACCGTCGGCCAGGTGGCCGGCTTGTGGAACGACGAGCTCTACCTCGTTCTGTACGAGAACCGCATCTCGGAGGGTCAGGCACGGCCGGAGCTAGTCGCAGACATCAAGCCCTTCCTGGCCGTCCTTTCGCTGGACGCCAAGCTGTGGAATGGCGACTGGCCGGTGATCGGCAATTACCGCGCAAACCTGGCTTCGGTCGCCCAACCGGTTTTTCGCGTAATGCAGAACGGGCAGCCCTATGTAGAATCCCGCGACCGATCGGTATACCGTCCGGCGAAAGGCGACGAGTTCGCACGGCTGCAGTTCCGCTCGGTCGCTTCGCCCGCCGTGGTCGAGGATGCGGCAAAAGCTTGGTTCGGCCTTGATGAATGGCTGCCCGGCTATGATCGCTACTCCTACGATTATGCGCGCACGTCCTCTCAGGGAATTACGAGCTGATCGAAGGGGCATCTCCGCTAGTACAGTCGCGCCGAGAGCGCAACCGACCGTGCTCCGGACGTCCTGCAGTTGGTGCCGACGTCCGAGCAAAATTCCTCACTGTTCCAGCGAACCTTCCATGCCGACGGCAGAGGCGGTTATGCCATCTGGGCAATTCCTGCCGGAGCGCCGCCGAGGAGATAATCGGTGCGTAACCTCGCGGAACTGAATCTGAACGACGGCGGCCGACCGGTCGACAGAGCGCCGCCTTCGGCCAAAGCGATCGCGGAGTTCGAGCGCGAGTTTTCGGTCTCGCTCCCGGAGGAGTATATCCGACTGCTCACTTTCTCGAACGGCGGTCATCCGGAACTCGACACGATCGCGCCGATGGGCCGGCGGGCGGAGACGCGTTGAAGTTTGCTCGTCCCATCGGCCCCAAGCATCGCGCGCTCTTCCGCGAGATCGTCAACGATGAACCTTGAACTACTTATCACTACGTTTAATCGGCGTCGTTTCGAAGGGATTTACAGCCTTAACGGAGACTTCCATCCGAACAATTATACTACCCACTCAGTTCGAAGTGGCGACACTCTTTGGGATCTTGCACAAACCAGGCAGGGTTTGACCGCGGAATACCTGGCGGTCTTCAACGGCGTGAGTGACCCAAGGACCTTGGGCATCGGTACCCCGATCAAGATACCAACCCAAACTCAGATCGACTTTAATATCCGTGCCCGCGCCGGAGGACTGCACCTCTTTGCCCAGCTCGACTACAGCCAACGTACGGGCCAGCCGATGCAGGCCGCTCAACAGGGCCACCGCTACCCCACCGGAATGCACGTCGGTGCCGCGTCCAAAGGGTATTATGGCGTGATGGTGACGCCAAACGGAGGTGCGACCTTTGCGGGCAGCCGGTATCTTCATCGGGTCGGAGCCGACCAACGGAACATTGTCATGATACAACTCACCGGGAGTCGAAGGGACGATTTCAGGATGGCCAACGCCATCTCGGGCATTCCGGTGCCTAAGGGGGCGGATGCTCCCCGCGGTTACACATGGCACCATGTCGACGATTACAATCGGAGGACAGGCACGGCGACGCTTGAGCTGGTCAGAACGACCGCGCATAAGGCTGCCGGTTTTCATCGCGGGTCCGTCTGGCAATATGAACAGCATACCGGCTCGCGCTACAGAAGATAGGTGACCTGATGGAATTTCAAGAAACCGCAGGACAAATTCAGCCGGAAGATTTTGAAGGAGTCAAAGAACGTCTTGGCCTCCCCTTCCCAGACGACTTGGCTGTCCACTATTTGGCAAACAATGGCGGCATGCCATATCCGAATGCATTTCTGAAAGAAGGAGAGTATTTTAAGATAAATGAATTTCTGCCTGTCAAATACGGAGATCCTCAGGCCACGCTTGAAGCCACCTTCGTCGACCTAGCAGAGAGGGACCATTTTCCGCGGGATATGCTTCCCTTCGCAATCGACGCCGCTGGCGATTATTTTCTCTATAGCCTAGGGGCCGAGGCTGGCCAGATTTGGTTCTTCCAATCTGATTATTACGATGATCCAGAGCGAGCGATGGTGTTTCTTGCTCCTTCTTTCCACGAATTCATGTCGCAGCTCCAGGCGGACGACGACTAAGGCGCGGATGCACCTGGTGCGAAGCCGGATGCCTAGCTGTCGGCAACAACGGCACTCTCGACACCAACTACGCCTCGTCGATCGACAACCGCACCATCGCCGAGCCGACGGTCAATCCCGGCGCCTTCCGCTTCGGCCAGCATAGCGGCGGCGCCCACGCCAATTTCGACCTGTCGGGGGAACGGATCAACAGCTACGGCCAGGGCGGCGTCGCCGGCGGCTACACCGTCCGCCAGGGCGACACGCTCGAGACGATCGCCGCCCAGCTCTGGGGCGACAGCTCGCTCTGGTACAAGCTTGCCCAGGCGAACGGCATGTCGGCCTCCAACGGCCTCTCGGAGGGCCGCGCCTCGCCATCCCCGCCGGGGTGATCCGCAACCACCACAACGCCTCCACCTTCAAGCCGTTCGACCCGTCCGAGACGCTGGGCGACATCAGCCCGACCACTCCGACGCCGCAGAAGACGGTCGCAAGGCGCGGCGGCAAATGCGGCGTGTTCGGGATCATCCTGCTGGTCGTCATCGCGGTGGCGGTGACGGTGGTGACCTCGGGCGCACAGCCCGACGAAATTTTTTCCTAAACTCCTGCCCGGTCCCTCCGATCATTGCGTGCATCCGGGCTACGCGTGGTGCCCGCCCGGCGAATGAGGGGTGATCATGGTCGCGATCATCACAGGCAACGCTTTCGGTCTGGGCCGCAGCTCGCTGAGCGTGCTCGGAGCAGGCGGACAGATAGGCAATGCGCAGCAGGGCCGCGGCCCCGGCACCGTCTTCGTGAACGCCGCGACGGGCAACCTCACCCTCACCCACGACGACGAATTCCTCGTCGGACGAGGCCCGACGCGGCCCATTCGCTCCATTACGACAGCAAGGGCGGCGGCGGCTCGAGCGGCTGGGGCATCTCCGGAAACGAGATGATCGGAGCCCTCGCCGGGACGCTCAACACGGCCGGAAGCACCGTCCTCCGGAGGGACGGGGAAGGCCACCTCTGGACCTACAGCTACGACAGCGCCCGCGGCAGCTACGTCAGCAAGGAAGGCGGCGGCGCCTATGACGAGATCGTCTGGGATGCCTCAAAGGAGAAGAGGAGGTTCACGTCACCGGATATTCGGCGGAGGCAAGCTTCGGGATGCATCTGGCACTTGAGTCCATTCGTGACGAGATGGGGCGTTTATCCGGACAGAAATGGTCTCGATGTGTGTTTCGTATCCTCCCAGATCGTACATTCGAATTTAATGTGCAGTATTGAAGAAGCCTCGTCTAATACTAGCCACCGGCCATAGCCGAAATCATGGACCGCCGGCTCTCCAGGATCTTCGCACTGAAAAAGAACAATTGGGCGGCGCCGCGACGAACGACGCCTACGCCCCTGAAAACGACACCACCGCCGCCGGTTCAGCCGCCAGGCTGCTGATCTCGAGTGCTCGCGACGGCAGGTTCCGCTCCGCTTGGCATTCAGTGAAAAAGGCCTCAGCCTTGAACGTCGTCAGCGTTCCCCCTCGTGCCGTTGCGGACCGACCGATATCGCGCTTCATCTGCTCTAGCGTGAAGCACTTGGTGACGGCCACCGATTCGGCGCAAGGCCTGCTCGGACGGGGTCCTATGGCGCGACAGGACAAGTTGAGGCCGCCTTCCGAGGGGCTCCCTACCCCGCCAGGATCATCGCCGCGGTCTCTTCGATGCTTCCGGAGACGAGGAGCGAATCCCCGCCGACCACGCCGACCTTGGTCTGCCCGTTCTCGTGGGCGCGAAGCCAGGCGATCTGGCCGGCCACGACCATATAATCGCCGCCGCGCGACTTGAGCAGAATGAACTTCATGCCGTTTTCTCCCCGACGTGCCGCGCACATCTAGGACGGGTGTCTCTGTTTAAGGTTAATCCAAAAAAACAGAAAGCGGCCGAGGCTAGCCGCCTACGCCCCGGAAAACGACGCCACCGCTGCTGCCGGTTCAGCCGCCAGGCTGCTGATCTCGAGTGCTCGCGGCGGCAGCTTCCGCTCCGCCTGGCACTTGGCCAGGAAGGCCTCAGCCAGCGCCGTTCGGCGCGCCCTGCCCTCCGGAGTCAGAGCGCGTTCGGCCCCGCGCAACTCCTCGCGCGCGCGTCGGGCATAATATCTCTCGTTCGATTCCATGCAGGCACCCCCCCGCGATACCGACCGCTAACATGAATCAATCGGCTTTGGCGAATCGTTCCGCCGCAGCAATGGCACGGGCTGGACAGGCCGCGCCCGCTGTGGGCAGGGAGGCGCGATGACGCGCTACCTGTTCCCGCTGACGATCGTCTTCCTGCTGATGGTCGCAGTCGCCGCACTGCTGCTCGGCGGCCCCCAGACCCGGGTCGACCCGGGAGTGCTGGCGGCCTTCGCCAATGCCGATCTGGTGCCCGCCGCGCGGCTCGTCACCCGGCTCGGCGACCTGTCGGTGACGCTGATCGCGGCGGCCCTTGCGGCGGCCTGGCTGCTGTGGCGCCGGCATTGGCGCCGGGCGATCCTGCTGCTCGTCATCCTCGCCTCCGAGCGGCTGCTGGTCGAGGTGCTGAAGGCGCTGTTCGACCGCGCCCGGCCGGATGTCGCGGGGCACCAGGTGGCGGTCCACTCGATGGCCTTTCCGAGCGGCCATTCGGCCAATGCGATGGCCGCCTGGCTCGCCATAGCCCTGCTCGCGACCGGGCCGCGCCTGCGCGCGCCGGCGGTGGCGGTGGCGCTCGCCGTCGCCCTCGCGGTCGGGATCTGCCGGATGATCCTCCAGGTCCACTGGCCGAGCGACGTCGCCGGCGGCTGGGCGTTCGGAGCGGCCTGGACCCTGCTTCTCGTCCGGCTGTTCGGAACCGCTCCCGCGGCGCGGCATTGATCCGGACGAAGAGGAGAGCCCAATGACCGACCGCAACGACCGCGGCGCGGACCGCGCCGAGACCGCCCGCCGGACCGACGACAGCGACCTGATCGAGTCGAAGGAGGACGCCCCCGCCTTCGGCGGCTCGGCCGGCGGCAACCTCCAGCGCGACATCGGCACCCGCGACGAGGTCAAGGAGCAGGTCGGCGACGGCGACGGCGTGACCCGGGTGCGCGACAGCGACAAGCCCGAGCAGGCGAACCTGCCCAGGTTCAACCCGAAGTGACGTCGAGGCGGCGGAAGACCGCCGTCAGATTGTTCGCCGGCATTTCGTGGACTCGCTCGAGCCGGAGCCCGCTCCGCTCCGCTTCGGCCGCCACGGCCTCGATGTCGCGCAGGCCCCATTGCAGGTTTCGCGCCTTCAGCGACTGGTCGAACGCCTCGTTGCTCGGAGCGGTCGGAACCCCGGCGCGGCGGTAGGGGCCGTAGAGGATCAGCGGCTGCCCGGCGCCGAGCAGCCGCCCCGCGCCGCGCATCAGCCCGGCCGTCGTCGCCCAGGGGCTGATATGGACCATGTTGACGCACAGCACCGCGTCGGCGGCGGCGACCGGCCATTCCTCCGCCGCCGCGTCCAGCCGCAGGGGCTCGAGCAAATTGGCCGGTCCGCACTCCTCCCGCCAGGCCCGGATCGAAGCGAGGGCGTCGGGATCCGGGTCCGAGGGTTGCCAGCGAAGCCGCGGCAGGGACCGTGCGAAATGGACGGCATGCTCGCCGGTGCCGCTCGCCACCTCGAGGACGAGCCCGAGCTCCGGCAGCGCCGTCCTCAGCACCTCCAGGATGGGGTCGCGGTTGCGCTCGGCCGCCGGCGCCGATCGCCTCGGGCCGGTCACTCCATCGAAGCCGGCTCGGGCGCTTCGTCCCCTCCCGCCCACCGGTAGCGCCAGGCGAAGAGGCCGATCGTCAGTGGGAGCGTGGCGTAAGCGAAGGGCGCGACGGGCGCGGTCGGGCGGAACAGCGAAAGCAGCATCGAGACGAGGCCGGTGGCGGCGAGGATAAGCCAGATGATCGTCTCGCCGAGCGCGTCGGCGCGGATCCGGGCGTCTGCCCCGGGCTGCCGCTGCGCTTCGGCGAAAAGGGCCGCCATCACCGCCGCCATGCCGGTGAAGCCGGCGCCGTAGATGGCGAACATGCCGCCGAGATCTCCGGCGAAGCGGGTGCCGCCGCCGCCCAGATAGGTGCTGAGCGAGGCCGACATCGCCTGGAGCGGCTGGACATAGATCATGACCAGAAAGACCAGCACGAAGGTCAGCCCCACCGACAGCGGCCCGCCCTCGCCGCGATGGGCCCGCCAGCGGACATGGCCGTACCAGAACATGCCGAGGATCGCGAAGCCGAACGCGAAGGCGGGAAGGTCCGCCATCGCCGCGATCAGCGCGGCATAGTCGGTCGGCGCCTGGCCGCGGCCGATCACCAGCAACGACAGTGCGAACGCGAAAGCCGCGTCGGTGAAATTGTCGAGCCGCCCCGCCGACGTCGCCATCCCACCGGGTTAGAACGCCCCCCGGCGGTGCGCAAGCTACTCCGCCGCTTCCGCCTGGGGCCGCTCCTTCCAGACCAGCACCGGCTTCCTCGCCGCCTGGGTCTCGTCGAGCCGCCGCCGCGGCGCGTGGACCGGCGCCGCCTTCAGCGACTGGTCGCCCGCCTTCGCCCGCTCGGCGATCGAGCGCATCGCACCGATGAACTGGTCGAGCGCCGCCTTGCTCTCGGTCTCGGTCGGCTCGACCAGCATCGCGCCGTGGACGACCAGCGGGAAGTACATCGTCATCGGATGGAAGCCCTCGTCGATCAGCCCCTTGGCGAGGTCGAGCGTGGTGAGGCCGCCGGCGAAGCCTTTGTCGCTGAACAAAGCCTCGTGCATGCACGGGCCGCTGTCGCCGAAGGGGGCGTCAAGCACGTCGTCAAGCTGGCGAAGCACGTAATTGGCGTTGAGCACCGCGTCCTCCGCCACCTGCCTCAGGCCGTCGGCGCCGTGGCTCATGATGTAGGCGAGCGCCCGGGTGAACATGCCCATCTGGCCGTGGAAGGCGACCATCCGGCCGAAGCTCTGCCCGTGATGCTCGCCCGCATTCTCCTCCTCGACCAGGTCGAAATGGTCGCCCTGCCGCTCGACGAACGGGAGCGGCGCGAACGGCGTCAGGGCCTCCGAGAAGACCACCGGCCCGGAGCCCGGCCCGCCGCCGCCGTGCGGGGTCGAGAAGGTCTTGTGAAGGTTGATGTGCATCGCGTCGATGCCGAGGTCGCCCGGCCTCACCCGGCCGACGATGGCGTTGAAATTGGCCCCGTCGCAATAGACGAGCCCGCCCGCCTCGTGCACCGCCCGGCTGATCTCGACCATGTCGGGCTCGAACAGGCCGCAGGTATTGGGGTTGGTGATCATCACCGCGGCGACGTCCGGCCCCAGCCTGGCCTTGAGCGCGTCGAGATCGACCCGCCCGCGCGCCGTCGCCGGGATGTTCTCGACCCGGTAGCCGGCGAAGGCGGCGGTGGCCGGGTTGGTGCCGTGGGCGCTCTCCGGAACGAGGATCACCTCGCGCGCGTCGCCCCGCGCCTCGAGCGCCGAGCGGATCGCGAGCAGTCCGCAGAGCTCGCCATGGGCGCCCGCCTTCGGGCTCATCGCGACGCTGTGCATGCCCGTGAGCTTCACCAGCCAGCCGGCGAGCCGGTGGATCAGCTCAAGCGCCCCCTGGACGGTGTCGACCGGCTGCAGCGGATGGACGTCGGCGAAGCCGGGCATCCGCGCCACCTTCTCGTTCAGCCTAGGATTGTGCTTCATCGTGCACGAGCCGAGCGGGAACAGGCCGAGGTCGATCGCGTAATTCTGGCGGCTGAGCCGGGTGTAGTGGCGGACCGCCTGCGGCTCGGTCAGCCCGGCGAGGCCGACCGGCCGGTTCCGCTCCAGCCCGCCGAGCCGGGAAAGCCCCACCCCCTTCAGGGGAGAGGGACCCGCATCGAAATCGACTCCGGTCGTCTCGGCATCGCCGATCTCGAACAGCAGCGGCTCCTCGAGCATCAGCGCCCTGTTGCCGGTAAAGGTGGGCGGCGCGCCTTCGGCGGCCTCGGGCCGCGTCGGCCGTCCCTCGCGGTTCATGCTCATGCCAGCGCCTCCCCGAGCGCTTCGACCAGCGCATCGATATCCGAATGATCGGCGGTCTCGGTGACCGCCACGACGAGTCCGTTCTCGAGCGCCCCGGCGCCCGGATAGAGCCGGCCGAGCGACACTCCGCCGAGCACCCCTGCGTCCGCCATCGCGCGAACCGCCGGCCTCGCCTCCTTCGGCAGGCGGAGGGTGAATTCGTTGAAGAAGGCCTGGTTGACAAGCTCCACTCCCGGCACCCCGGCCAGCCGCCCGGCGGCCTCGATGGCGAGGCGATGGTTCGCCTCGGCCAGCTGCCTCAGCCCCTTCTCGCCGAGCAGGGTCAGATGCATGGTGAAGGCGAGCGCGCAGAGCACCGAGCTGGTGCAGATGTTCGAGGTCGCCTTCTCGCGGCGGATATGCTGCTCGCGGGTCGACAGGGTGAGGACGAAGCCGCGCTTGCCTTCGGCGTCGACCGTCTCGCCGGCGAGCCGCCCCGGCATCTGGCGGACATATTTGTCGCGCGTCGCGAACAGGCCGACATAGGGCCCGCCGAAATTGAGCCCAACGCCGATCGACTGGCCCTCGCCGACGACGATGTCGGCGCCCATCTCGCCCGGAGAGCGGATCAGGCCGAGCGCCACCGGCTCGGTCACCACGGCGACCAGCAGCGCTCCGACCTCATGCGCCCGAGCGGCGAGCTCGGACAGGTCGCCGATCCGGCCGAGGATGTCGGGATATTGGACGACGACGCAGCTCGTCTCGGCGTCGACGGCGTCGAGCAGCCGCGCGATGTCCGGCTCGCCGGTCAGCTCCGGCAGGCCCGTCTCGAGCAGGTCGCCGGTGAACCGGGCCATCGTCCGGGCGACCGAGACGTAATGGGGGTGGAGGCCGGAGGAGAGGATCGCCTTGGTCCGGCGGGTGATCCGCCGCGCCATTCCGATCGCTTCCCAGCAGGCGGTCGAGCCGTCGTACATCGAGGCGTTGGCGACGTCGCAGCCGTAGAGCCGCGCCACCTGGGTCTGGAACTCGAACAGCGCCTGGAGCGTGCCCTGGGCGATCTCGGGCTGGTAGGGCGTGTAGCTGGTCAGGAACTCGCCGCGCTGGATGAGATGGTCGACCGAGGCCGGGATGTGATGCCGATAGGCGCCGCAGCCGAGGAAGAAGGGCACGTCGCCGGCGACCAGGTTGCGCCGCGCCAGCGCCGAGAGCTGCCGCTCCACCGCCATCTCGCTGAGGAGGTCGGGAAGGCCTTCGATCTTGCCGTCGAGGCGGGCGGCCTCGGGGACGTCGACGAACAGGTCGTCGATGCTGCTCGCGCCGACGGCGCGGAGCATTTCCTGCCGGTCCGTGCCGGCGAGGGGGAGGTAACGCATATTTCTACTCCGTCACCCCAGCGAAGGCTGGGGTCCATGTTGATTCATTGCCGTCGACGGCCTCCGTATGGATTCCAGCATTCGCTGGAATGACGTGAGCCGTCATTCGGCCGGCTTCCGCATCGCGAAGCGCAGCCGCACATAATCGGCCACCCAGTTCCCGTCGGGCTGCTGGAGCGCCGGGCGAAGCCTGGCCTCGACCGCCGCGGCGACCTCGCTGCGCGCCGCTTCCGGAACTCCGGCGACCTCGAGCCAGCCGGCGCGGAAGGTCTTCACCCAGGCGGCGACTCCGGCCGGCAGCGGCGTCGGCCGCGGGATCAGCTGTGCCTGGATGTCGGTGAAGCCGGCGCAGGCGTAGAGGCGCACGAACTCCTCGCAGCTCGGATACCATTGCGGATCCTCGGCCGGCACCGCGTAGCCGCGCTCGCCGAGCTCGGCCCGGATGCCCCCCCGCAGCGTGGCGATATTGCCCTGCCCGCCCATCTCGCCGACGAACCGGCCGCCCGGCTTGATCACCGCGAAGACTCCGGACGCCACCGCGTCGGGATCGAGCATCCAGTGCAGGGCCGCGTTTGAGAAAGCGGCGTCGAACTGGCCGAACCTCTCCGCCTGGTCGGCGAGGTCGAGCGCCTGGGCGTCGGCGACGAAGGCGTCGACGCCCCGCCCGCGCGCCGCCTCGACCATCGCCTCCGATGCGTCGAGGCCGATCACCCGGGCGCCCGAGTCCATGATCTGCCGGGTGAGGACGCCGTCGCCGCAGCCCAGATCGAGGATCAGCTCGCCCGGCTTCGGCGCCAGCAGCTGGAGCGCCGCCGCGCCGAGCGCCGGGACGAAGGCGGCGTTGGTCGCATAATCGGTGGGCGACCATTGGGAGGAGGGATTGAGGGACAAGCGCATTCGCCTTTCAAATTGCCGGTCTCGGGACCCGCCTCCGTAAGGTGGCGAGCCCGGCGCAGCCTTCAACCAGGTCAGCCCGGCAGGTCATTGAGCGTCGCAGAACGATTTATAGGCATCGGCGTCCATCAGCCCCTCGAGCTGCGAGCGGTCGGCGAGGCGAAGCCGGAAGAACCAGCCCTCCCCTTCCGGATTCGAATTGGCCAGTGCCGGATCGTCGCTCAGGGCCGAATTGGGCTCCGTGATCTCGCCGTCGACCGGGGCGTAGACGTCGGACGCCGCCTTCACCGATTCGACCACGGCCGCCTCGCCGCCCTTGGTGACCTGCCGGCCCGCCTCGGGCAGCTCGACGAAGACGATGTCGCCGAGCTGGCCCTGCGCGAAGTCGGTGATTCCGACCGTGGCGACGTCGCCCTCGACGCTGATCCACTCATGCTCTTCGGTATAATAGACGGCCATCAGGCGGCTCCCTTGCGATGGTAGCGGTGGGGGACGAAGGGGGTCGAAGTCACCTTCGCCTGGAAGATCTTGCCGCGCTGGACGATGCGGATCTCGGTGCCCGCCTCGGCCGAGCCGGCGGGGACATAGGCCATGGCGATCGGCGCCTCCAGAATCGGCGAGAAGCCGCCGCTGGTCACCTTGCCGACCTCGTCGCCGTCGGAATCGACCACCGCGGCGCCTTCGCGGACCGGCTGGCGGCCCTCGACCGCGAGCCCGACCCGGCGGCGGATCGGCCCCTGCTCGATCTCGCGCAGGATCCGCGGCCAGCCGGCGAAGCCGCCCTCGGCGCGGCGGCGCTTGGAGATTGCGAAGCCGAGGTCGGCCTCGACCGGAGTGGTGTCCGTGTCGAGGTCGTGGCCGTAGAGCGGCAGGCCCGCCTCGAGCCGCAGCGAGTCGCGGGCGCCGAGGCCGATCGGTTTCACTTCCGCCTCGCCGGCGAGAAGCTCGGCGAGCGCGGTGGCTCGAGTCGCCGGGACCGAGATTTCGAAGCCGTCCTCGCCGGTATAGCCGGAGCGGCTGATCCATACCGTGCCGCCGCCGAGCTCGAACGCTCCGCCGGTCATGAAGCCGAGCGCCTCGACCCCCGGCGCCAGGCGGGCGAGCACGTCCACGGCCTTCGGGCCCTGCAGGGCGAGCAGCGCCTGCTCCTTCATATGGTCGAGGACGACGGACCGCGGCAGCCGCTCCTTGAGATAGGCGATGTCCCCTTCCTTGGTGGCGCCGTTGACGACGACGTAGAAATGGTCGCCACGGCGCGTCGCCATCAGATCGTCGACGATCCCGCCCTCTTCGTTGAGAAGCAGCGAGTAGCGCAGCCGCCCTTCCTTGAGGATGCCGAGATCGGCGGGGAGGACGCCCTCCAGCCCCTTCTCCGCCTCGGGCCCGGCAACGATCAGCTGGCCCATGTGGCTGACGTCGAACAGGCCGGCCGATTCGCGGGTCCAGCGATGCTCGGCGAGGATTCCCTCATATTGGATCGGCATCGAATAGCCGGCGAACGACACCATCCGGGCGCCGAGCGCCCGATGCCAGGAGTCGAGGGGAAGAAGACGGTCGGGGGCTTCGCTCATGTCCAGTCACTCCAGGGCGTCGCTTCAACGCCCGAGCCCGGACGCAGTCGCAAACCACCCCCTCTGTCACTGGACCTGAGAGCTTTCCCCGCCATCGCCCGAAGGGCGAAAATGGGTTACCCCTTCGGTGGCCCCCCTTGCGCGAGGGACGCTTTCCAGAGTGCCTTATACGCGCGCGGTCCCTTGTGCCTGAGAGATTCCGGGGCGGTTGCTCCTTCGGCGGCATCGGGTCCTGAGACCCTCCGCGCTCTCCCGCGCGCGCACCGGCTTGCGCCGGCGGCACGGGCGCTGTGGAGGGTCACCCGAGCTAAGTCAACGCCTTCGGAAGCTTAATTCCTCCCCTGCATTTTGCAGGGGAGGGGGACCATGCGAAGCATGGTGGAGGGGCCTTGCTGACTCCGAAAAGAACCCCTCCACCGCGCTCCGCGCGGTCCCCCTCCCCGCGAAATCGCGGGGAGGAATTCCCTACGCCACCCGCATCAGCTGGCTCGGGAAAGGCTGGGCCAGCGAGCAGGCGTCGGCCGCCTCCCCGTCCAGCCACGAATCGTAATCCTCGCGGTGCAGGATGACCGGCATCGCCTTGGGATGGAGCGGGGCGACCAGCGGGTTGGGCTCGCAGGTGAGGAAGGCGAAGCGGCGGGCGCCGTCGCTGGGGCGCCAGATGCCGGCGAAGGCGCAGCACTCCTGCCCTTCGATCGTGAACCACCAGTTCGCCGGACGCCCCGTCTCCGGGTCCTTGCCGGGCCTCGGCTCGGCGAACGAGGTGAACGGCACCAGGCAGCGCTGGGCGGGGCTGACGATGGTCGATTTCCAGAACGGGCTGTCGAGGTTGCGGACGTTGGTGATCGCCTTCTTGACCGGCTTGCCGCTCTTGCCCGGCATGGTCCGAACGATCCCCCAGGCCATGCAGTCGAGCAGGCGCTCGCCGCCCTCCTTGCGGACGACCGCCGCCTCATATTTGGGATAGATGTCGGGCCGCGCCTCGAACTCAAGCTCGAGCGGGCGGGCGTCGAACAGGCGGCTCAGATCCTCGGTGTTGCGCTGGCGGTAGAGATTGCACATGGCCTTACGATAGCAGGCTCGTTCGGGCTTCCAAGCCATGCGTTTGTTCGTTATTTGTTCTCAATGGACACGCGAATCGCCGTCACCCCCGCCGAGCTGGCCCGAGCCATCAGGGTCTGGCTCCGGGTCATGCCCAAGCCCGTCTGGCGGGCGCTTGAGAAATATCAGGTCGCGGCGCTGGAGAAGCGACACAATCCCGACGAGGCGCCGCAGGTCCATGCCGCCGTAGCAGACCATATCGTCGACCAGCTCGTGCGCGCGCGCTGGGACGTGAGCGGCCCCGAGCCGCCGACCGACCTCGGCTCGCCGCCGCCGTGGCGGCCGGACTCGGAAGCATAGGCTTACGCCGGGCCGAACTTCGCTCTTCCTCTCCCGTCCTTACGGGAGAGGGGGGACCCAAGCCGCAGGCTTGGGGAGTGAGGGTCTTTGCCGACTCCGAAGTACAGACCCTCACTCCCACCGCTGCGCGGTGGGGCCCTCCTCTCCCGCGAAAAGCGGGAGAGGGGGAAATCACCGAGTCGCGTTGTAGGCGAGCTGGTCCTGGGTGAGCTGGAATCCGACGAGGACCTCGAAGCTGGCCCTGAGCACCGCCTCGCGGACCGCCGGATCGGCCATCGGGTCGATCGCCGCCGACGGGTCGCCGGGCTTGCGGCGCCGGGTGATCTGCTGGCGGATGTCCTCGGGGAGGGTCACCGCCGCCCGGCTGACCTGGCCGGAGGCCGAGGCCGAGGCGCTGGCGCGCGGCTGGCCGTCGGCGAAGCGAAGGGCGACCCGGCTGATGCTCTTCGACTGGACCTGGGTGCCGCCCTGCACGGCGACCGCGAAATAGGGCAGCACCACCTCGCGCGCGCCGCGGGCGTCCCGGCGCTGGGCCTGGATTTCGAACGTCACGCTGGTGACGATGTTGGAGCCGCTCTCGTCGCAGGTCGAGCGCAGGTTGGTGATGCTGGCGACGACGTCGATGGCGCTGGCGTCGCGGCTGTTCTCGGGGTTGAACAAGGTGATGTCGCCGGTCGCGGCGGGAATCGCCACCGCCGGGCACGCCGAACGTGTGGCTGTGACTCCCGTATCGTCGATCGTGCCGTCGGGCGTGGAGCAGGCGAGGAGACTCAGGGGAATGAACGCGGCGAGCGCCGCCTTGGACTTGAACACGGGGTGGGAATCCTCACCTTTTGAAGATGGCTGGATCATAGGAACCGGGTTCCGCCGAAGCAAGCGATCCCGTAGAGACACCCCACCATGGCCAACAAGCCCCCCCTAACCCTGCTGATCGCCGCTCCCCGGGGCTTCTGCGCCGGAGTCGACCGGGCGATCCGGATCGTCGAGCTGGCGCTGGAGCGCTACGGGGCGCCGGTCTACGTCCGCCACGAGATCGTCCACAACAAGTTCGTCGTCGACAGCCTCAAGGCCAAGGGCGCGGTGTTCGTGCCCGAGCTCGACGAGGTGCCGGACGGGGTGCCGGTGGTCTTCTCCGCCCACGGCGTCCCAAAGGCGGTTCCGGCCAAGGCGGCCGAGCGCGGCCTTGATTTCCTCGACGCCACCTGCCCGCTCGTCTCCAAGGTGCACCGCCAGGCCGAGCGGCTGGTCGAGAACGGCCGCCACATATTGTTCATCGGCCACGCCGGCCATCCCGAGGTGATCGGAACGTTCGGCCAGGTCCCCGAGGGGCGGATGACCCTGATCGAGAGCGTCGCGGACGCCGGGGCGGTCGAGCCGGCCGACCCGGCCAGCCTCGCCTATCTGACCCAGACCACCCTTTCGGTCGACGACACCGCCGAGATGATCGCCATTCTCGAGCGCCGCTTCCCGGGCATTCGCGGGCCCAAGGGCGAGGACATCTGCTACGCGACCTCGAACCGCCAGGCGGCGGTCAAGGACATCGCCCGCTCCTGCGAGGCGGTGCTGGTGATCGGCTCGACCAAGAGCTCCAACTCGCTTCGGCTGGTCGAGGTGGCCGAGCGCGAGGGCGCCCGCGCGCGGCTGATCGCCCGCGCCGACGACATCGAGCTCGGCTGGCTGGCGGGGGTGACGACGCTCGGCATCACCGCCGGCGCCTCGGCGCCGGAGACGCTGGTCCGCGAGGTCGTCGATTTCCTGGCCCGCCACTACGAGGTCACCGAGATCGAGGGCGAGGGAGTCGTCGAGCGGATGGTGTTCAAGCTTCCCCGCGGGCTCGAGGCCGCTTGACTCCCGCCTCGGTCGAAATTTTCACGGACGGCGCGTGCAAGGGCAATCCCGGCCCGGGCGGCTGGGGCGCGGTGATCCGCTCCGGCCCGCACGAGAAGGAATTGAGCGGCGGCGAGCCGCTCACCACCAACAACCGGATGGAGCTGCTCGCCGCGATCCGCGCGCTCGAGGCGCTGAAGCGGCCCTGCGAGGTGACGCTGTGGACCGACAGCATCTACGTCCGCGACGGGATCAGCAAATGGATCCACGGCTGGCGCCGCAACGGCTGGAAGACCGCGGACAGGAAACCGGTCAAGAATGCCGAGCTCTGGCAGGAGCTGCTCGACGCGGCGGAGCCCCACAAGGTCGACTGGCGCTGGGTCAAGGGCCATGCGGGGCATCCTGAGAACGAGCGCGCCGACCGCCTCGCCTGCGACGCCGCGATGAAGTTCGCCAGGCGCTGAACCGCGCGCTCGCCGGCGGCTTCAGCCGCCGAAATATTGGTGCTCGACGAAGATCTTCAGCCCGAGGCCAATCAGGACCGCTCCGCCGATCAGCTCCGCCGGCCGGCCGAGGCGGGCACCGGCCAGGCGGCCGAGATGCACTCCTGCGAAGCAGATCACCGCCGTCATTGCTCCGATGACCGCGCAGGCCAGAGCGATCGGCTGTTCGAGCAGCGGCAGCGTCACCCCCGCCGCCGCGGCGTCGACGCTCGTTCCGATCTCCGCCGCCAGCGGCCCCCAGCCCGCCAGCGGCGAAGCGCACTCGGCGGGATCCCGGGATCAGCCCTCGTGCAGCATTCGAGCGCCGAGCAGGGCGAGCAGGACGAGGGCCGATCCAGTGATCCACCGCGTGGACGACCGAGGCGAACGCGAGCCCCAGCGACCAGCCGATCAGCGGCATCAGGCCCTGCGCCGTGCCGAGCGCGGCCGCGATCCGCAATGCCGTTCCCCGGCCGGATCCGGCCGCGGCGCCCTGGCAGAGGGCCGCGGCGAGGCGTCCATGGCAAGCGCGACGGCGAGCAGCAAAAGGCTCAGCATTCAGCGTGAGCCAAACCGGCCCGGCGCGTACGGAGCGGGATCGAGCTCCGGCGGCCGCCCGAGCAGCAGCGCCGCCGCGAGCCGCGCCGCCGCGGGCGCCGTCTGGATCCCGAAGCCGCCCTGGCCGGCGCACCAGAAAAAGCCGGGTACGACCGGGTCGAAGCCGTAGACCGGCCGCCGGTCGGGAGCGAAGGTGCGAAGGCCTGCCCAGCTTCGCTCGACCCGTTCGACCTTCCAGTCGACCGTCCGCTCGAGCCGGTCGATCGCCTCCGCCACGTCCAGCTCCTCGGGCGCGCAGTCGCAGGGGTCGCAGGGCGACTCGTCGTGCGGGCTGAGCCAGAGCCGGCCGCCGGCCTCGGGCTTGAAATAGAAGCGGCCGAGCGCGTCGATGACGAGGGGCAGGCCGGCCGGCGCCGGCGGCGAGACGCGCAATTGCATCAGCGTTCGGCGACAGGGCTGGAGGCCGATCGGCGAGGCCCCCGCCAGGGCGGCGAGACGGTCGGCCCAGGCTCCGGCCGCATCGACGACGATGGCGGCGCGGAAGGCGCCCGCGGCGGTTTCGACCGTCCAGCCCCCGTCCTCCCGCCTCAGCCCCCGGACCTCGGCGTCGGTGACGAGCCTCGCTCCCTGCCGCTTCGCCGATGCGAGGTAGAGGCCGTGCAGTCCGGCGACGTCGATATCGGCGCAGCTCGGCTCGAGCAGCCCGGCGACCCAGCCGGAGCGAAGGCCGGGAACCAGCGCCTCGAGTCGGTCGCGGCCGAGGCGCTCGAAGTCGACGTCCTCGCCGAACTCGGCTTCGAGGGCGGCGAGCGCCGGCATCCCCTCCTCGTCGGCGAGGTGCAGAGCGCCGCGCGCTCCGAGCAGGCCGTGCTCCTCGAGGAACGGACCGGAGGCGCTGGTCAGCGGCTGGACGAAGGGCCCGCCGTAGCTTTCCGCCCAAAAGGCGGCGGAACGGCCGGTCGAATGGTAGCCGGGCTGGTCCTCGGCCTCGACGATAAGCACCGACGCGTGGCCGGCGACCTCGGCGGCGAGGCTGGCGCCGGCCATTCCGGCACCGACGATGGCGACATCGAAGCTCATCGCCGGGCGCGGCGATCGAGGAAATCGTCGATCCGGGCCAGCGCCTTCAGCCGGACCTCGTCCCTCTCGCGCAATATCTCGTGAGCGGAGTCGTTGAACATCTCCAGCTCGGCGTCCGGCAGGAGCGAGGCGGCGCGCCGGATCGCGGCCGGGCTGACCAGGCGATCGCGATCGGTGGCGATCAGAAGGACCGGAGTCGCCACTCCGGCCAGCTTCGACGGAGTCAAGGCGGCGGAGGAGGCGTAGGCGGCCCTGAGCCAGCCCCAGGTCGGAGCGCCGAGGTCGAAGCCCGGCTGCCTTTCCCACCACCACAGCTCGTCCTCGTAGCGATCGCGGCAGCCGGTGAGCAGGGCCTGGCGCATCGAGCCGGACCGCTGCAGCCGGGACGGCTGCTGCCAGGCGGGCTGGCCGCTCCACCCGAACGTGGAGGCGGTGGAGGCGAGCCACTGGGCGGCGAAAGGCGGAAGCGCGCCGCTGTTGATCGCCAGCATCGGCGCGACGAGCACCGCGGCGTCGATCGCGGGATGCCGGTCGGCGAGGGTGCGCAGCAGGACATGGCCGCCCATCGAATGGGCGACGACGACATGCGGCCCCGGGGTCTCCGTCCGCCAGGCCTCGATCAGCCCGGCGAGGTCCCCGACCAGGGTATCGAAGCGGTCGAGCCAGCCGCCCGGCCTGTCCCCCTGCGAGCCGCCCTGGCCGCGCCAGTCGAACGCGGTGACGTTCCAGCCGGCGCGAAGCCAGTGATCGTGGATCTCGAGATATTTCTCGATGAAGTCGCCGCGCCCGCCGGCGAAGAGCAGGCTGCCCCGCACCGGCTCGCCCTCCGGCCGGCGGCGCTCGAGCATCCGGTGGGCCCAGCCGTCGGCGGACGTCCAGCGCGTGAAGCGGGCGTCGGCGGGGATGGCTCGGCGGTCGAACGCTTCACTCTGCATCGGCGCCGGTTACGGTTTCGAAAGCTGTTCCGTCTAGTCCTGCTCCTCATGCAAGGGGGACTTTCCTGGCTTTTCATCGCACTGCTCGTCGCGGCCCTGCTGCTGGCGGCGGTCGGCGACTGGCGGACCCGGATCATCCCCAACCGGCTCAACGCCGCCATCGCCCTGCTCGCAATCCCGTATTGGTGGAGCATCGGCCTCCCCCTCTGGCCGGGGGTGGCGCTGCAGCTGGCGCTGGGGGCGACGGTGTTCGGCCTGTTCGCAATCGCCTTCCGCTTCGGCGCGATGGGCGGCGGCGACGTCAAGCTGGCGGCGGCGGTGGCCTTGTGGCTGCCGTTCGCGGGGGTGGTCAAGCTGCTCGTGATCATGTCGATCGCCGGCGGCGTGCTGACCCTGGCGATGCTGGCCGCGCACCGGATGGCGAAAGCCGCCGGCCAGCCGGAGATACCGTACGGAATCGCGATAGCGTTCGGCGGTATTTGGCTGGTTGGCGAACGGTTTCTTAACCAATTTGTCTGACATGGGAGCCTGCAATTTGAGCGGGCTAGGAGGCGACTGGCGTCATGGATGTTAAAAAGCTCGTGCTGCTGATCGGTGCGCTGATCGTCGCGGCCGTCACCGCGGTGACCGCCAAGAACATGTTCAGCGGAGCCGGAGCGCCCTCGGCCGCGGCCAGGCCCGCCGTCCCCGCCGGCCCGGAAGTGCTGGTCGCGACCCGCTCGCTTCCCGTCGGCACCATCATCGACGCCGAGGCGCTGCGCTTCCAGCGCTGGCCCGAAGGCCTCGTTCAGCCGGCCTATTACATCAAGGGCAAGCCGGGCGTGAACCCGCAGACGCTGATCGGTACGGTCGTGCGCAACGAGATCACCGCCGGCCAGCCGCTGACCCAGGGCTCGCTGATCAAGCCGGGCGAGCGGGGCTTCCTCGCCGCCGCGCTCGGGCCCGGGATGCGCGCCGTCACCGTCTCCGTCTCCGCCACCAGCGGCGTCGCCGGCTTCGTCTTCCCGGGGGACCGGGTCGATATCGTTCTCACCCAGGAAGTCACCGGCGGGGGCGACGGCACCCCTCTCAAGGTTTCCGAGACCGTGCTCCGCAACGTCAGGGTGCTGGCCACGGACCAGCGCATGGATGCGAAGGGCGAGGACGGCAAAGCCGTCGTCCAGCGCTTCTCCCTGGTCACTCTCGAGGCGACCCCCAAGATCGCGGAGAAGATCGCGGTCGCGCAGACCATCGGCTCGCTGTCGCTGTCGCTGCGCTCGATCGCCGACAATTCGGCCGAGCTCGAGCGCGCCATCGCCTCCGGCGAGGTGAAGGTGCCGCAGACCGACGATCCCAAGGCCGAGCGGCAGATGCTGCTCGCCATCGCCAACCAGCCGGTCGACACCTCGTCCACTTACACCATAGGGTCGGACGTCTCCCGGTTCCAGCGCGGAACCGTCCCCGGCAAGGGCAAAAAAGAGCCTTCGGACAACGCCCGAATCGCCGACGCGATCGGGTCGCTCGCCGCTGCCGCTTCGGGTCGCACCCCCGCCGGCACCACCACCACCACCACGGTGACCACCGGGCCCGTCGTCCGGGTCGCCCGCGGCAACTCTGTCACCCTCGTTCCGGTCGGAGCCAAGTAACATGAGCAAGTTCAACATCATGCGCCGAGCGACAGTCGGCACCGCGATTGTCGCGATCGTCGCCGCCAGCCTGGCGGGTACCGTCTCGGCCCCGGCGATGGCGCAAGGCGGCACCGGCCACTACCGACCGACCAACCAGGTCCTGCTGTCGGTCGGCGAGGGCGAGGTCATCTCGCTGCCCCGCAACGTGGTCGACGTGTGGGTCTCCAATCCCGGCGTGGCCGACGTCAATGTCACCAGCCCGCGCAAGCTCGGCCTGTTCGGCAAGGAAGCCGGCGAGGCGACCGTGATCGCCACCGCCGCCGACGGCTCGGTGGTCTACGGGGCAAATGTCCGCGTCAGCCAGAACATCAGCTCGATGGACGAGATGCTCCGAGCCGCGATGCCGGACTCGAAGATTACCGTCACCCACGTCGGCCAGATCGCCGTCATCAACGGAACGGTAGCTTCCCCCGCCGACGCCGCCCAGGCCGAGCAGCTCGTCCGCATGATGCTCAATCCGGGCATCGACACCAACACGCCGGGCGCCGCCCTGAAGATCATTCCGGTCAACCGCCTCAAGACGGCGACTCCATTGCAGGTGATGCTCCAGGTCAAGATCGCAGAGGTCAGCCGCTCGCTGGCGCGCCAGATCGGAGTCAATCTGGCGACGTCGGACCCGACCGGCGGAAGCGTCCTCGGCGGCCTGAGCCGAGGCCGCGACCTCGGCGACATCAACGCCGGCTTCCTCGGCGTCGAGGGCCAAACGACGATCGCCGGCCTCGCTCGCAACGTCCTCGGGCTCGACGTCGCCGGAACGCTCGATCTCAACGAGAACAACGGCCTGATCACCACGCTGGCGGAGCCGACCCTTGTCGCCCTCTCCGGCGAGACTGCGAGCTTCCTCGCCGGCGGCGAGTTCCCGATCCCGACGTCGAACGGGATCAACGGCACGGCGATCGAATTCAAGCCCTACGGAGTCAGCCTCGCCTTCACGCCCACGGTGCTCGAGGGCGGCCGGATCTCGATGCGGGTTCGCCCGGAGGTGTCCGAGCTTTCGTCGGCCGGCTCGATCAAGGTCAGCGGTTTCGAGGTCCCCTCGCTCACCACCCGCCGCACCGAGACGACGGTCGAGCTCGGCTCCGGCCAGAGCTTCATGATCGGCGGCCTGCTCAGCAACGGCGGCAACAACTCGATCGAGCGGACGCCCTTCCTCGGCAACCTGCCGATCATCGGCGCCCTGTTCCGGTCCAACACCTTCCGCCGCAACGAATCGGAGCTGGTGATCATCGTCACGCCCTATCTGGTGAACCCGGTGACGGCGAGCCAGATCGCGCTTCCGACCGACGGCTATCGCGGCGCCAACACGGCCGAGCGGGTGTTCCTCGGAACCGCCGAATATGGCCGCAGCGGAGCGCGGCGGCCGATGCCGACCATGGCGCCGCCGCGCAGCGCCTCGCCCGGGATGGGCGGTACCGCCGCCCTCCCCTCGCGGCCGGCGCCGGCCCAGCTTCCGGCCCCGCAGCAGCGCGCCGACAAGCCGGCGGCGGTGCGCACGGAGCAGGCCTCCGCCACCCCCGGCTTCAGCTTCTGACCGATCGATAAAGGACGTGATCATGGCCCGCAGCAAATCACTCGCCGCCCTCGTCGCGATCGGCGCCGTCATCAGCCTCTCGGCCGCGGCCGACGCCAAGCGCCCGCGCGACCGGCACGGTCCCGAGCGTGGCGTCGACAGCCTCAACCAGCCGGTCGTCGAGCGGAGCGACTTCGTGCTCGAGCTTCCCGGCGCCGACGGCGGCTTGTCCGCCGCCGATCGCGCCCGCCTCGACCAGTGGTTCCAGACCGTCGCCCTCGGCTATGGCGACCACGTCTTCGTCGACGGCGGCTACGGCTATGGCGACAGCGCCGGCCGCCGCGACGTCGCCCGGGCCGCGGCCGAATATGGCCTCCTGCTCAGCGAGGGCGCCCCCGTCACCGCCGGTGAGGTCGCTCCCGGCACCGTCCGCGTCGTGGTCAGCCGAAGCGTCGCCTACGTTCCGAACTGCCCGAACTGGTCGGCTCGGCGCGGGCCGAGCTCGACTTCGTCCAATTACGGCTGCGCGATCAACTCGAACCTCGCCGCGATGATCGCGGATCCGAACGACCTCGTCCTCGGCCAGAGCGGCAGCGTCACCGGCGATGCCAACGTCTCGTCGAAGGCGATCCGGGTCTACCGGCAGACCGTTCCGAGCGGGACCAAGGGCCTCTCCGCCGTCAGCACCAGGGGTAATTAGATGAACGCGCCTTTCCACGCTTCCCGCGCCGCCAACTCGCTCCGCGACCCGTTCAGCGCCTTCGTCTGCGACGACGCCACCGCCGACATGCTCCGGCCGATCGCGGTCGAGCACGGCTGGGCGCCGGAGAAGGTCAACAAGGGCGGGCTCCGCAACGCGGTCCAGACCCTGTCGGTCTCGGCCAGCCCGTCGATCCTGTTCGTCGATCTGTCCGAATCGGGCGACCCGCTGAACGACATCAACGCGCTCGCCGAAGTCTGCGAGCCGGGCACCGTCGTCATCGCCGCCGGCCAGGTCAACGACGTGCGCCTCTACCGCGACCTGGTCGCCTCGGGGCTGCAGGATTACCTGCTCAAGCCGTTCACGCCCGACCAGCTGCGCGATACCTTCGCCCATGCCCAGCTCACCATCTCCGGCCCCCGGGTCAACGAGGCGGCGAGCGAGAAGCCGCACGTCATGGCGGCGGTGATCGGCGTTCGCGGCGGAGTCGGAGCATCGACCCTCGCCACTTCGCTGGCCTGGATGATGGGCGACAAGGCCGGCCGATCGACCGCCCTTCTCGACCTCGACATCCACTTCGGCACCGGCGCTCTCTCGCTCGACCTGGAGCCGGGCCGCGGCCTCACCGACGCGATCGAGAATCCGAGCCGGATCGACGGCCTCTTCATCGAGCGCGCGATGGTCCGGGCCAACGAGAAGCTCTGCGTGCTCTCCGCCGAGGCGCCGCTCAACCAGCCCCTGCTCAACGACGGCACCGCCTTCTTCCAGCTTCAGGAAGAGCTTCGCAACGCATTCGAGAGCACGGTGCTCGACCTGCCGCGCTCGATGCTGGTCCAGCATTCCCATCTCGTCCAGGACGTCCACGTCGTCATCGTCGCGGTCGAGTTCACCCTCGCCGCGACCCGCGATGCGATCCGGGTGCTGAGCTGGCTCAAGGCCAATGCGCCCCAGGCGCGGGTGCTGGTCGTCGCCAATCGGGTGCCGTCCGGCGCGCAGGAGATCAGCCGCAAGGATTTCGAGCAGTCGATCGAGCGCAGCGTCGACATCGTCATCCCGTTCGAGCCGAAGTCGGCGGCGCAGGCGGCCAAGCTCGGCCAGCCGTTCGCCAAGGTCGCGACCTCGTCGAAGATCAACGGCCCGCTGACCCAGCTCGTCAATCTGTGCGTCTCGACCGTCGAGGGCCAGGAAGGCGGCGGCGACAAGAAGGTGGCGGATTCGCCCAGGTCGCTG
The DNA here is from genome assembly GCA_036388575.1 of Allosphingosinicella sp. Classification (GTDB taxonomy): domain Bacteria; phylum Pseudomonadota; class Alphaproteobacteria; order Sphingomonadales; family Sphingomonadaceae; genus Allosphingosinicella. The sequence goes on from DASVRO010000028.1 coordinate 24,673, forward strand.
CTCGACAAGCTCAACCTCAAGGGGCTGGTCGCCAAGAAGCCGAAGCCGGCGACGGCATGAGTAAGCGCCGGCCACTCGCCGGCCTGTTGGACAGGAGCCAAGGGTGCTGAGCTTTCCGATCCTGATGCTGGGCGGCGGCGTGCTGGTGGTGCTGGCGATGATGGTGTTCGCCATGGGCGGACCCAACGTCTCGAAGGCGACCAACCGGCGCCTCGAGACCGTTCGCGAGCGGCACAGCAAGTCGAACGAAGTGGCGGCCCAGGCACAGCTGAAGCGGATCCTCCAGACCCGCAACCAGACCAAGATGGACGGGCTCGCGCAGCGGCTGATCCCGAAGCCCGCCCTGCTCCGCCAGCGGCTTCACCAGACCGGCCGGACCTGGACCCTGGCGCAATACGGCCTGGCCTGCCTCGGCATCATCGCCGTCGTCTCGCTGCTCCTGATCATGAAGGGCCTGCCGATCCTGCTCGCCGTGCTGATCGGCATGATCGCCGGCATCGGCGTGCCCCATTGGGTCATCGGCAAGCTGATCAAGCGCCGCGTCGGCAAGTTCACCAGCCGCTTCCCCGACGCCATCGACCTGATGGTTCGCGGCCTGCGCTCGGGTCTGCCCATCTCGGAGACGCTCGGCATCGTCGCCGACGAGATCCAGGGGCCGATCGGCGAGGAGTTCCGCACCGTCTCCGACAAGATGAAGATCGGCCGGTCGATGGAGGCGGCGCTGCAGGAGACGGCCGATCGCCTCGGCACCCCCGAATTCCAGTTCTTCGTCATCACCCTCGCCATCCAGCGCGAGACCGGCGGCAACCTGGCCGAGACTCTCGCCAACCTCTCCGAGGTGCTGAGGAAGCGGGCCCAGATGAAGCTCAAGATCAAGGCGATGTCGTCCGAATCCAAGGCCTCGGCCTGGATCGTCGGCGCCCTGCCCTTCATCGTCTTCATCCTGATCTGGTTCATCAACGGCAAGTACATGCAGACCTTCTTCACCGACGAGCGGCTGATGATCGCGGGCGGCGGCGGGCTGATCTGGATGGGGATCGGCGTGTTCATCATGGCCAAGATGGTCGACTTCGAGATCTAGGGGCGGTTTGAAATGACAGTACCGGCTTCCGGACCGACCGTGATGGGCATCGACGTGGTGATGGTGGCGACCTTCATGGCCGCCGTCGCCACCTTCGCCGTGCTCGTCGCAATCTACGCCGCCACCACCGTCAAGGACCCGATGGCGAAGCGGGTGAAGGCGCTGAACGAGCGGCGCGAGCAGCTCAAGGCCGGAATCGTCGCCTCGACGTCGAAGCGGCGGCGCAACATCACCAACAAGAACGAGATGGCGGACAAGGTCCGCGGCGTGCTCGGCTCGCTGAAGATGCTCCAGGACGAGCAGGTCCAGAAGGCGCAGACCAAGCTGATGCAGGCCGGCATCCGATCGAAGGATCTCGCCTTCGTCGTCATCTTCGCCCGCCTGGTGCTTCCGGTCGTGATCGGCACGACGGTGATCGTCGGCGTCTATATGCTCGAATGGTTCCCGGCATGGGGCGCGTTCAAGCGCTACGCGCTCGTCGCCGGCACTCTGCTGCTGAGCTACAAAGCGCCGGACCTGTGGCTGAAGAACAAGATCTCCAAGCGCTCGAACAACGTCCGCAAGGGCCTCCCCGACGCTCTCGACCTGCTCGTCATCTGCGCCGAGGCCGGCCTCACCGTCGACGCCGCCTTCAACCGGGTCGCGCGCGAGCTCGGCAAGGCCTATCCCGAGCTGGGCGACGAATTCGCCTTGACCTCGATCGAGCTGGGCTTCCTCACCGACCGCCGCTCGGCCTTCGAGAATCTCGCCAACCGGATCGATCTCGACGCCGTCCGAGGCGTCGTCACGACGATGATCCAGACCGAGAAATACGGCACCCCGCTGGCCAGCGCGCTTCGAGTGCTCGCCGCCGAGTTCCGCAACGAGCGGATGATGCGCGCCGAGGAGAAGGCCGCTCGGCTGCCGGCGATCATGACCGTGCCTCTGATCCTGTTCATCCTGCCGGTGCTGTTCATCGTCATCCTCGGCCCGGCGAGCTGCTCGATCTCCGACAACCTCTTTAAAACCTGACACGGGGGCGGAACAATCCGCCCCCGCCGCCATTGATCCGCCATCCCCCAGCGATTGGAAGGTAGCGGCCCAGTGACTCTCTTCACCCCCGATCAGTGGCTCATCGTCGGCCTCGTCTTCCTGCTCGGAATCGTGCTCGGAATGGCGCTGATGGCCGGCGGCAAGTGGAAGCGGCGCTACCGCGAGGAGCGCGCCCGAGCCGACGCGGCCGAGGCCGAGAACCGGCGCCTGCAGAAGGAATCCGGCGAGATGGACACGTTGCGCCAGTCGGCGGCCCGCGACGAGGCGCGGCGGCGGACCGACGGGCCGGGGCCGCTCTAGGAGACGCGCCTCCCCTGCTTTGGCTGCGCCGCGGGCGCCGCCGTTCAGCCGGGCGTCATCGGCGCCGTCCATCCTTTGCCCGTGCAGCACAGGGAGAGGGCGATGAGGTGGATGAGCGGAGCGATCGCGGCGGCGGCCCTGCTGGCGCCGGCGGCGGGCCAGGGGCAGAACGGCCGGGTCGGGCAGGATTTCTGCAACGCCCTCAACCGGGTCGTCCAGGTCGCCCAGATGGACGGCGACTTCGCCCATCTCGAGCGGAGCCGGGCGGGCGAGCCCCGTTTCGGCTTCCGCCACGGCTGCCGGGCCCAGGCCGCGAGCGAGCGCTTCCCCGCCGCCTGGTCGTGCCACCAGAATCTCGCGCCCGCCGAGCTCGGCCTCGAGAGCCTCACCGGCAAGGTCGGGGCCTGCCTGCCGAGCGCCGTCCGCAGCCGGGGCCGCTACGGCGACGAGGCGATCTTCACCTTGCCCCGGGCCCGGATCGTGATTGAGCAAAGCGGCGGCCCGCGCGCCCATGTCGGCCGGATCGTCACCTTCCGGGTGGAGGCGGTGCGGCCCTGACGGGGGCCGCCGCTCCACCCGCCGAATGGCGCGAGTGGCACGAGAGTCACACGGAAACGCGGGGGGTCCCCTCCCAACTCGGCGCTTCAGCCGCCGAAGCAGTCCCCGAAGGGCCACAAGGCTCGCGATCGCACTGGCAAAGGATGTTGCGGGACGCATAATTGGAACATAACAGGAACGTAACGCATGGGCAAGAGGATCAGTCGAGCTTGCGGATCGTCGATTCGAGGGTAGCGGCCTTCAGACCCCATTTGCGGAAGATCATCCGGTTGGAGGCGGTCCGGCCGTTGGGGTGGAGGGTGATCCACTGCTCGACCTGGGCGTTGGCCTCCTTGGCGCGATATTTGAGGTGGAGGACGTTGCCGCGCATCTCGCCGGTCACCGGCCCGACCGCGTCGGAGATGGTGCCGGCGATCCGGTTGCCGCCGGCCCGGGCGAGCCGCCAGGAGCGGCGGCGGGTCGGCTTGCCCTCCTCGTAGACGATCTGCTCGAGGATCAGCGCGCCCGATTTGTCGAGCCGCCCCCGGCTGACGTCGCGGACCTTGTGCGAGCCGCCCACGATCATCTGCACCGTGCCGGAGCCTTCGCTCCGGCCGACGAAGAAATGTTCGGGGGCGGCGGCTGGCGGGGCGGCGGCGAGGAGGAGCAAAGCGGCAGCGATCATGCCGCCTTATGCTCGGACCGCGCCGGAAACGCCAGCGACGCCCCCTCCCCTACCAGATCCGCACCCTCTCCGCCGGCGGCAGGTACATCCTGTCGCCCGGCTTCACCTTGAAGGCCGCATAGAAGGGGTCGAAGTTCCTCAGCACCGCATTGACCCTGGCGAAGCTCGGCGAGTGCGGGTCGGTCTCCATCAGCTGGCGAAGGAACGGATCGCGGTAGAGGGTCCGGTAGTGCTGGGCGTAGGAGATGAAGAAGCGCTGGTCGCCGGTGAGGCCGTCGATGACCGGTGCCTTCCTGCCCTTCAGCGAGAGATGGTAGGCCTTGTAGGCCATCGAGAGGCCGCCGAGGTCGCCGATATTCTCGCCCAGCGTGAGCCGGCCGTTGAGGCATTTCTTACCGGCGTCGAGAGGGCAGATCGCATCATATTGCGCCGCCAGGCGGTCGCCAAGCTGCTTGAAGGTGGCGCTATCCTCGGGGGTCCACCAGTTCCTCAGGGTCCCGGTGCCGTCGTAGCGCGAGCCGTTGTCGTCGAAGCCGTGGCCGATCTCGTGGCCGATGGTGGCGCCGATCGCCCCGTAGTTGACGGCGGGATCCGCGCTCGCATTGAAATTGGGCGGCTGCAGGTAGCCGGCCGGATAGGCCATGTCGTTGGCGGTCGGCATGTAATAAGCGTTGACCGTCTGCGGGGTCATCAGCCACTTGCTGCGATCGACGGGCTTCCTCAGGTCGGAGAGCTGGTCCTGCCATTGCCACCTGGCGGAGGCGAGGCGGTTGGCGATCGGATCGTTCGGAGCGACGACCATCCCGTCATAGGTCTTGAACTTGTCGGGATAGCCGATCTTGACCCTGAGCGCGTCGAGCTTGGCCTTGGCCGCGGCGCGGGTGGCCGGGGTCATCCAGGCCAGGTCCCTCAGATTCTCGGTCATGGCGAGCCTGAGGTTGGCGACCAGCTCCTCCATCGCCGCCTTGCTCGACGGCGGGAAATGACGCTCGACATAGACCTTGCCGACCGCCTCGCCGAGGCTTCCCTCGACCTCGGAGACGGCGCGCTGCCAGCGGTCGCGCTGGCGCTCGCGGCCCTGGAGATACTTGCCGTAGAAGGCGAAATTGGCATCGTCCAGGTCGCTCGGCAGGAGGTCGGCATTGCCCGACAGCAGCCGCGCCGTCATCCAGGCCTTCCAGGTGTCGAGCGGGGTCGCCATGACGAGGTTCATCATCGCGGGCAGGCCGGTGCCGAGCTTGGCGAGCTGCTCGGGCGTCAGGTTCTGCGACTTGATCTTGTCGGCGCTGGGCGGGACGTTGACGACGTTGAAGCTGTCGGTCGGAAGGATCTGGCGCCCGGCGAGGTAGCGCTCCAGCGGGAACGGGCGGGCGAGCGCGACCAGCTCGGCATGGGACATTCGGTTGGTGGTGAGCTCGGGATTGCGGGCGATCGCCCGGTCCCAGACCGCCGCCGCCATCTTCGCCTCGAGCGCGTAGACGCTTGTCGCCGCCGTCCGGGGCGAGGCGTGGCCGGCCTTGCCGAGCAGGAAGGTGAGATAGTCGAGATACTTGGCGCGCATCTCGAGGTTGCGCGGATTGTCGACGAGGTAATTGTCGCGGTCGGGAAGGCCGAGCCCGCCGATCCCGAAGAAGATCGTGTTGCGGGTCGGATCGCCGCGGTCGATGCTGACGAAGGTGCCCATCGGCGCGGGATAGCCGGTGACCGCCCACAGGGCGGCGAGCTCGTCATGGCTCTTCACCGCCGCGATGCGGTCGAGATGGGGCTTTGCGGGGGCGAGGCCGGCGCGGTTGATCGCGTCGACATCGAGATAGGCCCGGTACATGTCGGCGACGCGCTGCTCGAGGCTTCCCGGCGCGTTCTGCCGCGCCGCGAGGTCGTCGATGATCCCCCTGACCGCGCGCTCGGAGCCGATGCGAAGGTTGGTGGTCACTCCGTAGGACGGATATTTGGCCGGGATCTTCGTCGCCGCCTTCCACTTGCCGTTGACGTAGGCGTCGAAATCGTCGCCCGGCTTGATCGAGGGATCGAGATCGGCCGGGTTGGCGCCCCAGCCGGGGAAGAGCATCGGCGCGGGGTCTTCCTCCTCCGCGGTGGCGGAGGGCGCGGGCGCGGCGGGCGCGCCCGACTGCGACCAGGCCGACCCCGAGACCGAAAGGGCGAGCAATCCCGCCGACCCGAGCATTAGCGCAAACCCACGTTTCATAACGATAATCCCCCGCGAAAACACTTGTAGACGGGCGCTTGTAGCGCGGCAGGCCCTCGCTCTTCTTACCAATGTTTGCGCAAATGAACGGGGCGAGACCGAGCGCGCGACCGAGCGTGCAGGCGGTTGATTTCAGCAGGGCCCGCGCGTCCTGATGCCGCTGACCAGGCTTCGGCCACCCCTGTGGACCACATCGACTGCCGCCTGTCCGCGGCAGACGCGCCCGTCGGCCAGCACATAATCGTACGCCACTCGAACAGTGTCGGCATTCACCGGGACTACCCGGCGCAACCGCAACGGGCGACGGAACGAGGAATAATAGCGGGTCAGAGCCCCGGCCGAGAGCGGCCCGCTCCCCCGCTTCGCGGGTATGACGAACCGCGCGGCCGACGCGCCGTCGCCGGCGCTCAGCGCGGAGTAAAAGGCTTGAACGGTGTCGGCAGCGTCGGCTTCGGCTTCGGCCTCGCTTTTGTCGGCGGGAGGCGCTTCCGGCCTGTCGACGACCTCCGGGGGAGCTTCCGGCGCGGCGGCACGCCGCGGCGGCGGCCGGGGTGCCGGCTGCGGTGCCGGCTCGGATGCCGGCGAGGCGACAGGCTCGGTTTCGGGGACCGCTCCATCGTCGATGCTTGCGGCGGCCGGCGGCTCGGAAGGCTCCTCGGTCGTCGCGGGCCCGGAATCGGTCTGGGGGTCTCCCAGAAGCTCGGCATCTTCAGGGCTCATTCGAGTTCCCTTGTCGGGATATTCGGCATCCCGCTCGCTCGAAAGATAAGTGTAGAGCAGGAAGCCGGCGATCACGATGCAAGCCAGGAGGATCAGCAGCGTCGTCGGCGAGCGCCGCAGCCCCCTGCGCGTCCGCGCCGGGGCCGACTCGATCTGCCGAGGCTGATCGGCAGTCCATGAGGAATGAGCCGAGGCTGCCGGCGCGGCGCTGCTCGATGCGCCGATGCCCACGGTATCGGGGCTTTGCGTGGGACGGGGCCCCGGACCAGCTGCCGGACCGTGCTCAAGCACCTCGATTCGGGGCTTGCGGGGCTGCCCGGCAGCGGGCGTGCCGGACTGTGCGCCAGCAGAACCCGGCTCCGAAAAACCATTGTCGCGACGGTCGTTCATGGCTGCCCCCGTACGCCCGCGACCTCGGTGCCGAGGTCCTCGGTTTCAACCTCGGTACGACGAACGGTCTCGTGGATCTGCTCGACCCGACGCTCGGTAGTCTTGGTGACCACGACTTCCTCGCGAACGACGACCTCCTTGCTCACGACGGCCTCTTCCCGGACCTGTGCAATCTCGATCACGCGGTCGCGAAGCAGGCCGCCCTGCTCCAGTTCCTGCTCGCTGACAGGCCTCGAGGCGGGGCGGCTCGAGACACGCACAACCTCGCTGATCAGCTCGATTTCCTGAGCGGCCGGAACCTCTTCTACGCGGGTGCGGACTCTCGCCCCGCCCCGAACGACCTCGCGGGTTCCGACCTGCAACTCCTCCTCGACCAGGGGAATCCGCTCCTCGGCAACGACCGGAGGGCTGCTTGCCACTGTGCCGGTCCCCTGTGAAGCCGCGGGGGAGCGGGTCTCCCGGGGCGGCTCGGCGCTAACGCGCTCGAGGACCGAAATTATGTCATCCGGGCCCTCCCCGCTTCGGGGCCGGGCAAGGAGCAGATAGTCTCCGGTTGCCAGCTTGGCCTCGCAAGCCGATCGCTCCTGTGGCGTAAGATCGACATGTCGCAGAGCCTGGAGGCGCGCATCCGACCGATCGTAAATACCGGCGTGGGCAAGAGAAACTTCAGCCCGCAAAGCATGCAGGGCTCGGGCGGCCTCCTCGCGCGAGTCGTATAAGGCGGTGACGATGGGGCTCATGCCTCGCCTCCGGCCCGCACAGGCTCAACGGCTCCGTCGGCCCCGTCAAGATCTCCGCTCCTGTCGATGCGGACCCGTTCGGATCGGAGCACGACCGGTATCTCCCGGGTTTCGGCCACCGACTTGCGGCGCACGTGAAGCTCTTCGACGAGGATGAGGCGCTTCTCCATGACGACGACTTCTTCGACGACGGGGATGATGGTGGTCGAGCCTTCCAGCCGGACGCTGGGCAGCTCGGTGACAGCCTTGTTCACCGGCACGCGCTCGACCTCCACCTCGTCATGGGAGAGCTCGACCGGCACTAGGTCCTGCCGTTCTTCGACGGAAACCTGGATGCGCAGGCGGCCGGTCTCGACCTCACGCTTCGTGACGGTCACGCGCTCCTCCGCGAGCGGGATCGCGGCGACTTCCTGTTCCTCTGTCATCGTAGCCCTGCGCCTGTGGGAGGTGACGGCGTAACAGTCAGCCAAGCCATTGCGTTCCGGTGTTCGGCGGCCGCTTCAAAAGGGGCCGGTTCCAGCGTCGATCGCAGCCAATTCGGCGGCTCCCGGCGTCAGACGAGACGGCTCTGCTTCACCGCCGCCTCGATGAAGGAGGCGAAGAGGGGGTGCGGATCGAAGGGCTTGCTCTTCAGCTCCGGGTGGAACTGCACCCCGACGAACCAGGGATGGTCCGGCCGCTCGACGATCTCCGGGAGCGCGCCGTCGGGGCTCATGCCGGTGAAGAGGAGGCCCTCCTGCTCGAGCGCGGTCTTGTAGTGGATGTTGACCTCGTAGCGGTGGCGGTGGCGTTCGCTTATCCGCTCCGACCCGTAGATGCTCCTTACATGGCTGTTGCCGGCCAGGACCGCTTCGTAGGCGCCCAGGCGCATGGTGCCGCCGAGATTGCCTTCGGCTTCGCGTTTCTGGAGGCCTTCCTTGCTCATCCATTCGGTGATCAAGCCGACGACGGGCTCTTCGGCTTCGCCGAATTCGGTGCTCGCCGCGCCTTCGATTCCCGCCAGATTGCGCGCCGCCTCGATGCAGGCCATCTGCATTCCGAGGCAGATGCCGAAGAAGGGGACCTTGCGCTCCCTCGCGAAATGCACGGACGCGATCTTGCCCTCGCTGCCGCGCTCGCCGAAGCCGCCGGGGACCAGGATCCCGTGCAGGGGCTCGAGCTGGGCGGGGATGTCGGCTTCGGGGTGCTCGAAGAGCTCGGCGTCGAGCCAGGAGATCTTGACCTTGACCCTATTGGCCATGCCGCCGTGGACGAGCGCCTCGGTCAGGCTCTTGTAGGCGTCCTGGAGGCCGACATATTTGCCGACCACGCCGATCGTGACCTCGCTCTCCCAGTTGAACAGGCGGTCGACGACGTCGTCCCAGCGGGCCATGAGCGGCTCCGGGGCGGTGACGATGTCGAAGGCGCGAAGCACCTCGGCGTCGAGGCCGGCCTCGTGATACTGGGCGGGCACGGCGTAGATCGACTTGGCGTCGAGGGCGGGGATGACCGCGTCCTTCCTGACGTTGCAGAACAGGGCGATCTTGGCGCGGTCCGAATCGGGCAGCGGATGCTCGGTGCGGCAGACGAGGATCTCGGGCTGGATGCCGAGGCTGGTCAGCTCGCGGACGCTGTGCTGCGTGGGCTTGGTCTTCAGCTCGCCGGCGGCGGCGATGTAGGGGACGAGGGTGGTGTGGATCGAGAGGGTCTCGCCGCGGGGGCGCTCGTTGCGGAACTGGCGGATCGCCTCGATGAAGGGGAGCGATTCGATGTCGCCGACGGTTCCGCCGATCTCGCAGATCAGGAAGTCGAGGTCGCCCTCCAGGTCGGCGGAGATGAATTCCTTGATCGCGTTGGTGACGTGGGGGACGACCTGGACGGTGGCTCCGAGATAGTCGCCGCGCCGCTCGCGCGTGATGATGCCCTGGTAGATCCGGCCCGAGGTGACGTTGTCGGCCTGGCGGGCGGGGACTCCGGTGAAGCGCTCGTAATGGCCGAGGTCGAGGTCGGTCTCGGCGCCGTCGTCGGTGACGTAGACCTCGCCATGCTGGTAGGGCGACATCGTGCCGGGATCGACGTTGAGATAGGGGTCGAGCTTGCGAATCCGGACCTTGTAGCCGCGCGCCTGGAGGAGGGCGGCGAGCGCGGCGGCCATCAGCCCCTTGCCAAGCGATGAGACCACGCCGCCGGTGATGAAAATGAACCGCGCCATGGGAATCACCGGATAGAGATCAGGGGGCATGAGGGGCAAGGGCGCGAATCGGAAATATTCGTCATCCTGGCGCAGGCCGGGACCCAGGAACACCGAGTCGTCATCCTGTTGCCGTCCGTGTTCCTGGATCCCGGCTTGCGCCGGGATGACGGGAGGGGCGTGGGGTGACGCTGGCTTTGCGGCCCGCTAAGGGCACATCATGCGGGTGGCGATCGTCGGGGCGGGTTATTCGGGGACGGTCGCGGCGGCCGAGGTCGCGCGCTCGGCGCCGGGGGCCGAGATCCTGCTGATCGAGAAGAGCGGGCGGTTCGCCGCCGGGGCGGCCTATTCGACCACCTCGCCGGGGCATCTGCTCAACGTGCGCGCGCGCAACATGAGCGCTCTCGAGGGCGAGCCGGACCATTTCGCCGACTGGGCGGCGGCCCGCGGCCACGATCCCGACGATTACGTCCCGCGCCGCGAGTTCCATCTCTATCTGGCGCAGCTGCTCGATTCCGTGCCGGGCGTGGCCCGGGTGACCGGCGAGGCCGTCGCCGTCGAGGCGGGGGCGGTGGCGCTGGCGTCGGGCGAGCGGATCGGCTGCGATGCTGTGATCCTCGCCGGCGGCAATTATCCGTCGCGCCTCCCCGCGTTTGTCGGCGCCCTCGCGATCGACGATCCGTGGAGCGCCGAGGGCAAGGCGGCGGTGGCCCGGGCGGCGGCGAGCGGCGGCGAGCTGCTTCTGGTCGGAACAGGCCTCACCATGGTCGACATGGCCGTCAGCCTCGAGGAAGCGGGCTTCACCGGCCGGATCGCCGCCGTGTCGAGGCGCGGGCTGGTGCCCCGGCCGCACGTCGCGCCGCCGATACCGCCGTTCGAGCGGCAGCCGCCGGCGCACCTGCTCGACCTCGTCCGCGAGGTGCGCTCCGTCTCGCCCTGGCGGGCCTCGGTCGACGGGCTGAGGCCGTATAGCGCGGCCTTGTGGAAGGGCCTCGGCGAGGCCGGGCAGCGCCGCTTCCTGCGCCACCTGCGGCCGTGGTGGGACGTTCACCGCCACCGCATCGCGCCGGCCGTCGCGGCGCGAATCCAGGCGATGCGGGACAAGGGCCGGCTCGAGGTGATGGCGGGGCGGATCGTCGCCGTCGACGGCGGGACGGTGACGATCGCCCGGCGCGGCGGCGGCGAGCTTCGCCGAAGCTTCGCGGCGGCGGTGAACTGCACCGGGCCGCAAGGCGACGTCGGCCGGATCGAGGATCCGCTGATCCGCCAGCTCATCGCCAGCGGCCGGGCGCGGCCGGACCGGCTCGGCCTCGGGCTCGAGGTCGACCAAAGCTCGCGGGTCGTCGGCGACGGCCCCTCCCCCGCCCTCTACGCGATCGGGCCACTCAGCAAGGGCGCCTTCTGGGAGATCGTCGCGGTGCCCGACATCCGCGGCCAAGCGGCTGCCGTGGCGAGGGCGATCGCCGCCGGCTAGAGTTCGTTCCCCGGCGAAGGCCGGGGCCCAGCGCGAGGCCGGACTGGATCCCGGCCACGCCGGGAAACTTATTGGGCGATCGGAACCGCGGCGTTGCCGGCGGCCGAATTGGCCGGCGCCTGGCCGGCGGCGCCGGCGAGCGGATCGGCGACCGGCGCCCCGGCGGCCGGAGCGAGCGGCGCCGTCGAGGGGGCCGGAGCCTGCTTCGACAGCGAAGGATCGATCCGGGTCGGCGCCCGCTCGATCGAGGCGAGGCCGGCGAGAAGGATCGACAGAACGACGAAGACCGTCGCCAGGATCGACGTCGCACGGGTCAGGAAGTCGGCCGCGCCGCGCGCCGACATCAGGCCCGAGGGGCTTCCGCCGACGCCCAGCCCGCCGCCCTCCGAACGCTGCATCAGGATCACCGCGACCATCGAGGCGGCGACCAGCGACTGGAGAATCAGGAGGAAGGTGAACATGGGGACAGCCTCGGAAAGTTGGTCGTCATGCCAGCGAAGGCTGGCATCCATTCTGAATCAGCATGGGCCCCAACCTTGGGTCCCATCAAAGTACTACTTTGATGGGGGCCCTTCGCTGGGGCGACGGGTTGAGCGCGACTTAGTGGATCGGTCGCCCCGCTTCAACTCCTCGCCGCAGCCTCGACGATCGGGACGAACTGCTCGGCGGTGAGGCTTGCTCCGCCGACGAGGGCGCCGTCGACATTGTCGACCGCGAACAGCGAGGCGGCGTTGCCGGCGTTGACCGAGCCGCCGTAGAGGATCCGGATGCGCTCGCCGGCATCGCCGAACCGGCCGACGAGGATGCGGCGGATGTGGGCGTGCATCCCGGCGATGTCGGCCGGCGTGGCGGTCCGGCCGGTGCCGATCGCCCAGACCGGCTCGTAGGCGACGACCAGCTCCGCCTCCTGGCGAAGATCGGGGAGCGAGCCCGCCAGCTGCGCCGAGACCCGCTCCAGCGCCCGCCCCGCTTCGTGCTCCGCCTCGGTCTCGCCGACGCAGACGATCGCCTGGAGCTTGTGGCCGAGCGCCGTCTCCGCCTTGGCGCGGACGATGTCGTCGCTCTCGCCCTGGTCGGCGCGGCGCTCCGAATGGCCGAGGATGACGAGTCGCGCGCCGGCCTCGACCAGCATCGGCGCCGAGACGTTGCCGGTATGGGCGCCGCTGTCCTTGAAGTGGCAATCCTGGCCGCCGACCGCGAGCCCGCCCGAGCGGGCGACGGCGGGAGCGATCAGGGTGAAGGGCGGGCATATGGCGACGTCGACCCCGCCCGCCTTCCTCGCCGCAGCGCCGATCGCGCCGAGCTCGGCGAGAGCGGCAAGGCCGCCGTTCATCTTCCAGTTGCCGGCGACGAGCTTGCGGCGGACGTGCATGTCGGACTTTCCCCTGCGTAACAGGCCGGCGCCTAGCAACCGGGACCGGACGTGCCAAGCTTGCCCGCGCCGGGCGGCGCTTCTATGACCCGCCTCTCCTTCCTCCCACCGCCAGGATTTCCAGCCCGATGCTCTCCTCCTTCCGCCGCGGCCTCATGGCGAAGCTCATGCTCGGGGTCCTCTTCCTGACCCTGGTCGCGATGGTCATCACCGGCTTCGGCACCGGCGGCGGCGGGCTCGGCGACCTCGGCGGCCTTCGCGCCGGGACGGTCGCCAGCGTCGAGGGCGAGAAGATCACCGGCGAGCGGCTCCGCGACGAGACCCAGCGCCAGTTCGAGCGCGTTCGCCGCGAGCAGCCCGAGCTCGACCTCGCCGCCTTCCTCAGCCGGGGCTCGATGGAGGAAGTGCTCGACCAGCTGCTCGACCTGACCGCGATCACCGTCTTCGGCCGCGAGCAGGGACTCGGCGTGTCGAGGGAGATGATCGACCGCGACATCGCCGGCGTCCCCGCCTTCCAGGACCTGACCGGCCGGTTCGACGACGCCACCTTCCGCCGGGTCCTCGCCCAGGAAAGGCTGACCGAGCAGCAGCTGCGCGACGACCTCCAGGCGCGGCTGATCCAGCGCCAGCTGGTGCTTCCGGTCGCCGGCTCGGCTTATGTTCCCAACGCCATCGCCCAGCAATATGCCTCGCTCCTGCTCGAGCAGCGCAGCGGCATCGTCGGGGCGGTTCCGTCGGCGGCGATGGGGACGGGCGCGGAGCCCACCGAGGCCGAGCTCACTGCCTTCTACCGGACCAGCCAGGCGCGCTACACGATTCCCGAGCGCCGGGTGCTGCGCTACGCCCTGTTCGGTGCCGAGCAGGTCGCCGCCGCGTCGCAGGCGACCGATGCCGAGATCCAGGCCGCCTACCGCCAGAATCCCGCTTATGCGGCGCGCGAGACGAGGAGCCTGTCGCAGGTCGTCCTCCAGAACGAGGCGGCGGCCCGGGCCTTCGCGCAGAAGGTCGCCGGCGGCACCGCCTTCGCCGCCGCCGCCCTCCAGGCCGGCTACGGCCCGGCTGACACGGCGCTCGGCGTCAACACCCGCGAGGCTCTGGCCGGCAAGAGCTCGCCGCAGGTCGCCGCGGCGGCGTTCGCGGCGGCGAAGGGCGCGACCGTCGGGCCGATCCGCTCGCCGTTCGGCTGGCACGTGCTTCGGGTCGACGACGTCGTCGTCAACCCGGCCCGGCCGCTGGCGGCGGTGCGCGGCGACATCGCCGCCCAGATCCAGCAGCGCAAGGCCGCCGACGCGATCAGCGACCTCGCCGCCCGCATCGAGGAGGCGATCGGCGATGGCTCGAGCTTCGAGGAGATCGTCGCCGCCCAGAAGCTGGCGATCGTCGAGACTCCGCCGGTCACCGCCCGAGGCGCCGCGCCCGACAATCCTGGCTGGCAGGCGCCGGCCGAGCTTCAGCCTCTGCTCGAGGGCGCCTTCGCGGTCGAGCCGGGCGACGATCCGGCGGTCGAGACGGTCCAGGAGAATCAGCGTTACGCTCTGGTCGCCGTCGCCCGCGCCATCCCGGCGGCGGCGCCTCCGCTCGCCCGGATCCGCGACCGCGTCAAAGCCGACCTGATCGCCCGCCGGGCGTCCGAGCGGGCGCGTGCGGTGGCGACCGCGATCGTCGCGAAGATCAACGCCGGAACGGCGCCGGCGCAGGCTTTCGCTTCGGCCGGGGTCAAGCTTCCGCCGGTCCAGCCGCTGACCGCCACCCGCCGCGACATCGCCCGCCAGAACGCTCAGGTGCCGCCGCCGATGGCGATGATGTTCTCGCTTCCGCGCGGCAAGGCCCGGCTCCTCCCCGCGCCCGACGGGCGGGGATGGTTCGTCGTCTATCTCGAGCGGATCGTGCCCGGCGACGCGCGCAGGGAGCCGGGCCTCATCGAGGCGGTGCGCGGCCAGTTCGCGCAGATCCTCGGCGACGAATATGCCCGCCAGTTCACCGGCGCGATCCGCTCGAGCCTCGAGGTCAAGCGCAACGACGAAGCGGTTCGCAAGCTCAGGACCGAGCTGACCGCCGCGCCGGCGCAATAAGGGGGACGGTTTGGCAACTGTCCCCAAAATCCCGGCCCCCAAAATCCTGGTCCTCGACAATTACGACAGCTTCACCTGGAACATCGTCCATTATCTGCGCGAGGCGGGGGCCGAGGTTCGGGTCGAGCGCAACGATATGATCGGCGCGGCACAGGCGCTGGCGACCGGCGCGGACGGGTTCCTGATCTCGCCGGGGCCGGGGCGGCCGGAGGCGGCCGGCGAGTCGCTGGCCCTGGTCGCCGCCTGCGCCGGGGCGCGGCGGCCGCTGCTCGGGATCTGCCTGGGCCACCAGGCGATCGCGATGCATTTCGGCGGCCGGGTGGTCGCGGCCGACAAGGTCATGCACGGCAAGACCTGCGCCGTCCGCCACGACGGCTCCGGCCTGTTCGGCGGCCTCCGCTCCCCGTTCGCCGCCGCCCGCTACCATTCGCTGACGGTCGCGCCGGCGAGCGTTCCGGGCTGCCTCGCGGTCAACGCCGAGGGAGAGGATGAGACCGTTCAGGGGCTGCGCCACCGGACCCTGCCGATTCACTCAGTCCAGTTCCACCCCGAGAGCGTCGCGAGCGAGCAAGGCCATGAATTGATGGCCAATTTCGTCGGAATCGCGGCCTGTTCCGCGGCCGCTTGACAACACCCGTAACGTTCCCTACACGTTCCTTATACGTACCTGAAGGGGATCGTTAGACATGCTGACCCGCAAGCAAAGTGAGCTTCTCACCTACATCCAGGCCCGGCTCGCCGAGAGCGGGATCTCGCCCTCGTTCGAAGAGATGAAGGAGGCGCTTCAGCTGAAATCGAAGTCGGGCGTTCACCGGCTGATCTCGGCGCTTGAGGAGCGCGGCTTCATCCGGCGCCTGCCCAACCGGGCCCGCGCGCTCGAGATATTGCGGATGCCGGACGGCCAGGCCGCCATCGGGTCGCAGCCCAAGGCACCGGCGACGGCGTCGACTCAGGCCGCCAACGACGTCATCGATTTGCCGCTGCACGGCCGGATCGCCGCCGGAATGCCGATCGAGGCGCTGGAGGGGCAGACCACCCTCCCCGTCCCCGCGGCCCTGCTCGGCCCGGGCGAGCATTATGCGCTCGAGGTGGCCGGCGACTCGATGGTCGATGAAGGCATTCTCGACGGCGACTACGCGCTCATCCGCAAGACCGACACCGCCCGCGACGGCGAGATCGTCGTCGCCCTGATCGACGACAATGAGGCGACCTTGAAGACCTACCGCAAGGAAGGCCAGATGGTCCGCCTCGACCCGGCCAACCGGCGCTACGACCCGCAGCGCTACCGGCCCGAGCAGGTCCGAATCCAGGGCCGGCTGTCCGGCCTGCTTCGGCGCTACTGAAGCGCTGTCCCTCTCCCTGCAGGGGAGAGGGACAGCCGCGAAGCCGGCAGGGTGAGGGACCGTCTCCGCACTGCCCTCACCCTCCCAAAGCTTCGCTTTGGGCCCCTCCCTCTCCCCTGCAGGGAGAGGGAAACAAGGAGGAAGCCATGGCCCGGTTCAACTATGTCGAGCTTCCGGTCGGCGACATCGCCGCCGCCAAGGCCTTCTACGAAGCCGCGTTCCGCTGGAGCCTGACCGGTTTCGGCCCGACCTATGCGGCGACCCTGACCGGCGACACCGACGTCGGCCTCCAGGCGGATCCGGCCGAGGCGACGAAGGCGCCGCTGCCGGTGATCGACGTCCCGGATCTCGAGGCCGCGCTCGCCGCCGTCGAAGCCGCCGGCGGCCGGATCGTCCGGCCGATCTTCGCCTTCCCCGGCGGCCGCCGGTTCCACTTCCTCGATCCGTCGGGCAACGAGCTGGCGGCGGTGACGGCGGAGGCTTGACTCGAAGCTGACGGCACCGATGGCATGTGCAAGCTTCGCAAGCTTCACCGTCGGCGCTCCCCGGCGAAGGCCGAGGCCAGGCGCACGGCGGCGGGAGCTGGGTCCCGGCCTTCGCCGGGATGCGAACCGGACCCCGGCCTTCGCCGGGGCGACGAGGCGGCGGCGCCACCTCGTCGGTTGCAATCCGCCCCATCCGCCCCTAGATGGCCGCTTCGCCGCAAGGCCAAGGACGCATAGCTCAGTTGGTAGAGCAGCTGACTCTTAATCAGCGGGTCCCAGGTTCGAGCCCTGGTGCGTCCACCATCTTTTCAAGCACTTAGCTGCCCCCTCTCCTCCTGCTCAAAATCAAAAGGTAGCAGGCTAGGTAGCGAGCGAAATGGGACGAGCTGAGGCGTTCTGGGGTCGGATGGGACAAATCGCTTCTCGCGTCTGTAACCGCGATGCACTGAATGGAGCGCTTTGGGGACGTGCGCTGCACTGGTTGAACCGGGCAAGGTGGCGGGTTGCCCACCGTTTCGATCCTCACGCGAGTCATTCCTCTTCGAGGCGTCCGTCCGACGTTTCGGGGACCAAGGGAGTGAAGTCGATCAGGATCACCGTCCGCCGCCCGTTTCCGTTCCGCCGAGCGAAGACGGGATAGACGTAATGACTGATGCGCCGATCGTCGGTCCCGAGGATATCAAGCGGAAGCTTGAGCGTCCCTTCGAAAAGACGCGCCTCATCAGGAATATCGTCGGGATGAGAGTCCGCGAATTCGCGCGGCGCGATTAGGCTGTCTCCCCGGATGACGTCGGTCCGTTCCGCGAGGATGATGTAGGTGACGTACTCCCCGTCGAAATGAGCGCGGTTTGGCGAGGAAACTGCCGCGCGCGAGCCGCTGGGCTGGAGCGAGATGAGGTGGAGGCCAACCTTCAGGAGATCCGGGACGCCGGCAGGGAAGATTGACGCCGGGGTGGCACGAAAGCAGAGTTCGACCAGTTCCCGCAGGCCATCATGCTCGAGCAGCTGAGGTGGCCACGGTTCGAACCGCCGCTCCGTGGAGTAATCGCGGTTGGCGCCCGCGGGTTGCACGTACGTCGTGAACGCCTCCCCCTGTTCCTCGAAGTGCGGTAAGAACGTCAGCCGCATTCCATTCGGAGCTCGGCGTGAATAGATGGCGGTGGAGTAGTACCGGCGCCGCAGCGAATCCTCCCCACCCGGGTTCCGGTCAAAAGGTGCGTTCCGTCCAGCGCACTTGACTTCCTCGATGAACCCGAGCGCCGACGTGCTCATCAAGGATTGCATCGCAGCGCCGGACTCCACTGCAAAAGCATTCTTCTCGAACCTGTCGCGGAAGGACTGGATCAGCGGGTGCGGCAAGCGAGCCACCTCGCGATCCACCCGTTTAGGAAAGTCTTTCGTAGCCACGAAGCCCATTATCGCCTCCATCCTAAATCGAGCGCGCAAAGTGCGGCCGATGGTCGTGATGATAATGGTTCGCCTAGCGGCTGACGATGTATCCTACTGACAACTAAGCTGATTGTGTTTGTCACCCCCGGCACTCGGCATCGCCGTTTCTGCAAAGCCGCCATTTTTGTAGGCAGTTTTGATCGGACGGTGATCGAGACACATCCCGAAAGGGAGCTTGTGTCCATCATCTCCCAGGCCAGTCATTTCTTCTGACTTGTAAGAAACTTGCAAGCGGCTTGCAAATACGAGATCATGTTAGCTAGGATGTGCAAGATGGTGCAAACCGCTTGGGGGGCGGCTGATGATACTACGGCTATCCCAACGCGTCGGAATGCTCAGGGCCCTATTGCAGGTCCCGCAAGGGAAATTCAGTAACCGGAAAATCGTAGATGTGCTCAATGAACTGGGAGATCCCGGCCTACGCCAGCTTGACGAGCAGGTCCTCAGCAAAATGTTCCACGGCACTGGCGCAGACCGATTGGAAAAGGCGCATCAGCCCGGACGCGTGATGCAGAGGTTGGCGTCCCTTCTGGACGAGGAGGTCAGCCGAGTAGAACCCAACTTCTGGACTGATCGGCGCAGCAGTCCTGAGGAACTAGCCCGGGAACTTGGGAGTTCCACTTCAAGCTTTCTAGCCTATATGTCTAAGGTCACGGCGACCGGCGGTTCTGGTGAGCCAGCGTCCGAAGTGCCCCTTTCTGATGAACACGACCTTCCAGTCCTCCCAAGCGTCTCTTCGATACCTAGGGAAGATGCAGAAAGGTTGTTTGGCTTACTCGGCGGGAAGTGCTTGCTCTACCGGCTTGGCATGGATCCTAGAACAACACGCCGCAAAGGCTCTGTCAACACCAAGTATGTTCCGGTCCTGAGGCGAATACCCGTGCTCATTGAAGACGTGGGGAAACGCTATCTAAAGTATAGAGACCAATACGATTTTTATGAAGAAGAGCCCGAGAGAGATTGGGCAGATGGATATTTTTTCTATACTAAGGAACACTACACTGTAGTTGCTGCCGATTATGATCGTCATGGCGTCATAGAGTTATTTTTGATCCAGATTAGAGAGAAGCCAGTGCCTGCGATGGACCCAGCAATATACCAGGGCTTGATGGTGATGCATGGTGATATGGGCGTCCCTACCGCATGCAAGGTTCTTTTCAGGAGAGCTCCTGAAGACTTACAGCAGCTTGAGTGGGATGAGTTCACAAGCACGTGCCAAAGCAAGGTCGATTTGAAGGAACTACCTGGAGGTGGTTATGCACTCAAAGAGACGACACCCGATGCGACTGACGGAGCGAAGTTGGCTGAGTACGCCAACTTCCTGCAGATAAAGAAGGCGACCTTGGACTTAGAGCTGAGGTAGCGCCTGCCGGCGGTCAAGTGAGGGGCACGGTTGAGCTGCGCGGAGGCTCTGGCCAATAATAGCGGCAAGAAGGTCCGGATAGCTGTATCCTGCCTTGTTCATGCCAGCCGCAAATGCGCAATCAGCCGCCAAGGCGGGGACGGCGTTCACTTCGTTCAGCCACACCCTATCTGTGCTGAGGCAGGCGAACAGGTCGACGCGAGCGAAGCCACTGCATCCCAACGTCTCATAGGCCGCCAGTGCGATCTCTCTTGCGCATTGATCGATCGAGACACTGAGGCCGGAGGGGCAGCGCAGCGGTGGCTCGTCGGCGATGTACTTATCGTGGTAGGTCGATAGCCCCGACCTCATGATCGGGCTCATTGCTGGATCTGACACTATGACGTTTGAACCAGTGCCCATGAGGGCGACAAATAGCTCACGGTGCGGAGTAAAAGCTTCCACCAGGCAGTCCGCGCTGTAACGCCTCGCTTCCTCCAACGCATGGACCAGATGCTCAGGTGCCGTGATCCGGCTAACACCAAAGCTGGATCCGCTCGAGACCGGCTTCACGATAGCGTCCCACGTGCCGAATTCAGAGCACACTCGTTCACCCGATTGCATCGGGTCTTCGCCAGCTGGAACAAAAATTGTGGCTACGGTGGGAATTCCGGCATCGCGCGAGAGTCTGCGGGCAGTCCATTTGTTGTAGGATTGTGCGCAACCGAGGAGACTACATCCGGCGATCGGAAGACGTGTAAGTTCCAAAAAGCCTCGGATACTACCGTCTTCTCCGCCCACCCCATGCACCAGCGGGAACAAGCAATCTAAGCCGTTAAAGGCGCGGCTGTCGGGAAAGCAATCGTGACGACTCACCTCCTGGATCACTGCGGCGGATGGAAAATCGCGAATTGTCGCAGGCAGGAGCGAATCGTCCGAGTCTAGGTACAGCTCGTTCCATGCGCCGTTGCCGACAAGCCATTTCCCGTCTTTGGAAACACCAAATTGTCGAACCATGTAGATGTCAGGGTCGAGGTGATCTAAAACGGACCGAGCGCTCGCGAGGCTTGCCTCGTGCTCCGGTCCTGTGCCTCCAAAGATGAGGCCAACGGTGATGGGCGACCTAGAGGCCGTTGCGCCGTGCCGCTGCACCTATGAACTCCTGATCATAAGACGTTCTACCTTCCCATCAGGACGACTCAGCGGGTTGGCTGCGGTGCGGCATAGGCCTGGGCCTCGCCGATGTGTATCCCTCTTTTTGGACTGCGCAAGCGGTCGTTCGTCTTTCTTCTGCGAGCAACCGTCGATACATCAATCCCCGACTTCGCCAGGGCGGTCCAACTCCCCAACCTTGAGCCGCCTCTAAAAACACCTGAGTCTGCACGGTACTACGTAGCGAGCGCCGGAATCCGACGCTTCTCCGATGGACAGCTTTCTTAGGTTGTGGATGGCTGCCGCTTCGAGGCACTGAAGGAATCTTCTTGTCCGAAATCCCGCGAGCGGTGGCCGTCGCCAAGCCTTCTAAGTTTGGGGTCGCAGGTTCGAATCCTGCCGGGCGCGCCAGTTTTCCGCCATTTTTTGTTACCTAAATCTGCGCCAGGTAACGCATAGGTCGTCTAATCGCTGGTCATATCGGCATCCCCTTCTCCTCCTGATCTCGAGCCTGGATGACGTGTACCGGGTGCAGGGTCGTCTACGCGGTCGGCATGAGTCGCCGCATGATGGAGCTTCGCGGGGGTGAGCCTTCCAATGTAACAACCGCACTCAGCTGAAAGCAGCGGTGCATCCTATGCGACGGAATGGCTCTGCCCACGCCCCGGCAGGGACGTATCGTTGGGACAGTCTTCGACGGTGGACCGAGCCTTATGCTGCGGCGCCGGCGGTCTTGTCGAAGAAGGTCCCGGACTTCAGCATGGCATGCATGGTGACGGCGAGCTTGCGCGCGACGGCGACGGCAGCGCGCTTGAAGCCGAGCCGCTCCTTGAGCTTCAGGCCCCAGGCTCTGAGGCCGCTGTCGACCGTGCTGCGCGTCAGCATCACCAGCGCGGCCTCGTAGAGCAGGCCCCGCAGGTGGCGATCGCCTCGCTTGGAGATGTGGCCGTCATAGTCGACCTCACCCGACTGGTAGCGCCGCGTCGTCAGCCCGAGCCACGCGCCGACCGCGCGTGACGACCTGAAGTTCCCGGGCTCTTCGATCGCGCTCACATAGGTCGCCGCGGTGACCGCTCCGACGCCCGGGATCGACATCAGGATCTGGCACTTCTCGCTCCGCCGCGCTGCCGCCAGGAGCTGCTCGCCCAGCTCGGCCGCTCGCGTGCGCGCGGCGCGCCACACCTCGAGGAGCGGACGCACGATCGGCGCCAGCGTAGGCCGGTCGGCGAGGAGGTGATGGATGTTCTTCTCGAAGGCACTCCCCTTCCCCGCCGGAACGACAACGCCGAAGGTCTTCATCAGCCCCCGGATCTGGTTCGAGAGCTCGGTTGCGACCCTCACCAGCCTCGTACGGGCGGCGACGAGCGTCCTCGTCGACATGCTGTCGAAGCCCTTCACCCGGACCTCCCGATAGAAGCCCGCCTCGGCCAGTTGCGCCAAGCCGTCGGCATCGTTGGCGTCGGTCTTGTTCGCCGCCATGTCGAGTGCGGCCTTGGCATGGCGGGCGTCGATGCAGATCGCCGGCAAGCCCTCCTGGGTCAAGGCATGGTGGAACCACACCGACAACGGCCCCGTCTCGAATACGACCCGCCTGGCGCCCGGCGCACGTTTGCGGATGAGATCGGCAATCAGCTTGGGGTCCGACGCGCACTTCCCGCGCCAGATCCGCTGCCCTCCGCGCCGAATGGATACCGCCGTCTCTTTCATCGACACGTCGAGACCAATATAATCGTCCATGGCTGTTCTCCGTCTGATGCCTGGGCCCGGCGTCGCGTCGTGAGCCCGCACATTCATCTATCGGGGAACAGCCACCTCAGGCCACAGCGGGCCAAGCAGCTCGGCGCGCGATTATACCATGTAACAAGCGCGCGGAATAAGGTGACATCTCGCGGCACCTCGTCGAACGAGCGCGGGCCTCGCCGGCCGGTTGTGGCCGAAACCGGACCGGTAGCTTTGCGGCGCGTCCCTGGCGGACGCGGCCATTCAGCTCGCGACACATTGGCTCCGCCTGGGTTGACTGCTTGGCGCACAGATTGGCCATGGAGCTAGTGAAATTGGTGGTACTCGGTTGGTAGCGAACCGGCCCCCTGTCGCCGCCTCGCGCTCCTCAGCTCAGAAGGCAGCGCGATATGCTTATGGGCGCAAGGGCCTTCTCGGCGATGCTGACCAGATGCTGGTGATGGGTGAAGAACAGAACTTGCGTGGTCCGCGCCAATTCGCCGAGCACCTCAAAACCGGCCGCAGCCCTTTGATCATCGTAGTTGATGAACAGGTCGTCCGCGAGAAATGGAAGGCGCGCCCCGGCGGCGGCTGCATCCTCGACCGCCGCCAGGCGAAGCGCCAGGAAAAGCTGGTCGATGGTCCCCTCGCTCATGCCGGCCACGGGAACGACCCTGTCATCCTGGGTGATCCCCGCGAGCCGTGAGGTGCCGCTGTCGAAATCGACGAGCAGGTCTTTGAACCGGCCTAGCGTCAGTCGTGAGAAGAGTTGCGACGCCCGCACCAGCATCGGCGCCTGCTTGCTTGAGCGATATTTTGCGATGGCGGAGCGCAGCAGCGCAATTTCCGCGCGCTTGCGCACATAGGCTTCTGCCTGCTCCGCCATTTCGGCTCGCGCGATCTCGCCATCGGCGGCGGCGAGCGCGGCGTCAGGCCCGGCATCGAGCCGCTCGAATTGGGCACGAGCGGTCGCAAGCCCCCCGCTAAGCTGCGCGATCGCATTGGAATTCGAAGCGATCTCATCGTCGAGCTGCGCGGCGCAAGCGCCAAGCGCAGCGATGTCCGACTCCTCGCATTCGGCCAGCAACTGCTCGAGCAGCGGACCGCCACCGGCTGTCAATATCTGGGAGCGATAACGTTCGAGATCGGCCTCGAGGAGGCGGCGTGAATCCGACCTCCTTATCGCCTCCTGCAGCTCTTCCCGGTCTTCGGTCCCAGCTGCGGCAAACAATGGATCAAGACGCCCCAAGCCCCGCGCACGCGCGGTTTGCGCGTCCTGCAGTTGGACGTCCGCATCCGCGATCTGGCTGATCAGGTCCGCCCGCCTCTGCACTGCGGTCTGCGCCTCCGCCACGGCCGCAACAAGGCTTGCGAGTATCTCGCCCGGGCTTCCGTCGGTGCTCGCGACTCCGCAGGCAGTCGCCGCCTCCTCGACCTGCTTCGCAAACTGATCGATGTCGCGCACCATGCTATCGATCCGCTGGTCGAGGCTCCTCACCTCCTCCACTTCGCTGCGAAGCTCCTCGAGAAGCTCAAGCTGGGCCTTGATCACGTCCTTCGGCTGCGTCGGATCGAGGGCCGCTGTGCGCACTGCTCCTTCCCAGCGCGCCGACCAGCCTGCGAGCTCCGCCTCTGCTTCATCCAGTGACAATGTGGCAGCGCGATAGTCTTCGGCATTGCCGTTCTGGCGGGCGACGATTTTCTCGCGCGCCACGTCCGCGGCCTGCGCCGCGTCGGCGATGAGCGACGCGCGATCCTGCAATGCTTTGAATGACAGCTCGCCAGCCACATTTTCGCCGAGATCCGACATCTCCAAGCGAAGCCGGGCCATTACCTCGTCTCTCTTACGCTCCGCCTCGGCCTTGGCCTCCTCGGCAATGCGAACCTCGTCGGCGGCCGCGAGCGCCTGCTCCCGCCGCTGAAGCCAAGCCGCCAGATCTGCCGGCCCGAGATCCAGCCCCAAGGAAGAAGTGCGATCTTGCCACCCGTCGATCGCCTTGCCGTGTTCCTCTTCGGCCTCGCGCATCCGCGCGCCCTTCTGCTCGAGCGCGAGCTCATGACGCTCGATTTCCTCGTCCAGTCCCACCGCGCGAGCGGAATTCTCCGCGTCGTCGAACCGGCGGTCCGCAAACTGATCCGCATCAGCCAGGCTGGCCTCGAAATCGTCTGCGGCGCCGAGCGGATCCGAAAGCGGCGCCTTGCTCCGGACATGCCGCGCTATGTCGTGCCAAATATTGTCGCGGCGAGACCGGGCTTCGGCCAGGGCTTCGGCGGTTACCGCCCCTGTGTCCCGAAGCAATTGGGTGCGCGACAGCGCGAGCTCCTGTCCGCGCTCGGTCTCGGCTTGCACCGCGCGGCGTGCGTCCTCAAGCGCCTCCAGCGCCCCCTCGATCAGGGCTTTCGCGTCAGCAAGCTCCCCGCTGTTTGGGAGCGCCAGCCCCAGCAGGGCTTCCACTGTTCCCTGCCATGGGGCAAGCCGGGAGATCGCCGCGGACAAGGCGGTGCTTCGGCGCAGCACATCCCGCTCCGCAGTCGCGACGGACTGGTCAATGTCGCCAAGCGCGGCAGCCTGCCTGAGCGCAGCGGCGAGGGCGGAAGTGCTCCGCGGCGGCGGCAGGGCACCTAGCTCCCTGGCCAAATCCGCCTCCACGGCCTGATGCCTCGCCTTGGCGGCGCGAGCGGCGACAAGGCGGGTCTCGATGGCCCCGTGACTCTCGAGAAGATTGCGAACCCCGGTCAGGCTGATCTTTTGAGGAAGCGCGGCCGCCGCCGCCCCCGCATCCTCGATCTCCCAGCCAAGCTCCCGCAGCAGCACGAGCATCCGTTCATGGTGCGCGGCGCGGTCGGCCCGGCGCCGCGGCAGATGATCGACCCTGTCGTCGATAGTCCCCTTGCTTTCGCGCAGGGCCTGGACTCGGTCATGCTGGTCGACCAGGCGCTGGTCTACTTTGATGGCCTCATGGCTCTCGCCCAGCTTCTGCCCGCGCTCCGTAGCGAGTCTGATCTCGATATCGGCGGCGGCTATCGCCTGGACCGCGGCGGCAAAGGCATCCGACGCGTCGCTTGGCAGCACGGGGGCGTCCTTGACCGCCGTCAGTTGAGAAGCGGCGTCCCGATAGAAAGCCGCGTGCGGCAGCACCCGGCGCCGACGCTCGACGCCGCTGCGGTCGAGCTCCAGTGCGGATCCTTTCTGTCGCAGGTCCTCCAGCTCGCTTGCGAGCCGCTCGACCGTCTTGCGAAGCTCGTCCCACGCGGCGGGGCGGACCTGTGCCTCCTTCTGACGGGCGCGGGCTTCCTCGAAGGCGCGTTGCGCCATCGGGTAGCGCCGCTCGCCGCGTCCCCCTTTGGTCCAGATCTCCTTCGCTTCGGTTTCGAGCGCCTCGAGGATGCCGGCAATGCCGGTGAGGCCCGAACCAGCCGCGAATATCGCTTGGCCGATATCATCCTCGGCCTCGATGATCGCCTTGCCGCCCTCGCGAAGCCGGTGATGGTCGAGGCTGAACATGCGGCTGAAATTCTCGGCTGTGTAGCCGCCGAGCAGCGCTCTCAGACGGCCATCGTCAATCGCCTGGTCGTTTTCGTCGAGCAAGGTGCCCTTATTGCCCTTGCGGCGCCTGCAAATGAGCTCGGCTCCGTCGCATTCGAGCACGGCGCCGACCCGCAGCAATTGCTGATCGTGCCGGAAATCGTAATTCGTCCGTCCCCCGAACCCGAAGAGCAGATCGCCGACCGCCGCCATCGTAGTGGACTTGCCGGCTTCATTCGGGCCGAACACGATCTGGAGATCGAGGTCCGCTGCCGGAAAATCCAGGTCACAGCCGTCGAAATGCCCATATTTGAGGAGCTGGAGCTTCGCGAAGCGCATCAGCCGCCCTGCCCCTTAAGCCGACCGACCAAGGATGCGGAAGCATCGGCGAGGAGAGTGTCCAGCTCTCCCGTTCTCAGCCCGGCGAGCACTCCGTCCGTCCCGCCGAGGTCCGGCGGCGTCTTGGCCAGAAATTCCGCCAACTCCTGGCGCAGCGCTGCCGCCAACTCTGGATCGCCGATGCCGGCTTCCACGAGCGCATTGAGCGCGTCGCCCGCTTCCTCGTCGATCCGGACCGCGCTCGCCGGAGGACGAGTCGCCACCACCACCTTCTCGACCCACAAATTGTCCGCGATGGCAATGGCGATGGCGCGCACTTCCTCGCGCAGATATTCGCGCCGAAGATTGAGATCGTTGTGGAGAGCACAATCGCCGCGCAGCTCGATCCGCACCATCAGTGGCCTGCCATGTGCGTCGGCCGAGTGAATTGCGGCGAGCTCGGTCGCCAGCCGACCGTGCAGTGCGCTCATTGCAACGACATCGGAAATCTCGAGCTCGAGACGGGACCAGCGCACCGCGTCGAGCGGGACATGCTCGGGCGGGACAAGGATCTTGTCGTCCTCGACCGTCACCAGGACCGCCCCCTTGGGGCCCACCTCGCGGATTGTCCTCCCCTGCAAATTACCGGGATAGACAATGAACGGTGCGTCGGCGACGATCTCGAAGGCGTGGACATGGCCGAGCGCCCAATAATCATAACCCTTACTGACGAGGTCCTGCACCGTGCAAGGGGCGTAAAGTGCGTGCGGCGGCCGGCCGGTCAGCGCGGTGTGCAGGACGCCGACATTGAAGCGGTTCGGGACGGCCGGCGGATAGCTTGCGGCAAGATTGTCGTTCGTGTCGCGGTCGCGGTAGCTCCAGCCGTGCAGCACGGCGCCGGTCCGTTCATGGGTGAAGGACACCGCCTTGCGGGTCCCGAACACATGGACGTTCGCGGGCAGCGGAAGCTTCCTGGTGATGCTCGATTCCGCGTCATGGTTGCCATAAAGCAGGTAGACATCGATCCCCGCGCCGGCGAGCCTACCCATTGCGGCGCAAAAGGTCAGGCCGGTCCCAAAATCGATCCAGTCACCGTCGTAAAGATCGCCAGCAATCACCAGGAACGCGACGTCCTCGTCGATGGCGAACTCGACGAGGTTCGTGAGCGCCGTTCTTGTGGCTAGGCGCACTTCGGCTGCGGGCACGCCTTCGTAACGAGAAAGGCCACGCAATGGGCTGTCCAAGTGGATGTCGGCTGCGTGCAGGAACTTGAATTGCGCCAAAGTTCGATCCTTTGATCTTCATGTTAACCGCGGCCTGATCGAATGGGAACCGGAGGGATCAGACTTGTCCGAAGCGCACGTCGCGAAGTTCGGCTTCACCGTGTTCTGGAACAGAATAAAAACCTGTGGACAGAGGTGGGACGGGCTTCGGGGCGGCGGGCAATACTCGCCGCGCCTACGAACCTTACGTTCCTCACGTCGCCGTCGACGCCGGCTTTCAGTTCGCAATCAGTGTCCAGGAGCACCCGGCATATGGCGCACAGCGGCCGCGGAACGTGACTGGTCGCCAGTGACGCCGCGCAGGTTCGACGTGGCGGGAGGTCGCCGAACATCTTCTCGTAAGCGCATGATCTTGCGTCAGAAAGTGAGGCGGCGCTCGATCCGACCCCACATTCGTCCCCACGCATAGCGTCGGCTTGAATGGGTCCGAGTTCGACGTTCTGGGACGCCTCATCGGTGGCGGCTGAAGCGGATCGAACCTTGAGATTTTCGCCTCGTTGAAAGCTTGTTCCTCTCAAGCTGATGACACGTGGTGCTGAATCTCGCATCATGTGAAACATCAGTTGGCCGAGGGTCATCGGCGGAACTCCGCGGCTTCGCGCCGGGTACAGAGGCAACGGAGTGCCGGGGAAGAAGACTTGCTGAACATTCAAACGGACCGTGCAGGGGTGCAGCGTGTACGACTTCCACCAACTCTCACCCACGGAATTCGAGGAATTGGTCCGGGACCTACTGCAGGCCGAATTCGGAATACGGCTGGAGACGTTCGCAGCAGGGGCAGACATGGGCATCGACTGCCGTTTCTCGGTCGGCGAGGAGAATATAATCGTCCAGGCAAAACATTATCTTCGTAGCGGGACATCCAAACTGCTGCGCGCGCTACGAGCGGAGTCTACAAACATCGAGCGCCTAAAGCCGAGCCGATACATCATAGCGACATCTCTACCCATGACTCCCGCCTTCAAGGAGAAGGCAATCTCGGCGTTACCAAATGCGCCGCTCGCGCCCAGTGATGTCATGGGTCAAGAGGATTTGAACAATCTTCTCCGCAGGCACTCCGAGGTCGAGATCAGGCACACCAAGCTATGGCTTCACAGCTCAACGATACTCCGGCAACTGATTCGCGATCAGCCATCCACAATTGTCGCCCAAGAGACCCCGCAGAGCTGGCGCCTCCCTCCAACTATACTGCCCTTGGGCCGAGCCGCAATAATGGACGCGGTGCTCGCATTCATGCGCGGAAGCGGCGGTGGCACGCTGCTCCTGCTGGGAGCTCCTGCCATCGGAAAGACGACGATCGCGCTGGCGATGGCGAATTCGGACACAGCTAGGGCTCTTTTCGGTCAAAGACGGTGCTTCGTCCAACTTGATCGCCACAATGCCACGGACGCAGTCGCCCTGAAGAGCGCCATGGCAGAGGCCGTCGGCTTCCCCGCAATCGGAGTCGGCTGGCAAGCTGCCATGGCCGAGATAGCTAGCGCTCCATGCCTCCTGATTCTCGATAATCTCGAAACCACGTGGGAAGCTGACCCGGACGCGTCTGAGGACGTCCTAGCCGATCTGGCGAACATTCAAGGTCTCGTCGTCTGCTGTACCCTTCGTGGTTCAGAGCGTCCCGCAAAAGTCCGGTGGAGCAAAGTTCTTGAGGTCGCTCGCCTCTCGCCGACCGCCGCTGCAGAACTGTTCGTGAGTATTTCCGGCTGCTCGGCGGAGGAGCTGTGCGAGTTTCAATCCCTTGTCGAGGAGATGGACGGTGTACCGCTGGCGATAGAACTCTTGGCCGAGCAGGCTCAATTCTCTCCGCCTGCGGATCTCCGCCGGGAGTGGCAAAGACGAAAAACAGCGCTTCTGCGGCGTGCCGGACGAAAGGAAGATCACCTTAGCAGCCTCGCGGTTTCGATCGCACTTTCCCTCGCCAGCCCTCGCACGACCGCTCCCGGAAGAAGATTGTTTAACATTTTGGGCCGACTCCCGGGCGGATGCACGAGCGACAGTCTAGCCGCACTAATGGGCGAGGACGCGTTCCCTGCTGCGTCGGGGCTCCGACGTACACGACTCGCCTATGATCGCGGCGATCGGCTGCTCTTACTTTCTCCAGTGCGTGAGTATGCGGCAAAGCGCAGACTTCCCCGTTCCGACGAGTGCCTCGTAAGCCGGCACTTCATGGCTCTGTTGGAGGAACACAGTCCGGCCTCGGGAGTGACCAATAGCCGAGCGGGAGTCGACCGGCTCCTGCAGGAGCAAGGCAACCTGGATGCGGCCTTACGCCTCGCCCTGAGGCCCGACCTAATCGGCGAATTCACCCAGAAACTTCTCTGGCGCCTGTCCGATTTCCAGCGCTTTTCCGGAGCCGGTTCGCCGGATCTGCTACTGAATATCAGCCACACGGCTACGTCTGCGGGGCAGCCAACCGTCGCGGCTCAAGCCATTCTGAGAGCAGGCGAAGTTTACCTCCACCGGGCTCGGTACGAGCAAGCCCTGAAAGCGTTTCTCGAGGGCATTCAGGCGAGCCGAGCGACGTCACAGCCTGTGGCGGAGGCCACGTGTGTCAAATGCACCGGAGATGTGTACTTCGAGTTAGGCCTGATGCCGGCGGCCTGCAGCGCGTACCGAGCGGCCCTCAAGGCATACCGCCAGTGCGGCTCGCAACTTGGTGAGGCGAATTGCTGGTACCGTCTCGCGTCGATGGCCATCAAGCAGGATAGGTTGAGTGCAGCTGCAAGGGCACTGTCAAAGGCAAGATCGCTGTACGAAAAACTCTCCGACATCCTTGGGTCAGCGCACGTATCTTTCTGCGCGGGCGAGATCCTGCTGAGCCAAGGTGAATATAGCGAGTCGCAGAAGGCGTTCGATTGGGCAGCGGTGGTCTACCGCAAGCAGGGGTATGTGGAGGGCGAAGGACGGACGGCCTTGGCCATGGCGTCGCTTTGTGAATACAACCGGGACATTACTGGGCGGGTGCAAAACCTCCGGGCTGCACTCAAGCTATTCCAACGTCTTAACAACCCATACTGGCTAGGCGAAGCACACTTCCGGCTCTCTCTCGTGGTCACTGGTGACGAACGGGCCTCGCATAGAAACGCGGCTTGGCACGCATGGAGCTCTATTGGCCGGACGGACCTGTTGAGTAAGCTCGCATCCTGCTAGCTTCACGGTGCCCTAGCGCGCACGCGCAGCGATTCGATAGGCGGAGGGACTTGTGGAAGCGGCACAAATTTGTGTCCCCAGAAATACCCCCACATCGGGATCTAACAGCGGTTCGGTTCCCGTCTTGCGACGGATCGACATGTGGCTGCGGCAGCGCGCTCGATGGCGCCGGTCACCTCCTTCGGCGACCGTGCCGCTCCATTTTGAAACCCGGCATGGGCCGAAGGTGAATGGAGGCGAAGCAGACAGGGCTGCCTCGCCTCCCCGATGGACGCGACTGCGCCACAGCGGAAACGAGCGACTGCGATCGGTCATTGCGCCCCCTGCCCGAAGCAAACCGGGCAATCTTCCCGAGCCGAGACCCCGGAGGCGGCGAATTCCCAGCTCTCCGGGCGCAGCGGCGAGAAGAATATCTGCTGCCGCGAGGCTGGCGGCGGCGAAGCGCCAAGGCTCCGAAGAAACGCCACCGCCAGCAGGAGTCCCGACCAGAAGGAGACGAACGCCGCCGTGGGGATCGGGCCGTCGGTGGGCGTGCTCTCGGGATGCACACAGCCAGCGCACGGCAGTCCGGGCAGGTGCCAGGAGATCTGGACGGAGAAGCGATCAGTCGCCCCGATGCCCAACCAGCCCTGCACGTTCTGCTGGACCTTCCAGCGGGAGGGGATATCGTCGACCCCCAGAAGGACGTTGGCAGCTAGCGGGATGAGTTCCTCGGTGGTTCGACCATACCGAATGCCGAGCGGCTCGATCGCGATCCCCTTCGAGAAACCGGCGAGATCGTCCACCTTCCGAAGCCCGATCCCGGACCGCCTGAGGAGGGCGTTCCTGTTGAGGTTGCTCTCGGCGCTCTGGTCATCGTCGATCACCCTTCCGCTTCCCACGGCGCCGGGAAGGCGGTGCAGCGTGAACAGAAGCGCGTTGGCGATGGCGCCAGCGCTTACGATGTCGAACGTCGCCAGATTACCGACCGGACCCGTGTCCTCGGGAGCAAGCTCGATATCGGCTCGTTCCGCGGGCGCATGGGTCATTCGGTAATTGACGGATGACCTAGCTCGATGCTCGAGCTTCCTCATGGCGGCCTTGAAGGCCTCGGCCGCCGCGCCTGCGGCTGCGGCCAGAGCACCGATCGGCCAATCGCCCGCCGCCCAGCCAGTGCCCTCCTCCACCGGCGCCAGCCGTGCCGACCAGGGGCCGGCGTTCAGGCAAACCTTCTGCCGCGCCGGTAGATCGGCATCGGTGCGGCCGAAGACCACGAGAAGATCGACTTCGCTATCCGGGGCGCCCTGCCGGAAGCGCCAGCCGGGAAGCAGGTCCTCGCCGACATCCAGCAAACCTTCAAGCA
This sequence comes from Allosphingosinicella sp., assembly GCA_036388575.1. GTDB lineage: Bacteria > Pseudomonadota > Alphaproteobacteria > Sphingomonadales > Sphingomonadaceae > Allosphingosinicella. Next base: position 56,558 of record DASVRO010000028.1, read on the forward strand.
GGGTCGATCCGGTAAGCGGCGGCTGGGGTCCGGCAATAGCTGCGTCCTCGAACCAGAGCCACACCTCGTGGCCGGATCGTGCCATGTTCATCGCTGCGGCGACGATCGCGGACTGGCCCGAATGGGTGGCGACCGCCCCCGCATCAGCTGCGATCACGACTCGCGTGCTCGCCAGCGCCGTCATCAGCTCGTCGTCGGTGACCTCGTCGACGAGCTCCGTCCGCATGAGAAGAAGGGTACGGTCCAGGGCCTCACGCATTGATCACCTCCAGCTCGTCAGCGATCCTGACGTCCTCGAAATGGCCGCCCTTGACCTTGGCCAAGAAGGCACACTCGAAGCCCACCGGGCCAGTCGCGAACCGCGGGATGACCAGGCTGAGGAATCCTTCTGACCTGATGATCGGAAAGTCGTCGTCGGTGCTGGAATGATAGGCAGCGCCCGGATGGGTGTGCACCTGCGCGCGGACACCTTCCTGGCGATCGGCGAGATCGAACCAAAAGGCGTTGAGCCAGCGCTCGTCGAGCTGGAAGCCCACCGGGCTAGCGCTGTGCGCAGGATGGACGACGCGCGAGATGACGTCTGGGTGGGACCAGGGTCCCACCCAGAGCGCCTGGCACTCGCGCTTCCCGGCGCCGCACGTCCGGAAGTGACCGAAGGTTTCCTCCAGCAGCGCTTGAGAGAGCCGAAGCGCCACGATCAACCTCCCCTCACGATACGGGGGCGGAGGATGAGGCGAGCGCCGGCGGTGAGGCCGGTGTCCTCCACCTTCTGGGCGGAAAGCTCCGCGCCCGCTTCGTTGAAGAGGGCGTGGTCGCCGCCGGGGTTGCCGAAGGCGTTCAGCGCATGGGTGAGGAGCGCCTGCGTCGACTGCTTCGGGTTGACCTCGACCTGCTGGACGACGCCATTGTAGATGATGTTGACGGTGAAGCGGGGATCGCCTTTCCCGTCGGGCTTGGTCTTGTCGTTCATTTTACTTACCTCGTCGATTAGAGCAGCGCCGGCACGACCGCCTGCACCCACTCCGCTGATCGACGGGTCGATCCAAAAGCGGAAACGGCGCGGATAGAATTTTTCGGGAGCCATGCGTCAGGCGCGTCCCGGCGAGGGACCGAGCCCCATGCTTGCCCGAGCCCCCTCCAATTTGGACCTCAACATGATGGAAACAGGAAATCTTTCAGCTTAAGATGAGGCCCTATTTCCGCTTTTGTTCCGGCTGTGCGATCAGGAGCCTGCAGCACCCGAGGAAGGAGACGATCCAGTGACCGCTACGGTGGTCCCCCTCACCCGGGTGGACAAGAAAGGCAGGCTTTATGAAAGACCGACTGAAGTCGAAGAGGAAATCCGCTATTTCCTGGACCGGCCGCTCGATGAGCTCGTCCAGCATATTTCCAACAGCACACCGTCGAGCAGTTGCCTGTTGTACTTCGCACGAAGGTTCAGGCCGAATGGACGGAGCAAGCTCTGGGACAAGATCCTCATGACGCTCCTTTCCCGTGTCGCCGCTCAGGCGAGCCGGCACGTTGGCGATCTTCCCCCGCAGGCCGCCGAAGAGGCCGTCGAGCGCGTCCGGATGAGCTTCCTGACGAGGCTTCAGAAAGACCATGACAGCCTCGACATCTTCGAGTGCGTTTTCCAGTTCGCCGTAAAACGGCTCGCCATATCGGAGCGCCGCTCCGCCAAGGTGAAGGCCGAGGCCGAGACGTCGATCGAGGATATCGGGACCGGCGAGGAAGGCAGCTCCGGATATGATGCGTTGGATGCTATCCGTTTTCGCTCGGGGGCTCAGGCCCGCCCCCAGGGCGAAGCCGCGGCAGACCTTGGGCGGATTCTCGAGCGCCTAAGCGACCGCGAGCGCCAGGCCGTGATCGCAGTCTATCACTTCGGCCTAGCCGAAAAATCCAAGGACCCCGACGAGCTGACGGCCGCAAAGCTTCTGGGCGTCAGCGACCGGATGGTCCGGTACCTTCTCGCCAGTGCGCGCGAGAAAGCCAAAGACGAAGGGGAGCACTCCTCATGAACCTGAAAAACTTCATCCCATCCGAGGAGCTCGACGACATTCTTTTCGAGTTGGCGGCGACTGGGCGGCTGGAGCCCGAAGAGGTCAAGGCAACGATCGCGCGGCACCCCCAGTTCGCGAGGGAGATTTGCGAATTTGCCATAGATTGGGTCGAGGCGGATGCGCTTCGAAGCCCGGAAAACAGTGCGCGCGCAGCCGACACAGCCGCGACTTTCGAGGCGGACCTAGCCCGTTTCTGGGCTGAAGAGGCGGCCGAAGATGTCGATCCGTTCAATGGTGTTGAGCGTTCGCAGCTACGCGCAGTGGCCTCCGACTGCGAAATAGATGTCACGATCCTGATGCAATTGCGTCGACGATTGATCGAAGCAGCGACGATACCACTGACGCTCGTGGAGCGCCTCGCCCAAGGATTAAGGACAACTCCAAAGCTCTTCCTCAATTTCCTGGAAGGGCCGCCAGCGGCAGCAGCTGCGGATTTTAAATCGCCTAGCGGAGCGCCTCGCGTCGGTGAGAAGCTAAGCTTCTCCGAGGCCATTGAGAGCTCGCCCATGGATGAGGCTCTCAAAGCCAAATGGCGGGTTCCAGGAGGCAATTAGGGTGGATGGCTTTGAGCCGGTACGAGCAGCGGCCCGGGAACTAAGATCTAGAATAGTAGCGCCCGATGAGATCGTGAGCTCCACGGAACTTATCGCACGGGCGCTGAACGAGACCGACCTGACCCTGCAGGAGCTTCCGCCGGAAAATCCCTCTCTCTCGGGAGCATTGGGGCTGCTCGACCGGCAGTTCGGGATGGTTCTGTGCGCCACCGGCGTCAGCACCGCCGAGCGGGCAGAGATCATCGCTCATGAGATCGGGCATTCGATTGTGCATGCCGGGCCCGAGACGGCAACCCGGCGCGGTTATGGGCAGACAGCAATGGGAGACCCTGTCCAGCGCGTTGACGCCTATGGGATCAAGGAGCGCCGAGAGGCGCAGGCGAATGTCTTCGCACGAGAGCTCTTGTTACCCCGGGCTGTGGCGAGGAAGCTGTTTTTCGAAGGCAATCGCGCCCGGGCAATCGCCGCCATGCTCGAGCTTCAACTCGAGACGATCTACCAGCAGCTCGCCGACTCTCTGCTTCTGCCCGAGGAGGCTCTGCCGTCCGAGAAGGATGCGGCGGCGCCTGTGCCACTCGACCGCTTCCAAGCTGCTGCAGCAGCTCATCGCGGCGGACCGTTTCTCCTCGAAGCCGGGCCGGGCACCGGCAAGACCAAGACATTGGTCGGCCGCATCATCGGTCTACTCAAGGAGGACGTGCCGCCAGGATCGATCCTCGCCCTTACGTTTTCCAACAAGGCTGCCGCGGAGATGGTGGATCGCATCGCCGCAGCCGCAGGGCCGAAGGCGACGGAAATCTGGACGGGTACTTTCCACTCGTTCGGGCTCGACCTGATCCGGAAGCACCATGGCCTATTCGGGCGCTCGCAGGATCCGAAGATCGTCGATGCGACCGAGGCGATCCGAATGCTCGAGGAGACACTGCCGGCGCTGCCCGTGGTGCATCACCAGAATCTGTTCGAACCGGCGCTGGCACTGCGTGACATCCTGCGCGCCATCTCACGGGCCAAAGACGAGCTCATCGGCCATGAGGAGTATGCACGGCTCGCCGCCGCCATGGAGGACGCGGCCGAATCCGAGGAGGAGAAAGTAGCGGCGGCGAAAGCCGGCGAGGTGGCTCTCGTCTACCGGCATTATCAGGAGAAGCTGAACGACTCCGATGCGCTCGATTACGGCGACCTCATCATGCTCCCGGCTCTCAAGATGCAGGATCCCGTCTTCGCGCAAGCGCTGCGGGAGCGGTTCCGCTACGTCCATGTCGACGAGTATCAGGACATCAACCGGGCGAGCGCGATCCTCGTCAGAGGGATCGTCGAAGGCGGAGATGATCTCTGGCTGGTGGGCGACGCGCGACAGTCGATCTACCGCTTCCGGGGAGCATCAGCGACGAACGTTGCGAGGTTTGAGGGGGATTATCCCGGCGGTCTGCGCGACCGGCTCGGTATCAATTACCGCTCCACCCAAGCCAATGTGGCGCAGTTCGTCCACTTCGGGAACCAGATGAAGGTGTCGGCCTATTCGCTGCCGCTCGAGCTGGAGGCCAACCGCGAAGACGCCGGAAGCGCACCGTTCTGCGCCGAGGCCGCAGACGACGACGCGGAGATGGACGCGCTCGCGGGGCAAGTGCAAGCCCTTCACGCGCAGGGCCTCGACTATCGCAATCAGGCCGTCCTAGCGCGCAGCAACGGCACCCTTGCGCGCGTGGCCGAGGAGCTTGTCGCCCGAGGTATCCCCGTCCTTTACTTGGGGCCCTTGTTCGAACGGCCCGAAGTGAGGGATCTGGTGTCGCTCCTGTCGTTGCTGGTGGACGAGAGCGGCACCGGCCTTGTCCGGGTCGCCGGCTTCGAGGAATATTCCGCGCCGAACGGCGACGTCCACAGAATCCTGGAAACGGCCCAAGCCCGAGAAGAGGGCATACTGAAGCTCCTGGGCCGGCTCGAGACCGTCGATGGCCTGTCCCGGGAAGGGCTGAGGCAGCTTCCGTTACTGGCGGCGCACCTCAGCGGCTTCGATGCCGGAAGCAGCCCGTGGTTCGTGCTCATGGAGTTTCTCTTCGAACGGAGCGACTATATCCAGTCCTTGCTTCGGGGGCAGGCTCCTTCCGACGCGATGAGGCGCATCGCGGTCCGCCAGCTGGTCGACGTGGTGCGCTCGATGCCGCTTACCGGCAGCAAGTCGCCGATCGCGCGGGCGCTCCAGCGGATTCGGCATATGGTCATGCTCTCGGACGATCGCGAGCTTCGCCGCCTTCCGCACGAGGCGGCCCATCTCGACGGCGTGCAGATGTTGACCATCCATGCCAGCAAGGGGCTGGAATTCGAGGCCGTCCACATTCCTGCGATGTACGCGGGAGCCATGCCGGCGCGAAACCAACCGGACCGCTGCCCGCCCCCGGATGGAATGCTCACCGGGTTCGAAGAGCCGGACGCGCATGAGGCCGAGGAGGAATGCCTGTTCTTCGTCGCCCTTTCGCGAGCCCGCTCCCATCTGCGGCTTTACCGACCCGAGGCGAGAGGCTCCCGTAAGTCCAATGCCTCACGCCTCCTCGACATGACCCGCCTACCACGGATCAAGGCAGTGCAGCTCCCGCTCGTCAGTCGAACATTCCCCCGCCCACAGATCGAGCCGCTCCTGAACCCGAGTCCTCCGCAGCAGCTCGGCGCCGCCGACATAGAGCTCTACGATCAATGCCCCCGCCGCTTCTTTTACGAGCGGGTGCTGAACCTGCGCGGCTATCGCGGGGGCAGTGCGTTCCTGGCGGCGCACCGCTCGCTGCTTGCGGTCATCGACTATCTGCGCGGCCTCCGGCCTGAGGAGACGTTCGAGGCCGACAAGGCTCGTGCCATCTATGAGGAGGCATGGGCCGCGCACGGGCCGGTCGATCACGTCTATGCCCCGGAATACAGAAAGCTCACCGAGGGGATGCTCTCGAACTTCGGCACGGCGCTCGCTGGCTCAAGAGGATCGGCCGAGAAATGGCTCCTGCAGCTCGCCGGCTATTCCATCGAAGTGCGCGCCGACCAGATCGTGCAGACAGACGGAAGGACGGTCGTCCGTTCCGTCCGATCCGGCCGCCAGAGAAGCACCGAGGCAGACCGCCTCGCCAACACGCTTCTGCTGAAAGCGATAAAGGAACGTTGGGGCGATAGGGCTGCCGCAGAGACACTGTACCTCCAAACGGGCGCGGTCGCTCAGGTGAGCCAGACCGCAAGCAAGTTCTCGACGCGGATCGCCAAATGCGAAAACGTGCTGAGCGGCGTCTCCAGGGGAGACTTCCCGCCCGAGCCAAGCGACTTTACCTGCCCGCGATGCGCCTTCTTCTTCGTCTGCCCGGCTCCCCTTTCTGCGGCGGAGGCCGAAACCGACTGAGGGGGTCTACGGGCCATGTCTTAATGGCTCTGGAGGTCTGCTGACAGAACAAGGTTCAGAATGGAACCTTGCGATGCACGTGCGACCGGTGGTGCTCAGCTTGGATCCTTCTCCCGCAATCTATCGGCTGCTTTCACCAGCCGCAGCTTCGGGTCGCTGGCCAACCGGCGGCCCACAAGATCGATGAAGGCTTGGTATCGCTTGAGTCCGAGCTGCCTCGTCTCTTCATCAAACGGTGGCTGGTGAGCGACGATCGTCAGCTGATGCTGCACGAACGTGCCGAAGGCTTCAGCCAGAAGGTCGACCTTGTTCTCGAGCCGCTCCTGTCCGCGGCTCATCCGGTCCAGGCGCACTCCGAACCTCAGGTCCAGCTCATGACCGGCCCGCCGCTCGAGCACGGCTTTCAGCCCCTCGGTCAGCACAGCCGTTTTCGACGAACCTGACGTCGAGCAGACCCGATCAAGCGCCTCCGACAGATCATCGGGAAGATAGAATTGGTGGCGGGTCTTGAAGGTCTTCATGGCAGCGCCAGTATGGAGGCAAGCCGCGTCGGGCCGAACGGCGCCTCCGCCGCACCGAGCACCCGATTACCGCACGTGCTTCCGGCTCACATGCCGATGCTGGGACCTTGCCGCTCACGCCCAATGGTCCAGCTGATCCCCCCGCCGCGCACGACCCCTGATATCTCCCGCCCGATCTGCCGCTCCAGCGCAGGTCGCCACGGCACCAGGCTGAACTCATGCGAGTGCTCGACCAGCGCGAATTTTCGATCGCCGACCTGGACCGGCCCGCGGCAGATACCCTCCACGTGATCGCCGATCGCGTGCTCGCGGAAGGCTCGCCCGCTCCCTTGGCCAATCTTCGAAGCGGCGGCCCTGAGCTCCCGCCGCTCCAGCTGGTCCACCAGATCGGACCTGAAGCGGTAATCCTCCCCTTCAAGCTCGATCAGCCGCTGCGCCGCCAGCCATTGCAGGCGTCGGTCAATCGCCTTGCGAACCTCTGCCCCGAATCCTCGCCCGAGCTCCACCGGCCTTTCAGCAACGATCTCGCGGTCGAGCCAGGTCGCTCCGTCTCGCTCGGGGAGAAGATCAAGCCGGTCACCGCTGAGCATCGCGACGGTCACCGGCATTCTCGCCCGAAACCGCCGCTCGTGCGCCTCGACTCGCTGCAGGTGATCGGGAGGGATCAACCAGTAACCATCAGCCTCCCGCTCGACAGGAAGGCCGCTGCGGCGCAGCGCCTCCAGCCGGCGGATATGCGCCGTGGCGAACGGCTCGCTCGCCGTGGGGTCGCGGAACTGATGAAGCTCGACGCTGTACCAGCCCTTGCTCGCGCCCGCGACCGCCGCAATCGTTCGATCCACCTCCCGAGCGCCCGCCTGCCGGGGGTCGATCCGGACGATCGCGCCCGGCCGCGCCTCCAGGGCGCCGATCCCTACGTCCACATAGTGCGTATGCCCATCCACCCCATCGACGATCAGGAAACCCCGGTCAGCATGCTCGTCCCCCAGACCGGACGCGACAAGCCGGCCAACTACCGGCCGCGCATCGGGCGCGTCCGGATCGTAGATCGCCTGGTCTTGGGGCGCCCGCGGCTGCATGGCGACGTGGAGAGCATGGTTCATGGTCCGCACGATGTCGCCGCGCCGGCCCATCTCCCGCAGCGTCGTCTCCAGCTCCGGATTGAGCTTCCACCGGCCGTCGCGTTGCTCGCTCGCCAGTCCCATCCCTGAGAGCGTCCGCAGCCGCGCCGTTCGCAGGTCCTGCTCGACCCAGCTCCCCCGCCGCGGATCGACCAGCCCCTCCGAGTCCATCGACCTGATCAGCCGCCGATCAATGCCGGTGAGCCGCTCCTGCTCGACCTCCCGCAGCTCGGAGCGAAAGATCTCCCGCTCCGTCCGCGGCCCCAGGTCAAGGTTGACTAGCTCAACTGCACGCTCGCGCAGCCCCTGCGTCAGGTATTCGCGGGCAATGATCAGGTCCTTGCCGCGATCATCCTTCCCCCGGACGATGACGTGGCTGTGCGGGTGACCGGTGTTGAAGTGGTCGACCGCAATCCAGTCGAGCTTCGTCCCGAGGTCCCTTTCCGCCTGGGCCATGAACCGCCGGACGAGCGGCTTCAGGTCCTCATATTCCGAACCGTCTTCCGGTGCCACGATGAAACGAAATTGGTGGCGGTCCCCCTCGCCCCGAGCGACGAAGTCCTTGCCGTTCGCCAGATCCTCCCGCTCCGAGTAGAGGGCTCCCCGCTCCCCTTCACGCGTCGTCCCGTCCCGCTGAAGGTAGCGCAAATGCGCCGTCGCACGCGCTAACCCCTTCCGCCCGAGCTTCACGATGCTGGCTTTGACGACGACGCGCCGGGCCGTCCGCCCTCTATACGTTGGTCCGCCAGACAAGACGCGCCCGGCTCCGGCACCGCGCCCGATGCGGCTCCCGTCGAACTTCCGAGCGCCACCACGCGGCCTCGGCCCGCCGGCCACCTGGGCAGCCTGCCGAATGCGATTGGCGAAGCGCTTGCCGCTGCCTCGGCCGCGATCCCCGATTCGGCCGAGCCAAAGTTCAAAATCGTCTTCCTGCGCCATCGTAAGGATATGAGGCGGGCCTAAGGACCGACTTCAAGGTCCTCCACATTAAGCCGCAGAAAACCGCTACTTCCTGAGCAAATGGAGGCATGCGCCCCAGCATGCCTCCACAAAAAACGATGTGCAGACGCCACTTTCAGGGCCTCAGGGAGGCACTGCTTTAATCTTGCCCTCTTAATCGGGCTCCTTCCCATCCTCTTTCTCATTCCTCAGCCTCCTTTGATTCTCGCTCTGATCACTTCGCCAAGCAAGCCTGGCGGCGGGTGTGAACGGGTGCGCCGTGCACTCTTCCGCGCTCATCGGCAGACCGTAAGGCGACCATTTGAGGCCTCCGGCGGGCGCCGCGGCGCATGCTGATATCGGATCGGCGGGGCGCATCACTGGCATTACCGCGTGGTCCGGCAGGGCCGGCCACAGGCAAGATATCGTGCTTCCCGGATCCTTGGTCTGCACCTGTCCATCCGCTCGCGCGGACCTCCTAAGCTCGGTTCATGAGTCGGTTTTCACGCTTAACATGGCGCCCTCAACAGCTTCGTGAGCGCCCGTTCCGAGCGATCTCCGGCAGTCTCCGAGGGGTCGCCGAGGTAGCGGGTTCCGTCACGCCACATCGCATGCATTACCGTCGCAAGCTTCCTCGCGACGGCCACGCTGGCCTTGGCGTGGCACTTGCTCTTCGCGAGCTTCGCACCCCAGCTCTTGATCCGATCGCGGCCCTTGAAGCGGCTCAGCATCGCCGACGCGGCTTCGTAGAGAGCCCGTCGGACGTCGGGATCGCCGGCCTTGCTGATACGGCCCTGGACGTCGATCGAGGTGCCGGACTGCCATCGTTTAGACGTGAGGCCGAAGTAGGCGGCGACGTCTCGAGAGCGGCGGAAGCGGTGCGGATCGTCGATCGCGGAGGCGAAGGTGAGCGCCGTTACCGGCCCCACCCCCGGGATCTCCATGAAGCGCCGGCAGAGCTCGTCGCGGGCGACGATCTCGACGACCAGCCGGTGCAGCTTTACATACTCATCCCACAGCGCCTGGCGGGCTCGGAGCATGCAGGCCATCAGCTCCGAGGAGAGGGGATCGGCGGCCGTGGCGTCCTGTACCGCGGCCTCGAAGCCGCCTCGGCTGACGCGGTTTAGCCGCACGCCGAACGCCTTCAGCGAGTGCCGGATCGTGTTCTCGAGGTCGAGGAACTTGCGCTTCAGGTTGCGGCGCTGGACCAGCAACAGGCGCAGCCGATAGCAGGCCTCGGTCTTGATATGCGCGGTGCGGAACCAGCCGGTTCGAACGATGTGAGCGAGGCCAAGCGCGTCCGTGGCGTCTGTCTTGTTGCGCTGCGCGGACATTGCCGCGCGGACGTGCCGGGTCTCCAGGCATACGGCCGGAACGCCAGCTTCCTTGAGCGCCGGCTGCAGCCAGGGCGAGAGTGCTCCAGCCTCGTGACCGGCGCGCTTCAGGCTGCTTCCGAAGGGCGCGAGCGCGCCGGCGATGGCCTCCGGATCAGTCGCCACGCTGGACGTCAGCAGCGTCTCTCCGCCGACGCTGACGACGCAGATCGCGGTCTCGTCGATCGACACATCAAGCCCTGCAAAGCACTCCATGGTCCGCCTCCTCGGTATCTTGAGAAGCGGCGTTTTTGCACGACCAGGGGGCCTCGGCGAAAGCATCGAGGTGTTTTGCGCGGCGATGATGCTGGCCAGCAGCTCGTCGTGCCCGATTACCTCGGCCTTACCCTGCTCTCTTCTGTCTCCCAGCCCTGTACTTGCTGATGAGACATCCTGGGACAACGTGCCGGGATCCAAGGAGTCCTCAACAGAAGCCCCTCACTAGGTGAGCGAAGCACCGGTGGGCTTCGCTACCGAGTGCCGAATTCATCTCTTCTGGCGTTTTTAGCGGGGCAAGATTAGGGGCGGCGAGACATCTAAACCCGGGAGAATGAAGTGGCCGAGGAACAGACTCTGAATGCCGTGGAGCTCGCGACTGAGCTGACGATCGCCTGGCTTGGGAACCAGAATAATCGCGTTCAAGCCGACGACGTGCCGCAGTTCCTGCGCACAATGCATGCCACGGTCACTGAGCTTTCGGGCGGCAGTTCGGCTGCTCCTGAGCCGACCGAAGAGGCCGCGCCGGCTGAAGAACTCACCCCGGCCGTGACTGCCCGGAAGTCTTTGGCGTCAAAGGATCACATCATCTCGATGATCGACGGCAAGCCCTACAAGACGCTGAAGCGGCACCTTTCGCGGCACGGGCTGACGCCTGCGGAGTACCGCCAGCGCTACGGCCTCAAGCCCGACTATCCGATGGTCGCGGAGACCTATTCGCAGGCCAGGCGCGACATGGCGAAGAAGATCGGGCTCGGGCAGAAGGGCCGCGCCGCCAAGGCGGGCGGCGGGCGGGGCCGCGGCAAGGCGCAAGCCTAGCCGGGCCTTGGGTCCCCCGCCCGCGTGCTGCCTCTGCCCCTCGAGTAGCGGCTCAAATCGGTTCGGTGACGTCGAGGCGAGTAAAACAAAAGCGGGAGCGACGCCGCCGCGCCGCCCCCGCAAGAGGCCTCTTCGTTGGATCAGCGCGCCCGAAGCAGCTCGCCTTCGGCTTCCTCGCGGCAGTGAAAATGACGCTTCCAGAGCAATTCGACCGCGGTTCCCTCGCCGTCGACCAGGCACACGCCGGCGTACCAGCGGCCGTCCAGAACGCTTAGAATTGCGATCCGAGAGAGGTCCTGGGACGCTTCTTCATCGTCGAAACCCCAGCCGACCTGCTGCCCCAGATAGCGCTCCGCGACGCGCGATTCCCACAGGAAATCGACGGCTTCGGCTTCGATAATCCGCTCCGCCAGAACCGCTCCGAACTCCGCCCGCAGTGCGTCCACAGTCGCATCGCAACCCCGCCCGATAGTGCTCATCATGTTCATCTGCCGTCTCCTCAGCATCGTCTTCCGATCGAAGACGGCGCTTGGAGAGCGGGCGGCGGAGCGGCGGTCAGGGATGCCGAAGGCACCGCGAAGCGGGGCGCGGGGGAGCCGATTTGCGCAGCAAATTGGGGGGACCGCGCATCCTTGAGGGCCGTTCCGCCGTCCGCCACACTGGGCCTCTACGAGACGAGACCCCACCCCCGCAGCCTCTCCTCCCGCCCCAATCTACAGCCACCCCAGCAGCTTGGACGGCTTAAAGGCTGGCGCGAGAAGCCCCGGCGGCGCCTGCCGCCGGGGCCGATCGCCGGCCTCAGAAGGGCACGTCTTCGTCCATGTCGCCCTGCGGCTCGGAGCCGCTACCGACGCCCGACTGCCGGGGCCGGCTGAGGAACTGGACGTCTTCGGCGATGATCTCGCACCCGTAGCGTTCGATGCCCTCGCGGTCCGTCCAGCGGGTGTAGTGGAGCCGGCCGCGGACCGAGACGAGCATGCCCTTGGCCGCGTGCTGGGCGATGATCCGTCCGAGCCCGTTGAAGCAGGTGACGCGGTGCCACTCGGTATCCTTGGCGGTGAAGCCGCTCGCATCCTTGTAGGTCTTGCCCTCGCTGTCGCGCTTCGGACGGCTCGTTCCGAGGCTGAAGCTGGCGATGTCGGTGCCGCTATTGGCCGAGCGGAGCTCGGGATCTGCACCCAGGTTGCCGACGAGAAGAACGATGTTGGTCATTGAAGGTCTCCTGTTCGTGTCGCCGGGACCACCCCGTCGACAGCCCGGAAAAAGGCGCGGCGAAGCGGCGGCGCGCACCCGAAGGGGGAACCCCGGACCAAGGCCGGCGCGGGCAGCCCGAAGGGCAACACGGGCTGCAGGTCGCGGGTTGCGTGGTGCCGCAGCCGCGCCAAAGGGCTAAAGAAGGAGATGGGTGTGGTCCGGTCGGGGCCGGATGGAGCGTCAAAACTGGCCAGACGACGTTGCTCGCGCGCATCTGGCGCCGATCGGTCGAGCCCTGCTTCGGCGGTTATTCGGCGGCCTTGGCTTTCGCCTCGAGCGTGGCGATCCGCTCCGAACAGATCGCATGCACGACCTGGCCGAGCTCCTCAACGCGCTCACCGAGCCAGGTCAGCTCCTCCTCGCTGACGCGGTAATGCCTGGAATATCGCGCCTTCACGTAGGCAGCCTTGAGCTTCTCGAAGAGCCGCCGGTCATGGCGAGAATCCTGCGGCCAGAGGTTCACCAGCCGCCGGTCGATCCGCTCGGCCTGCGTCCGAAGGAAGGCGAGGTTGTGCACGTGCGGAGTGTAAAAGGTGCAGACCAAAAGCACGCAGTGATAGAGATTCTCGGTAGCTTGATGGAGCAGGAATGCCGCCTTCTTCCAACTGCGACGCCCCATGTAGAACTTGAACCCCTCAAGAAATTCTGCGCCGCTCGGTATCCACTCGTCGAAATACTCCTGAGCCATGGCGAGCGCCTCCTCAGGTGTTTTCGGCTTGGGCTTGTGGAGCTCACTTTCATCGGCTTGGTAGAGGGCGATGCCGTCCTTCGCGACGTCCATGAAGAAGTAGCGGCCATGGGCGAGGCCGTCGTTTACCTCCTGGAGGGTGTGTACGATGAAGTTGACCGGCGTCCGCAGCGTCTTGGTGATGGACAGCTCGCGGATCAGGCGATCCTCAGCCTTGTACCAGTATTCCCGGTCGGCCAGGCGCTTGTCATTGACGATGATGAGCAGGTCGAAGTCGGACTGAAACCCCTTTGCGGTATGAGGCTCATCCACCCAGCCGCCGCGGGCGTATGATCCGTAGAGGATGACCTTGAGGATGCGGCCCTTGCGCTTCCAGTCCTGCGTGGCGAACACGGTCGCCTCCCCGAACTCCTCGAACAGGAGCTGCACGACACGCTCGAGCTCGCGCTGTTTTCCGGCGGGAAGGTGGTCGAGATCGGTTCGCATCGGGATCGATCCTAAGGGGTTAGAGCGGCGCTGGCGAGGCCGGTCGCGCGCTCAAAAACGGCGCTCCCACCAGGTGAGCTTGCGACCGCGCAGCTGCTTGTCGAGCTTGTAGAGTGCCCTTGCGATGTGACGCTCCACCTGCCGGACGGTAAGCCCGGTGCGGCGGGCGATCTCGCCGTAGGGCATGTCGTCCAGGCGGTGGGCCATGAATATCTCCCGCTGCAGCTTCGGGATGTTGAGCATGGCCTCCTCCATGCGGCGCAGGAGATAGGGATCGGGTGTTTCGGACATGACGGCGTTCCTCTCGTAGAACCGAGGCCGGCTGCGTCCAAGCGACGTGCCTGCACCTCCGCAGGCCACGCCGCGACCTCTCCTCTCTGCCTTAGGAGAACCGGACCGGCCGAAGCCGGCCCGGTCTGAGGCGGCTAGGCCGCCACGGCTTCGCGCGCCGAGCGCTTGGGATGCGTTCCGAGCGGCCCGCGACGGTCGACGACGCTGAGGCCCTGGTCCTTCGCCTGGATGACGAGCCGCTCGACGACGCCGCTGCCGGCGAAGGCGACGACGTATCGGGGCTTGAGCGACAACATTTGCTCGTTGCGACGAAATCCGGCGCGTTGCCCGAGGCGCCGATCGAGCGAGAAGGTCAGCTGCGGCACCTTGCGCCGCTCGGCCCAAGAGGCCGCCAGACGGTCAACGCCCTTGGTGTCGCCGCCATGGACGAGGACCAGGTCCGCAACATGCTCGCGGACCTTATCGAGCGTGTTCCACACGTTCCCGGCGAACGTCTTGGCCTGCTCGTCCGTGGGAAACGATAGACGCCCGCCGGCGAAGACGACGGGGGTGCCCTCCGGCATGACTGCCTTGCGGCGGGTCTCGGCCCGCGCCCGTAGGAAATCGCGGCCGTCCACAACGGCCGACGTCAGGGCGGCGCCATGATTGGCGCGGGAGCCGCCGGCCGGGCGCCAGGAGTGGCCCGTCTCGTTGAGGTAGAGGCGAGCAGCGGTTTCGCGGAGGCCCTCCAGCGCCAGCATGGCAGCCTCGGCGGCCTGAGCACGGGCGATCTCGTTCTCGAGCTGGGAAGCATGCACTTCCGAGCCGTCTCCGGAAGCAATGAGGCATCTGATCTCGTCGGTGGCGCGGTCGATCTGGCCGGAGCGCTTCAGCGCGGCACGGTGGAACAGGTTGACGAAGGCCCAGCCGAGCTCCTCGGCGTCGTCCTCAAGGGCGGTGTCGGGGAAGAGCGCGAACAGGTCGGACCAGACGGCGGCGAGCGTCTGCTCGGCTGCATCCGCATCGAGCGGATCGGTGCAGGGCGCTCGGTCGAGCGCGGCGATATTGAGGTGGCCGAGCTCCAGTGCGGCGAGCTGGGCGGCAAGGGTGGTGTGCATGGCAGGCTCTCCTGAAAGCGCGCCGGGGATCGGCGCCGGGAGCCCGAAGCCCCGGCCTGAGGCGGCGGACCGCACCGCCGCGCCAGCGGCGGGACACCCCGAAGCCGCGGCCGGCGCGGGCAGGCTGCCGCGAAGCGGCACGCCAACACGGGCCGCGGGCGAAGCGGGTTGCGGTCCACCGCCGCCGGCGCAGGGCCTCTCCCGCGCCGAGTCCGGCCACGCGCATGAGGCGGCGCGACCGCACGCCCTACGCCGCCGACCGCCTCTGGAAGCTGCTCCCACTCAGGCCGCGATAGCGTCGGGAAGCTCAGCAAGCGCGTCCTCGGCGGAGTCGCCGTCCACCTCTCGCCGTCCGAATCGCAGGAGCAGCGATGACGCCTCCTCGGCCTTGGCCGCAACCGTGAGGATGGCCCTGCTGTCCGCCTTCAGCACCTTGAGCCAGGAAGCGAGGTAGCTGGCATGATGGTCGAGATGGTCCACCGGCAGCCCAAGCTCCGCACCGAGGATCGCCGAGGAAAGCTCCGCCACCAGCTCTTCCATCGCGTAGGCCTCGCTGCCGAACCGGCCGTCCATCTGGCGCGCGAGGCGGCTGTCGTGGCCGGTCCAGTGCGACAGCTCGTGCGCAAGCGTCGCTCGGTAGTGGTCCAGATCCCTGAACAGACCGGGCTCGGGCATCGTGACCTGATCCAGCACGGGGGAGTAGAAGGCCTCGGCTCCCCAGTGACGGACCCTGGCGGGAACTGCTGCAAAGAAGCGGTCGAGCGCGCCATCGCGCTCTGTAGGAGTCGGGAGCGGCCGCGGCTCCGGAAAGAACCTGCCCGGCAGCCCGTCGATCTGGCAGGCATTGAACACGGTGAAGCTCTTGAGGACGCGGCGGGTCCGTGGGCCTTCGGCGTCATCGCCGTCATCGGCCTCCTCAGCTTGGTAGGCCCGATAGAAGATGGCGACGGTCCCGCGTTCGCCCTTGCGAACCTGACCGCCAAGCAGTTGAGACTGGCGATAGGTCATCCAGTACGGCGAAGAATGGCCCGCGGCTTCGGCCGCCATCCAGAGCCAGAGGACGTTGATGCCCTGATACGGCGTGCCGCAAGCGCGGAGCGGCCGCGACACCGACGCGCCGGTCCATGGCTGGACCCACGGCCGCGTGCCCGCCTCGAGTCGCTCCACGATCGCGGCCGTGATCGTTTCCGCCGGCGACAGCCGGCTGAGTGAATGTCTCATTGGGAGTCTCCGAATTCTGTCCGGCTCCTGTCGAGCCGAGCAGCGGAGGCTCCCTCTCCTCTTCGGGTACTCAACCTAGGCTAAGCTATTCCCCCAATTGGGGGAATTGCGCGACCATGCCATCTGCTGTCATAGTCGCATTGTGGACAAGCTCGCCCACTTGTTCGGCGAGCTCGGACGCGGCCATTGGCGGTCACGTTGCGGAGTGAGATCCCGGTGCGTGGCCTCAAGAGGGCGGCACGTGGATCCGGCGCGCTTGGGACGCCCCTCGTGACCGTGCGGAACGCGGCGGTTCGGCATGTTCGAACGAGTTGGTGCATTCGTCGAGGACGTGAACGCAGTCGGCACCCAGGCTGAGCTCAAATCCGTCCTTGGGGAGATAACCAGGGAGCTGGGCTTCACCCACTTTGCCGTCGCGCATCATGTGGACCTGCGCAACTCGTCCGAGCCGGCGATCCGCATCCACAATTATCCAGACGAATGGGAGCGCTACTACGATCGCCAGCATATCGGGCGGACCGATCCGGTCCACCGCGCCTGCCAGATGACCGCGGTGGGGTTCGCCTGGTCGCAACTGCCGCGGATGATCCCCCTCACCCGCAGGGATTACCGCCTTATGGAGGCCGCGGCAAAGCAGGGTCTAGGAACAGGCTTCACGGTCCCGGCGCATGTGCCCGGCGAGGTAAACGGCTCCTGCTCTTTCGCCACGGCTCGCGGCCGCTCTATGGAGGCAGAACAGCTGGCAACGGCGCAGCTGGTCGGCGCGTTCGCCTTCGAGGCCGCGCGGCGCTTGGCGAAGCGAGAGCACCAGAAGCTGAGTGATCCGGCTCGCTTCTCCGATCGTGAGCGCGACTGCCTCATATGGGTGGCCCGCGGAAAGTCGGATTCGGAGATCGCGACGATCCTCGGGATCAGCCCCGAGACCGTGCATCAGTATGTAAAGCATGCCCGGGCCAATTACGACGCGGTGAGCCGCTCGCAGCTGGTCGCCCACGCCCTCTTCAGTGGCACGATCAGCTTCGTGGACATATTCAAGCGATAGCGGCGCTCGCGCTGCTTCTCGAGCCTCCCGCGGCTGCTCGGTCACCAAAGGCGGTCCTGAGCGCATTGAAGATCGGGGGCCACTCACCACCTACCATTGGGTGGACGGGCGAACATGAAGGTTGGACGGAACAAGCCCTGCCCATGCGGCAGCGGCCGAAAATTCAAACACTGTCACGGGGATTTGGATACGCGTCATTATCTTGACGCTTCGGAGATTACCACGCAGCGACAGCTCCACCAGGCAAGAGAACGCATTCGCCAGTCTCAGCAAGGGTTAGGGCGACCACTGATCTCCGCCAATTGGCAGGGGCACCAGTTCGTCGCTGTCGGATCTAAGCTGCACTACTCAAAAAATTGGAAGACGTTCATCGACTTCTTGGGCGATTATCTAAAG
Organism: Allosphingosinicella sp.; assembly: GCA_036388575.1. Lineage (GTDB taxonomy): Bacteria > Pseudomonadota > Alphaproteobacteria > Sphingomonadales > Sphingomonadaceae > Allosphingosinicella. The sequence continues at coordinate 74,006 of DASVRO010000028.1, forward strand.
ATCAAGTTGGACGCAGCTTGGGGCAATGCGGAGATCACCAAACCACTCGCGGAGCGTCATCCCATCATACAGTGGTACGATGCTGTTTGCCGACTGCAGAGGAAGTTCATCAAGACGCCGGGCAGGCCCGCTGAGATGCCAGTCACCGGCCTGGTCGCCTGCTACTTTTCCGTCGCCTACGGCCTCTATCTGTTAGAGCACAATGTGGAGCTGCAGACTCGTCTCCTCCATCGCCTGAAGAATTCGGGTAATTTCCAAGGTGCGTACTACGAACTTCAGGTAGCCAGCGCCTTCCTGCTGGCGGGTTTCCAGCTTACGCTCGAGGACGAAACTGACCCCGGCCAGAAGCACTGCGAATTCTCGGCGACATCACCTTTTACCGGGAGGAAGTACTGGGTCGAAGCAAAGATGCGGGGCGTGGCAGGGGAACTCGGCAGGACCTCGGCGGACGGCACAAGTTCAGCGAATCCGCTGTCCAGCCTGATTAGGCAGCTCAACGGAGCCCTTGCAAAGCCGGCGACCAGCGAGCGCATGGTCTTCCTCGACCTGAACACTGAACTGCCCGCCGATGCCAGTGACGAGAACCGCCCAGCGTTCGTCGAGGCCGTCAATAGGCGCCTAGGAGCATACGAGAAAAGGGAGCTGGCGGCCGGTGAAAAGGCCTACGTTTTCGTGACCAACTTAGGCTTTCATAAGGATCTCGACGCGCCAGCTCAGCTCCTCGCTTGGCCCGTGGGTCTCGGAATACCTGATTTCAACCGCCCAGGCCACTTCCGCTTGTCGGACCGCTATCTGCAGGAGCAGAGACACGCGGATGCACTACGGGTGGCGGATGGGCTGTCGAAACTCCTGACTTGGCCCTCGACGTTCGACGGTTCGTTGCCGTCAGTGGCACTCCGCGGCGAGCAGCCTCCCATCCAGATCGGCCAAACTTACAACTTCGAAGGCGCTGGGCCGGATGGAGGAGACCTCGTTGGGGTCGTTGCAGATGCCCTCGTGGTCGAATCTGAGCAGAATGTCGTCGTCACGGTCAACGGCGCCGACGGCAAGAGCTATCTGCTGAAGGAGCGGATGACCGACGCGCAACTGGCAGACTACAAGGCGCATCCCGACGCCTACTTTGGTAAGGTAGTTCGTCCTCACAAGGAAGGAAAGACTCCGCAAGATCTATTCGAATTCTTCATGTACGCCTACGCGGAAATGTCGCGCGAAAAGCTTCTGGGGCATCTACTCGGGCGGGTGCCCCATGCGGAAAGGATGGAGACTGAGCGCCTGCGCGCGATCTATTGCGAGGGGCTGGTGAGCAACTCGGGCATGTTCGAAGTGTTCAACGGCGTGATGAGCTCCACCCCTAGGAAGAAGTAGGCGGCAACTTAGTAAGCGACTGACGCCTCATCTGTCGCATGCATCGTGGAGGAGTCCTCTTTGGCCGAGGCGGAGATGCGGACGGCGCGCTACAAACGCTCACTTCTCACCTTCCTCTGCACGGGGTGGGGACGGCGGGGATACCGGGCGGCGATCCGTTCCGGCCGTTGCGCCATCCTTGCCAATCTCCTGTGAAGCGTCGCCGCCCCTTCCGGCTGGGGTGATGGCCGACTGTTCAGTGAGGCACCTCGGCTAGGCGCGCTGGCCGGGTCGATCGCGGCGGATAGTGGGGAGCGCCTGCATATCCCTTTGGGCAATCCCTGCGGCCGCTTTTGACTAATTCCGGTCACCGTCCCCAGCCCGTGGCGAGGAGGGTGGGGCGGCGCCGAAGCACCGCCCCTGAAGTAAGCGGTGGAAGACGTCAGGCCGCTTCGTCGAGTCTCTCGAAGGGCTCGCCGCTGTCCGCTTCCGAGTCGCCGACTTCCCTCTCCGGCTCAGCCTCCTCCGTGGGCAGGCCGTCGGGCGAAGCCTCCTCCCAGGGCGGCGTGTCGTCGGAAATGGCCGGGACTTGCTCCGGCGCTGGCGCAAACCGCATCGGCTCCGGTAACCAGGCGAGCGCCCGCTTCTTCACCTTCTTGGGCGCGACGGAGCCCGCGAAGATCCGCTCCGCGGTCTCGCTGAGCTCCGCCTTCTTCGACTTCGAATAGCCGCAGGCGAAGACGGCGCCGCCGATCTCCTCGAGCGCGGCCAGAGTCACGCTCTTGGGGACGCGGTCGAAGAAGTTGGCACCAGTCGGCCGCCACCATTTCGCGACGTCGATCCCGAGCAAGCGACCGAGATGATCGTGGAAGGGACAGGTTCGTCCGTCGGGAAGGTTGAGGCTCGCTTCCAGCGTTCTTGCGACGGCATGGCCGAGCCAGGCCGCTCGCGCCTCGTCCGGAAGGGCCCGGAAGGCGTCGAACCGGCCGGCGCGCGTGTCCGCCGCCGTCCAGCTGCGGTCAAGCGCCGCCGCGGCTTCCGCGCGGGCGCGGGTCGCCGCCGCGTCCGGCGTCTTGAAGCCGAACACCGGGTCGGACGGCGGCAGCGCGACGAGCGAGGATCCGCTCTTCTCCGACGAGTAGCCCGCCTCGCGGTCGATCATCAGGAAGGTGACAAGGTCCAGCGCCAGCCCCGGATCGGCGGCCACATGGACGGCGAGGATGTCGCGCCGCTGGATCGCGAGCTCGTCGGCGAGCGCCTGCGAGAGCGAGACTTGGTTGACCGGCGGCTCTACCAGAACGACCGGCGCCTCCTGACGGTCCCCGCCCGCGTCGGACCCGGCGGATGCGATCGACTCCTCCGGCTCGGCTGACGGCTCGACATAATAGCTCGTCTCGAGGCGTGGCTGCCCGGTCTCGTCGAGCAGCATGAAGGTGCCGACGCGGGGCTTCAGCTCGTCGGGGATCACCGGCGGCTTGGCCGTGATCGCCTCGATTCTGGCGCCGATCTCCCGCACCCGCGCCTCGGCGGCCTCGCGTGCTTCCTCGGCGGTCGCCTCGTCGTCGAGCTGGCCGATCAGCTCCTCGGTCTCGGCTTCGAGGGCCTCGACCTCCGCGCTCTCGTCATCCGACAGCGGCGGTGTCTCGAGCGGGACGCGTTGCAGGCCGCGGGTGACCTCGTAGCCGGCCCAGCTCTCCAGCGTGGGCCGCACGAAGGCAAGGCCGGACGAAGCGGCCGTCTCGGCGGCGAGCGCCTCCAGCTTCTCGGTCGCGAGCCGCTCCAGGAGCGCAATGTCGAGCCAGCGCGCGCCATCCTCGTCCGAGAACAGGTCGCGCTCGATCCGCCCGCCGGCTGCGGCATAGGCCTCCTCGCCGACGAACCTCGCCCGACGGTCGCTCGCGCTCACCGTCGCCTGGGTCATCATGCGGCGGATGCTGTCGGGGTGCTGAGCCATGTAGCTGCGGCTCACCTGCTCGAACACGAATGCCTGCCGCTCCCGGTCGGGGGTAGCGGCATAAGCCTTGGCGACGTCGAGCGTGATCTCGCCGGCGCCAAGCGCCTCGAACACGACGGGCGCGAGGCTCGCCAGCCGCAGCCGCCCCTCGACGAACCGGACGGTGAGCCCGAACCGCCGGGCGATGCCCTCGACGTCGGCACCCTGCTCGATGAGCTGCTGGAATGCCAGGCACTCGTCCGCCGGGTTCATCGCGAGGCGCTGGAAGTTCTCGGCCAATCCGGCCTCCTGCGCCGCGGCCGGTCCGCTGTCGATCACGAGGCAGCAAACCTGGTGGTCGGCCACCAGCTTTCCTTCTTCAGCGAGACTGGCGAGCGCCCGGAAGCGACGGCCGCCGGCCTCGACCGTAAAGCGACCCTTCGGCTTCTTCGCGGGGGCAACCACGAGGTTCTGCAGAAGCCCCCGCGCCTCGATGTCCGCCTTCAGCTGAAGGTCGGCCTGCTCGTCGGTGGTCCGCCGCACATTGCGCGGCGACGGCATCAGTTTGTTGAGAGGTATCGTCCTGATCATTGCAGGTCTCCGAACGAGAGCCGGTGCGGCCTTTCCGCACTCCGTCGCTCCAACCGGCGCCCGCTTCCTCTCCTCCAATGTGCCCAAACCACCCGTCCAGCTCAGTAGCTTATGAGAGTCTTGGGCTCACTCCCCGCTCGACAGTGACTTGGTTTCCCACACCACGTGGAAACTTCAATTTGGCGCCCTTCAGCTACCGAACCCATCTTGGGCCAAGGAATGGCGATGGACTCCGCATCTTCGCGACTTTCGCACGAGGCGGGTGCGCGCTTCCTACCCAAGACTTCCAAGTCGCGCGAACCCCCTCAGGTGAGGCAGCTCGAATCGATCGAGGCACGCGCTGAACAGCAGGGTCCGGCTCATCGTACGCCTGCAGCGCACGAACGTACGTCCCGACGGAATCCCGGTCCCGCACCCCTTGCGAAGCGAGGGTTGGTGCGGCTCCTAGGCCAGTGTCCAACACATGGCATTTGGTAGCAGGAGGTCAGAATGTCGAGTGGGCGGCCCGACCGTATCCTACGCCTCAAGGGAGTGCTCGACCGCACCGGCCTCAGCCGTTCGACGCTCTATCGAAAGGTCAAGGACGGCACCTTCCCGAAACAGGTGCGGATTGCCGTCCGCTGCGCGGGCTGGCGGGAATCCGCGGTAGATGCGTGGCTCAGCAATCCCATGTTCTATAGAGTCGACGACCACCCGTAGAGATAGGCGCTGAACGCGGTGCGCCGCCTTCTCGACGGTGCGGACCTGTGACGCTCGACGAACGACCGCCACGATCGGAGCAGCTCTCTTTAGGACGCGTTCCGCAGAACCGGCGGCGTGATGAACCTGTTCAAGCCCGTGTTGGGCGCCGGCGTGGATTGCGCCATTTCTTCCGCCAGCTTCATGCTGTCTCCGGCGATCTGGGAAACGATTCCGTCGACGACGGTAAGCACCCTATGGGCGCGCTGGACGAGCGCCGGCCTGTGGGTGATCACGATCCTCGTCATATCGAGTTCGGCTATAGTCCCGACGATGCGTTTCTCGGTGTCCGTGTCGAGATTGGCGGTCCCCTCGTCGAGAAAGAGAATTCTGGGCTCATGATAGAGCGCCCGAGCCAGCAGGATTCGCTGCCGTTGCCCGCCAGACAGCGCGGAGCCCATATCCCCCACCCAGGTCCAGTAGCGCATCGGCATTCGATCGATGTCCGTTGCGACCGCCGCCATCGTCGCCGCCCTCTTCACCTTGTCCATGTCTAGATCCGGGTCGAAGAAGGAGATGTTGTCCGCCACCGTCCCTGACATGAGGGTATCGTCCTGGGCGACGATGGCGACATGCTCGCGCCAGCTCGCTCGGCCCCGCTGCTCGATCGGAATGCCGTCGACCAGTATCTCGCCCGAATAATGCTCTGCCAAACCGGCCATCAGCTTCACGAGGCTGGACTTTCCACCGCCGGTCGGCCCCACGATGGCGACGAACTCGCCGGCCTCGATCCGCAAAGTGGCCTCGCGCACCACGGGCCGATCCTCGGGCCCGTAGCGCATCCAGACGTTGGTGAGCTGGATTTCGCCTTTGACGTCGTCATCGGGCCCCGAAGATTGACCCGCGAGCCGAGGCTCCGGCTCGGCCAGCAGAATGTCGGAGAGGCGCTCCAGATGCAGCTTCGAAAGGTGGAGGGTGGTGATCCGCTGGATCAACGAGTTCGCCTTGTCGACCAGGCTCTGACGGAAGAATAGAAAGGCGATCAGCATCCCCACCGTGAAGGCTGGATCGGTCATGATCATTCGCGCGGCGAGGAACACGACCAGCACCGTCTGAACGGCGTTGAGCAAACCCTGGGTTGCGCGCAGGTAGATTCGAAGCTTCCCGCTCCGGACGCCGGTATTGACCACATTGGCGAATTGATTGTGCCACACGGCCTCGCGCTCGGGCTCCGCCCCGAAGGAGCGGATGACCCGGATCGAGCGCAAGGTATCGACGAGATAGCCATGTTCGGCGATCGACGCGGCGATCGCCTCCTCCTCCCGCTTCACGAGCCGAGGATAGAAGAGGATGGTGACCAGCGCGGTCGCGGCGAGGAAACCGAACACGATCAGGCTGAGCGTCAGGCTGTAAAAGGTGATCACGATACCCGTAGTGGCGACCACCACCGCGTCGCTCAGCATGAGCGGGATCGTCGTAATGAATAGCTCCTGGATCGGACGATGGGATTGTACCTTCGCGAGAACGTCTCCCGTGCCTCGCGATTCGAACCATTGGACGGGGAGGCGCAGCATATGAGCGAAGATCCGGCGCATCGTGGAATAGGCGATGCTTTGCCCGAACTGGAGCGAGACCCAGGCGTTCAGGGCGTCGCAGATGACGGCGAGCCCGAGTACGAACGCGTACGCGAGACCGAGAATGCCCAGCAGGCCCAGGTCGGAGCTGGGGAGCGCCTTGTCGACGACATTCTGGATCACGATCGGCGGCGCCAAATAGATCAGCTGGAGCAGCAAGGTGAGGGCGGCCACCTGCCCGACCGCCCCCCAGAAAGTGGGAATTCCGCGGGCCAGATCCCGCAGCTTGAGGCGAGGCGCGGTTTCCTTGATCGGGCTGTGGTCCTCGACGGGAGACACTTCCAAAGCGATTCCGGTAAAGCGTCCGGAGGCCTCGGCGTAAGAGTAGCGCCTCACGCCGGTCGCGGGATCGAAGACGACGACGGAATCCTTGGTGACGCTCTCGAGAACGACGAAATGGTCGAGATCCCAATGGATCATCGCCGGAAGGTGGACGTGCTTGAGGGCCTCCAGACCGACCCGTACCGCTCGGGAGGCAAGTCCGAGCTCGGAGGCGATCTTGATCACCGTGCGGAGAGTGACCCCCCGCGAAGAAGTCCCGAACCGCGCGCGCAAGCCGGCCAGATTGACGTCGTGGCCGTGGAAACACGCCAGCATGGCGAGGCAGGCCAGACCGCATTCGGTCACCTCTGTCTGGCGGACGAGCTCGAGCTTCGGCATGATGGCGTCCTAAATCTGCGGCAAGAGCCAGCTGAGAACAGACCGTTTCTCCAGCTCCAGCCGGCCCTCGACGGTCATCCCCGGCTTGAGGTCTGCGCGCGAGATACGTCCCGACTGCTGCGGATCGAGGACCACTCTCACCACGAAATAGGGGACCTTAACGCCGACCGACTGGCTTGAATCGTCTGGGACGGTGGTGCTTCGGGAAACGGATTTCACATATCCCCTGAGCGCTCCGTAGCGCCGGAAGGGAAAGGCATCGACGAGGATGCGCGCTCGTGATCCTGCTTCGGGAAGGCCGGAACTTTGCGCGGGCGCGAGCAGCGCGACCTCAAGCGGCCCCGGAGGAACGATCGTCAGCAGCGGAGCGGCGGGGTCCACAGTCTGGCCGACCCTGACGGAAAGGCGGCCGACGACGCCGGCCGCTGGCGCGGTGATTCGGCTGCCCTTGCGCGCCGCGGCCTCGACCAGCTGAGATGACGCACCCAGCCGCTGCTGGCGAAGTTCGTTGATCGCCAGAGCGTGGCTTTCCTCATTCTCGACCAGTTTGTTGCGCAGGTCTCCGATTTCCCGGGCGAGCGCCGAGACCCGCATCTCCGCCTCGATCACACCCTGTTCGGCAGCTGTCAGGTCCGACTGCCGGCGCTGCCGTTCCAAACCGGAACCGAACCCTCGCTGCACCAGCTTTTCATATTCTTCGGCCTGGGCCTTTTTGGCGGCCACCTCGCGGCGCTTCAGCGAGACGACGGCCTGGAGTCTGGCCCGATCCTCCTCCAACGACGCCAGGGCGGCCCGGCCGGCAGAGGAGGTGGACTGATGCGCCGCGTTCAGCGTGCGCTCTCGCAGGTTCAGCAGGTCGGCCGTGTCCCGGGACGCCCCGATGAGTGCGCCCTGGACGCTTCCGCCCGCTTCGAGGCGATTGTCCGTGCTGATGGTCGCGATTGCGTCACCCGCTCGCACCCGGGCCCCTTCCGCCACGTAGACCGCCGTGGCGATTCCGGCCGTGGAGCTTCGGACGTCGACCACCCCCGCTTCCGGCGCAAGCCAGCCGGCCGCCCGATATTCCCGGCTGAACGGAAGAACCGCCATGGCCACCGACGCCGCCACGACCAGGCCGATCGCAAGTAAGGTCACCGGCAAGGTCATCAGCGGCGTTCGAAGCAGCGTATCGCCGGAAAGCCGGTACCTGCGGCCTTCGATCGCCTCGGCCCGGAACAGGTCCTTGGGCTCAAATCGTTCCATTCGCATCTTCGGCGAACTCCCGGTCAGATCTCCAGCCGCGCGAATATCTCGTCGACGGGATAACCGTTGCGAGCGAGATGACGTGTGACATGGAGGTAGAAGAGCTTGAGGCCCTCACAGAAGATGGAGGGATTGTCGAAGCTACGCTCTCGCGAGTAGCGATTCTCTAGATCACCGCCCCTGCACACGTTCCGCCAGACGCACTCCGTGCACCCGCCCGGGAGCCGTTCATAGTGGCCGTCGAGCTCGCAATAGGCCTCGCTCCAGAGCCAGTCCGCCAGCGTATCGGCAAAGATGCTACCCGCCGGCATCCTCTCGCGCCAAGCCTGAGCCGGAACGTAGGAATCGTCCATGGACAGTGCTCCGTCGGACTGTACGACGACCACCGGGTTGCGGCGGCCCTGCCAAATCCCCTTCTTCGACTTTTGGAAGTGAGCGAGGAGGCGATGCATCTCCCGCTGTTTCACCTCGGTGTTCGCGACCCACATGTCGAAAAGATCGCACAGGATCTTGCCATATTCCTCTGCGGTCCGACCGTTGGGGATACCGTCGTCGCGGCTGCAATCGGGGAGAAGCGTTGCAACCGACTTCGCTCCAAGCTCGTCGACGAAGTGGCGGTAGATTCGAGCGATGTCGTTGCCGGCGTTTAGGACGGTCAGAAGGCCAGGCTCCAGCCATGGCGAGTCAATTGCGGCGTCCTTCAGAAGCCTGATCCCCTCGACGATTCGAGAGTGGCTGCCTCTGCCGCGGCGATCGACGCGAAAGCGATCGTTGATCTCCTGGTCGCCATCGATGCTGATTCCGACAGTGACGCCTTGCCGGCGAAAGATCTCAATCCATTCGGCATCGAGCAGGACTCCGTTGGTCTGAACGCTGAGCTCGAGAGAGGTGGCCCGCTGCAGGCTCGCCCTCAGGATCTCGCAAGCTTGTTCGAAGTCCGCTTTTCTAAGGAGGAGGGGTTCTCCCCCATGGAAGACGATCTTGACCGACGGCAGGTCGAGATCGCGCACCCCGTCGGCGAGAAAGCTCGCGAGCCTCTCGACGACTTCGCTCGAGATTCGGGGCGGCCTCGACCGATAGCTCTGATCACCCGCGAAGAAATAATAGCAATAGGAACAGACGAGGTTGCAGCGTTCGGCGACCTTGAGGATTATCTCGACGGTGCGGATAGCAGGCCGGTGCTCGGCCGGCGCAGTCGAGTCCCGCCGGACGCGAGGCTTGGGACCGACCCGATCGGCGTCAAGCTTCTCCACGATCCCCACGCCCGTGCCCCCACGGTTTGCAATTACGAATTAGAGGCTATTCGCCGCCAAACTGGTCTTGCGTCACGTCGCCGAAACCCTGGTAGTAGGAGCCGGTCGAGCCCTGCGCGAATGATCCCCCGGTCTGGGTATAGCTGCTGTTCCCGGACTGCATCGAATAGGACCCTCCGGTTTGGCCATGGGTGCCCGCGCCGCTGATCCAGTCCAGTTCATCGTCACCGAGCAACCGGGCCGCGAGCGGAGACACGCCTTTCGCCCTCGCGGCCTCATCCACGAGTACCCGGCTCAGTTCTTCTTTCCTCGAAGTCATGATGATTCCCCCACTGACTCTTTCAAGCTGGCACGGAACGCAAGGGCATGCAAGACAAGCGAATATCTTTTTTAAGGATATTGTTTCAATTGCGGGAAATGAGGATGATTGCTGTCAGATTCGCAGTCGGAGTGCTTGTCGCGAGCATGGCTGCGCTCCTGGTCTGCTTGCCCGCGGCGGCGCGGGCGCAGGGTGCGGCGGTCTCGTTCAATGCAACTGCAACCGGCGTGCGGGTCACTTACGATTTAGAGCGGCCGACATCGCGATTGCTGATTGGGACCGAGTCGCTCCCGTCCTCGGGAATCCATCTTCAGCCCGGCGATCCCTCAATCACCTATCATGAGGGGGCGATAATCGGTTCGCGCCCCTTCAAGCGGGCAAGCCTTCTCATTTCGGCAGATACAAAGGACTGGGATGCCCGGTATCCCTTGCTTACCCGGATAGAGGGGCGTGGCTTCCTGGTCTTCGCGCCCTACCTGCTTCCTCGCTCCAACCCGTCCGCACAAATACGCATAGGAGGCAAGCGGGTAGACCGGCTTCGAGCCGAAGGCGGATTCCTGATCGTCGGCGGCAGAGTGCAGGAGGGGGCCGTTATGGATTCCCTCGTCTCGACGAACACGCCTCAAGCCCTGAAAGCGGACGTTCTCAGCAGGGCGAACTCCCTTATTGCTTTTTATTCGGATCGGCTTGGGCGTGCTCCTTCCCGCCCTCCCATACTCGTCGTGTCCTATGTTCCCGCGCTGGAAGGCGATGCTCGATGGCCATTCCGCGGCGACGTTACTTCCAACGGCGTGATCTTGCTTCGCTTTAGACCGGCCGAGAAGTCGATGAGCCTAAGGAGCCGATACACTGCGCTCTTGTCGCATGAGTTGTTTCACGCCTGGAATCACAGGACTGGCGATGTGTCGGCTAGCGAAGCCTGGCTCCACGAAGGTTCGGCCGAATATTTTTCGTGGCTTGCCATGGCGGAGCTGTGGCCGCGCGAGACGTCAGTCAATCAAAGCGTGGAAGCTTCCCTGCAAGCTTGTGCGATCTTCCTCGGGGAGCGGCCCTTGCGGAGCCTGTCCGAGGGCGACGCACGCTTGCGCTATTTTTGCGGCGCGACCGTGCTGTGGTTGGCCGATCTGGGAGTTCGCACGTCGTCTGCCGGAGCTCGCGACGGTTTCTCGCTTTGGCGCCGGATGATCGCGGGCAAAGAATCGAGCGCTTATTCGCTCCAGGATTTCCGGACCGCTGTTTCCGATCTTGCGCCCGAAGTTTCGCCGTTGGTCGGCTCGCTGATCGACGAGGGCGTGTCATGGCAGGCCGTCGCCAAGCAGGCGGCCGACCTTGGCGCCTCAGTGGATGCGAGCGAGCCAACGCCCTTCTCACTTCGGTTCACGGTGCTGCGCGCCCTGGCGCTGTCGGCTTGTGGAAGCTTCGGGGGGGCGGGCGAGAACTCGGGCCGCTTGTTCATCACCACACGCGGTACGTGCGGCCCGTTGGGCGACACGCCTTCGATCTCAAGGATAGCGGACACCGACCCGATGAAGGATGCGATCAAAACCTATGAAGCCGTCGGCGCGTCCTGCCTCCGCGGTGAGGCGGTAGCCGTGCAGATCCGAACCGGCCGACTAGCCCGCGACGTACAGATAAGGTGCAACGTTAAAGTGCAGCCGGCACCAATGCAGCTCGCCGTCAAACGAGCCTTGCCGGAGGACGCTCGTTTCCGCCATTGATTAGGTGCTTACCGTTGCGTCCCCTCCCCCATCTTGTCAGGCGGGGATAGCTTAACGACTCTGAGGGGAAGCTCCAGAATCGGGCGGAATGCCGGCTTGGGGCCAATGGCGACCGCTCAGGCCGCAGTCCGGCGGACGATTACGGTCAATCGTCGTCGGGCGCCGGACCTTCCTGAATGACCGTGTAGCCGTTGAGGTTGATGAAGACGATGGGCTCACGCCCTTCGGTAAAGTCCCACTCAGGAGGGTCGTTGGTGGTGACCGGCACTTCGATGATCGAGCCCGCATGCAGCCCCTTCTTGTAGCCGTTCGTCTGGATTCGGACGACCGAACCGACACTCGGAACGCTGTCGGCCTTGGTCAAGTAGAGCACTGATCCGCTCAGGTGAAAGCGCAGTTCCATCTTCTCGCTCCGTAGATTTCAAAATACGTCGTCGGTGATCGTCTTCTCGCCGCCGCCGGCATCGTCATCCCAAGTCAGCTTGACGGTGGCCCGCCTGGTCGACTGCAGATGGACCCGGACTCCCAGGTTGATTGCCTGGAGGCTTTCGAGAGACGGGTAGGGGAACTTCCCATTCATGTCGCCCGTGTGGAACAGGTCGTCGCCATCCAGAACCTCGAACCGGATGTTCCGAGCCGTGCCCTTGCCGCGATTGTAGATCCGGTACTGATAGGAGGATTTGCCGATCTTGACGAAGTTCGCGAACAACTCGCCTTTCTTCGCCGCGACCGTCTCGCCAGTCTCTTTCTGGATGAGCAGCTGGTTCAGGCGGCGAGTTAGAACCTCGCTCTTACGCTGGCGCCAGAGCGCGAACGCCGACAGCCCCAGCGCTGCGACGGCAACCAGGTCACTGACCGTCACTTCCATTTCTTGAACATCTTGGAGAAGTCGGCCTTGACGTCTTTCAGAAGGTCGGCCTTGAGCTCCTCAACCTCGGCTTCGATGCGAGGGCCGTTGGCCTCTCGCAATTCATCCTTGGTCATCAACCGGTCACATCTGACGCAACGAACGTCGGGCTTGTCGTCCTCCTGCTCGAAGCTCTCGCCGCCACAGGTGGGACACTGCAGCCTCATCGATCGATCATAGCTGTCCTTCATGGGCGATCCTAACGTGGCGGCGGAACAGTGGCAGAACACGGCGTACCAACAAGATGGTATCCGCCATACCATTATTACAAGATCGATGCTGAGCGGGCGGGCGATATTGGCGCATAAAAGCTGGTCGAGCGCAGGTGCTCGCGAACGGCAGCTTGCAGGTATCGACGCCCTAGCGCGCTCAGCCTGGAAACGGCTATTATCGGCCGTTCAGGCCGCCAGCGCGGTAGGCGCCATCCGCCCTTTCGCTTTGCGCAGTCGCGCGAGGCGCTTCACCTCCCGTTCCCAAGCCGCCAAAGCCGACTTCTTCTCGTGGAAGTAATTATGGCGTTGGTAGACACCTACAATTCCCGATCTCGATCCGGAGAGGTGGTTCAGGACCGCCTCGGTCACCTCGAGCCGCACTCCGAGGCGTTGCAATCCCGTCGCGAGCGTCCGCCGTAGATCGTGCAGCGTCCAGTGCGGAACCGGACGCCCGATCTCCTCCTCGAGCGACTCCCTGATGCGCCGCATGGCTTTGCTGAACCCGCTCGGGCTCATGTCCCAGTTGCCGCGCGCCGGCATCAGCTTCTCGCTTCGCTGGTCCTTCATCAAGCCCTTCACGATCTCCAAGGCCGCGGGGGCGAGCGGCACCAGGTGCGTGGCCCCGTTCTTTGCCCGCTCGCGCGAGATCGTCCAGAGCTTCGCTCCCAAGTCGAACTCCCTCCGATCCGCGTCGAACACCTCGTTGCGACGCTGCCCCGTCAGGAGGAGCAGTTTGATGGCGGGGCCGAACGGTTTCCCCTCCCCTTCGAGCACGTGCCAGAGCGCGCCGATCTCCTCTTCGCTTAGCACTCGGTCTCTCGCCTTCGGCGCGGGCGGGCGGCCCGCGTCGCGGCACGGATTGGCCTGCAGGTGGTCCAGGCGCGGCATCGCCCAGCCGTAGAAGGACGAAAGGTAGCCGAGCGTGTTTCGGGCCATCACGGGTGTGCTCCTGGCGATCTCGTCGATTAGCCGAGTGATTTCGCTGCGTGTGATCTGGTCGGCCGCCCGGTCGCCGAACTCCGGCAGGATGTGCCGCTTGAACACGCGCTCGATCTCGCCGACCGACCGCAGGTGCGCCTTCGACGCCTTGAACCCGGGCCATAGGGCATTGATCGTTAGAGCAGCGGCGGAGCGCCTCCGCGGCTGCGGCAGGGCGGCGAGCGGATCGGCCTTGGATTCGATATCCGAGAGTAGCTGCCGGGCCTTCTTGCGTGCGTCGGAGAGGCCGAAGCGTTCCGAAAAGCGTCCGAGGGCGATGTTCCGGTACTTGCCCGCGACGCGCTTGCGCAGCACGAACGACTTCGTCCCCGACGTGCCGACGCGGACGCGAAGGCCGGGCACGGACTTGTCGCGCACCTCGATCTGACCGGATCTTGGCCGGCGGAGATCGCGAATCTTCGCGTCCGTGAGGATGACGGGTTCGGGCGGTGCTACCTTGGACATGGCTTGGCGCCTCTTTGATCAGCGGGTCCGGACGGAAAGCCGCTACCTAAGGTAGCACTTGCCCGGGACGCTCTGGGAAGTTGATGGAAAGAATAGCGGCTAAGCTATTGGTCTGAAAAGATCGTGGGACGCCTTGGAATGACCCCTTGTCCCGCTCTTAATCAGCGGGTCCCAGGTTCGAGCCCTGGTGCGTCCACCACCTCCCACCAGACCGCATCGCGGATAGAATCCTGCCGCGGCATGAGCCGATGCCCGCTCGCCTTGAGCCGCCGGAGGCCCTAGACCCTGACGATGGTCGAACCGACGCCCAGGGCCGAGATGAGCTCGCCGATCTATGAAAGCCGGCGCGCGCACATGTACCCCCTGCTCGAGCCCGCCGAGATCGAGCGTCTCGGCCGATTCGGGAGCCGGCGCCTCTATGCGCCCGGCGAGATGCTGATTCGAAGCGGCGAGAGCGGCCACGGCCTCAGCCTGATCCTGGCCGGCGAGGTGGACATCCGCCGGCACGGCCGCGACGGCGCGGCGGGCGAGCTCATCGTCACCCACGCTGCCGGCGCGTTCCTCGGCGAGCTCGCCCAATTGTCCGGTCAGCCGGCGCTCGTCGACGCCCAGGCGCGAGGGCCGGTGGAGGCGGTGGTGATTCCGCCGGAGCGGCTTCGGGCGCTGCTCGTCGCCGAGGCGGAGGTGGGCGAGCGGATCATGCGCGCCCTCATCCTGAGGCGGGTGGGGCTGATCGAGACCGGCACCGGCGGGCCGATATTGGTCGGCCGCGAAGGAAGCGCCGACCTCCTCCGGCTCGAAGGCTATCTGTCGCGCAACGGCCATCCCCACCAGAGGCTCGACGCGGACGTCGACTTCGACGCCCGCGCCCTGGTCGAGCGCTTCCACGTCGCTCCGGAAGAGCTTCCGATCGTGCTCTGCCCGGGCGGCCAGCTGCTTCGCAACCCGACCGAGGCCTGCCTCGCCCGCTGCCTCGGCCTGGTCGGTCCGATCGACCCCGACCGGGTCTTCGACGTCGCCGTGATCGGAGCCGGCCCGGCCGGCCTCGCCACCGCGGTCTACGCGGCTTCCGAAGGGCTGAGCGTCCTGGTGCTCGACTGCCGCGCGTTCGGCGGCCAGGCCGGCGCCTCGGCGCGGATCGAGAATTATCTCGGCTTCCCGACCGGCATCTCCGGAATGGCGCTGATGGCCCGGGCCTTCAACCAGGCGCAGAAGTTCGGAGTCGAGATGGCGATCCCCGACGAGGCGGTGAAGCTCGAATGCGACGAGGGCGACGACCGTCGCCTGAGCCTCGCCGACGGCGAGCGGATCCGGGCCCGCGCCATCGTGCTCGCGACCGGCGCCCGTTACCGCCGCCTCCACATTTCCAATCTCGAGGATTTCGAGGGCTCCTCGGTCCATTACTGGGCCTCGCCGCTGGAGGCGAAGCTCGCCGCGGGGCAGGAGGTCGCCCTTGTCGGAGGCGGCAATTCGGCCGGCCAGGCGGTCGTCTTCCTGGCGAGCCATGCCCGCCGGGTCACGCTTGTCGCCCGCCGCCCCCTCGCCGAGACGATGTCGGCCTATCTGGTCGAGCGGATCGCCAACCTGCCCAACGTCGATCTCGTCTCCGACGCCGAGGTCGCGGCGCTGGAGGGCCGGGATCGGGCGCTCGAGGCGATTTGCTGGCGCTCGCGCGGATCCGGGGCGGAGACTCGCCGCGCCTGCCGCCACCTGTTCCTGTTCATCGGTGCCGAGCCCAATACCGACTGGCTCCACGGCTCCGGCCTGAAGCTCGACCCGCGCGGCTTCGTCCTCACCGGGCCCGAAGCGAGGGCCGGCTGCCTGCCGCTCGAGACCAGCCGCCCCGGAGTCTTCGCGGTCGGCGACGTTCGCGCCGACTCGGTCAAGCGGGTCGCCGCCGCGGTCGGCGACGGCGCCCAGGTCGTGGCTGCGCTCCACGCCTATCTGGCGAACGCGCCGGCCGCGGCCGCCGCCGAGCCCGTGCCGGTGCCGGCCTGATGGCGGATCTTTCGATCCTCGGCATCGCCGGCAGCCTGCGCCGCGGCTCCTACAACCGGGCCTTGCTGCGCTCGGCCGGGGAGCTCGCGCCGGACGGAATGGCGATCGCCATCTTCGATCTGGCCGAAGTGCCGCTCTACAATGGCGACGTCGAGGCCGAGGGCGACCCGCCCGCCGTCGCGCGCCTGAAGCAGGCGATCGCGGCCGCCGACGGCGTGCTGATGGCGACCCCGGAATATAATCACGGCGTTCCGGCGGTGATGAAGAATGCGGTCGACTGGGCGTCGCGGCCGCCCGGCGCGGCGCCGCTCGGGGGCAAGCCGGTGGGCATCATCGGCGCCTCGCCGGGGATCACCGGCTCCGCCCGGGGTCAGAGCCAGCTCCGGCAGGCGTTCGAGTTCACCAACAGCTTCTGCATGCCCCAGCCCGAACTGCTCGTGTTCAAGGCGCACGAGAAGTTCGACCCGCAGGGCAAGCTCACCGACCCCGCGACCGAGCAATATCTCGGCCGCTATCTCGTCGCTTTCGCCGCCTGGGTACGGCGCTTCGTACCCGCTCAACCCTGAAGAGAAGAGGAACCCGCCGTGAGCCGGACCGACGCGATCAACGAGGGAATGGAAGTCATCGGCGCCGACGGCGTGCACCTCGGCACCGTCGACCGTGTCGAGGACTCCCGAATCAAGCTGACGAAAGTCGACAGCGGCCAGGGCTCGCATGAAGGGCACCACCATTATATTTCCCTCGGCCTCGTCGCCGAGGTCGAGGGCGACCGGGTCCGGCTCTCGGCGAACGGGGACGTGGCGGTGCAGTTCGAGGAAGAAGGTTAGAAGCCGGCTTGCGGGCGGGGGACAGGCGATGCCGGGCACCTGTAGGCACGAAGCGACCGTCAACCCGGTCACTCCCGGCTCCCTGGGATGCGAGGAGTGCCTGGAGTGGGGCGGCTGGTGGGTGCATCTGCGGCTGTGCCGGAGCTGCGGCCATGTCGGCTGCTGCGATGATTCGCCCAACCGCCACGCGACGGCGCACTTCCAGGCCAGCGGCCACCCCATCATCGAAGGCTACGATCCGCCGGAAGGCTGGGGCTGGTGCTATGTCGATCAGGTCGTCGTGGACCTCCCTGATCCAACGCCGCAGCGCGGTCCGATACCTCGGTTCGTATAATAGAGACGTGGCACTGGTTGGAAAATGGACGAATCGACTCTCCTGTCCCTGCAGCTCTACCGCGACCTGGCCGTCGGCATCGGCATCGGCCTGATCATCGGCCTCGAGCGGCAGTGGATGATCCGGCGGGAAAATCCGGAGGCCCAGGCGGCGGGCCTGAGGACCTTCGGACTGCTAGCCATCGCCGGCTGCGCCGCTGGCCTCGGCCTGAGGATGGGTCATGCCTGGTTCGCCGCGGCGGTCCTGGTCGGAGCGGCGCTGATCCTCACCGCGGCCTACACCGCCGAAGCAAGGCTGCGCCGCGACGTCGGAGCCACCACCGAGGTCGCCGGGCTCGCCACGGCGGCGCTCGCCGCGCTGGCCGCGGCCGGAAGCCCCGCGCCGGCGGCGGCCATGGCGGTGATCGGCGCCATTCTCCTCGCCGCCCGCCGCCCGCTCCACCAGGGCGTGGCGGCGCTGGACTCGAGCGAGCTCCACGCGGTGCTCCGGTTCCTCGTGCTCGCCGCCGTCCTCCTGCCGCTGCTGCCGAACCGAGGCTATGGCCCGTACGAGGCGCTCAACCCCTACAGCATCGGCTTCATGGTCGTGTTGCTCTCGGGCCTGTCCTTCGCCGGCTATTGGGCGACCCGCCTGCTCGGTGCCCGGCACGGGCTGGTGCTGACGGCGGCGTTCGGCGGGCTGGTGTCGTCGACGGCGGTGACCCTGGCGCTCGCCCGGCTCTCGCAGCAGCAGGAGCTCGACCCGCGCGCATCGGCGGCCGCGATCACCGTGGCGACGCTCGTCATGTTCTGCCGGGTGCTGTTGCTCTCGGCCGTGGTCGCCCCGGCGCTGATGCCGGCCCTCGCCTGGCCGATCGGCGCGGCGCTGGTCGCCGGGGCCGCCCTGACCGCCCTGCTGTGGTGGACGAGCCCGAACGCGTCGGAGGGCGGCCTCGACCGGGCAGTCGGCAATCCGTTCGAGCTTCGTCCGGCGCTGTTCTTCGCCGCGGTCCTTGCCGTGGTCACCCTCGGCACGCGCTGGGCGGCCGACCAGTTCGGCTCGGGCGGTGTCCTCGTCGTGTCCGGGATCACCGGACTCGTCGACGCCGATTCCGTCATCATCGCCAACGGCCGGCTCGCCGCCGGGACCGGCCAGGTGGCGGCCGCGGCGAACGGGATCCTGCTGGCGACCGCCGTCAACAGCTTCAGCAAGGCCGCGATCGCCGCGTCCGTGGCGACCCGGGCCGTCGGCCTGCTCAGCGCCGCCCTGCTGCTTTCAGCGACCGCCGTCGGAGCGGTCGCCTGGTTCGTCGCCAACGGATTCTGAGAAAGAGCCGCCGGGGCCTTGACTCCGTACCATGGTACGGGACCTATATAGGCGCCGACTCGTTCACAGGAGACGTGAGATGTCGGATATGTCCAACCCTCCCCAGCCGGCGAAGAAGGCCCTGATGTACCGCATGGTGATGCCCCACCATGTCTGCCCCTACGGCCTCAAGGCCAGGGACCTGCTGAAGCGGTCCGGCTACGAGGTCGACGATCGCCACCTGACGACGCGCGAGGCGACCGACGCGTTCAAGGCCGAACATGGAGTCGCGACGACTCCGCAGATCTTCATCGGCGACTGGCGCATCGGCGGCTATGACGACCTCCGCCGCTTCCTCGGCAAGCGCGTCGCGGACCCGGGGGCGACCAGCTACCGGCCGGTCCTCGCCTTGTTCGCGATGACCGCTTTGCTGGCCATGGCGGTGAGCCAGGCCGTGACCGGCAGCCCCTTCACCCCGCGCGCCGCCGAATGGTTCGTCGGCTTCTCCATGGTCGTCCTCGCCCTGCTCAAGCTTCAGAACGTCGAGGCCTTCGCGACCATGTTCCTCAACTACGACCTGCTCGCCCGGCGATGGGTCCCTTACTCCTACGTCTATCCGTTCGCCGAAGGGCTGGCGGGCCTCCTGATGGTCGCCGGCGTGCTGACCTGGCTGTCGGTCCCGGTCGCCCTGTTCATCGGCACGATCGGCGCGGCCTCGGTGTTCAAGGCGGTCTATGTCGACCGGCGCGAGCTGAAATGCGCCTGCGTCGGCGGCTCGAGCAACGTCCCGCTGGGCTTCGTCTCGCTGACCGAGAATCTGATGATGATCGCGATGGCGCTGTGGATGACCGTGGCCGCGCTCGGGCTCGGGCCGGCCGGGATGCACGCGCCGGCGCCCCCGGCGCACGCGGCCCACGCCGCCGCGGTGGGGCCGCAGGCGCCCTCGACGATCGCCTACAAGGCAGCGCACGACGCCATGATGGAGGGCATGAGCCAGCCCTATACGGGCGATGCCGATGCCGATTTCATGCGCGGAATGATCCCGCATCACGAAGGGGCGACCGCGATGGCGCGGGTCGCCCTGCGCTACGGGCGCGACCCGGAAGTGCGGCGGCTGGCCACCGACGTCGTCGCCGCGCAGGAACGCGAGATCGCGCAGATGAAGGCCTGGCTCGAGGCCCCTTCGCGCCGGATCACAGCGCGATGAGCGGGCAGGCCACGCCCGGGACGTCGGCCCGGAACTCGAACAGATCCCCGGCCCGCGGCTGCTCCGCCAGCGCCTCGGGCTTCAGGTGCAGGCGCGCCGTCGTCGCATAGACGGTGCGCAGGTCGTCGCCGCCGAAGGCGAGCTTGGTGATGTTGGCGACGGGGAAGCGGACCCGGTCGATGCGCTCGCCGGCGGGCGAGAAGCGCCAGGCTTCCCAGCCGGCGAACAGGGCGATCCACAGGCAGCCCTCGGAGTCGACGGTCGGGCCGTCGGGGTGGCCGTCGGCCGGGTCGATCCTGACGAAGGGCCGCGACGGTCCGAGCCCGCCGTCCGCGGCGACGTCGGCGGCGCGTATGACTCCGCCGCGGGTGTCGACATAGTAGAGGATGCGGCCGTCGGGCGACAGCGCCGGGCCGTTGGTGATGGCTATCCCGTCGAGGCCGGTCGGACGGACGGCACCGCGCTCGAAACGGTAGAAGGCCCCCGTCTTTTCGCCCTCGCCATTGTCCATCGTTCCGAACCAGAGCCGTCCGGAGGGATCGACGACCCCGTCGTTGAGGCGGTTGCCGGGCCGCTCGGGCTCGACCTGCACGATCGGCTCGAAGCTTCCGTCCTTCGCGTCGAAGCGGTGGAGGCCGCTCTCCAGGCCGGCGACGAAGCCGCCGCCCCGCGCCGGGAGGACGAAGCCGACCTGCTCGGGCGAGTCCCAGCTTCGGCGCGCGCCCGTGGACGGCTCGTAGCGGTGGATCCTGCGGCCCTTGATGTCGGTGAACCACAAGGCATTGTCGACCCAGACCGGCCCCTCGCCGAGCTCGGCTCCGACGTCCCAGACGCTGATCGGTTCGCTTGCGGCCATCGGCACGCTCCTGCCAGACCGGCCGGCAAGGTCAAGCGCCGGAGTAAGCGGCGGCGATGATTTCGAGGCCCTGGCGGGCGTCGGCCGGGTCGACGGGCGGCGGCGCCACCCCGGCGATCGAGGCTGCGACGCCTTCGTAGAAAGCGAGATAGCGGCCGGGCCGGGTCGCGACCGGCTCGCGGCCGCCGTCGGCTCGGGCGATGATCCCGTCGCTCGGCGAGGCTTCGCGACAGAAGCCGGGATAGAGCGGCACGATTCCGCGCCTGAGCGCCTCCTCCTGCGGGTCGAGACCGTATTTGACGAAGCTCCCCGCCGAGCCGTGGATCGCGAAGCGCGGCCTCGGCTCGGCGACGAGGGTCGAGGCGGAGAGCCTCGCCCGCATCGCCCCGTAGCGCAGGGTCAGGTCGAAATAGTCGTCGGCGCGGGCGCCCGGGCGCTGGACGGCGACGTCGGCGGAGACGCCGTCCGGCCGGCCGAACAGGACCAGGGCCTGGTCGATCAGATGCGGGCCGAGGTCCCAGAGCAGCCCGGCGCCCTCGGCCGGCTCCTCGCGCCAGCCCGGCTTCGGAACCGGTCGGAAGCGGTCCCAATGCGCCTCGAACAGCCGGATATCGCCGAGACGGCCCGATTCGACCAGCGACCGGGCGGTCAGGAAGTCGCCGTCCCAGCGGCGGTTGTGGAAGACGGTCAGGATCCGCCGCTTCGCCGCCGCCAGGGCGATCAGAGCGTCGGCCTCGGCGACGGTGACGGCGAACGGCTTGTCGACGACGACGTGCTTGCCCGCCTCGAGCGCCGCCGCGGCGAGCGGATAGTGGGTGAGGTTGGGAGTCGCGACGACGACGAGGTCGATCGCCGGCGAGGCGATCGCCTCGGCGGCATCGGCGGCGCCGGCGATCGCCGCCAGCTCGAAGGCGGGGAGAGCCCGGATCAGCGGCGCGTGGAAGACGGTCCCGGCCATGCCGCGGCCGATCAGCGCCACCCGGATGGTCATGCCGAAGCTTCGAGCTCGCGAAGGCTGCGGCCGCGAGTCTCGCGTCCCGCCCAGGCGACGAGAGCGGCGGAAACGCCCATCGGCACCACCAGGGCAAGAGCGGCGCCGCCCAGCGTCGGGATGAAGCCGAGCAAGGCGAAGCCCTGGACGGCTACCCCGCCGAACTTGCTCGCTCCGGCGACGAGGCCGGTGGCGCGGCCGCGGATTCCGAGCGGATAATTTTCCGCCGCATAGGGCAGGAGCACGGCGATCATGCCGTTCGTTCCGACGATCAGCATGGCGATCACCGCGACCAGCAAGGGCGGCCAGGACAGGACCGGCGCCGGCAGCAATGCTCCGGCGAGGCCGGCGAGGGTGAGCAGGACTGTGCCCACCAAGGTCCATTTGCTGCTCAACCGGCTGTAGGTCCAGGCGGCGACGAGGATCGTCGGAAGCGCGATCAGCGCCGAGCTGGCGAGGATCCCGCTCGCCAGCGCCGAGCTGTAGCCGCGCGCCTGGAGGTCGCTGGGAAGCCACAGCAGAAGCCCGAAATTGACGAAGCTCCACGCCAGAGCGGTGATGACCAGGGCGAAGGTCAACCGCCCGTGCCGGCGCGCCGCGACCTCGGCGTCGGGCGGCGCCGGTGCGCGCGAGCGCGGCACGATCCCGAAACGCTCGCGCATCCGGGCGAGCTCGGCCTGGCGCCCCTGCTCGGCGAGGAAGCGCGGCGATTCGGGGATCAGGAAGGCGAGCGCGAGCAGGAACAGCCCGGTCGGGAAGCCCTGCAGCCACAGCACCCGCCAGCCGAACACGGGCTCGAACGCATGGGCGGCGGCGCTGGCGGCGAGATAGCCGCCGACCAGGCCGGTGCCGCCGACCAGCACCAGTACCCACGAGCGGTGGCGGGGCGGCATGATCTCTGCCAGCAGGGTGTAGACGACCGGCAGCATGCCACCGGCCGAGCAGCCCATCAGGAAGCACATCAGCAGGTTCAGCTGGAACAGCGGCATCGCTCCGCACATCGAGGTCGAGACGAACAATATGGTCGACAGCAGGATCGAGACCCGGCGCCCATAGACGTCGGCGAGCCAGCCCCAGACGAACGAGCCGATCGTCGTTCCGACGAGGGCGGTGAACGGGAACCAGGCGACGGTGCTTCGGTCGATGCCATATTCCGAGCGCATCCCGGGCAGCACGAAGCCGAGGGTCGCCGGCTTCATCACGTCGATGACGAGGCCGAGGATCAGCACCAGCAGGACTCCGGCGTGCCAGCGGTTGAGCGGGGTCGAATCGGGCGCCTCGTAGCTGGTGCCGGCCTGCGCGCCGTGCGGCACCCGGTGGCGGGGCAGAGCGCCGAAGATCGCGGCGGGCACGCCGATCGCGATCAGCGCCATGCCGATCCACCCCTCGGCCTCCATCGGCATTCCGGCCAGGCGGTTGCCCATGCGATGGGCCATGGCGAGCATCGGGAAATGGAGCAGCACTCCGAGCGCGATCGCTGCGCACGCGCCCCAGAAGATCGGCGCCCGCTCGCCGACGATCGATACGCGCTGAGCGCCGCTTGCCTGCATCTCGCCCCTCACCCGGTCCGTTTAGGGGAGGCGTGGAACGGGCTCAAGCATGTGCCTGCGAAGTCGGGCAGGGATGGCAAGTCGAGGCGGTTTCGACGATAAAGGCCGCCCCACTGGCGGAGAGCGGCCATGTCGCTGGATGACGAGCTGATCGATACTCCGGACGGGCCGATGACCTGGGCCGAATGGAAGAAGAAGAACCCGATCCAGATCCCGTCGCGCCGGACCAAGGGCAAGAAGCTGCCGGTCAAGGTGAAGCGCTTCACCGGCGAGACCTGACGCGCCGCCTCGCCGGGACCTTTCGGACCCGGAACAAAGTCCGGATGCGCTGCATTGAGTCGTTCGCAAACGACGGAGGCCGAGATGGCGAAGCTGTTCAAGAACAACGGCCTGACGATCGTTCTGCTGGCGCTGTTCCTGGTCACCATCCTCGGCCAGTGGATCGCCGGCTGGCACGTCGAGAATGAGGAGCTGCTGCGCCACGGCGGAGAGGCGATCTCGCTCGGCGCCTATCTGGTCGACCCCGCCTTCCTCTCCTCGGTGTTCGAGAATTGGGAGAGCGAGTTCCTGCAGATGTCCGCCTATGTCGTGCTGACGGCGATGCTGATCCAGCGCGGCTCCGCGGAATCGCGCGATCCCGACGATCCGCCGCGCGATTCCGGTCTCGAGCGGCAGTCGCGCGATCCGGGCGCTCCGAAGATCCTCAGCGCCGGCCGGCTGGCTCGGGCTCTCTACGCCCGCTCGCTCGGAACCGCCCTGTTCGCGCTGTTCCTGCTCTCCTTCCTGCTCCACTGGAGCAACAGCGCGGCGGCCGCGGCGGCGGAGGCGAAGCAGCATGGCGAGGCGGCGGTCGGACCCCTCGCCTATCTCGGCGGGCCGCAGCTCTGGTTCGAAAGCTTCCAGAACTGGCAGAGCGAGTTTCTCTCCACCGCCGTCCTGATCGTCCTCTCGATCTGGCTCAGGCAGCGCGAATCGCCGGAATCGAAGGCGGTGGCGGCGCCCAACGATGCGACGGGCGCCGCCTGAAACCGGGCCTAGGGCCAGACCGGGTGGACGAAGGCGTCCCCGGTCGCACCGCCGATGATGCTGGCATCCACCCCGCCGGGGAAGCTTGGGAACGCGCCGTTGGTGAACGTGTTGCCGGCGGCCGTCCAGAAAGCGTCCAGATCGACGCTGGCCGTTCCGGGCGTGGCGGAGAACTCGCCATTCCCCGATCCCGAATAGCCGGGGAAGTAATAGTGGGCGTCGCTCGACAGCTGGTCGAGGAAGACGGCGTTGCTGCCGAAGTCGGCGTCGGACAGGTCGAAGACGTTGTCGCCGAGATCGAGGCCGAGCGCCGCGAAGTCGCCGGACAAGGCGGTGCTTCCGACCAGCGCGTACAAAGCGGCGAAAGCGAAGTCGCCGAACTCGTCGACCACATTGCCCGAGACGGTCGCCTCCAGCACCGCCGAGTCGACGGCGTCGCCGCCGCCCGAGCGGAGGAAGATGCCGAAGCCGGAATCCACGTCGTGGACATCGTTGTCGACGATGCTGACCGCGAAGCTGGCGTCGCCGGCGCCCGGGCTCTTCTCGAGGCTCGCCAGGATGCCGGAGCCGGTGGCCGACCCCTGCGCGGTGGCGACTCCGTCGTCGACGCCGATCGTATTGCCCTCGATGTTGCCGTTCACCGCGCCCGCCTGTTGGGCGTAGAGAACCGCAAGCGCGGTGCCGTCGGCGCCGGTGAAGCTGTTGCCTTCGACCGCGAAGCTGACGTCGATGTTCGAGCCCGCGCCGCCGCCGCCGAGGTTGACGCCGCCGCCTACTCCGGCCTGGAGGTTGTGGAAGCCGTTGTTGACGATCGTCAGGTCCTGCGTCGACGAGTCTTCGGCAAGGACCTGCAGCAGATCGTCCCTGGCGCCCTGGAAGTCGACCCCGTCCACGGTGAGCGTCAGAGAGGCGCTTCCGGTGGTCTGGACGAACACCGAATCGTTGCCGGTGACGTTGTTGACCGAGCCCATGATCGCCTGGTCGTCGGCACTGTCGGCGAAGGTGAGATCGAGGCTGCCGCCGGTCTGGACGATGTGGACATTGTCCCCGCTCGACCCGCCGATGACGTTGCCGAGCAGCGCCGAGGTTCCGGTCAGGCCGGTCAGGTAGACGGCGCCTTCGGTGGCGGAGCTGCCGTTGCCGGTCAGGGTCGAGTCGGTCAGCGTGAAGTCGGTGACGTTGGTGCCGATCACGCCGCCGTTCGCATTGCCGGTGATCGCCATGTTGGCAAGCGACACGTTCGAGGTGGCGTTGACGAAGGCTCCGGCTCCCTGGAAGCCGTTGCCGTTCGCGCCGGTCTTGAAGGATATCGTCCCGCCCGAGCCGGCCACCGAGCCGGTGCCGGTGACGCTGAAACCGCCGGATCCGGCGCTGTTGAGGATGATCCCGGTGCCGCTTCCGCCCAGCGACGAGACGCTTTCCAGAGTCACTCCACCCGACCCGATGGTGGCGAAGGCGATGTTGACGGCGGTGCCGCCGGTGGTCGCGATCGTGTTGCCGGTGCCGGTGACGTTGACCGTCCCGCCGTTGGTGACGTTGAGTGCGGTGCCGGTGGTCGTCGTCAGGCTCAGCCCGGCGACGTCGAGCGAGCTCGACCCCATGTTGCCGGAGAAGTTGACGGCATTGGAGGCTCCGGTCGAGGCGGTCAGCCCGCCCTGGAAATCGACCGCCAGGTTGATTCCGGAAGTGACGTCGACACCGGCCCCGGTCGCGCCGGCGATGGTCGTCGCTCCGGTGACGGTGAAGCTGCCGCCGACCCCGTTGAGGTCGACCGCGCCGCCCGACGAGGAGAGCGATTCGGCGCTGTTCAGGGTGACGTCGAGAGTGCCGCCCTGGTCGACTTCGATGATCTGGCCGGTGCCCGAGCTGGCCACGTCGGAGATGACGAGGTTGCCGACGCTGCCGCCGCTGTCCGCGATGTCGGCGCCGCTGGTGTTGCCGATGTCGACGCCCGAGACATTGTTGTTCTGGGCGACGTTGATGCCGTCGCCGGCTGCCGCCTCGATGGTCGGCCGGACGGCGCCGGTGGCCTCGCCGATCAGGATCTGGCCGTTGAGCAGGTTGATCCCGTCCGCCTCGGCGTAGATCCCGGTGCCGGTGCCCGCGAGCAGTCGGACGGTATGCCCGTCCTGCGGCCCGCCCAGCGCGCCCTGCGCGGCGTTGAACGCGGCGATCGAGGTGAACGGATTGGCCTCGGTTCCGACATTGGTGCTGCCGACGGCGCTGTTGTCGATGTACCAGACGCTCTGCGGCCCGACTCCGACTCCGGCGCCGGTGATGGTGATGGTGACGTTCTGGCTGGCGGTGCCGCCGTTGCCGTCCGAAACCTGGATCGTATAGGTCTGGACCCGGACCTCGCCCTCGCTGAGGCCTTCCAGAGCGGCGTCGGAAACGGTGAAGTCCCAGCCGACGCTGTCGGCCGGCTGATCGACCGGATCAAGGCTGAACGTGCCGAGATAGAAGGCGCCCTGGGGCGTGACGCTGGCGCTGTGGGTGTCGATCAGGTCGACGTCGTTGAACGTGACGTCGCCGCTGTCGGAGTGGATCGTGGTGCCCTCGCCCGGGGCGCCGTCGGGCAGCTCGGAGACGCTGCCGCTGAAGTCGCCGCCGGTGATCGTCGGCGCGTCGTTGGTGCCGGTTACAGTGACGGTGAGACTCGCCGAATCCGAGGCGCCGCCATCGGACGCGGTGTAGGCGAAGACGTCCTGCACCGCCTGGCCGGCGGCGAGCCCGTTCGTGGCCGCGTCGGCCTCATAGGTGTAGCTGCCGTCGGCGTTCAGGGTCAGGGTGCCGTAGGTTCCGACGTAGGTGCCGGGGTTCGTCACGACCAGCGGGTCGTTCTCGGGGTCGGTGTCGTTGGTGAGCACGTTGCCCGAGACGCTGCCGGTCTCGGTGGTGGAGGCGGAGTCGTCGACGGCGTTCGGGACGCCGCTGAGGCCGTTGATCGTGATGGTGATGCTCGCGCCGTCGGAGGCGGTGCCGTCCGAGGCGGTGTAGCTGAAGACGTCGACCGCCGACTGGCCGTTGTTGAGCAACGCGGCGATGGCATTGGGCGTATAGGTGTAGCTGCCGTTGGCCGCGAGAACGAGGGTTCCCCAGAAGCCGTTGTACGTGCCCGGGGTGCTCACCGTCAGCGGCTCGCCGTCGACGTCGGTGTCGTTGGCGAGCACATTGCCGGAGACGGGGCTGTTCTCGTCGGTTTCGTTGGTATCGTTGTTCGCCACGGGGGCGTCGTTGAGCCCGGTGACCGTGACGGTGAGCGATGCCGTGTCGGAGGCGGTTCCGTCGGAGGCGGTGTAGGTGAAGACGTCCTGCGCCGATTCGCCGACATCGAGGGCCTGCGCGCCCGCTCCGGGGGTGTAGGTGTAGCTGCCGTCGGCGGCGATGACCAAGGTGCCGTAGGTGCCGACATAGGTGCCCGGGTCGGCCACCGTCAGAGGCTCGCCGTCGGCGTCGGTGTCGTTGTCGAGCACGTTGCCGGTGACTTCGACGGCGTTCTCGGTGGTCGACGCGGAATCGTCGTTCGCCACCGGCGCGTCGTTCGCACCGTTGACCGTCACGCTGAGCGTGGCCGAATCGGAAGCGGTGCCGTCGGAGGCCGTGTAGGAGAAGACGTCCTGCGCCGTCTCGCCGTCGTCGAGCCCCTGCGCCGCCGCACCGGGCGTGTAGGTGTAGCTTCCGTCGGCGGCCAGCGTGAGAGTGCCGTAGGCGCCGACATAGACCCCGGGGTTCGTCACCGTCAGGGTCTCGACATCGACGTCGGTATCGTTGGCGAGCACGTTGCCGGCGACGGCGGCGTCCTCGGTCGTGGAGGCGGCGTCGTCGAGGGCCACCGGGGCGTCGTTGGCGCCGTTGACGGTGACGGTGAGCGTCGAGCTCGACGTCGCGCCATGCTCGTCGGCGATGGTGTAGCTGACGACGACGCTGGCGGTCTCGCCGTCGTCGAGATGATCGAAGTCGGTGCCCGGGTCGAATACGACCTGGTTGGCGACGATCGAGGCGCTGCCCTGGCCCGCCGGCGCAGAGGCGGCGGTGACGGTGAGAGCCGCGCCGTTGTCGACATCGGTATCGTTACCCAGCACATCGACCGTGACGGAGCTGTTCTCGCCGGTGGTCGCGGTGTCCGGATTGGCCACCGGGGCATCGTTGCGCCCGGCGATGGTGACGGTGAGCGTGCCGGTGTCGCCGAGGCTGCCGTCGGAGACGATATAATTGAAGCTGTCCGTCACGTTCTGCCCGAGCGCCAGCGACTGGGTCGAGGCGTAGGGAGTGTAGGTGTAGCTGCCGTCGGCGTTCAGGGTGAGCGTGCCGTAGACGCCGTTGAAGGTGCCCGGCGCCGCGGTCATCGCGTCGCCCTCCCAGTCGAAATCGTTGGTGAGAACATTGCCCGAGACGCCGTTGTCCTCGTCGGTCGAGGCGGTGTCGTTGAACGCGATCGGCGCGTTGTTCTGGGTGAGGTCGATCACCGCGTCGGCGAAGATCAGCCGCTCGATGGAGATGAGACGGTCGTAGCCGTCAATCATGCTCCCGCCGGTGTGGTTGATGAAGAATTCCGTGTTGCTGTTGCCCGGGCGGCTGTAGGCGTAATCCTTGACTGAGCCCGAATAGACGGCTGTGTCGGTGCCGATGCCGCCGTGGATGTAATCGTTGCCGGCGCCGCCGCGAATATAATCGTCGCCTTCATTGCCCTGGAGCTGGTCGTTGCCGTCGCCGCCGTCGAGGAAATCGCCGCCCGCCCGGCCCTGAAGGAAGTCGTCGCCGCTGCCACCATTGATGATGTCGCTGCCGCTCGTGCCTTTGATGATCTCGTCCCAGCTCATATTAGCCTCCCCTCGATTTGCGATGGCAGGGACGGTCGAGCGCAAGCATTTCCAGTGAACACGGACAGGAACTGCTCGCGCCGGATGTCCCGGCACTATCTCCCCAAGCAATCTCGATTGTTCCCCCCAACCGAGAGCGGGATGAGTACTCGACTCACCCCATCGTTCTGCCCCAGACTGAAGATTGGCGTGGCGCGCAGCGGCTGTCCAGACCGAAGATATACCAATTGCCGATGCCATTGAGATGCCCCGACAAAGGCTCGACGGGATCCGGCGACGCGGTTGCGGGACCGCTTTTCCGAATCGCCAATCTGCGCTATGGAGGAGTCGGGGACGGGAGATAGTCGCCTGCAACGGCAGCTGTCGGCGAAGCGCCTCGGCACGCATTCCGGGGCGCTTCGTTTATTTGAACCAAAATCCTGCACCGCTGAATTTTTTGGGGAACCCTTGGGCGGGGTCGACGTTCTGCCCTCACCCCCCCCCCCGCGGTGATCGGCATCCCCTCCCCCCTCCCGCCGACACCGCAGAGCCCCGGCCCGAAAGGGCTGGGGCTTTTTCTTTGGTCACCGTCGGATCGGCCGCTTCGTCCGGCAATTCGGTGTGGATCGATTTTTCCGCCTGGCCCGGTTAAGCCTCGTTCCGGTGAGCCGGAATCGATGCTGACGCACTGCTGAAGCAAAAGCCGCGGCCACCTTTGTTCGCGGCTCCAGCGGCGACGTCCGGGTGATTGACACAATTGACACCAACTTCCCCCCTTTGCGGCATCGGTCGGACACGCGCCGACACGAAAAGAGCGATACCGCTTCGGCCAGCGGCCTTGACAGCCGAAACAAATCATGAACATGATGAAGTTTCAAAGCTATAATGGATCAAAGCCCGCGGCGGCGCGTTCAGCGGCTGTGGATAAGTAAGGGGATAAGCTGTGACTTACCTGGCTGCCGCGCTCTTCTTCACCCTCGCCTTGCTCGTCGCCCTCGTGGCGATTCACATGACGGTGCGGATGAACTGGCGCGAAATCCTGCTCGCTCTGAAGGGCGAGCTCGGAGCGGCTACGCCGCCGGCGGCTGCTCCGGCGAGCGCGATGCGCCGGCGCGCTGCGCTTTGACCCGCCCGTAGCTCAGGATGCTGAACGGGATCGCCGCCAGATAGAGCAGCGCCAATACGCTCAAGGTTTCCCACGGCGCGGTCAGAAGCGCCCCCCCGACGATCGCGATGAAGACGATGGCCTCGAGCCGGACGCGCCGGCGCAGCCGGAACGACGTCGACGAATAAGTCGCGAGGCTCGATATCACCAGGAAGGCGATCGCCGCGGCCCACGGCGCCACCAGCCGGTAATCCTGCAGCCAGTTCCACTGCCGGTCGCTGGCCAGCCACAGCAGGATCGGCAGAAGCAGCAGTGCGGCTCCCGCCGGCGCCGGCACTCCGGTGAGGAATCCGGCCGATTTGTGCGGCTGGTCCTCGACGTCGATTCGGGCGTTGAAGCGGGCGAGGCGCAGCGCCATGCAGACCGCATAGGCAAGGGCGAAGACCCAGCCGAAGCGCGGCCAATATTGAAGCGACCACAGATGCAGGATGACCGCCGGCGAGACCCCGAAGGCGATCACGTCGGACAGCGAATCGAGCTCGGCGCCGAACCGGCTCGAGCCGTTCAGCATCCGCGCGATCTGGCCGTCCATGCCGTCGAGAACGGCCGCCAGCATGATCATGGCGATCGCCACGTCCCATTTCTCGGCGATGGCGAAGCGGATCCCCGACAGGCCCGAGCACAGGGCCATGGCCGTCACCGCATTGGGGACGACGGCGCGCAGCGGGATTCCCCGCCGCTCGACCGGCGCCTTCACTGGGCGACGCCCTCCAGCGCCTCTGAGACCCCAGCCTTGGCGACGATCGTCTCGCCGGCGATGGTGCGCTGGCCGAGCAGCACCTGCGACGAGGTGCCGGCGGGCAGATAGACGTCGACCCGGCTTCCGAAGCGAATCAGCCCGACCCGCTGGCCGGACGCGACATAGTCGCCGGCCTTGACCCAAGGCACGATCCGCCGCGCCACCAGCCCGGCGATCTGGGTGAAGCCGATCCTCAGGCCGTCGCGGCCCTCGACCAGGAAATGCTGGCGCTCATTGTCCTCGCTCGCCTTGTCGAGATCGGCGTTGAGGAACTTGCCGGCGATATAGACCACGCGCTTGATCTCGCCGGCGATCGGCGAGCGGTTGATGTGGACGTCGAACACCGACATGAAGATCGAAACCCGGATGCAGGGGCCGGGCGGAAGCCCGTCCTCGCCGGCGAGCTCCGGCGGCGGCGGCACCGTCGCGATCATCGTCACCATGCCGTCGGCCGGAGCGACGATCAGCCCCTCGCCCTTCGGAGTGGTGCGGATCGGATCGCGGAAGAAGGCGGCGACCCACAAGGTCAGGCCGGCGAAGATCCAGCCGAGCCAGTCCCAGTCGACCACCAGCCAGAAGAACAGGGCGATCGCCGCGGCGATGACGACGAACTTGCGTCCTTCGGGATGCACGTTGGGCGTGCGGTAGCGGACGGTGCTGGTGACCAGGTCCGGTTTTTCGAGGGAGGTCATGGCGTCGCCTTTAGGCTCGGGTGCCCGGCGTTACAACCGACACGCGCCGCGTACCGTTGTTGATTAGAGCCTCGTCCCCGCCTAGAGCCGCGCCCGACAACGACATCAACGGAAAGCGCGCGCCGAATGGCCAAGATCAAGGTGAAGAACCCCGTCGTGGAGCTGGACGGGGACGAGATGACCCGCATCATCTGGCAATGGATCCGCGAGCGGCTGATCCTCCCCTATCTCGACGTCGAATTGCTCTATTTCGACCTCGGTATGGAGAATCGCGACGCCACCGACGATCGGGTGACGGTCGAATCCGCCGAGGCGATCAGGCAGCATGGCGTCGGCGTCAAATGCGCGACGATCACCCCCGACGAGGCCCGTGTCGAGGAGTTCGGCCTCAAGAAGATGTGGAAGTCGCCCAACGGCACGATCCGCAACATCCTGGGCGGGGTCGTCTTCCGCGAGCCGATCGTCATCCAGAACGTGCCGCGCCTGATCCCCGGCTGGACCGATCCGATCGTCATCGGCCGCCATGCTTTCGGCGACCAGTACAAGGCGACCGACTTCCTCGTGCCGGGCCCCGGCAAGTTCACCGTGCGGTGGGAAGGCACCGACGGCCAGGTCATCGAGCATGAGGTGTTCGACTTCCCCTCCGCCGGCGTGGCGATGGGCATGTACAATCTCGACGAGTCGATCCGTGACTTCGCCCGGGCCTGCTTCAATTACGGGCTGGAGCGCCAGTGGCCGGTCTACCTGTCGACCAAGAACACCATCCTCAAGGCCTATGACGGCCGCTTCAAGGATATCTTCGAGGAAATTTTCGAAAGCGAATTCAAGCCGCGGTTCGACGAGGCGAAGATCGAATATCAGCACCGGCTGATCGACGACCTGGTCGCCTCCGCCCTCAAGTGGAGCGGCAAGTTCGTCTGGGCCTGCAAGAATTACGACGGCGACGTCCAGTCGGACCTGGTCGCTCAGGGCTTCGGATCGCTCGGCCTGATGACGTCGATCCTGATGACTCCCGACGGCAAGATCGTCGAGGCGGAGGCGGCCCACGGCACCGTCACCCGCCACTACCGCATGCACCAGCAGGGCAAGGCGACCTCGACCAATCCGATCGCCTCGATCTTCGCCTGGACGGGCGGCCTGAAGTTCCGCGGCAAGTTCGACGACACGCCGGAAGTGACCCGTTTCGCCGAGACGCTCGAGCGGGTCTGCGTCGAGACGGTCGAGGAAGGCAAGATGACCAAGGATCTCGCCATCCTGATCGGCCCCGAGCAAAGCTGGATGACGACCGAGCAATTCTTCGAGGCGATCAGGGCCAATCTCGAGAAGGCGATGGCTGGTTCTGCCTCCCCATCCTAAGATGGGGAGGGGGACCATGCGAAGCATGGTGGAGGGGTAAATAGCGCGGACTCAACGAGTTCGCGCGAAATCCTCGAACTCTGCGCCAGCTACCCCTCCACCACCCTTCGGGTGGTCCCCCTCCCCATCGGCTCCGCCGATGGGGAGGCAACAGGACTCAGCCCCCGAACGCTTGCTTCAGGCCTCCCCAGCCGGCCCCCACCTTGCGGCCTTCGTTCGAGGTCCAGGCGAAGCTTCCGTCGTTGCGTCCGGTGTGGCGGTACCAGAGCAGGTCGCCCGCCGCGTTGATCGCGTAGATGAGGCCGTCGCCGCCGTAGAAGACCTGGCTCGCGTCGCCCCAGCCCGAGCCGACCTTGCGTCCCGTGTTGGAGGCCCATCTGAAGCTTCCGTCGTGACGGCCGTCGTGGCGGTACCAGAGCAGGTCGCCCTTCGAGTCGATCACGTAGATGATGCCGTCGCCGCCGGCGAAGACCTTCCTGGCGTCACCCCAGCCGACTCCGACCTTGCTTCCCGTGTTCGACGCCCATTTGAAGCTTCCGTCGCCGCGCCCGTCGTGACGGTACCAGAGCAGGTCGCCCGCCGGGTTGATCGCGTAGATGATTCCGTCGTCGGCCGCGAAGACGTGCTTCGCGTCGCCCCAGCCCACGCCGACCTTGCGCCCCTCGTTCGAGAGCCAGCTGAAGCTTCCGTCGGCGCGGCCGTCGTGGCGGTACCAGAGCAGGCCGCCGTCGGCGCCGATCGCATAGATCACGCCGTTGCCGCCGGAGAAGACGCGCTTGGCTCCGCCCCAGCCCACGCCGACCCTGCGGCCTTCGTTCGACGCCCATTTGAAGGTTCCGTCGCGGCGGCCGTCGTGACGGTACCAGAGCAGGTCGCCGGTCTGGTTGACCGCATAGACGATTCCCGGGCGCGGGGGCGGGCTCTGCCCCGAGGCGGCGAAGCCGGGGAGTGTCAGCAACGCGCCGAGAGCTGCCACGCCAAAGGCCCGGCGCGACATCCGAAACATTTTCATAATACCCCCCGTCAGCGCGCCGACGCAGCGGCCGCGGGTGCGAGGCGGCGCAGGCGAATCGCTAACCTAGGTTAGTAGGGTAGAAGCGGCCACGGCGCCATGGCTGCGCTCAGGCCCCTGGCGAGCGCACATGCTCGGCCTTGTAGCCGAAGCCGATGAACGCCGCCGGCAGCCGGCGCAGCCAGCGGAAGCGGTCGAACAGCCGAAGTGCCAGCGCCGGCTTCAGCGGCCCCTCCCGCCGTTCGAGGAGGCGGCTGACGACCCGCCGCTGGGCAATGTCCTGGAAGCCCTGGATCATCCGCACCGCCGGCAGCCGCCGTTCCTGGACCTTGGGCAGCAGTGCATCGAGGTCCGCTCCCGCCGCCATCGGGCCGGCGAGGACGTTGGCGGCGGCGACGGCGTCCTGAACCGCGACGTTGATGCCGACGCCGCCGATCGGCGACATGGCATGGGCGGCGTCGCCGATGACGAGCAGCCCGGCGTCGTGCCAGCGCTCGAGCCGGTCGAGCGCGACGGTGAGCAGCTTGACGTCGTCCCAGCTCGATATCGCCGCCACGTCGAGCGGGATATGGCGGGCGGTGGCGGCGACGTCGGCCCGGAAGCGCTCCAGCCCGCGACCGCGCACCTCGTCGGCGGTGCCCTTCGCGAAGACGTAGGCGCATTGCCAGTAATCGCCGCGGTCGATCAGGGCCATGATCCGGCCGGCGACGATGACTCCGGTCGACTCGTTCTCCGCCGCCCTCGGCTTGGGGATCCGGAACCAGAACACGTCCATCGGCGCTCCGAACGAGCGCAGCGGCAGCCGCGCCTCCTCGCGAAGCACCGAGCGGCGGCCGTCCGACGCGATGACCAGCGAGGCGGCCAGCTCGCGTTCTTCGCCGCCCGAGCGGTAACGGACTCCGGTCACCCTCCCCTCCCGCCGCACCAGCCCGAACCCCTCCGCGTTCATCTCGAGGTTGAAATGCGGATAGCGGCGCGCCTCGTCGGCGACGAAATCGAGGAAATGCCATTGCGGCATCATCGCGACGAAGTTCCAGCGGCGGTCGAACCCGGAGAAATCGGCGATCTCGAGCTCGCGGTCGCCGACCCAGGCGCCGATGCTGCGCACCTTGTCATGCGGCCGCTCGAGCAGCCGGTCGAGCAGTCCGAGCTCGGAGAAGATCCGCAGGGTCGAGGGGTGGACGGTGTCGCCGCGGAAGTCGCGGAGGAAGTCGCCATGCTTTTCGAGCACCGTCACCGGCACCCCGGCACGGGCGAAGAGCAGGCCCGCGACCATTCCGGCCGGCCCGCCGCCGACGATGCACAGGTCCTTTTGTCCCCCGACCATGGCTGACAATGGCCGGCGTTCCTGCATAAAGGCAAGATGCACGGCGAATTCCAGACTTCCGGCTTCAGCGACGCCCTCGTCATCCTCGGCGCGGCCGGGGTGGTGATCCCCGCCTTCGCCCGCTTCCGGATCAGCCCGGTGATCGGCTTCATTCTCGTCGGCCTGCTGGTCGGGCCGGCCGGCCTCGGCGCCATGGCGGACCGGCTCCCATGGCTCAACTACGTCACCATCTCCAATCCCGAGGCCGTCGAGCCGTTCGCCGAGTTCGGCATCGTTCTCCTCCTGTTCGCGATCGGGCTCGAGCTGTCGTTCCGGCGACTGTGGACGATGCGCCGGCTGGTGTTCGGCGTCGGCGCGGCGGAGCTTCTGGTCTGCGCCTTTTTCATCGGTCTGACGCTGCACGGCTTCGGCCAGAGCTGGAGCGGCTCGATCGCGCTCGGCCTCGCCCTCGCGCTGTCGTCAACCGCGCTCGTCCTGCCTTTGGTCGGCACCACCAGCCCGGTCGGCCGCTCGGCGCTGGCGATGCTGCTGTTCGAGGATCTGGCGATCGTGCCGATCATCTTCGCGCTCGGGGCGATGGCGCCTTATGCCGCGGCGGGCGGTTTCGGCGGGCTGGTCAACACCTTGCTCCTCGGGGCGGCGGTGGTCGCCGCGATGCTGGTGCTCGGGCGATTGCTGCTGCCCCGCCTGTTCGCGCAGGCGGCTCGGACGAAGAGCCCCGAGCTGTTCCTGGCGGCGAGCCTGCTGGTCGTGATCGTCGCCAGCCTCGCGACGACCGCGGTCGGCCTGTCGCCGCTGATGGGGGCCGTGCTGGCGGGAATCCTGATCGCCGAGACCGACTATCGAAGCGAGGTCGAGGTGATCACGGCGCCGTTCCGCGGCCTCGCCCTCGGAATCTTCCTGATCACAGTGGGAATGAGCGTCGACGTGCGCCTCGTCGCCGCCAACTGGGGCACGATCGCGCTCGCGGTGATCGGAATCGTGCTTCTCAAGGCGCTCGTCACGGGCCTGCTCCTGCGCCTCAACGGCGCCCGCCGGGCCGTCGCCGCCGAAGCCGGGCTGATCATGGCCTCCCCTTCCGAGACCACCCTGATCGTCCTTGCGGCCGCCGCCGCGGCGCAGCTGATTCGCCCGGAGACGGCCGCCTTCTGGCAGATCGTGACCGCCGTCGGCCTCACCCTCACGCCGCTGCTCGCCAAGCTCGGCCAGATGGCGGCGCGCCGGGTGGACATCCAGTCGGAGGAGGAGTCGCCGGCGCTCGGCCGCGGCGAGGAGGCCGCGGTCGTGATCATCGGCTTCGGCCGGGTCGGCCGCCTGGTGGCCGAGATGCTGACCGCCCACGGCCGCCGCTACCTGGCGGTCGACTCCAGCATCGACACCGTCGCCGCCTGCCGCAAGGAAGGAACCCCGATCGTCTATGGAGACGTTGCGCGGGCCGAGTTCATGGACCGGCTCAACCTGGGCCACGCCACCGCCCTCGTCCTCACGATGGACGATCCCGTGCTGAGCGTTCGGGTCACCAAGAAGGTCCGCGCCTGGTGCCCCGGCCTCACCATCGTCGCCCGCGCCCGCGACGCCGCCCACGCCGCCGAACTCTACCGCGCCGGAGCCACCGACGCCGTGCCGGAGACTCTCGAATCCTCTCTGCAGCTGTCCGAGGCGGTGCTCGTCGACCTGGGCATGGCGATGGGGCCGGTCATCGCCTCGATCCACGAGAAGCGGGCCGAGCTTCGCAAGGAGATCATGGAGCTCGGCGAGCTCAGTGAGGAGCCGGTGCTGGAACGGCGGCGACTGAGGGATGTGCTGAAGCCGAGGTAGATCCCTCTCGCCTTCAGGAAGAGGGGTTTAAGTGCGGCATCGCCGCTGCTAACGTTCTTCCTTCGTTCGGAGGTTTGAACATGGCCAAGAGATCCGGCTCCGCCGACCTTCCGCTTCACGGCGGCCGGGTGCCGGCGTGGCTCGGCGAGCGCATGACGCGGCTCGGAACGGTGATCGCCGAGGCGATCGTCCATCACGACGGCCGCGACGCCTTCCTCGCCCGGCTCGCCCATCCCTTCTGGTTCCAGTCGTTCGGAGCGGTGATGGGGATGGAGTGGCATTCATCGGGAATCACCACCAGCGTCATCGGTGCCCTCAAGCGCGGCCTCAACCCGAGGGCGGGCGAGCTCGGCCTGCAGGTGTGCGGCGGGCGCGGGCGGCACTCGCGCGCGACTCCGGCCGAGCTGGCCGCCGCCGGCGAACGCGCCGGCTTCGATGGAATCGCCCTGGCGCAAGCGAGCCGGCTCGTCGCCAAGGTCGACAGCGCCGCCGTCCAGGACGGCTTCGACCTCTATCTGCACGGCTTCGTCGTGGCCGACGACGGCAAGTGGGCGGTGGTCCAGCAGGGCATGAACGGCGCCAGCCGGACGGCGCGGCGCTACCACTGGCTGTCCGATGGCCTGAAGAGCTTCGTCGACTCCCCCCACGCCGCGATCGAGGGGCGCCGGCAGGGCGAGATCGTCAACCTCGCCGACCGCCGCGCCGACGCCTCGCGCCGCGCCCAGCTCGAGCTGCTCATCGAGCTCGGGCCGGACCGCCTCGCCCATGAGATGGCGGCGCTGGAGCGCGCCCCGGCGGCCGAGCCGCTCCAGCCCCACCTCGCCCTCTCCAGCCATCACGACGTCCGCCCGAAGGATGTCATCCTCCGCCGCCTGCACGGAACGCTCGCCGCCGCCGCCGAAGCGGGGCCGCGCGATTTCCCCGAGCTTCTGCTTGTCCCCGGGGTCGGCGCCCGCACCGTCCGCTCCCTCGCCATGGTCGCCGAGGTGATCCACGGCGCCCCCTGCCGCTTCGCCGACCCGGCCCGCTTCTCGCTCGCCCACGGCGGCAAGGACCGTCATCCGTTCCCGGTGCCGATCAGGGTCTATGACCGCACGATCTCGGTGCTGAAGTCGGCGGTCGGGCACGCGAAGCTGGGGCGGGACGAGAAGCTGGGAGCGATCCGCCGGCTGGACGAGCAGGCCCGGCGCCTCGAGGCGCACGTCGGAGGCCCTTCGTTCGAGGCGGTGATGGCGGAGGAGCGGCGGCTTTCGCACTCATATGGCGGCCGCAGCGTCTTCGGCCTGGAGCCGCCTGCGGCCGAAGCAAGCGACGCGGCTTAGAACTCCGTTCGTGTCGAGCGAAGTCGAGACACCCCGCCGAGCGCAGCCGAGGCAAGGGATTCTCGGCGTCGCGCGAAAGGGCCCCTCGACTTCGCTCGGGGCGAACGGTTCCTAGGCCGGAACAACCTCTCCGCTCAGCGCCTTCTTCACCGCCTCGATCGCCGCCGCGGCCTTCGATCCGTCCGGACCGCCGCCCTGCGCCATGTCGGGACGCCCGCCGCCACCCTGGCCGCCGACCGCCTCGACCGCCTTGCGGACGAGATCGACGGCGCTGCGGCTGGCGGTGAGATCGTCGGTGACCCCGACCGCGACCGTCGCGCGGCCGTCGTTGACCGCCACCAGCGCGACCACCCCCGAGCCGACGCGCGTCTTCGCCTCGTCGACCAGGCCGCGCAGCCCCTTGGGGTCCATGCCGTCGAGCACCTGGCCAATGAAGGCGTGGCCGCCGACCTGCTCCGGCCCCTGCGCCTCCGCCCTCGTCCCGCCGCCCATCGCCAGCGCCTTCTTCGCCTCGGCGAGCTCGCGCTCGAGGCGGCGGCGGTCCTCGAGCAGGGCCACCACTCGCGCCGGCACCTCCTCCGGCGAAGCCTTGAGCGTCGCGGCGGCCTCGCGGAGGCGGTTCTCCCGCTCGGTCAGCCAGCGGCGCGCGGCCTCGCCGGTGAGAGCCTCGATCCGGCGGACTCCGGAGGCGACGGCGCTCTCCGAGACGATCTTGAACAGCTGGATGTCGCCGAGCGCCGAGACGTGGGTGCCGCCGCACAATTCGACCGAATAGCTCGCCCCCTCCAAGATTTCTGGGCCGCCCCGTCCCATCGACAGGACCCGGACCTCGTCGCCATATTTCTCGCCGAACAGGGCCATCGCGCCCGCCTCGATCGCCTCGTCCGGGCTCATCAGCCGGGTGGTGACCGCCTCATTCTCGCGGATGTGACGGTTCACCTCCTCCTCGACAGCGGCGATGTCCTCGCGGGTCAGAGCCTTGGGATGCGAGAAGTCGAAGCGGAAATAGTGCGGGGCGACGAGGCTGCCCTTCTGGGTGACGTGGCCGCCGAGGCGGTGGCGGAGCGCGGCGTGGAGCAGATGGGTTGCGCTGTGGTTGGCCCGCACCCGGCCGCGCCGCTCGGCGTCGACCGAGAGGTGGACGGCGTCGCCCACCGCGACCTCGCCGGCCCTGACGACGACATGGTGGGCATGGAGGCGGCCGAGCGGCTTCGACGTGTCCTCGACCTCGGCGTCGAGACCCTTGTCGCTGGCGATCCTGCCAGTGTCGCCCATCTGGCCGCCGCTCTCGCCGTAGAAGGGCGTCTGGTTGGTGAGGATCGCGACCTTGTCCCCGGCGCCGGCGCGCTCGACGCGGGCCCCATCCCTGACCAGTGCGATGACGATGCCCTCGCCCTCGTGGCCGGCATAGCCGGTGAATTCGGTCGAGCCGTTCGCCTCGGCGATATCGAACCAGACGTCCTCCGACGCCTTCTGACCGGAGCCTTTCCAGGCGGCCCGGGCGGCGGCCTTCTGGCGCTCCATGGCGGAGTCGAAGCCGGCGCGGTCGACTCCGAAGCCCTGGGCGCGGAGCGCGTCCTCGGTGAGGTCGTAGGGGAAGCCGTAAGTGTCGTAGAGCTTGAACGCGACCTCGCCGGGAAGCGTGCCGCCGGGCCCCATCGAGCCGGTCGCCTCGTCGAGTAGCCTTAGGCCGTTGGCGAGGGTCTGGCGGAAGCGGGTCTCCTCGAGCTTCAAAGTCTCCTCGATCAGCGGCTGGGCCCGAACGAGCTCGGGATAGGCGGCGCCCATCTCGGCAACCAGCGAGGGCACCAGCCGGTGCATCAGCGGCTCGGTGCTGCCGAGCAGATGGGCGTGGCGCATCGCCCGGCGCATGATCCGCCTCAGCACATAGCCCCTGCCTTCGTTGGCCGGCAGCACCCCGTCCGCGACGAGAAAGCCGGAGGCGCGCAGATGGTCGGCGATGACCCTGTGGCTCGCCTTGGTGTCGGCGGTGTGGGAATTGTGGGTGAGCGCGCTCGAGGCGGCGATCAGCGCCTTGAAGGTGTCGGTGTCGTAATTGTCGTGGACGCCCTGCATGACCGCGGCGATCCGCTCCAGCCCCATGCCGGTGTCGATCGACGGCTTGGGCAGGTCGCGGACGATCTCATTGTCCTCCTGCTCGTACTGCATGAAGACGAGGTTCCAGATCTCGACGAAGCGGTCGCCGTCCTCGTCCGGCGAGCCGGGCGGGCCGCCGGGGATATGGTCGCCATGGTCGTAGAAGATCTCGGAGCAGGGCCCGCACGGGCCGCTGTCGCCCATCGCCCAGAAATTGTCCTTGGTCGCGATCCGGATGATCCGGCTTTCGGGCAGCCCGGCGATCTTCTTCCACAGGTCGAACGCCTCGTCGTCGGTATGGTAGACGGTGGCGGTCAGCCGGTCCGGCGACAGGCCCCATTCCTTGGTCAGCAAGGTCCAGGCGTGGGTGATCGCCTGGTCCTTGAAATAGTCGCCGAACGAGAAATTGCCGAGCATCTCGAAGAAGGTGTGGTGGCGGGCGGTGTAGCCGACGTTGTCGAGGTCGTTATGCTTGCCGCCGGCGCGGACGCATTTCTGCGACGAGGCCGCGGTCGAGAAGGGCCGCGTCTCGAGGCCGGTGAAGACATTCTTGAACGGCACCATACCGGCGTTCACGAACATCAGGGTCGGGTCGTTCTGCGGGACGAGCGGCGCCGACGGCACCGGGCTGTGCCCGTGCTTGCCGAAATAATCGAGGAACGATCGGCGGATGTCGTTGGTGGAGGTCATGCAGGGGATTTAGGGGAGGTGCTGCGCTGCGGCAAGCAAGCGCTGCGCCCGGAGCGGCCGGCGGCATGTTCCCGGCGGAAGGCCGGGTCCAGCGGCGCAAGCTGAAGGACTGGGTCCCGGCCTTCGCCGGGAAACATTACAGCCCGGTCGGCGCCGCGGGCTCGTCGGCGGCGGGCGCTTCGGCAGGAGCCTCCGCCACCTGGACGGGCCTCTCGTCGCTGCTCACCGCATAGCTGGCGTAAGCCTGGATCCGCTCGCGGGCCGGGTCCGGCGCCGGAGTCTCGACGATGTAGATCTGCGCCGGAGCGGCCGCAGGGGCGCTCGCCGCATAGCCGACCGCATATCCATCCACCGCCGGCTCGTGCCGCGGGACGTATTCGACCGGATAGTCGCGGCAGCCGACGCAGCCGCTGCCGAGGTCGCCGACCAGCACCGGCTGCTGCGCGGAGCGATATTCGGCCGCGTGTACCTGCGCCCAGTCCGGGCTTCGATAGGGGACGAGGTCGGAGTGGAAGCTGTCCTCGGGGTCGCTGAAATACGCGGGATTGATCTCGGAGACAGCCGACTTGCCGAGCGTGATGCCGAGCGAGGCTCCGAGGATCGAGAGGCCGGCGATGATCGGGAGCGTCGTCGAAGCGGGCATTCTGATACTCCTCACTCGTCCCCTCCCCTTACTTACTCATGTTAAACCCACGACGGTGCCGCGCTGTTCCAACGATCCCATCCCTGCATGCAGGGAGGGGAGCTTCAACCCTCTTGCGATTCGCCGCCAAAGGGTGGAACGCTGGCCGCATTGAGCGCTGACGCGCTTCAACGCGGGTCGCGCCTTGGGAACGCAAGGAGACACGCATGCCCGACAGATCGGTAGGAACCCGGACGATCGCCCTCGTTGGACCGGGCGGGGCGGGAAAGACGAGCCTCGCCGAGGCCCTGCTCTACGCGGCCGGGGCGGTCGACCGGCAGGGCAGCGTCGACGCCGGCACCAGCGTCGGCGATTCGAGCCCCGAGGCGAGGGCCCGCGCCGGCTCGACCGAGCTCAACCTGATGCATTTCGATTTCCTCGGCGACCGCTTCGCGATCGTCGATTCGCCCGGCTCGGTCGGCTTCTCCGCCGACGGAGCTTTGGCCGTCGCCGCCGCCGACCTCGCCGTCGTCGTGGTCGACCCCGACACCGGCCGCGCCATCCTCGCCGAGCCCGCGCTCCGCCAGCTCGAGGCGCTCGGAGTCCCCCACCTCATCTTCGTCAACAAGATCGACCAGGCCCGCGGCGGCATCCGCGACCTCCTCGAGGCGCTGCAGCCGATGAGCTCGTCGCCGCTCGTCGCCCGCCAGATCCCGATCCGCGCCAAAGAATCCGGGGGGGGCGAGAAGGTCACCGGCTTCGTCGATCTCGCGCTCGAGCGCGCCTTCAAATACCGGCCCGGCAAGCCGTCCGAGCAGATCGACATCCCCGCCGACCTCGCCGACCGCGAGAAAGGCGACCGCTTCCACATGCTCGAGCAGCTCGCCGACCATGACGACGCCTTGCTCGAGCAGCTGCTGATGGACGAGACCCCCGACCAGGCGACGATCTTCGCCGACATCGCCCGCGAGACGAAGGAGAATCTCGTCGTGCCGGTGCTGTTCGGCTCGGCCCTGAACGGTTTCGGCGTTCGCCGGCTGATGAAAGCGCTTCGCCATGACGCGCCCGCTCCCGAGGCCGCGGCCGAGCGGCTCGGCGCCAAGAGCGGCTGCGCCTTCGTCTTCAAGGTCTCGCACGGCGGCAATATGGGCCGGCTGGCGCTCGCCCGGGTGTTCGGAGGGAGCCTGAGCGAAGGCACCGAGCTCAAGGCCTCCTCCGGCGAGACGGTCCGGGTCGGCACCCTGTTCGCGATGCAGGGCGAGAAGCCGGCCAAGCTCGGCAAGGCGGCCAGCGGCGATATCGTCGC
Source organism: Allosphingosinicella sp. (assembly GCA_036388575.1). GTDB lineage: Bacteria > Pseudomonadota > Alphaproteobacteria > Sphingomonadales > Sphingomonadaceae > Allosphingosinicella. The sequence goes on from DASVRO010000028.1 coordinate 116,958, forward strand.
CATCGCCAAGGCCGAGGGCGTCAATCCCGGCGAGTGGCTGGGGGCCGGCGGCAAGGCGCCCGAGCTCCACTTGCCGGCCTCGAACTACAGCCTCGCCATCGCCACCCGCGACCGCAAGGACGACGTCCGCCTGTCGACGGCGCTCCACAAGCTGGTCGAGGAGGATCCGTCGCTCGACTGGGAGCAGGACGAGGCGCTTCACGAGACGAGGCTGAGGGGCATCAGCGACGAGCATCTCAAGGTTGCCCTCGCCCGCCTCCAGCGCCGCTACGGAGTCGCCGTCGACGCCCACCCGCCGGTGGTCGGCTACAAGGAATCGATCCGCAAGACGGTGACGCAGCGCGGACGGCACAAGAAGCAGTCGGGCGGCCACGGCCAGTTCGGCGACGTCGTCATCGAGATCAGGCCGGTCGGCCGCGGCGACGGGTTCAAGTTCGACGAGAAGATCCACGGCGGCTCGGTGCCCCGGCAATATATACCGGCGGTCGAGATGGGCGTTCGCGACGCGCTCGGCAAAGGGCCGCTCGGCTTCCCGGTGGTCGACGTCGCCGTCACCCTGGTCGACGGAAGCTACCATACGGTCGACAGCTCGGAGCTCGCCTTCCGGACCGCCGGCCGGATCGGGATGAGCGAGGCTCTGGGCCAGGCCCAGCCGCACCTGCTCGAGCCGGTCCACAAGGTGACGGTGGTGACTCCCGGCTACGCCACCTCGCGGGTGACCTCGGCGATCGCCAGCCGCCGCGGCCAGATGCTCGGCATGGACAGCCGCCCGGGCTGGTCGCGCTGGGACGTGGTCGAGGCCCTGGTGCCGGAGGCGGAGCTGCAGGGGCTGGACGCCGAACTGAGGTCGGTGAGCCAGGGCCTCGCCACCTACGAGGCGAAGTTCGACCATCTCGCCGAACTGAACGGCAAGCTGGCCGAGGACGTGGTCCAGAAGGTGCTCGAGCCGGCGTAACTTGCCTTCCCATCGAAGATGGGGAGGGGGACCACCGAAGGGTGGTGGAGGGGTGATCTGGCGAGGCCTCAACAAGTCACCCCTCCACCAGCTTCGCTGGTCCCCCTCCCCATGCTGCGCATGGGGAGGCAAGTAGCTTGACCCGCGCCGCGCTTTCGACTTCCTAGGCGCACCTGGAAGCACGAGGAGCCGCGCGTGGCCAAACGTCTCACCTACTGGATCCTGTTCGCTCTCGTGCTGGGCGTCGTCGTCGGCTGGAGCCTCAACATCCTGCTCGGCGACGGAACGCCCGAAGGCGGTCCGGTGGTCAAGGAGGTGGCTCGCTATCTCTCCATCCTAACGACCATCTTCCTCCATCTGATCAAGATGATCATCGCGCCCCTGGTCTTCTCGACGCTGGTCGTCGGCATCGCCCATATGGGCGACACCGCCGCGCTCGGCCGGGTCGGAGCCAAGGCGCTGGGCTGGTTCGTCGCGGCGAGCCTCGTCTCGCTGACGCTCGGCCTCATCCTCGTCACCATCTTCCAGCCCGGCACCGGCCTCGGGCTTCCGCTCCCGCCCTTCGACGCTTCGGCGGGGATCGACCGCTCGGCCTTCGACATCGTCAAGTTCTTCGGCAACATCTTTCCCGAATCGATGATCCGGGCGATGTCGGAGAACAGCATCCTCCAGATCGTCGTCTTCTCTCTGTTCGTCGGAGTCGCGATCACCGCCGTCGGGGAGCCGGCCCGGCCGCTGGTCCGGGCGACCGAGGCGCTGGTCAAGGTGATGCTCGTCATCACCGACTATGTGATGCGCTTCGCCCCGTTCGCCGTCTTCGCCGCGGTTGCCTCGACGGTTGCCCAGCGGGGCCCTTCGATCCTCGGCACCTTCGGCTATTTCATGGGCAGCTTCTATGTCGGCCTGGTGCTGCTCTGGGTCCTGCTGCTCGGCATCTGCTTCCTGATCGTCGGAAGCCGGACCCGACTCCTCGTCCGCTACATCCGCGATCCGATCGTCCTGGCTTTCTCCACGGCCTCCTCTGAAGCGGCCTATCCCCGCACGCTCGAGGCTCTTGACCGGTTCGGGGTGCCGCCGCGCATCGCCAGCTTCGTGCTTCCGCTCGGCTATTCGTTCAATCTCGACGGCTCGATGATGTACATGACCTTCGCGACGCTGTTCGTCGCCCAGGCCTATGGCATCGAGCTGTCGATGACCCAGCAGATCCTGATGCTGCTCACGCTCATGATCACGTCGAAGGGCGTGGCCGGGGTGCCGAGGGCGAGCCTCGTCGTGATCACCGCGACCATGGCCCAGTTCAACATCCCCGAGGCGGGCCTGCTGCTGATCCTCGCCGTCGACCACTTCCTCGACATGGGCCGCTCCGCGACCAACGTCGTCGGCAATGCCGTGGCCAGCGTCGTCGTGGCGAAATGGGAAGGCGAGCTCGACCCGCTCGAGCCCGTCGACATCGAGCCCCCCCACGCGCCGGCCCACGTGCCCCCACCCAAGCCGGGCGACGAGCCTTTCTAGGATTTGCCTCCCTGCCGCGAAGCGGTGGGGAGGGGGACCGTGCGAAGCATGGTGGAGGGGTAAAAGGCGGAAGCTTCGGTCGTCTCGCGCCGGACCCTCTGAACCCGAGCCAGCTACCCCTCCACCACCCTTCGCATGGTCCCCCTTGTATCTTTGATCTGTGGCAGAAGGTTGGTCGCAGGCGGCCCCGCGGGGCCGCCTGCGGCGCCCGGAAGCCCGCGACCCCCCTGGAGTTGCAGACCGCTGGGGAG
>DASVRO010000029.1:0-4234 GCA_036388575.1 Allosphingosinicella sp.
CCCCTCCACCGCGCTTCGCGCGGTCCCCCTCCCCCAGCAAGCTGGGGGAGGAATTAAGAGGAAAAGCCCGAGAGGAAGCCCGCGACGTTCGCCCCAAGCTCGTCCACCGCATAGCCGCCCTCCATCACCACCAGCGTCGGCAGCCCCAGCGAGGCGATCCGCCGCGCCACCGGCTCGTAATCCGCCGTCTCCAGGGCGAACGCGCAGATCGGATCGCCGGCGAAGGTGTCGGCGCCGAACGAGCAGACGAGCAGATCGGGGCCGAAGCCCGCAACCGCCTCCAGCGCCCGGTCGAGCGCCGCCTCGTAATCGCGCCTGGCGGTGCCGTGCGGCAGCGGAAGGTTGAGGGTCGCGCCCTCGCCCTCCCCGATCCCGCGCTCGTCGGCATGGCCCCAGAAGAAAGGAAAATCGGTCCTCGGATCGGCGTGGATCGAGGCGAAGAAGACGTCCCCGCGCTCCAGGAAGATGTCCTGGGTGCCGTTGCCGTGATGATAGTCCACGTCGAGGATGGCGACCCGGCCGATGCCAGACGCCCGTGCCGCCTCGGCGGCGATCGCCGCGTTGTTCAAATAGCAATAGCCGCCCATGTAGTCGGCGCCGGCATGGTGGCCGGGCGGGCGGCAGAGGGCGAAGGCGGAGCGCTCGCCGGCCAGGACCGCCTCGAGCCCGGACAGGGCCGTCTGGGCGGCCCAATAGGCGCTCGGCCATGTCCCCTCCGCGATCGGGGTGGAGGCGTCCATGCTGTACTGGCCGAGCCTGGCGTCGATCCGGTCGAGCTCGAGCGGGCGTCGGCCGACCACCGGCCAGACATAGCCCGACGCGTCGCCGGGCCGGCCCGCGGCCTTCCACTCGGCGAAAGCCGATTTCAGGAAGTCGAGATAGGCGCTCGGGTGGACCCGAAGCAGCGGATCCTGGCCGCGGTCGACGACCGAGTGAGTGGCTCCGAGCGCGGCGAGCATCGACTCCACCCGCCCGCAATGCTCCGCATAAGGCGTGAAGCCGCCATTGTGCAGCTCCTGCGCCGGCGCATGGAGCCGCTGCCGCTCGTCCCAGAAGACGCGCATCAGCGACCGAAGCCCCTGTGGCCCCTCTCCCGCGTTCCGCGGGAGAGGGAGGGGCCCGCGACGCGGGAGGGTGAGGGTCTGTACACCGGGCTCGGCAAGACCCTCTCCTCCCACCGCTTCGCGGCGGGCCCCTCCTCTCCCGCAAAGGGCGGGAGAGGGCCAGGATGCGCGGCCTAGCGCTTGAGCCGCGCCCGAATCAACGCCATTGACGGGGCAGACGGAGGAGAGGCGAGTGATCGAAGGCTTCGAGCTGGATCCCGACTGGCCGCGGATGAGCCTCGCGCAAGTCGACGCGCTTCTGACCGCGCCCGGCTCGCGGCTCGAGATGGCGGAGGCGGTGATCCGCGGAGTTCCGACCCGGATCTGGAAGAACACGCCGCCCTCGCTCGGCTTCCTCGTCCGCCACTCGCGCAGCCATGGCGATCGCCTGTTCACCGTCTACGAGGAGGAGAGGATCAGCTTCGAATCGTCGTTCCGCGCCACCGCCGCGCTGGCCGCCGAGCTCGCCCGGCGCGGCGTCGGCAAGGGCGACCGGGTGGCGATCGCCATGACCAACCTGCCGGAATGGCCGGCCGCCTTCTTCGCCATCGTCGCTCTCGGCGCGATTGCGGTGCCGCTCAACGCCTGGTGGATCGGCGCCGAGCTCGAATACGGCCTCTCCGATTCGGGCTCGAAGGCGCTGATCTGCGATTACGCACGGTGGCAGCGGATCGAGCCGCAACGTGGCAATCTGCCCGGCCTCGAGCACGTCATCGTCAGCCGCGCCACCGAGGTCGAGCCGGGCGCGGAGCGGCTCGAGGACCTGATCGGTGCGCCTCCCTCATGGAGCGGCCTCCCCGACGCCGATCTTCCCGACGTTCCGATCGATCCCGACGACTCCGCGACCATCCTCTACACGAGCGGCACCACCGGCCAGCCGAAAGGGGCGCTCGGCACCCACCGCAACCTGCTCACCAACATCCTCTCCGTCGGCTATTCGAACGCCCGCGCGGCGCTGCGCCGCGGCGAGGCGCCGCCCGAGCCGCAGCCGAAGGTCGCGCTGATCGTGATCCCGCTCTTCCACTGCACGGCGCTAAGCGCGATGCTGATGGGGACGATGGTCGCCGGCCATACCATCGTCTTCATGCGCAAATGGGATCCCGTCGAGGCCCTGGCGATCATCGAGCGGGAGAAGGTGCAGCTCACCGGCGGAGTCCCGACCATCGCCTGGCAGCTGCTCGAGCATCCGGAGCGCCACCGCTTCGACCTCTCCAGCCTCGAGACGATCAGCTATGGCGGCGCTCCGGCGGCGCCCGAGCTGGTCAAGAAGATCTGGGAGGAGTTCGGGGCGCTGCCCGGCAACGGCTGGGGGATGACCGAGACGACGGCGACCGTCACCAGCCATGTCGGCGAGGATTATCTCGCTCGGCCCGACAGCGCCGGCCCGCCGGTCGCGGTCGCCGAGCTCAGGATCATGTCGCTCGACGGTGCCCGCGAGCTTGCCGCCGGCGAGGTGGGCGAGCTCTGGGCGAAGGGGCCGCAGATCGTCCAGGGCTATTGGAACAATCCCGAGGCGAGTGCGGCGACCTTCGTCGACGGCTGGGTGCGGACCGGCGATCTCGCCCGGCTGGACGAGGAAGGCTTCGTCTATATCGTCGACCGCGTCAGGGACATGGTCATACGCGGCGGGGAGAACATCTATTCGATCGAGGTCGAGAACGTCCTGTTCGACCATCCCGCGGTGATGGACGCGGCATTGGTCGGCCTTCCCCATCGCACCCTCGGCGAGGAGCCTGCGGCGGTGGTGCATCTCGCCCCCGGCGCGAGCGCGACGGAGGAGGAGCTGAAAGCCTGGGTGCGCGAGCGGCTGGCGGTGTTCAAGACGCCGGTGCGCGTCGCGTTCATGGACGCTCCCCTCCCGAGGAACGCGAACGGAAAGATCCTGAAGCACGAACTCAAGGCGCTGTTCGGCGCCTGAGGCGAATAGCGCCTAGTGTCCCGATTCTGAAGTTCGCGGCCTTAAGTTAGACTCAGTTTTGTCCGACGCTCTCGTAGTGGGAGGGCTGTGGCATGGCACGAGAGCTGGCGGCATTGGAGTTGAGCGAGGCTGAGCGTTCGGAGCTGGTTTCGCTGGTCGGTCGTCGCAAGACGGCGCAGGCGCTTGCGCTTCGGGCGCGGATCGTTCTGGCCTGCGCCGAGGGCGGGCAGAACAAGGTCATCGCGGCCAGGCTGGGGCTGGACCGGCAGACCGTGGGCAAGTGGCGTCGGCGCTTTCTCGAACATCGTCTGGACGGTCTTCGGGACGAGCCCCGCTCCGGGACGCCCCGGACGATCGAGGATGCCCGGATCGAGGCGGTGATCGTCCGGACGCTGGAGACTCTGCCGCCGGACGCCACCCACTGGAGCTCGCGCTCCATGGCCGAGGCGAGCGGACTGTCGATCTCGACGGTGCAGCGCATCTGGCGCGCCTTCGGCCTGCAGCCGCACCGTCTCGAGACGTTCAAGCTGTCCACCGACCCCGACTTCGTCGGCAAGGTGCGCGACGTGGTCGGCCTCTACGTCTCGCCGCCCGAGCATGCTGTGGTCCTGTGCGTCGACGAGAAGTCCCAGATCCAGGCCCTGGACCGAAGCCAGCCGGTGCTGCCGATGCGGCCCGGCCAGCCGGCGCGGCGAACCCACGATTACAAGCGCCACGGCACGACCTCGCTGTTCGCCGCCCTCGACGTCGCCACCGGCAGGGTGATCGGCCAGTGCTTCCCCCGCCATCGCGCAGCTGAGTTCCGCAAGTTCCTCGACGAGATCGAGGCGAACGTCCCCAGGGACCTCGACGTCCATCTCGTCATGGACAATTACGCCACCCACAAGACGCCGCTGATCCGGGCATGGTTCGCCAAGCGCCCCCGCTGGCATGTCCACCTGACGCCGACCAGCTCTTCCTGGCTCAATCAGGTCGAGCGCTTCTTCGCTCTCATCACCGAAAAGAAAATCCGGCGCGGCGTCTACCGAAGCGTTGCCGCCCTGAAGACCGATATCGAAGCCTTCATCGACCGGCACAATGCCGACCCCAAGCCCTTCCGCTGGACCAAGTCCGCAGACCAGATCCTCGCTTCCATCGAACGCTTCTGCCTCTACAACGCACCCGCACCCGAAAAGCCGGCATGAGCCAGCGAACTTCTGAACCAGGACACTAG
>DASVRO010000030.1:0-72906 GCA_036388575.1 Allosphingosinicella sp.
CTCCCCAGCGGTCTGCAACTCCAGGGGGGTCGCGGGCTTCCGGGCGCCGCAGGCGGCCCCGCGGGGCCGCCTGCGACCAACCTTCTGCCACAGATCAAAGATACAAGGGGGACCATGCGAAGGGTGGTGGAGGGGTAGCTGCACAGGCCTCGTCAAACACCCCTCCACCACCCTTCGGGTGGTCCCCCTCCCCATGCTATGCATGGGGAGGATGAACAGTCCCAACTACATCACCCCCGACGGCTATCGGCGCCTGCGCGAGGAATATGAGGCCCTGTTCGGGGTCGAACGGCCGAAGCTGGTCGAGACGATCAGCTGGGCGGCAGGCAATGGCGACCGCTCGGAGAATGGCGACTATATCTACGGCCGCAAGCGCCTCAGGGAGATCGACCGTCGGCTCGGCTGGCTGTCGCAGCGGATGAAGGACGCCAAGGTGATCGATCCGGCCGCCCAGCCGGAGCGCGCCAAAGCCTGGTTCGGAGCGACCGTCACCCTCGCCGACGAGGACGACAACCGGCGCACCGTCACCCTGGTCGGCGAGGATGAGACCGACGCTGCGAACGGCCGGATCGCCTGGACCTCGCCGGTCGGCCGGGCCATCCGTGGCGCCGCGGTCGGCGACCTGCGCCGGGTCACTTTGCCGGGCGGCGAGCGCGAGCTGGAGATCGTCTCGATCGACTATCCGGAGAGCCGCTGAAGCTCGTCATTCCCCGAACGCCTCCCGCGCCAGCCTCGCCACCTCCGGATCTGCCTCCGGCGGGCTGCGAGGGCACGCCGCCTCCAGCGCCTCGGCCACCGCCGTCAGCGCCGCGATTCGGGCCGCCTTCTTGTTGTTGCCGTCGATCACCGTCCACGGCCCCCAGCGTGTGTGGGTGCACTCGAGCATGTCGTGTGCGGCGGCGAGATAGTCCTCGCGGCGGGCGCGGTTGCGGAAGTCCTCGGCGGTCACCTTCCAGCGCTTCCAGGGATGGTCGAGCCGGGCCTTGAGGCGGGCGTCCTGGGTCTCCTGGGTGATGTGGAAGAAGAGCTTGACGATGGTCGTGCCGTCATAGGCCTGCTGCGCCTCGAACTCGTTGATCTCGTCATAGCCGCGGCGCCACTCGCCCTCGGCGGCGAAGCCCTCGACCCGCTCGACGAGGACCCGGCCGTACCAGCTTCGGTCGAACACCGCGATCTGGCCGGCGCCCGGAAGCTTCTGCCAGAAGCGCCAGAGGAAGTGACGCGCCTTCTCCCCGGCGGTCGGAGCGGAGATCGGCCAGACCCGATAGGCGCGCGGGTCCCATTCGGCGGTGAGGCGCTGGATCGCCCCGCCCTTCCCCGCCGCGTCCCAGCCCTCGCAGACGACGAGGCTGCGCTTCTTGTGGACGATATGGGCGACGAGGATCCGGGCCAGCCGCTCCTGGAGCGCGGCGAGGTCGTCGGCGTAATTGCCGCGATATTTGGCGCCAGTCTCGTAGTCGGAGAGGTCGATGGGCATAGCAGCATGCCTACGCCTATCGTTATTCCGGCGCCACCGCCCTGGCCGGGTCCTTCTTCAAGCCGGCGCCGGCCGGCTCGACGATGCGGATGTTGAGCTCCCTCAGCTGCTTCGCCGACACTTCGGAGGGAGCTCCCATCATCAGATCCTCGGCACGCTGGTTCATCGGGAAGAGGACGACTTCGCGGATGTTGGGCTCGCCGGCGAGAAGCATGACGATCCGGTCGATTCCCGGCGCGGAGCCGCCGTGAGGCGGCGCGCCAAATTTGAAGGCGTTGATCATGCCCGAGAAATTGGCGTCGACATCCTCGCGCGAATAGCCGGCGATCTCGAACGCCTTGTACATGATGTCGGGCCGGTGGTTGCGGATCGCGCCCGACGACAGCTCGACGCCGTTGCAGACGATGTCATACTGGTAGGCGAGAATGTCGAGCGGGTCCTTTGTCTCCAGCGCTTCCAGCTCGCCCTGCGGCATCGAGAAGGGATTGTGGCTGAAATCGACCTTCTTCGTTTCCTCGTCATATTCGTACATCGGGAAATCGACGATCCAGCAGAATCGGAACTCGTCCTCGGCGATCAGTCCGAGCTGCTCGGCGACCCGGGTGCGGGCCGCCCCGGCGAGCTTCGCCGCCTGGCCTTCATTGCCGGCCGCGAAGAAGATGCCGTCGTCGGGGCCGATGCCGAGCTCGGCGATCAGCCGGCGCATCCCCTCGTCGCCGTGATTCTTGGCGATCGGGCCGCCGAGCTCGCCACCTTTCTGGGTGACGTAGCCCAGGCCGGCATGGCCTTCGGAGCGGGCCCAGTCGTTCATGTCGTCGAAGAATTTCCGGCTCATCGCCGCCGTCCCCGGAGCCGGGATCGCTCGGACGGTGCCCCCGCCCTCGACGATCCGGGCGAACAGGCCGAAGCCGGAACCCTGGAAATGATCGGAGACGTCGGAGATGAGGATCGGATTGCGCAGGTCCGGCTTGTCGGAGCCGTATTTGAGCATCGCCTCCCTGTAGGGGACTCGCGGGAACTCGCCGGCCGGAGTCACCTTCCTGCCCTCGGCGAATTCCTCGAACACACCGGCGAGCACCGGCTCGATCGCTTGGAAGACGTCCTCCTGCGTCACGAAGCTCATCTCGAAATCGAGCTGGTAGAACTCGCCCGGCGAGCGATCGGCGCGCGCGTCCTCGTCGCGGAAGCAGGGAGCGATCTGGAAATAGCGGTCGAAGCCGGCGACCATGATCAGCTGCTTGAACATCTGGGGCGCCTGCGGGAGCGCGTAGAACTTGCCGGGGTGGACCCGGCTGGGGACCAGATAGTCGCGCGCGCCTTCCGGGCTCGAGGCGGTGAGGATCGGGGTCTGGAACTCGGTGAAGCCGGAATCGACCATTCGGCGGCGGATCGAGGAGATGACCTGCGAGCGAAGGACGATGTTCCGGTGGATCCGCTCGCGCCGAAGGTCGAGGAAGCGGTAGCGAAGGCGGATGTCCTCGGGATAGTCGGCTTCCCCGGCGACCGGCAGCGGAAGCTCCTCGGCCGAGGATTCCACGGTGACCGATTCGGCCGAAAGCTCGATCTCGCCGGTGGGGAGATTGGGGTTGGCGGCTTCCGGTCCGCGCGAAACGACCTCGCCGACGATGGTGACCACCGACTCGGCCCTGAGATGCTCGAGGATCGCGAGCGGCTCGCTGTTCGCCTTGGCGACGATCTGGGTGAGGCCGTAATGGTCGCGCAGGTCGACGAACAGCACTCCGCCATGGTCGCGCTTACGGTGGATCCAGCCCGAAAGCTTCACCCGCTCCCCGGCATGGGAGGTGCGGAGCTCGCCGCAATGGTGGGTGCGATAGGCGTGCATATCGGGCGCTTTCTGAGCTTTTTTCACGGATTGTGAGGATGGGGGCGCTTCGCCACGCAGCCTTGCTTTGTCAAGCCGCGAGGCCGCCGCTATGAGCCCTGGCGATGCACATACACCCGCTGATCACCGATTCCGAGTCGCTCAAGTCCCTCTGTCAGCGTCTTGCCAAATCCCCGTTCGTCGCCGTGGACACCGAGTTCATGCGCGAGAACACTTATTGGCCGGACCTTTGCCTGATCCAGATCGGCGACATCGACGAGGCCGCCGCGATCGATCCCAAGGCCGACGGGCTCGACATGACGCCCCTGCTCGACCTGCTGGTCGACAATGAGGAGGTGCTCAAGGTCTTCCACGCCGGAAGCCAGGACATCGAGATCATCTACAACATCACCAGCCGGACGCCGCATCCGCTGTTCGATACGCAGATCGCCGCGATGGCGCTCGGGCTGGGCGAGCAGGTCGGCTATTCGAACCTGGTCGAGAGCCTGGTCGGCAAGAGCCTCGACAAGGGGGCGCGGTTCACCGACTGGGGCCGCCGGCCGCTCGACCGGCGCCAGATCGACTATGCGATCGGCGACGTCACCCACCTCGCCGCCCTCTTTCCCAAGATGCTCGAGCGGCTTCGGCGGACCGGCCGCGGCGAATGGCTCGACGAGGAGATGGCGAAGCTCGCCGATCCGGCCAATTACGAGAACGATCCCGCCCTCGCCTGGAAGCGGATCCGGATCTCCAGCCGCAAGCCCGAGGTACTCGGCCGGCTGAAGGCGCTCGCCGCGTGGCGGGAGCAGGAAGCGAGGGGCAAGAACCTGCCCCGCGGCCGGATCATGAAGGACGAGACGATCGCCGACGTCGCCGCCCACCCGCCGGTCAGCCAGGACGCGCTGGCGCGGGTGCGCGGGCTGTCCCCCGCCTGGGCCGGCAACGAGATCGGCGGGCGGCTGATGACGGCGCTCGCCAATGCGGTGCCGATGCCCGCCGAGGAGCTGCCGGCGCGCGAGGATCGCGGACCGGGGCTCGGCAAGGAGGGCGCGCTGGTCGCCGACCTGCTGAAGCTGCTTCTCAAGATCCGCTCGCGCGAGAGCAACGTCGCGGCCCGGCTGATCGCCCGGACCGAGGAGCTGGAGCTCCTCGCCGCCGGCCGCCGCGAGGGGCTCGCGATCCTCGAGGGCTGGCGGTTCGACCAGTTCGGCCGCGACGCGCTCGACCTGGTCGAGGGGCGGACAGCCTTCGGAGTGAAGGGCGGCAAGCTGGTGATGACGCATACGGAGATCGGCCAGTGAGGATCCTGGTGGCGGCGGCGCTGCTGGCGAGCGGCTGCGCGACGGCCCCGCCGGCACAGGCCGGGGCCACGGGCAAGTGCGACGCCTCGAGGGCGCAGAAGCTGCTCGGCCAGGCGAGAAGCGACAGGCTCGGCGCTCGGGCGCTGCGCCTGAGCGGCGCCACCGCCCTGCGCTGGATCGCGCCGGGCGCGATGGTGACGATGGATTATCGCGAGAACCGGATAAACCTGCGCGTCGATCCGAAGGGCAGGCTGGTCAAGATCGACTGCGGCTGATTTGCCTCCCCATGGCGAAGCCATGGGGAGGGGGACCACCCGTAGGGTGGTGGAGGGGTAGTTGCTGCGAAATCTGAGGATCGCGCGCGAACCGACTGCTTCAGCACGAGTTACCCCTCCACCAGGCGTCGCCTGGTCCCCCTCCATCTGGCGATGGGGAGGCAAGTCACTCCACCTTGAACTCCGCCTTGCAGCCGAGGGCGGAGGCCAGCTTCTTCAGCCGCCGCTCGACCGTCTCGCCGTAGAGCGCCTCTTCGCCCTTGGTCAGGACGAGGCGGATCACGTCCCCCTTGCGCTCGAGCCGGCTTCGCTCGAGGCTGACTGCGAGGCCGCCGCTGAGGCGCTGGCCGAGGCGCATGGCGAGGCCCCAGCGGGCGGCGCAGGCGAGCTCGTCGCGGTTGCAGAGCGCGGCGATCCTTTTGTCGGGAAAGTCGCGGCCGCCGCCGAAATTGGAGAAGAGCGCCTGCGCCACCATCACCCGGCCGCAGACGTCGATCCCGACCCAATTGCCGTGAAGCGCCATCTCGACCCCGCGCTCGGCGCGGAAATCGGGATGGGCCTGCCAGGCGACGTCGGCGAGCAGGCAGGCGGCGAGGCGAAGCCGGGCCATGGCCGGCGAATCGGCGAAGATCGGGGCGATCCAGCGGTCGAGCAGGTCGCCATGCTCGCCGAATCGGCTGAGCCCCCTGCCCGCGTCCCGGGCCGCCTCGATCAGCGGGTCCTTCGCCTGCTCGGCCCGGGACAGCTCGTGGAACAGCATCCCTTCGCGGATCCCGAAGCTCGAGACGATCAGCTCGCTCGGCTCGAGCGCGTCGACCAAAGCGGAGAGGATCAGCTTGGCGGCCGGCAGGGTCGGGATGCGCGAGGCGGTGAGCATCGGCATGCTCTTGGGGTCGCTGCGGCTGAGCGAGGCGATCAGCTTGCGAAGCTCGGCCGGCCGCTCGGGCGGCATCCGGTAATGGTGGGTGATCGGCAGCGGATAGTCGCGCGCGGTGATGTCGAGCCGGGCCAGCGCCCGCCAGGAGCCGCCGACCAGGTAGAAGGGCCTCCCCCGGCCGCGCCCGGCGAGGCCGGTTTCCTCGAGCGCCGAGGCGAGCCGGCGGCGCAACTTGCGTTCGGCGGCGGCATGGGCGTTGCCGATGCGAAGCACTCCGAACGGCAGGGAGAGGCTGGCGTGGACCTCGCCGCCGCTGACCTCGGCGAGCTCGAGGCTGCCTCCGCCGAGATCGCCGACCAGCCCGTCGGCGTCGGGAAAGCCGGAAAGCACCCCCTCCCCGGCCAGCCGCCCTTCCATCTCGCCGGAAATGACCTGCGGCTCGAAGCCCAGCGCGCGGATCTCGTCCAGGAAGGAATCGCCGTTGCTGGCGTCGCGTACCGCCGCGGTGGCGAGGACGCGCAGGTCGCTCACCTCCATCTGGTCGAGCAGCAGCCGGAAGCGGCGCAGGGCGGCAAGCGCCCGAAGCCGAGGCTCCTCGCCGAGCCGGCCGGTCTCGCCCAGGTCCTGGCCGAGCCCGGCGAGAACCTTCTCGTTGAAGATGATCGACGGCGCGCGCGGAGCGCCCGAATAGACGACGAGGCGGACCGAGTTGGATCCGATGTCGACGATTCCGACCGGCTCGGCGTGGAGCTGGGCGCTCCTCTTCACGATCCGGGGCTCACGAGCCGCGACGCAGGCGCAGCTTCGGCACCGACCCGCTCTCCTTGAGCGCGGCGCCGCGGCCGGACAGCGAGGGGTTGGTCATGAAATAATGGTGGAGGTTGAACGGCCGATCCTCCTCGGGGCTCAGGCGCTCGTAGCGGCCGTCGGGGTGAAGGCGCCAGCTCTGCTCGTTGTCGATGAGGCTGGCGACCATCACCTGATCGAGCACCTGGGCGTGGACTGTGACGTTCTCGAGCGGAAGCATATATTCGACCCGCCGGTCGAAGTTGCGGGGCATCCAGTCCGCCGAGCTGATGTAGACCCGCGCCTTGCGGTTGGGCAGCTCGTCGCCGTTGCCGAAGCACCAGATCCGGCTGTGCTCCAGGAAGCGGCCGACGATCGACTTTACCCGGATGTGATCGGACAGGCCGGGCACTCCCGGCCTCAGGCAGCAGATGCCGCGGACGATGAGGTCGATCTGGACCCCCGCCTGGCTGGCCTCGTAGAGCTTGTCGATGACGGGGGGATCGACGAGCGAGTTCATCTTGGCCCAGATCTCGCCGGGGCGGCCGGCGCGGACGTGGGCGATCTCCTCCTGGATGAGTCGGAGAAGCTCGTCCCGCATCTGGTGCGGCGAGGTCGAGAGCAGCTCGAGGTCGCGAGGCTCGACATAGCCGGTGATGTAGTTGAACAGCTGGGCGACGTCGCGGCCGACCCGCGGATCGGCGGTGAAGAAGCTGAGGTCCGTGTAGATGCGGGCGGTCACCGGATGGTAGTTGCCGGTGCCGAGATGGCAGTAGGTCCGGTAGCCGCGCTCCTCCCGGCGAACGACCATCGAGACCTTGGCGTGGGTCTTCCAGTCGATGAAGCCGTAGACGACCTGGACCCCGGCGCGCTCCAGCGCCGACGCCCAGAGCAGGTTTTGCTCCTCGTCGAAGCGGGCCTTCAGCTCGACCACCGCGGTCACCGATTTGCCGGCCTCGGCGGCGTCGATCAGGGCCCGGATGACCGCCGACTGCTTGCCGGCGCGGTAGAGGGTCTGCTTGATCGCGACGACGTCGGGGTCGGCGGCGGCCTGCTTGAGGAATTCGACCACCACCTCGAAGCTCTCGTAGGGATGGTGGACGACGATGTCCTTGGTCTGGATGGCGGCGAAGCAGTCGCCGCCATGCTCGCGGATCCGCTCGGGGAAGCGCGCGGCGAAGGGCGCGAACTTCAGGTCCGGCCGGTCCTCCTCGTAGAGCGCGTCGAGATCGGCGGTTCCGAGGAAGCCGGTCGATTCGGTGACGATCGCCTCCGCGGCGCCGACGCCGTCGCGGACCATGGCGACGAGCTCGTCGGGCATCTCGGTGGCCAGCTTGAGGCGGATGACGCTGCCGCGGCGGCGGCGCTTGATGGCGCTCCGGAAATAGCGGACCAGGTCCTCGGCTTCCTCCTCCACCTCGATGTCGCTGTCGCGAAGGATCCGGAACGCGCCTCCGCCGACCAGCTCGTGATCCGGGAACAGCACTGAGATGTTGCGCCGGATCAGGGTCTCGACGGCGATATACCGCGCCTCCGCCCCCGGCAGCCGGATGAATCGCGGCAGGGTCGAGGGGACCATCAGAAGCTCGCGGATCGGCTTCCCCGTGCGCAAATGCCGAAGGTCGAAGATCAGCGAGAAGCCGCGATTGGGGATGAACGGAAAGGGATGGGCCGGATCGATCGCCTGCGGCGTCAGCACGGGGAATATCTGCTCGCGGAAGTGTCGCTCCAGCCATTCGGCCGATTCCGAATCGATGGCGCCGCTGCCGATCACCGCCACGCCCGCTTCGGCGAGCGCCCGGCGAAGCTCGGACCAGACCTGCTGCTGGCTCTGGGTCAGCTCGTCGGCCTCGGCCGCGACCGCGGCGAGCTGCTGCGCCGGAGTGAGGCCGTCGGCCGAAGCCTCCTCGACCCCGAGCAGGCGGTGCGCCTTGAGCCCGGCGACCCGGACCATGAAGAATTCGTCGAGGTTGCTGCCCGAGATGGAGAGGAAGCGAAGCCGCTCCAGCAGCGGATGGGCGGGGTTGCGCGCCTCCTCGAGGACTCGCCGGTTGAAGGCGAGCCAGCTCAGCTCGCGGTTGAAATAGCGCTCCCGAGGCGACAGCGCGGGCGCCTCGGCGGGCGGCGTAGGGGCGGCATTGGGATCCATCAGCTCTGGCTTCTCGCCCTCTTGATCATGCCGGATTCGGCGAGCGCCCTGCGTACCATTGCCACGGTAATGCGACGATGATGTGACAAGGCCGCCCGGTCGAGCGCGGCGACGGCCTGCTGAACGGCCAGATAGGAGCGTTCGATCCGAGGGACGATATAGGCCGGCACCTCGGGCGGCACCGCGACCCCGCGGTCGCCGAGCAGCTTGACGATGAGGTCGCCGATCAGCCGGTCGTCGGGCTCGCCGAGCGCGATATGCGGGGTCGCCGCGAGGCGCGAGCGCAGATCGGGCAAGGTTACCTGCCAGATCGGCGGCGGCGAATCGGCCACGATCAGAAGCGGGCGGCGCGACGTCTGGGCCTCGTTCCAGGCGTGGAAGATCGCCTCCTCGTCATGATCCTCGGCATTGTCGAACAGCCGGCCGCCGGTCTTGCGGACGAACAGCCGGCCGAGCAGGCTCCGGCCCGACTTGCGCGGACCGGTGACGAGGCTCGCCATCACCGGCCAGAGCGACCAGCGCTTGAGATGGTCGAACGCGGCCCGGTTCGAATCGGAGATGAGGAAATCCTCATCGCGGTCGGCTACCGGCCAGTCGAGCGGCAGCGCGATCTGGGCCACCTCAGTCGCCGCCCCGCGACAGGCGCAGGCTGTTGCCGGAGCCGGACACCCGCCAGCCCTGCGCCTCCAGCGCCGCCGCCAGTGCGCCGGGCTCGCCCATGTAGCTGACCCGCATCGACGACGTGCCGCCGATGTCGGGATCGGTGGTGAAGGCGGAGGTCACTCCGGGGACCCGGCTCACCGCCAGTTCGGCCCGGCCGATCGCGGCCTGGTCGGGCGTGTCGACCTCGATCCGAAGGACGGCGACCGAGCCGACCGGCGAGGGTGCGAGCGGGAGGGGCGTCTCGGTCTCGACGATCTCGGCCTCCTCTTCCTCAGGCTCCTCGACGATCGGCGGCTCCGGAACGATCAGCGAGGGGTCGGGCCTCAACTGGCCGGCGGCGAGCGCCCGGCTGTAGAGCAGGTCCAGCCCGCGCACGCCCTCGTCGAGCAGGCGGGGGATCGCCGCGCTGTTCTCGACCCGCAGGGTGAAGCGGCCGAGGAGGCGGTTGTCGGGACCGTGGCGAGCGGTGAAGGTGGCGACGGCCGGCCCGCCGGGATAGAGGCGCTTCAGATGCACTTCCGGCACGATCACGTCGGCGGCGCCATATTGGTCGAGCAGCATCCGCCACCAGCCGCGGCCGGGCCGCCGGCTCTGGGTGACGTTGAGGAGCAGCGGATCGATCCCCGAGCCGGTCGGCCGGACATAGTCGACCGGGCTGTTGCCGGTCCGGAAGCGGGCCCAGGCCTGCTGCCAGGCGTTGCGCGATTCGAAGCTCTGGAAGGACGATCCGGTCAGCATCACCGGGACGACGAGCATGGGCGCGGAGCGCTGGACGGATCCGCTCACGCCCAGCAGCTGGCCGGTGCGGGCGCGGTCGAAGAGAATTCCGAGGGTGGCGATGTAGCGCTTCGGGCCGATCTGCTCCTGCTCCACGACGATTCCGGAGACGAGCCCGTTGAGGGCCGAATCGGTCAGGCCCGGCGCCTGCTCGGCGGGGCGGCCGTTGGTCTTCGCCCAGAGCGCCTTCCAACCCAGCTGCTGGGCCTGCCGCCAGCCCTCCTCGCGCGCCTTCCGGGCGGAGTCGGCGGTGACGTCGACCTCGATCCCGCCGATCTCGAAGGTGCTGGCGCTGTCGATCGGAGGAATGCCGCGGTCGGCGCCCTCGAGCTGCGCCCACACCACCCCGGCAATACCGAGCGAGGCAAGGGCGGCGAGGATGAGGGGAAGACGGCGGGTCAGCTTCACGCCCGCCTTTTGGCGACTCGGACGTGGAAATCCAAGCGCGATGTGGCTAGGCGGCGGCGATGAGCGAGGGCGAACCCTATACCTACGCCAAGGCGGGCGTCTCCATCGCCGCCGGCAATGCCCTCGTTAGGGCGATCGCGCCGCTGGCCCGGGCCACCGCCCGCCCCGGCGCCGACGCCTCGCTCGGCGGCTTCGGCGGCTTCTTCGACCTCAAGGCCGCCGGCTACCGCGACCCCCTGCTGGTCGCGGCGAACGACGGAGTCGGAACCAAGCTCAAGCTCGCCATCGAGGCCGGCCGGCACGAGGGCGTCGGCATCGACCTCGTCGCGATGTGCGCCAACGACCTGATCGTCCAGGGGGCCGAGCCGCTGTTCTTCCTCGACTATTTCGCGACCGGCAAGCTCGACGCAGCGGTTGCCGAGGCGGTGATCGCCTCGATCGCGGAGGGCTGCCGCCAGGCCGGCTGCGCCCTGATCGGCGGCGAGACGGCGGAGATGCCGGGAATGTATGCCGAGGGCGATTACGACCTCGCCGGCTTCTGCGTCGGAGCGGTCGAGCGCGGCGAGGCGCTGACCGGCGACAAAGTCGCGGCGGGCGACGTCATCCTCGGCCTCGCCTCGTCGGGAGTCCATTCGAACGGCTATTCGCTGGTCCGAAGGCTCGCCGCCGACAAGGCGTGGCGGCTGGACCGGCCGGCCCTGTTCGATCCCGAGCGGCTGCTGATCGACGCCCTGCTGGCGCCAACCCGGATCTACGTGAGGCCGCTGCTGCCGCTGGTCCGCGCCGGCAGAATTCATGCGATGGCCCACATCACCGGCGGCGGGCTGCTCGAGAACGTCCCGCGAATCCTTCCCGAAGGCCTTCACGCCCGGATCGACGCCGGTTCCTGGCCGCAGCCGAGGCTGATGGCCTTCCTCCAGGCGCAGGGCGGAATCGAGCCCGGCGAGATGGCGCGGACCTTCAACTGCGGCGTCGGAATGGCCGTGATCGTCGCCGAGGAGAATGCGGAGGCCGTCGCGCAGGCGCTTGAAGCCGCGGGAGAGACGGCGTTCCCGATCGGCCGTATCGAGCAAGGCCGGCGGGGCTCCACTGTCGCCGGCCCGGGCGGCAGCTGGAGTGCCCGCGGCGACTGGAGCGCCACCCACGATGGCTGACCGGGTTCGGGTCGGAGTCCTCATTTCGGGGCGCGGCACCAACCTGGTCGCGCTCAGCGAGTACAAGCGCCGCGAGTCCCGCTCCTACGACCTCGCCCTCGTCGCCTCGAACGTGCCCGAGGCGCGCGGGCTGGTGGCGGCGAAGCGGTTCGCGATCCCGACCTGGACGCTCAGCCACAAGGGGATGGAGCGGGAGGAGTTCGACCACCGGCTCGACCTCGCCCTTCGCGAGCATGACGTCGAGGTGGTCGCCCTGGCCGGCTACATGCGGCTGCTGTCGGGCGAATTCATCGGCAAGTGGCAGGGGCGGATCCTCAACATCCACCCGTCGCTGCTGCCGGCCTACAAGGGTCTCGACACCCATCGGCGGGCGATCGAGGCGGGGGAGGTCTGGGTCGGCTGCTCGGTCCACCTCGTCACCGACGAGCTGGACGGCGGGCCGGTGCTCGCCCAGGCGAAGGTGCGGGTGCGCGAGCGCGAGTCGGTGGAGCAGCTGGCCGAGCGGGTGCTCAGGGAGGAGCACCGGCTCTATCCGGAAACGCTCGACCTCTTCTGCGCCCGGTTGCTGCCGCGTCGGGAGATCGTGCAGGGAAGCGAGGACGGATGAGCGAGCAGAGGCAAACTCCGGAGGAACGCCGGGAGGCGGCGGCGATCCGGCGGCGCTGGATCACGCTCGGCGAGATCCTCGCGGTGATCGGGGTCCTGATCTCCGGCCTGGCGCTCTGGAACAGCTGGTCCGAGCGCAGCGCCGCCGAGAACGAGCGCGCCGCGCAGAAGGCGCAGCAGGCGAACGTCTCGCGCACCCTCCTCCTCAAGCCGAGCGGCGGCGGCAAGCGTCTCGCGATCACCGCGCACGACCCGGACCAGGCGATCCAGAGCCAGACGCTGATCTTCCCTTCCGCCTTCGCCCTGGGGGCGTTCGAGACGACCGAGCCCAGGATCGAGGCCGAGTGGATGAAGCGGGCCCTCAAGAAGGCGCGCGAGAAGGACGAGAAGGTCCGCGGCGACGCCCGCATGCCGGTCGCCATCACCACCCGCTTCATCGCCGGCGGGCGCAGCTTGACCGACACCGCCCTCTACGACGTCGGCTACAAGGAGAGCGGCGGCGGCCTGTTCGAGGGCCGCGAGGTGGAGCTGAAGGGCCTGTCGCTGATCCGGCGGGGGGCGGAGGGGACGGCGCAGAAGCAGCTCGACGCGCTCTGGGCGACTAGGGCGCGGTGACGCCTGGACATCTTGCCTCCCCGCCGGTGTAACCGGTGGGGAGGCAAAAATCAGCCGACGATCTCTTCGGGCTTGAAAAAGAAGTCGATCTCGATCGCGGCGTTCTCGGCGCTGTCGGAGCCGTGGACGCTGTTCGCCTCGATCGACTCGGCGAAGAGCTTGCGGATCGTGCCCTCGTCGGCATTGGCCGGGTTGGTGGCGCCCATCACCTCGCGGTTGCGGGCGACGGCATTGTCGCCCTCGAGCACCTGAACGACGACCGGGCCGGAGGTCATGAAGGCGACGAGGTCGTTGAAGAAGGGCCGTTCGCGATGGACTCCGTAGAAGCCTTGGGCCTGCTCGCGGGTCATCCGGATCCGGCGCGAGGCGACGACCCGAAGGCCGGCTTCCTCGAGCTTCGCGGTGATCGCTCCGGTGAGGTTGCGCCGGGTCGCGTCGGGCTTGATGATCGAGAAGGTGCGTTCGGTCGCCATGGCCGGCTCTATGCTCCATTGGTGTGGGGTGATTTGCGCGGGTCTCTAGGGGGAGATCGAGCCGAGGGCAATTCCCGTCAGCGCCTTCACGGCCCCTGCACCCACTTGCCGCGCTCGTCCTGCTTCCAGTAGCGGGCTTCGACCTCCGGCCTCCCCTTCAGGCCCCGCCAGGCGTCGCGCGCCTCCTCGCGGCCGGAGTCGTCGAAGAAGTAGAAGGCTCGGGCAAAGCCGAGCGCCTCGTCGCGCCAGTGGCCGTCGGCGAGGGCGATGTTGGTGGCGCCGTTGGCCGCCTCAGGCTCGGAGGAGAGGAGGACGGGCTGGCTCTCCGGCCGCTCCCGCCCGTGGGGAAGGAAGCTGTCGCGCGTGTAGCTCCACAGCAACTCGTCGAGTCGGGCGAGCTGGTCGGGGCCGGCGACCACCAGCAGCCGCTCGCCGCTGGTCAGCACCTTCTCGGCGATCGTCGGCAGCACCCGCTCGAGCGGCGAGGCGGTCAGGTGGTAGAAATCGACGATCACCCCTCGAAATTGGCCGCGACGAAGCGGTCGAGCAAAGCGACTCCGTAGCCAGTGGCGCCCTTGTCATAGAGGTGGCTCGGCTTGTCCGCCCAGGCCATTCCGGCGATGTCGAGATGGGCCCATTTGACGCCGGCCTCGACGAAGCGCTGCAGGAAGACCGCGGCGGTGATCGAGCCGCCCTCGCGCGGGCCGACGTTCTTCATGTCGGCGATCGGCGATTCGATCAGCTTGTCGTAGGGCTCGCCGAGCGGCATCCGCCACAATTTGTCGCCGCTCTCGGTCCCGGCCGCGATCAGCTGGGCGGCGAGGCCGTCGTCGTTCGAGAACAGGCCGGCATATTCGTGGCCGAGCGCGATGATCATCGCTCCGGTCAGGGTGGCGAGGTCGACGATGACCTCCGGCTTGTACTGGCGCTGCACCCAGGTGATCGCGTCGGAGAGGACGAGGCGCCCTTCGGCGTCGGTGTTGATCACCTCGATGGTCTGGCCGGACAGGCTGGTGACGACGTCGCCGGGCCGCTGGGCCAGGCCGTCGGGCATGTTCTCGGCGAGCGCGCAGACCGCGACGACATTGGCCCTCGCCTTGCGCCCGGCGATCGCGACCATCGCTCCGGCGACCGCTCCGGCGCCGCCCATGTCCCACTTCATCGCCTCCATCCCGGCGGCGGGCTTGATCGAGATTCCGCCGGTGTCGAAGGTGATGCCCTTGCCGACGAGGACGACCGGGGTCGCTCCCGCCTTGCCGCCGTTCCAGCGCATCGCCAGAAGCCGCGACGGCCTCGCCGAGCCCTGGCCGACTCCGAGCAGGGCGCCCATCCCGAGCTCGCCCATCTGCTTCTCGTCGAGCACCTCGAACTCCACCCCGAGCGGCTCGAGCCGCTCGCGGCAGCGCTCGATGAACGTCTCCGGGTAGATGATGTTGGCCGGCTCGGTGACCAGCTCGCGGGTCAGCGACAGGCCGCCGAGCAGCGCCTCGCGCCGGCTCCAGGCCTCGCCGGTGCCATCGCCGGCGCCGACGATCACCACTTCCTCGAGCGTCGGCTTCTGCTTCTTCGTCAGCTTGGTCCGGTAGATGTCGAAGCGCCAGCTGCGCGCCGCGGCGCCGAAGCCGATCCGGGCGGCGGCCTCCGAGTTGAGGCCCAGCCCGCCGAGGTCGATCACCAGCCGGGTCTCGCCGGAGGCGAGCAGCCGGCCGGTCAGCGCTCCGCCGACCTTCTCGTACAGGGCCTCGTCCTGCCGGCGGTCGCCGAGGCCGACGAGGAGCAGGCGGCGGGCATTGTCGCCGTCGGCGACGAACGTCTCGGCGATCGAGGCGGCCTCGCGCTCGAAGCGCTGGGCCTCGGCGGCGCGGGCGGCGACGGCCCGGACCGCGGGATCGAGCCCGGCAAGTCGGTCGGCGACCGTGGTCTCGCTCCACACCGGCAGAGCGAGCGCATAGGCGCCGGTGGGACGTTCGGGGGCGAAGCTGATTTTCATGGGGGTGGCGGACTCCTGCTTTCGCCTCCGCCTCTAGGCGCTCGTCCCGTCGCTTGCAAAGGGGCCTCCCGTCATCCCGGCGGAAGCCGGGACCCATGAACACGGACATTCGCGTCTAGGTTCCGGCCTCTGTGTTCCTGGGTCCCGGCCTTCGCAGGGATGACGGCTCCACCCAATCCTCCCGCGCCCCTTGCGGCATTGCAGCGCCGCGCGTCCGGTGCGATAGGCCGGGACGGTCGCGCGTGCTCCTGGCGGCGGGGAAAGTGAAGAAGCTCAATCTCATCTGCCTGACCGCGCTGCCGCTGCTGCTCGCCGCTCCCGGAGCTGTGATCGCTCAGGAAGGCGCTCCGGTCGCCGACGAGGGCGATGCCGCGGCGGCATCGGCCGACGCGCGCGAGGTCGCCTTCAGCGCCGACGAGCTTTCCTACGAGACCGGAGCCGAGCTGGTGACGGCGAGCGGCGACGTTCGGATGACCAGCGAGGGCAACCGGCTTCGCGCCGAGCGGGTAACCTGGAACCGCTCGACGGACGAGGTTCGCGCCGAAGGCAACGTCCGGATCGTCAATCCGGGCGGCGACGTCGCTTATGCCGACAGCGTCGTCCTCACCGACGCCCTGCGCGAGGGCGTCGTCCAGAACATGCTGCTGGTGCTCGCCGACGGCGGCCGCCTCGCCGCCGACAAGGCGGAGCGCAAGGACGGCTATACCACTCTCTACCGGGCCGCTTATTCCCCCTGCGCCGTGGTCAGCAAGAAGGGCTGCCCGAAGAACCCGACCTGGCAGATCAACGCGGTCCGGGTCGTCCACGATCCGGCCCGCAACCGGATCCGTTACGAAGGCGCGTCGCTGAACCTGCTCGGCGCCCGCATCATCGCTTTGCCCTGGCTGTCGCACCCGGACGGGAGCGACGGCGGCGGAAGCGGCCTGCTTGTGCCCGACGTCCGGCTGAGCTCGAGCAACGGCCTGGAGCTGTCGGCGCCTTATTATCTCAAGCTCGGGCCGAACCGGGACGCGACGATCACGCCTCACGTCTATACCGAAGTCGCGCCGATGCTGGAGGGCCGCTACCGCCACCTGACCAGGCTCGGCGCCTTCCAGCTCGGGGCGTTCGTCACCTACGGCTCGCGCCTGCCGCTCGATGCCGGCGCGGCGGCGGTCAAGGACCAGGGGATCCGGGCCTATCTCGAAGGCAACGGCCGCTTCCAGCTCAGCCCTTCATGGACGGTCACCGCGTCCGGCCGCTACGTCACCGACCGCACCTTCATGCGCCGCTACGACATCTCGCGCGACAGCCGGCTGCGCTCGTTCGTCGAGGCCGAGCGGATCACCGCCGACAGCTATATCTCGATCGCCGGCTGGGCTTTCCAGGGACTCAGGGTCACCGACGTCGCCGGCCAGCAGCCGATCGCCCTGCCCGCGATCGACGCGCGCTGGCGGCTGCCGGGCAAGATCTGGGGCGGCCAGGTGGAGGTCCAGGCGAACAGCCTCGCCATCCTGAGGACGGACGGCCAGGACACCCAGCGCGCCTTCGCCGGCGCCCGCTGGGACCGGCGCAGCCTCACCCGCTGGGGCCAGGAGCTGATCCTCACCGCTTATGCCCGCGCCGACGCCTATCACAGCAGCGACAATTTGCTCACCGCGACGGCGATCTACCGCGGCGAGCCGGGCTGGCAGGGCCGCGCCATCGGCGCCCTCGCCGCCGAGCTGCGCTGGCCGCTGGTCGGGCCGTTGATGGGCGGCACCCAGCGGCTGACTCCGCGCCTCCAGTTCGTTGCCTCCGGAGCCACCGACAATCTCGAGATTCCCAACGAGGACGCCCGGGCGGTCGACCTCGAGGATTCGAACCTGTTCGCCCTCAACCGATTCCCCGGCTACGACCGCTGGGAGAACGGCCCGAGGGTGACCTACGGGCTCGACTGGGGCCTCGACCTGCCGGGAATCGCCGTCCGGACCACGATCGGCCAGAGCTACCGGCTCGACGACAAGCCCAGCATCCTGCCCCCCGGCACGGGCCTGTCGGACCGCTTCTCCGATTATGTCGGGCGCACCAACGTCAAGCTCGGCCGCAAGCTCAACCTCGTCCACCGCTATCGCCTCGACAAGGACAGTCTCGAGATCCGCCGCAACGAGGTCGACGCCGTCGTCGGAGGCCGCCAGACCTATGCGACGATCGGCTATCTGCGCCTCAACCGCGACATCGACCCGGCCCTCGAGGACCTTCGCGACCGCGAGGAGATCAGGCTCGGCGGCCGGGTGCGTTTCGCCGGCTATTGGTCGGTCTTCGGCTCGACCACCATCGACCTCACCGACCGGCGCGAGGACCCGCTCTCGCGCGCCGACGGCTACGAGCCGGTCCGCCACCGCATCGGCATCAGCTACGACGACGACTGCCTCGAGATCGGGGTGACCTGGCGCCGCGACTACGACACGGCCGGCGACTTCCGGCGCGGCAACACCTTCCAGTTCCGGGTGGCGCTCAAGAATCTCGGGCGCTAAAGAGCTTTCCGTAAGCTGGGGTTCAGCAAATTTCAGGCATCGCTGGCGGCCTGCATCTATTGGAGGAATGATGAAGCTCGGCATCTATCACGGGGCGGCGCTGGCGCTGGCCGGCTCATTCGCGGCCGCGGCGGCTTTTGCGCAGACCGTAAGCGACCCGGCCGGGGCCGTTCCCTCGGCGAGCCTCAACATTCCCGCCAACCCCGAATTCCTGACCGAGGAGGACCCGAACCTCCGCAAGGCGACGGCGATCGTCAACGGCACCGTCATCACCCGCACCGAGGTCGATCACCGAGTGGCCGTCATCAGGCTGGCGAGCGGCGGCGAGATTCCGGCCGAGGAGCTGCCGCGGCTGCGCCAGCAGGTGCTTCGTAACCTCGTCGACGAGGTGCTCCAGATCCAGGCCGCCGAGCAGTCCGACATCAAGGTCACGCAGCGCGAGGTCGACCAGTATTTCGAGCGCTACGCCCAGACCCAGTTCAAGCAGTCGGGCGAGCAATTCTCGGCCTTCCTGCGCGCCTCAGGCTCCTCGCCCGACACGCTCAAGCGCCAGATCCACGGCGAGATGGCCTGGACCCGCCTTCAGCGCAACAAGATCGAGCCGTTCGTCAACGTCAGCGAGGACGAGGTCCAGGCGGTGATCGAGCGGCTCAACGCCGCCAAGGGCACCCAGGAGTTCAAGGTCTCCGAGATCTTCCTCTCGGCGACTCCCGAGACGGCCGCGGAAGCCCGCTCCAACGCCGCGCGAATCGTGCAGCAGCTGAGGGGCGGAGCCTCCTTCCTCGCTTACGCCCGCCAGTTCTCGGAAGCCTCGACCGCGGCTCTCGGCGGCGATCTCGGCTGGGTCCGCGCGGCGCAGCTGCCCGAGTCGCTCGCCGCCGCCGTCCAGACGATGCCGGTCGGAACCGTCAGCGATCCGATCGCCATCCCCGGCGGCTTCTCGATCGTCGCGGTGACCGACACCCGCCAGGTGCTGACCGCCGATCCGCGCGACGCCGTCCTGAGCCTCAAGCAATTGTCGATCCCGCTCGGGCAGGGAAGCACCCGCGCCCAGCTCGAGGAGAAGGCCCAGACCCTGGTGCGCACCGCTCAGGCGATGGGCGGCTGCGGCGGCGCCGAGGCGGCGGCGGCGCAGATCGGGGCCGAGGTCATCACCAACGACCAGGTCCGCGTCCGCGACCTTCCGGCGCCGCTCCAGCCGACCCTGCTCGCGCTCGGCATCGGCCAGGCGACGGCGCCGTTCGGCTCGTCGAGCGAGCGGGTCAGCGTCCTCGTCCTGTGCGGCCGCGACGATCCCGATCCCGCCACCAACCTGAGCTTCGACCAGGTCTACAACCAGCTCGCCGAGAGCCGGGTCAACCTGCGCGCGCGCCGCTTCCTGCGCGATCTCAGGCGCGATGCGGTGGTCGACTATCGCTAGCAGCCGCCCGTGACCGAGCCCTTGGCCGTCGCGCTCGGCGACCCCGCCGGGATCGGGCCGGAGATCACGGCCAAGGCCTGGGAGAGACGCGAGGCGGAGGGCCTGCCGCCTTTCTTCGCGGTCGGCTCGCCGGAAGCGCTTCGAGCGGTGTGGGACGGGCCCCTGCAGGTCGTCTCGGGCCCCGACGAGGCGGCCGCCTGCTTCCCCGGCCGGCTCCCCGTCATCCGGATCGACGCAGGCGGCGAGACCGTTCCCGGCCAGCCGACCCTGGAAGGCGCCCGCAACTCGCTCGACGCGCTCGAGCTCGCGGTCGGGCTGGCCCGGTCCGGGGCGAGCTCGGGCCTCGTCACCGGCCCGGTCTCCAAGGCGCAGCTCTACGCGATCGGATTCACCCATCCCGGCCAGACCGAGTTCGTCGCGGAACGCTGCGGAATCGCCGCCGAGATGGTCGCGATGATGCTCGCCGGGCCGACCCTTCGGACGGTGCCGGTCACCACCCACGTCGCGCTTCGCGACGTCCCGGACCTGCTCACCGCCGAGCTCATCCTCGCCCGCGGCCGGACCACCATCCGGGCCCTGAAGCGGCTGTTCGGAATCGCCCGGCCGAGGCTGGCGGTGGCGGGCCTCAACCCCCATGCCGGCGAGGGCGGAGCGCTCGGCCGCGAGGAGATCGACACCGTCGTCCCGGCAATCGACCGGCTTCGCGAGGAGGAGGCCGAGGTGACCGGACCGCACGCGGCCGACACGATGTTCCACGCCCGGATGCGCTCGACCTACGACGCCGCGCTCTGCCTCTATCACGACCAGGCGCTGGTGCCGCTGAAGACGCTCCATTTCGACGAAGGGGTCAACATCACCCTCGGCCTGCCGATCGTCCGCACCTCGCCCGACCACGGCACCGCCTTCGACATCGCCGGCCAGGGCAAAGCGGAGCCGACGGCGATGATCGCGGCGCTCAAGATGGCCGCCGACTGCGCCCGCCGGGTCGCGGCGGCGTGAGGCCCCTGCCCCCGCTGCGCGAGGTGATCGCGCGGCACGGGCTGCGCGCGGCGAAGGCGCTCGGCCAGAATTTCCTGCTCGACGAGCAATTGCTCGACCAAATCGCCCGGGTGCCGGGAGAGCTTGCCGGCCGGCGCGTCTACGAGGTCGGGCCCGGCCCCGGCGGCCTCACGCGAGCGCTGCTGAGGTCCGGCGCCGAGGTGGTGGCGGTCGAGCGCGATCGGCGCTGCCTGCCCGCGCTCGCCGAGGTCGGCGAGGCGGCCGAAGGCCGGCTTCGGGTGATCGAGGGCGACGCGCTCGCCGTCGACGAGGCCGGCGAGGTCGGCACCGGCGCCCATGTCGCGGCCAACCTGCCCT
The DNA here is from genome assembly GCA_036388575.1 of Allosphingosinicella sp. GTDB lineage: Bacteria > Pseudomonadota > Alphaproteobacteria > Sphingomonadales > Sphingomonadaceae > Allosphingosinicella. The sequence goes on from DASVRO010000030.1 coordinate 20,645, forward strand.
ACAATGTCGGCACCGCCTTGCTGGTGCGCTGGCTCGGCGGCGAGACCTGGCCGCCCTGGTGGGAGTCGCTGACCCTGATGTTCCAGCTCGAGGTGGCGGAGCGGATCGTCGCCAGGCCCGGCACCGGCGCCTATGGCCGGCTGGCGGTGCTCGCCCAGTGGCGCAGCGAGCCGCGCATCGCGATGAAGGTCCACCGCTCCGCCTTCGTGCCTCCGCCAAAAGTGATGTCGGCGGTCGTCCATATCGTCCCGAAGCCGGCGCCGGAGGGGGTGCGGGCGGCGACTCTCGAGCGGCTCACCGGCGCCGCTTTCGGGCAGAGGCGCAAGATGCTGAGGCAGAGTCTGAAGGGGTTGCCGGGGGCGCTGGAGGCGCTGGCCGGGCTGGGCATCGATGCCGAGCGACGCGCGGAGACGCTTTCGATCGACGAGTTCGTCGCGCTGGCGAGGGCGATCGACATCTCATCCTCCCTGCCGCGAAGCGGTGGGGAGGGGGACCACCCGAAGGGTGGTGGAGGGGTAGTCGGCTCGGAATAAGAGATCTGGCGCGCGACGGCATAAGCCTGCGCATCTACCCCTCCACCATGCTACGCATGGTCCCCCTCCCCATCTGCGATGGGGAGGACGATCATCAATTCCGCGGCAGCGCCGGGTCGGGCCGCTGGGCGGTTAGCACCTCGGGCGGCGGGCCCTTGGCGATGACGGCGGCGAGCTGGGTCGCCTGCGGGCAGGGCGTCGTGCACAGCTTCCTGATCCGTTCGAGATTCTGCTTGGCACGCTCGACCGCGCCGCGCTGGACCAGCGCCTCGCCCTGGCCGGCGAGGGCGGCTACGTCGTTGGGCTCGAGCTTCAGCGCCTCGAAGTAGAATTTGATCGCCTTGCCGGGCAGCTTGAGGCCCTGGGCCGCCCTAGCGAGGCCGATATAGGCCTGGCGGTTGCGCGGATCGACCGCGAGGGCGGTTTCGTAGAGATCGTTCGCTTCCTGGTAGCGGGCCTGGGTGGCCAGAGCCTGGGCCTCGCCGGCGAGAGCCACCGAGCGCGCGTCGATCTGGTCGTCGGGCTTCTGGCCCTGGCCGGCGCTCGCCATGGTCGCCAGAGCGACGGCGACGGTGAGGGCGATCGGGGTGAGGCGCATCAGTAACTCCATGATCTACGTCGCTCGAGGCTTAGCATGGCGCCCGCCACCGTGCGACGAAAAAGCCGTCCGTTCCGTCCTGCGCCGGAGTGAGAATCCGACCGGCGCCGACGGCCCGTCCGCCCGTGATGGGGAGGTCTTCCGGAACCATGGCTGAACGGCCCTGGAAGGCCGCGGCCTGGTTCCGTCCCTCATCCGCCAGAAGCGAGCAGACGGCATAGACGATACGCCCGCCCGGCCGGACGAGTTCCGCCGCCAGGTCAAGCAGATAGGCCTGCAGTTTCACATAAGCGGCGAGGCGCTGCGGATCGAGCCGCCAGCGCAGCTCCGGGTTGCGCCGCCAGGTGCCGGTCCCGGAGCAGGGCGCGTCAACCAGGACCAGGTCGGGCGCGTCGACGAGGTCGTCCAGGGCCTCGCGCTCGCGGCCCGGGTTGAGCAATCGCGGCTCGACGATGGTCGCTCCCGCCCGCCTCAATCGAAGGTCCATCCGCGAGAGCCGGCCGCGGTCCGTGTCCGACGCGACGAGGCGGCCCGAATTGCGCATTTCGGCGGCGAGCGCGAGGGTCTTGCCGCCGGCCCCAGCGCAGAGATCGAGGACGGTCTCGCCCGGCTCGGCGGTACAGGCCAAAGCGAGGAACTGGCTGCCCTCGTCCTGGATCTCGACGAGGCCAGAGCGCCAGGCCTCGCTTTCCTCGACCGGGATCGCGTCCGGGAGTCGAAGGCCGACCGGGGACAAGGGCGTGGCGCTCGCCCCCGGAAACGCGGCCAGCACCTCGTCGCGCCCGGCTCGAAGGCGGTTGACGCGCAGGTCCAGAGGGGCCCGGTCGAGGAGGGAGCGAAGATCGGCGGGCGTCACGACTGGATCGAAGCGCCGGTTCAGCCATTTCGGCGCCGCCGAGGACGGGGGTGTGAAGCCCTTTTCCCCCGGCGAGGCTTCGGGCGGGCCGTGCGGCGAGCCGTCGAAGGCGGCGAGCAGCGCCGGATCGCCGGACGCGAGGCCGAGCAGGGCGGCGCGGCCGGAGGGCGGCGGCTCCGGCCAGGCCCGGACCGCCCGGTAGACGAGCTCGCGAACCGCCCGCCGGTCGCCCGAGCCGGCGTAGCGCCGGGTCTTGAAATAGCGCGCGACGAGCGTGTCGGCGGCGGCGCCCCCGCCTTTGGCCGCGACGACGATCTCGTCGAGCAGCTCGATCGCCGCCTGGGCTCGGGCCGCCGGGTTCATGGCCTAGCCCGAAGTCGGATAATTGGGCGCCTCGCGGGTGATTGCGACGTCATGGACGTGGCTTTCGCGAAGCCCGGCATTGGTGATCCGGACGAACTTCGCCCTGGAGCGAAGCTCCTCGAGCGTGGCGGCGCCGGTATAGCCCATCGCCGCCTTGATGCCGCCGACCAGTTGGTGGATCACGTCCTTCGCATGGCCCTTGTAGGGGACCTGCCCCTCGATCCCCTCGGGAACGAGCTTCAGCTGGTCCTTGATGTCGTGCTGGAAATAGCGGTCGGCCGAGCCGCGCGCCATCGCCCCGACCGAGCCCATGCCGCGGTAGGATTTGTAGGAGCGGCCCTGGTAGAGGAAGGTCTCTCCCGGCGCCTCCTCGGTGCCGGCGAGAAGCGAGCCGACCATCACCGTCGAGGCGCCGGCGGCGAGCGCCTTGGCGAGGTCGCCGCTGGTCCTGAGGCCGCCGTCCGCGATGATCGGAGTCCCGCTCGCGGCCGCGGCCTCGGCGGCATCCATGATCGCGGTCAGCTGCGGCACCCCCACTCCGGCGACGACGCGGGTGGTGCAGATCGAGCCGGGCCCGATGCCGACCTTGACCGCGTCCGCGCCGGCCCCGACCAGGGCCCTGGTCGCCTCGGCCGTGGCGACGTTGCCGGCCACGATCTGGACCGCGTTGGACAGCTTCTTGATCCGCTCGACCGCGGCCGCGACCTCGCGATTGTGGCCGTGGGCGGTGTCGATGACGATGAGGTCGCACTCGGCGTCGATTAGCGCCTCGGAGCGCTCGAACCCCTTGTCGCCGACCGTCGTCGCCGCGGCGACCCGAAGCCGGCCGGCGGCGTCCTTGGTCGCATTGGGATAGGTGACCGCCTTCTCGATGTCCTTGACGGTGATGAGGCCGGTGCAGCGGCCGGCGTCGTCGACGACGATCAGCTTCTCGATGCGGCGCTGGTGGAGCAGCCGCCTCGCCTCCTCCTGGGTCACTCCGGGGCCGACGGTGGCGAGATTGTCGCGGGTCATCAGCTCGGAGACCGGCTGGCGCGGATTTTCGGCGAAGCGCACGTCGCGGTTGGTGAGGATGCCGACAAGGCGTCCGCCTTTCTCGGTGACCGGGATTCCCGAGATGCGGTGCCGCTGCATCAGCTCGAGCGCATCGGCGAGGGTCTGGTCCGGAGTCATGGTGATCGGGTTGACCACCATTCCACTCTCGAAGCGCTTGACCGCCCTCACCGCCGCCGCCTGCTCCTCGACGTTGAGGTTGCGGTGAAGCACCCCCATCCCGCCCAATTGCGCCATGACGATCGCCATGTCGGCCTCGGTCACCGTGTCCATCGCCGAGGAGAGGATGGGGATGTTGAGCCGGATCTCGCGGGTCACCTGCGTGCTGGTGTCGGCCTGGCTCGGGAGCACCGACGATTCGCCGGGCTGAAGCAGCACGTCGTCGAAAGTCAGGCCCAGGCGGATATCCATTCGTCCCTCTTCGGATTCGGTGGGGTTCTATAGGGGGGCGCCGTTGGAGGCGCCAGAGCGCTGCGGGTCCGCGGGCGCGTCGCCGCGCCGAATTCCACTTTTGTTCGACCGCCGCGACCTCGGGCTGGCGAAGCAGGTTACCTGTCGCGAATCGGAGCCCGCTCAGCGCATTTCCAGCCTCCGTCCGAACTGCGCCGCCGCGCTACCCTGCGACGAAGCCGGGCGGACCGTCACCACCGTCCACGACGGCCGGGGGTGCCGGATTACGATCGACGAACGCGACCTTTCAGGAGAAGAATGATGTCAGCTTACAAAGCCAAAGCGGTCCTCGCCGCTTCGACCCTGGCACTCTCGGCGCTGGCCCTCGCCGCCCCCGCCGCCGCTCAGACGAAGACCGACGGCACCCAGGGCGGGGTCCAGGGCGAAGACGTCTCTGCCAGCACCTGCGGCTACGGCTCGACCGACTCGAACAGCGTCTCGATCGGTGGCTGCGCCGATGCCGAGGCGCGGGGCGGCGGAACCGTCGATACCCGGGTCAACGCGAAGACCAGCGACCGCCGCGCGATGCAGCATTGGACCGCGACGGCCCGCGACGAGGACGAGCGCGCCCGCTCGCGAACCCATACCATCGTCCGCCAGGGAGAGACCGTCCGCTCGCGCACCCGCTCGATGTACAAGCAGCGCGGCGAGAAGCCGGTCCACCAGGTGGTGACGACCGGCTCGCCCTCGCAGACCAAGAAGAAACCCCGCTAGGCGGGCTTCCGCCAAGGCCGCTGCCCGGCAGGGGGCGGCTTGCGCGCCGATCCGCTCGCCGGTCGCGATGCGGCCCGCGGCGCCGCGGAAGACGGCTCCTGTCCCATGTCGACGGCTCACCCTCGCAAAGGCATCGCGAGCGAACTGGATTCGCAGCCGTAACCAAGGCTATAATCGCTTCGCGCGGACCGGATCTTGCGCTCGTTTAAGGCGGGCGGGCCGGGCTGCCGGGTAAGGGGGCCTTGATGGACGAATCGACGCCGCTGATTCCCGAAGCCGTGCTGGCGACGCCCGAGCTTTACCGGCGAAGCGCCAGGGCCGCCGACCTTGAGACCGAGCTGGAGGCGTATCGGGAGCTTTCCTCCCTGATGTCGCCGGAACCGGGGCTGGCGATCCAGCGCTTCCTGGAGCTGGCGATCGAGCTTTGCCCGGCGGCCGGCTCCGCGGGCCTGAGCGAGCTCGGCGTCGGCGAGGACGGCGGCGAGATCTTCACCTGGACCGCTCTGGCCGGAGAGTTCCTGCCCTATGTCGGCGGCACCACGCCCCGAGACTTCAGTCCCTGCGGCCTGTGCCTCGACCACCATCACACCATCCTCGTCGAGCGGCCGGCGCGGGCCTTCGGCTATTTCGCCGACGCCGAGCCGCAGATCGTCGAGGGGCTGATCGTCCCGCTCTACGACACCGGCAAGCGCCCGATCGGAACCCTTTGGGTCGCCAGCCACGATCCCGGCGGCCGCTTCGACGCGACCGACGCCCGGGTCATGGAGCAGCTGGCCGTCCAGCTCGTCCTCGCGATCAAGCTGCGCCGCAAGGCGCGGGTGCTGATGGTGCTCGAGCAGGTCGTGAGGGATAAGGACATCCTCGTCCAGGAGGTCCACCACCGCGTCAAGAACACGATCCAGATGACCTCCGCTCTGCTCCACCTGCAGGAGCGCGGCCTGGCCTCGAGCGAAGCGAGGGCCGCCCTCAAGGAGGCGCAGTCGCGACTGCTGGTCCTGGCCAACGTTCACGAGGCCCTGGTCCAGCCGGCCGCCGGTTCGGACGCGTCGAGCGTCGACATGGCGGCCCTGGTGGAGACCCTCGTCTCGTCGCTTAGGGAGAGCGCTCCGCCGTCGAGCGGGATCAGGCTCGGCACCGCCTGCGACGCGATGATGCTGCCGGCGAGCGAGGCGGTGCCGCTCGGGCTCATCGTCAACGAGGCCGTCACCAATTCGCTCAAGCACGCCTTCCACGGCCGCGATTCGGGCGAGGTCGTCGTCGAGCTTCGCGCCGGCGAGACCTGCTCGCTCGAGATCCGCGACGACGGCATCGGCTTTGCCAAAGCGGCGCGCGACGGCAGCCTCGGCATGCGGCTGATCCAGAGCCTGTCCCGCCAGCTCAAGGCGAAGGTGGCGGTGAGCGGCGAGGGCGGAGCGAGCGTGCGTCTCGAGTGGAAGCGATCCGCGCCGGTCCGAACCGCCGAGCCCGCCGCCGCCGTGGGAGCTTGAACGAGGGAAAAGCCGGCACGCCGTACCTATCATTTGTGCGGCGGGACCTTCCGCACATAGCTGAGGGAACCCATTCGTCCGAGCCGATAGAAGCAGCCCAGGAAATGGAGGCTGTATGCGTTATTTTTTTAACCTGAGAGAGAGCGGGGATGTTGTCGTCGACGAGGAAGGGCGGGAGCTGCCGAGCCTCGCCGCTGTCGAAGCGGCGGCGAGGATGAACGCGCGATGCGTCATCGCCGGCGAGGCGATGACCGGCAAGTTGCCGCTGGCGGCGTGCATCGAAGTCCATGACGAGCAGGGGCAGCATGTGCTCGATCTGCGGTTTCGCGACGCCGTGATCCTCGACGGATGAGCCGGCTTCCCGCCCTCGACCGACCTATGTTCGGAGCAAGATGCCAACATAGGGTTGGGAACTCTTTCTAACCTAGATCATTGTAGGCAGATCGCCTCGGACTTCGTCGGCACAGGCGACTGAGAGATATTTGTGCTCCCGCCCTTCACGTGCGGGAGCCTTTCATGCCCTTTACCTCTACCTCCGGTCCGCTCGATCTCCTGCTGCGCAAGCTTCAGGCCCACGCGCGGCTGGAAGAGGAAGACCGCCAGGCGATCGAGGCCCTGCCCTACACCCTCAAGACGCTCGAGCCGCTGAGCTACACGGTGCGGGAGGGGGAGACGCCGGAGGTTTGCGCGGTGCTGGTTTCAGGCTTCGCCTACCGGCAGAAGCTCACCGGCGAGGGTGCCCGGCAGATCGTCGGGATCCACATCCCGGGCGAGGCTCTCGACCTCCAGAACCTTTTTCTCGATGTGTCGGATCACAACGTCCAGATGCTCACCCGCGCCGAGGTCGCGATAATTCCGCGCCCGGCCTTACAGGAGCTGGTCCGCACCCGGGCGGCCGTCGCTCACGCGGTCCTGATGGTGATCCTGGTGGAGGCCAGCATCTTCCGCGAGTGGGTGCTGAACGTCGGCCGGCGCGACGCGTCGACCCGGCTTGCCCATCTGCTCTGCGAGTTCGCGGTCCGACTCGAGGCGCAGGGGCTCGCCAACGGCGACGGCTTCGAGCTTCCGATGACCCAGGAGCAGCTCGGCGACGCGCTCGGCCTCACGCCGGTTCACGTCAACCGGACGATCAAGGCGCTCGAAGCCCTGGGCTTCGTCCAGCGCGACCGACGGCGGGTCCGCTTTCCCGACTGGGAACGGATGCGCAGCTTCGGCGACTTCACCCAGCGCTACCTGCACATCGAGCCGCGGCACTAACGGGCCCTGGATCGCCCGGCGAGGCGCGGTCCCGGCCAAAAAAGAAGCGGCCGGTCGCGTGACCGGCCGCTTCGATATCGAGTATGGCTGCCCGCGCTCAGAAGCGCATGTGCAGGCCGACGCTCGGGCGCAGGGTGTCGAAGGACACCGTGTCGACCGCGACCCGAAGGCCGATCCGCTCGCCGACCGCGATGTCGGCGCCGACTCCGACGAGAAGATCGCCGGCCGTGTCGCTGACGTCGAGATCGTCGTCGTCGATGAGGTCCTCATCGATGTTGAGCAGGCCCTCGCCGTCGACGTTGATCCACTGGTAGCCGGCGCGGGCGAAGATGATCGTCCCGCCCTTGGCGCGATAGCCGATGCGGCCGGCGAGGCCGTACTCGGCGTCGATCGGGCCGTTGCCGAGGTTGAAATTGCCTTCCACGCCGATAATGGCCGACTTGCCGAGATCGAAGTCGACGCCGCCATAGACGCCGTAGGTCACGGCCGAATCGTCGAGATCGAAGCCGGCGGTGTCGATTTCGTCCTCGTCGACGTTGAGGTCGTGCAGGCCGGCCTGGACGCCGACATAGGGACGAGCGCCCGTCGACTCCTGGGCGTGCGCCACGCTGGGAACGGCGAGCGGCAGCGCCACGGCGCTCATCAGCAATGCAATCTTCTTCATGACAATCTATTTCCTTTTGGACTTTTTGCACCTGCGAACAGGCGCCATCCAGCTAGGAGATTAATGGTCAGTCGCAAGGCTATAGCGGATATTGCAGTGCAGCGTGGCCTCAACGCCACAACTTCCGTTAGGTTCGTTCGACCTAGCTGACCGGCGGGGAACCAACCGTGGGCCGGTCCGGCTTTGACCCCCTCACCGTCACCCCGGCGAATGCCGGGGCCCATGGACGCCGGCGGTGCAGGATCGACGAGGACGGTGTTCCTGGGTCCCGGCCTTCGCCGGGATGACGAAGAGGTGAGCAAATCACGCCGCAGCCGCGCCGGTCCCACTCGGGCCACTGTCAGCCCGCCCTGCAAGCAGGAGTTTCGCGCAGTGACTGTCCCCTCGCCTTCGGTTAGCGTCGCTGCTCGCAAGGCGCGGGAGAAGGACGTGACTGGCAAAAGACCCTTCTACCGCAGCCTCTATTTCCAGGTCCTCGTCGCGATCGCGCTGGGAGTGCTCGTCGGCTGGCTCTACCCCGCCTTCGGCGCCTCGCTGAAGCCGCTCGGCGACGCCTTCATCAAGCTCGTCAAGATGATCATCACCCCCGTCATCTTCCTCACCGTCACCACCGGAATCGCCGGCATGTCCGACCTGAAGGCCTTCGGACGGGTCGGCGCCAAGGCGATGGCCTATTTCCTCACCTTCTCGACCCTGGCGCTGGCGGTCGGGCTGGTCGTCGCCAATCTCGTCCGGCCGGGGGCCGGGCTCCACGTCGATCCGGCCGCGCTCGACCAGGGCGCGGTGGCGACCTATGTCGACAAGGCGCACGAGCAGACGATCACCGGCTTCGTGCTCAACATCATCCCCGACACCTTCTTCAGCGCCTTCACCTCAGGGCAGATCCTGCAGGTCCTGTTCGTGTCGATCCTGTTCGGGATCGCGCTCGCATTGCTCGGCGAGCGGGGGGAACGGGTGCTTGGCGCGATGCGGGTGCTGACCGCGATCATGTTCCGGATCGTCCATATCCTGATGTACGCGGCGCCGATCGGGGCGTTCGGGGCGATGGCCTATACGATCGGCGCGCACGGCATCGGCACCCTCGCCAACCTCGCCGCCCTGATCGCGACCTTCTACGCGACCTCGCTCATCTTCGTCCTCGTCGTGCTCGGGCTGGTCGCCCGGGTTGCCGGCTTCTCGATCTTCGCGCTGATCCGCTATTTGAAGGATGAGCTTCTGCTCGTCCTCGGCACGTCCAGTTCCGAGAGCGCGATGCCGCTGCTGATGGAGAAGCTGGAGCGCGCCGGCTGCCCCAAGCCGATCGTCGGGCTGGTCGTTCCGACCGGCTACAGCTTCAACCTCGACGGCACCAACATCTACATGTCGCTCGCCGCTTTGTTCATCGCCCAGGCCACCGACACGCCGTTGAGCTTCGGCGACCAGATGCTGCTGATGGCGGTGGCGATCCTGAGCTCGAAGGGCGCGGCGGGGGTGACCGGCTCCGGCTTCATCGTCCTCGCCGCCACGCTGTCGGTGCTTCCCACCGTCCCGGTCGCCGGAATGGCCCTCATCCTCGGGGTCGACCGGTTCATGAGCGAATGCCGGTCGCTGACCAACTTCATCGGCAATGCCGTCGCCACCATCGTCGTCGCGCGATGGGAGGGCGCGGTCGACCTCGGCCGGCTCAACGCCGCCTTCGCGGGGCGGGGCGGCGATTTCGAGGAAGCGGAAAGCGACGCCCTTCAGATCGAGGGGCGGAGCGACGTCGGCTAGCGGACGATGACGCCGGAAGATCCCGATGCCGCCCTGGTTTCCGCCGCCGCGGCCGGGGACCGGGCCGCGTTCGGCGAGCTGCTCCAGCGCCATTACGACCGCATCCACGGCCTCGCCTGGCAGCTGACCGGATCGCGCGCCGACGCCGACGACGTCGCCCAGGACGTCTGCTGCGCTCTGGTCGAGAAGATCGGCGGCTTCAGGGGCGAGTCGAAGTTCGGCACCTGGCTGTGCGGGATCACCTACAACGCGTGCCGCGATCTGGGCCGGCGGCGGCGGTCGTTCAGGGGCTTCACGGAGCGGCTGACGGTCCTGGCCGGCCTTGCCCGGCCTCCGGACGGCCGCGACGCCTATGACGCCATCTGGCTGAGGAGCGCCATCGCCCGGCTGAAGCCCGCCTATCGCGACGCGGCGGTGCTGGTCGCCGGCCAGCAGCTCAGCCACGCCGAGGCGGCCGAGATATTGGGCGTGGCGGAATCGACCGTCTCCTGGCGGATGCACGAGGTGAGGCGGCTGCTCGGCGGGGGCGGGGACGGCTGAACGCTAGCTCCAGCTTCGTCATGCCGGACTTGATCCGGCATCCATCTTCTTCCGAAGCGGGAGCCAGAGAAGGTGGATCCCGGATCAAGTCCGCGATGACGATCGTGGCGGGCAAAAAAAATGTATCCGCCTCCCAAGGATTCCCCCGGCCGGCGCGTCCCAGTGACATGCGGACGAGAATGTGCCGCTGCCACAGGGAGAAAATTCATGACCCGTTTCAATCCCGCGCTCGGCGTCGGCCTCGCCGCCCTCGCCCTCGCCTCCTGCTCCAGCTCGCGCGTCGAGCCCGTGCCGCTGGCCGAGGCCGTGCCGCCGGCCGAGCCCGCCGTCGCGGCCGACGCCGGCCAGGACGGGAACATCGTCGTCACCGGCACCCGGATTCCCGCGCCCAACCTCGAATCCGCCGTTCCCATCACCGTTATCGACAGCCACGATTTCGCCGGCCGGGCCGCGGCGCCGGTGACGGCCCCCGCCGCGCCGCCGGCTCCCGTCATGGTCACCGGCCAACGGATCGCCCGGCCCAACGTTCATGCCCGGCAGTCGATGTTCAACCCGCCGGAGGTCGGCCGCGACCGCTTCACCAGCACGTCTGAAAATCCGTTCAGGGTCGCCGCCGAGGAGCCGGTCTCGACCTTCTCGATCGACGTCGACACCGCGTCCTATTCGTTCGTCCGCGCCTCGCTCAACAGGAGCGTCCTGCCGCAGCAGGCCGCGGTCCGGACCGAGGAGATGATCAACTATTTCCCCTACGACTATGCCGCTCCGCGAAGCGCCGCGCAGCCGTTCAGCAATCACATCTCGGTCTTCCCGAGCCCGTGGTCGCCGGGGCGCAAGCTGGTCCGGATCGGGATCAAGGGCTTCGACGTCCGGCGGGCGCAGCGGCCGCGCGCCAACCTCGTCTTCCTCGTCGACACGTCGGGCTCGATGAACGAGGCCAACAAGCTGCCCCTCGTCAAGCAGTCGCTGGCGATGCTGCTCGATCAGCTCGGGCCGGACGACCGGGTCGCGATCGTCACTTATGCCGGTACCGCCGGAACCGCGCTCGAGCCGACCGCGGCGAGCGACAAGGCCAGGATCCTCGGAGTCATCGCTCGGCTCGGCGCGGGCGGGAGCACCGCGGGCGCCGAGGGCATCCGCCAGGCCTATGCGCTGGCCGAGCGCAACCTCGACCCGAAGGGCGTCAACCGGGTGATCCTCGCCACCGACGGCGACTTCAACGTCGGAATCACCGATCCCGAGGAGCTCAAGGGCTTCGTCGAGCGGGAGCGCGGCAAGGGCGTGTTCCTGTCGGTGCTCGGCTTCGGAATGGGCAATTACAACGACGCGCTGATGCAGACCCTCGCCCAGAACGGCAACGGCGCCGCCGCCTATATCGACACCGTCGCCGAGGCCCGCAAGACGCTCGTCGACGAGGCGACCTCCACGCTGTTCCCGATCGCCAAGGACGTGAAGATCCAGGTTGAGTTCAACCCGGCGACGGTCGCCGAATACCGGCTGGTCGGCTACGAGACCCGGATGCTCGCGCGCGAGGATTTCGACAACGACAAGGTCGATGCGGGCGAGATCGGCTCGGGCCAGAGCGTCACCGCGCTCTACGAGATCGTGCCGGTCGGCGGGCCGCGGGCGATCGGCGACCTGCGCTATTCGACGACCGTCCGGCGGCCGGCCGGCACCGGCGGCGAGTACGGCTTCGTCAAGATCCGCTACAAGCTGCCGAAGTCGGAGACGAGCCGGCTGATCTCCGCTCCGATCGACCGCTCGAGCGAGGTCGGCCGCTTCGCCGACGCTCCGCGCGACGCCCGCTTCGCGGCCGGAGTCGCCGCCTTCGCAGAGCTGCTGCGAGGCGGCAAATACAGCGGCTCGATGAGCTATGACGACGTCCTCGCCATCGTCACCGGAGCGCGCGGCGAGGATTCGTTCGGCTATCGCTCGGAGCTGGTCGAGCTGGTCCGGGCCGCCAGGGCGGCGCGGTCGATGCCGGGCCAGGGCTGATGGAGTCGGCGGCGGGCGATCCTGTGTTCGACCCGCCGCCGCTTTCGCGATAAGGTCGCAAGCGATGAACCCGGCTGACGACGACATTTCGGCCGCCCTGCCCCGCCCGCCCCATCCCGCGCCGGCCCGGCGCGAGGCGGCGATCGCGGCGGCGATGCGCCGGTTCGACGGAGTCGGCGAACCGGAGCCGACGGCGAGACGCCCGGCCCCCGCAGCTTCATGGAGCCGCCGGCCCTATTTCGGAGCTCTGGCCGGCGCCGCGCTGGTCGCAGTGATCGCCCTGCCGCTGGCCTGGACGTCCTTCGACGAGCAGCCCTATCGCGACTCCCGCAAGCCGCCCACCGCGGGCGCGACGCCCGGTCCGGAGCCGGCGGCGGCCGATCCCGCGATCGGGGCGCCCTCGCCCTCGCCCTCGCCCGCGCCTCCACCGCAAGACCGGCCGGTCCCGCCGGTCGTGCCGTCCACCACGCCGGACAAGGCCCCCGCCCCGGCTTTGGCCGAGCCCGCCCAGGCCTTCGCCGAGCCCGCCCCGGTCGCGGCGCCGCCGCCACCCGCCGCGCCCATGGCGCGCAACGCCGAGCAGCAGCCCGCCGAGACCGGCGCCGACCAGATCGTCGTCACCGGAAGCCGGATCGCCCGCCCCAATCTGCAATCCGCCTCGCCGCTGACGGTCGTCGAGTCCGCCGGCGCCGCGACCGCGGCCCGAGCCTCCGCCGCCCGGTCGGCGCGGCGCGGGGACTGGAACGCCTGCACGATTGAGGATCCCCGCCGAAGCCTGTCCGGCTGCCAGGTCCCGGCCGAGGCCGCCGACGGGCTCGAGCGGGCCTGGAAGGGCGACTGGCAGGGGGCGGCGCGGGCCTTCGATTCGGCGGTCGCGGCGGCGCCGCGCTCATCCCCCGCCTATCTCAACCGGGGCCTCGCCCGCCGCCGCGCCGGCGAGCTGGAGGCCGCCCTCGCCGACCTCGACCGGGCCGTTCGCTTCTCGCCGCGAACGGCGCGCTATTATTACCATCGCGGCCGGGTCCTGCGTCAGCTCGGCGACTCCGTCCGCGCCCGGGCGGACGAGGCCCGAGCCGTCGAGCTCGACCCACGCTACGCCGCCCTGGTCGGAGGGCCTTAAGCCGCCCGTCCCCTCTCCATCGCCTCCGATGCCTCGAGCCAGCTCCGCTCCGCCGCGGCGAGCTCGGCCGAGGTCGCCGCCAGCCGCTTCATCAGCTCGCTCATCGTGCAGTCGCGGTCGCCGGGCGCGGCGGCGGCCGGGTCGAACATGGCGCGCTCGATCTCGGTCTTGCGGGCCTCCAGCCGGGCCATGGCCGCCTCGGCGGCCTGGACCGAGCGGCGCAGCGACTGGCCGCGGGCGCGCGCCTCGGCCTCGGCCCGCCGCTCGTCCTTGCGATTGCGCTTCGCCGCCGGCCGGTCGCCGCCGCCCTCCTGGTTCCGGCCGAGGATGAAGTCGGTATAATCGTCGAGGCTTCCGGCATAGTCGCGCGCCGTCCCGCCGTCGACCAGCACCAGCCGATCCGCCGTGAGCTCGAGCATGTGGCGGTCGTGGCTGACCAGGACGACGGCGCCGCCATAATCGTTGAGCGCCTGGACCAGCGCCTCGCGGGCGTCGACGTCGAGGTGGTTGGTCGGCTCGTCGAGGATGAGAAGGTGCGGCGCGTCGCGGGTGATCAGCGCCAAAGCGAGCCGCGCCCGCTCGCCGCCCGACATGTTGGCGACCGGCATCACCGCCTTGACGCCTGAAAAACCGAAGCGGCCGAGCTGGGCCCGCACCGCCGCCAGGGTCGCCTTCGGCATCAGCCGGCTCATATGCTGGAGCGGGGTCTCGTCGCCGTGCAGCTCCTCGACCTGATATTGGGTGAAATAGCCGACCTTGAGCTTGCCCGAGGCGTTCATCGCCCCCTCCATCGGCGGCAGCTGGGCGGCGAGCAGCCGGGCGAGAGTCGTCTTGCCGTTGCCGTTGCGGCCGAGAAGCGCGATCCGCTCCTCCGGGTCGAGCCTCAGGTCCAGGCGCGACAGCACCGGCTCGCCCGGAGCGTAGCCGACCGCGGCCATGTCGAGCGTGATCAAAGGCGGCTTCATCTCGGCCGGGCTCGGGAAGTCGAAGCTGAGGCTCGGATCCTCGGCGACCGCGGCGATCGGCGCCATCCGGGCCAGCGCCTTGACCCGCGACTGGGCCTGCTTGGCGGTGCTCGCCCGGGCCGAGTTGCGGGCGATGTAATCCTGCAGCCTGGCCCGCTGCGCCGCCTGGTTGGCGCGCGCCGATTCGAGTTGGGCGAGGCGCTCGGCGCGCTGGGTCTCGAACGCGTCGTAGCCGCCCGGATAGAGGGTGAGCCTGCCCTGCTCGAGATGAAGGATGTGATCGGCGACGTTGTTCAGGAGGTCGCGCTCGTGGCTGACGATCAGCATCGTCGCGCGATAGCCCTTGAGGAAATTCTCGAGCCACAGCGTCGCCTCGAGATCGAGGTGGTTCGAGGGCTCGTCGAGCAGCAGCAGGTCCGGGCCGGAGAAGAGCAAAGCGGCGAGCGCCACGCGCATCCGCCAGCCGCCCGAGAAGCTGTCGAGGGGCTGGTGCTGCATCTCCTCGTCGAAGCCGAGGCCGACGAGGATCCGGGCCGCCTTGGCCGGGGCGGCGTGGGCGCCGATCGCGGTCAGCCGGTCGTGGATGTCGCCGAGCCGGTGGGCGTCGTGCGTCTCCTCCGCCTCGTGGAGCAGCCGGGCCCGCTCTACGTCGGCCGCCAGCACCGTCTCGAACGGAGTCGCCGAGCCGGCGGGGGTCTCCTGAGCGATATAGCCGATCCGCGCCGCGCGCGGCATCTCGGCCGCCCCGCCGTCCGGATCGAGCAGCCCCGCAACCACCCGCATCAGGGTGGACTTGCCCGCGCCGTTGCGCCCGATCAGCCCGACTCGCCCGCCCGGCGGCAGCGAGGCCGAGGCGCCGTCGAGGATGGTCCGCCCGCCGAGGCGGACCGTGATCGCGTTGAGGTTGAGCATGGGCCGCCCCTAGCAGCCGCCGCCGAATGGGGACACGTACTTTTTCGCCAAAAAAGTACGTGTCCCCTTTTTCAGTCGCCGCCGGCGCGGTTGGCCAGGTCCATGAAGTTGCGCGCCGCCTCGCGCTCCGTCTCGTCCTTGAAGGCGACGTCGAGGTCGGGAGCGGCGCCGAGCATGTGGAGCAGAGCCCACAGGGCGAAGCGGTTGCCACGGTCCGTCTCGAGCCCGAGATCGACCTTCATCCGCTCGATTCCGGCCTCGAGGGCGGACGGGGGAATAGCGGCGAAATCGGCGGTTCCGAAATAGCGGCGGAGCTGGTCGTCGAGGTTCATCGCTTCGCCCTTAGCGCCTTTGCGATGCAGCGGTCACGGCCCCTGACCCCTCTCCCGTCCTTCCGGGAGAGGAGGGGCCCATCCGCGCAGCGGATGGGAGGTGAGGGTCTTGCTGAGTCAGCGGTACAGACCCTCACCTCCCAAGCTTCGCTTGGGCCCCTCCTCTCCCGCGAAGTGCGGGAGAGGGGTTTTCCAGCCCCGCCTCGCCCCTTAATCCGCCGTTACCTCCCGCGCGAAGCGCGCGACATCCGCCAGCACCGGCGCCCGGCGCCGGAACGGGATGGCGACCGCGGCGAGGATTTCGACATGGCCGATCCCGGGATAGAGCTTCAGCCGGACGTCGGCGCCGGCCGCCTCGAGCCGGGCGGCGAGGGCGGGGCTGTGCCGCGGCTTGACCCGAACGTCGCCGGTCCCGTGCAGGAGCAGCGTCGGCGGCGCTCCGGCGGCGACGTGGCCGACCGGCTGAGTCGCGGCGAGCGGGCGCCAGTGGCCGAACGCGGCGACCGTCGCTGGATCGTCGAGCGGCAGGAAGTCGTACGGGCCGGCGAGCCCGGCGAAGCCCCGGATCGCGGCCCGGTCGGAGCCGAGCAGGCCCGGATCGAGGGCCAGCATGGCGGCGTTATAGGCCCCGGCGGAATGGCCGACGAGGACGATCCGGCCGCCGTCGCCGCCGTAGCGACCCGCCTCGCGCCGAGCCCAGCGCACCGCCTCGGCGCAATCGCGCAGGAAATCGGGATAGCGCACTTCCGGCACCAGCCGATGGTCGGGGACGATGACGACGAAGCCCTGCGCCGCGAGCGCCCGGCCGGCGAAGGCATAGCCCTGGCGGCGGCCGCTGTTCCACGAGCCGCCGTAGAGGAAGACGATCACCGGCCGCGGCGCCGAGGCGGCGGCGCGCGGCGCATAGACGTCGAGCTTCAGGCGAGGTCCAGTGCCGAAGGCGATGCCCTCCCCGACGCGAGCCGACGCCCGGTCCTTCGGCATCAGGGCGTTGAAGGTGCCGAGCGGGTCGATCGTCAGGGCCATGACGGCCACGATAAGGACCGCGGCAATGGTCAGCACAAGACGTTTCATGCGCCGATCATAGGGCGCGGCCGCCGATCAGCGCCAGCGCTCGGCCGGCTCCCTGACATAGTGGCGCCACACATAGGTCCAGGGAATGATCAGGCCGAACAGTATCGGCCCGTTGCCGATCGAGATCAGATCGCCATCCAGCCGCGACGAGCCCGCCCCCGCCAGCCATTGCGGCAACCCGAAGGCGAGCAGCCAGATCGTCTTCCAGACGAATTCGAACAGGAAGATCGGAAGCATTTGCAACGGGTACCGGACTCCGAGGACCCCCATCACCCAAAGGCCGCCGAACATGCTGTCGATCATTCCCCGCGCCGAAGGATCGGGGCTCAGAAGCGGCGGCAGCGCCAGGAAGAGGCCGGCGACGGCCCAGACCAGGTAATTGGCGCGGAGAAGCCAGAGCCGCCACAGCGGGACTTCCTCGTCGCGCCTGGGATGGGCCGGGGGAGACGTCGCGATCGTGGAAGCCATGTCCAAGCCCCCTGCTCAGGACGCGGCGCGGGCCGCAGCGCCTTCGTGCGCCGACCGCCGGAAGGTCCAGGGATCGCTCGGCCGGACCACGTAATTCGCCCAGAAATACCGCCACGGGATGACGACGAGCAGGAGGGCGCCGAAGGCGGTCTCGAAGATCGAGGTCCGCATCGCCTCGTCGAGCGTGCCGTCGAGCCAGCGCGGAAGAGCGAAGGCGATGAGCCAGATCGCCTTCCAGCTAAGCTCGACCAGCAGCAGCGGGATCATCTGAAGCGGGTAGCGAAGCCCGAGCAGGGACAGCAGCCCGATGGTCCCGATCAGGGCCCAGGCGACGCCGGTCATCCGTGGGACCGTGGAGGAATGGCTGACGATCAGCGGCCAGACCATGGCCCCGATACCCGCGGCCATGAACAGATACATGGCGCGCATCACCCACAAGCGGATCGGCGAAACCTCGGTCATCGTGCTTCCTCCAGGTCCGTTGAGCGCCGCCGCTCGCGGCGGGCGGGAATGAGCGACAGCGCCAGCCCGAGGACGAGCAGTGTCAGCAGGCCGTAGTTCACGTACCAGGCGACGTCGGTCATCCGGGCCCCCGGCGTCGCATAGCTCTGCGCGATGACTCGGCGGGCGAGCTGCTCGGCGAGCAGCACGAGATAGATGAACGGGACCAGCGCCCGCCAGCGGATCAGGACGGCGAGTGCGATCAGGGTGATGGCGAGATGGCCGAGCGCCATCAGAGCGAACAGCATCAGCACCTGGCGCGCCGCCTCCGCGGCGTAGCTGGCGAGCGGGATGCCGTCGGCGCCGGCCGCGATCGACTCGGTGTTCACGATCGAGTTGAGGCTCATCACGAGCTTCAGGAAGATCAGCAGTCCGAGCAGCCACAGCGCCGGGCGGAGCCCTTCGAAGCTTTTGTCGGCCTGGCGGGGGAAGAGCCGTTCCAGCATGTCCTCAGGCCTGCGGCTGGGGCTGGCCGGCGGCGACCGTTGCACCGGGGAGCTTCAGCCGCCCGATCGCCTTGGCGAAGCGGAGCCGAACCAGCCAGTAGAGCATGACGCCGAACGGCGCGAAGGCGGGGACGAACAGCCAGGGAGAGCCGCGCACGACCTCCGGCATCACGTCCTGCTGGCCGAGGAAGAAGGAGCCGGTGGCGATGAAGAAGGCGACGCAGATCCGCCAGACGTGGCGCGAGAGGCGTTGTGCGGGCGTCAGCTTGCGGCGCAGGATCGCGTTCAGGTCGAGCAGGCCGGCGAGCAGGCAGACTCCGCCGAAGATGAAGACCGGGCCGCGCCCGGCCGGAGTCGTCGTCTCTCCCGCAAAGCCCGTCCAGATGGTGACCGCGCCGCCGCCGAGCGCGAACAGGCAGGCGACTTTCTCGAACAGGCCCATCACGCCGTCCCGGCGACGCGCGGTCATCCAGGCGGTGAGGACGAAATAGCAGACCAGGATGCCGCCGACCGGCGACTCCGGTTCCGCCTTGAGCGGCGACAGGATGGCGGCGGTGAGGCCCAGAACGACCATGGCGCCGACGAACCAGCTTCCGGCGAGGCCGTGCCCTTTCCCGCCCTTGCGCATCGCGATCGCGATCGCTCCCGACACCAAAGCGATCATGCCCGAGTCGATATGGACCCACATCACCGCCCCGTGCAGCCAGCTCCCCGAGTTCATGCCCGCGCTCCCCCGCTCGCGACGGCGGGTTCTTCCTCGCCGTCCTCCATTTCCTCAGGCTCGAATTCCAGAAGGTCGCCCGGCTGGCAGGCCAGCGCCTCGCAGATCGCCTCAAGCGTCGAGAAGCGGATCGCCCGAGCCTTGCCGGTCTTCAGGATCGACAGGTTGACGATCGTGATCCCGACCCGCTCGGCGAGCTCGGTCAGGGTCATCCGCCGCGCGTGCAGCATGTCGTCCAGCTTGACGAGGATGGCCATGGTCAGACCGTCCCGTCGAGATCTTCGCGCATCAGCGCGCCGTGTGCGAACACCCGGGCGAGGACGAAGGTCAGAAGGACGGCGAGCCAGCCGTTGATCGAGAAGCCGGCATCGAGATCGACCGGATGCGCCCGGGTGGACACCGCCTTGCCGATCCCGCCGATGACCATGCTGAGCAGCTGCAGAGCGAGCAGCGTCCAGGCGATCGCCTGCAGGCGCTCGGCGTTCGCGGCGACGAACGGGTCGCCCATCCGGACCGTCTCGACCATCCCGAGCAGCCGCTTGAGGACCAGATAGTTGAGCGGGATCGAGCCGAGGCCGAGCAGTGCGACCGCCCGCAGGCCCCAGACCACCCGCTCCGCTTCCGGCCCCGGAGCGAGTTCGAAAGCGCTCATGATCCAGCGCTCGTTGGGCATGACCAGGAGCAGTGCGAGG
Source organism: Allosphingosinicella sp. (assembly GCA_036388575.1). Taxonomy (GTDB): domain Bacteria; phylum Pseudomonadota; class Alphaproteobacteria; order Sphingomonadales; family Sphingomonadaceae; genus Allosphingosinicella. The sequence goes on from DASVRO010000030.1 coordinate 40,135, forward strand.
ATAGCGAGGCCGTACAGCCAATTCACCACGATCAGGATCCGCAGCACGACATAGGCGATCGGCAGAGCGGCGGAATAGGAACGGGACATCGGCGGACCCTCATGAGCCTTATTATCGATATACGATAATGACCTTATCGAAAGTCGTCAAGTACGACATCGACAGTCGTAGATGACGTCAGTGCGAGGAGCGACAGCGACGCGGCAATCCAGCGGCGTCGCGGGCCCGCGCCGGATTTGCTTCGCTTCGCTCGCAATGATGACGATTGAACGGCTTTAGCGGCGCTCGGCCCCGTGCTCGAATTGCGCCGGATCGGCGAGCTTGCGGCCGAGCGCGATCATCAGGTCGGTATCCTCCGCCGCCCCGTCGAGCATCAGGCGCGGCCCGGGATTGTCGGCGGCCGAATGATAAGGGCCGCTCAGGAACGCGCCGAGCTTCTTCATGTCGGCGAAGGAGCCGTTGACCATGATCGAAGGGACTCCGGCGCGGGTGAGCGCCCAGCCGTCCTGGCGCTGAATGAAGGCGGCCGCCTCGTCGTCCGGGTCGAGGGTGCGGCCGGCCTCGGCGACGGTGCGCTCGATCAGCGAATCGAGGGCGGCATGGCCTCGGCCCATCACCGCCACTTTCTCTCCCTTCGGGGCGATGGCGAGCGTGTCCATGTTGATCGCAGTGACGATCGAGGCGAGCGGGACGGTCGGGCGGGCGGCGAAATATTCGGCGCCGAGCAGCCCCATCTCCTCGGCGGTGGTGGCGAGGAACAATATGTCGCGCTTCGGCCTCGGCCCCTTGCCCAGGGCGCGGGCGATCTCGAGCAAGGCGGCGATGCCGCTCGCATTGTCGACGGCGCCGTTGCAGATCCGGTCCTTCGCCTCCGGCTCGCACTGGCCGAGATGGTCCCAGTGGGCCAGGTAGAGCAGGCTCTCGCCGCCGCCGCCGGAGCCTCGGATCCGGCCGATCACGTTGCTGGACCTGATCGTCTCGATCGCCGTCGCGACCTCGAGGCTCGCTCGAAGCTTGAGCGGCACCGGCGCGAAGGACGGGCCCGGAGCGGCGAGCAAAGCGGCGAGATCGGTGCCCGCCGAGCGCAGCAGGGTCTCGGCCGCCGCCTGCGAGATCGCCCCCGCAAGCGGCGGCGGGGAATCGATTGAGAGGCGCTTCGAGCCGCTTTCGTAGGTGCGAAGGACGACCGGCCAGGGCAGCTCGGGCCCGATGATTCCGATGACCGCCGCGGCGCCGGCGGCGGCGACGGCCTGAACCCGCTCCGGATAGCCGGGAAAGCCCGGCGTCCCGGGCTCGTCGTAGAGGATGAGGACGACCGCCCCCTTGAGGTCGGCTCCGGCGAGCTGGTCTATGCCCCTGTCCGGAATGACGGCGCCGTGGCCGGCGAAGATCACCGGCGCTCGGGTGAGCGTCTCGCGGGCGGAGCGGCCCAGGAGGATGATCTCGTCGCGGCCGAGCTCGATCCGCTCGCGCCTGCCGCCCCTCGTCTGCCATACGCTGCTCTGCTCGCCGGGCCGGCGCACGGCCACTTCCAGCGGCTGGTACCAGCTGTTGCCCGGCCCGCCGGGCTCGAGCCCGAACGAGCGCATCTGGCCCGCGATGTAGGCGATCGCCTTCTGCTCCCCCTCGGTCCCCGGCTCGCGGCCTTCGAACGCGTCGCTGGCGAGGACGTCGATATGGCGGCGCAGCGCCCCGGTTGAGACCGGCTCGGCGGCGGCTGGAAAAACAACAAGGAAAAAAGCGGCAACGGCCAGAACGCGAACGAGCATCCCGTGGCTTATGGCAAGGCGAGCCGGGGTGGCAAGAGGCACGCCCGGACGGCGCGGCCGGCTGCGGCGGGAGGCGCCGCCGGGACTTGTCCCCTCCGGTCGATCCTCGCGGGCGGCGTCACCCGGCCCGCGCCTTGGCCAGCACCCGGCGCGCCTGCTCGACATGCATTCGCTCGATCATCTCGCCTTCGAAGCGCTCGGCCCCGCCGGTAGCCGCGGCGAGCAGGCGTTTCGCCGCCTCGACCTCCGCCTCGGCCGGGCCGAACAGCCGGTTGGCGATGTCCACCTGGCTCGGGTGGATGAGCGACTTGCCGTCGAAGCCGAAGCTCTTCCCCTCCTCGCACTGGGCGGCGAAGCCGGCCGCGTCGTCGAGTCGGTTGTAGACTCCGTCGAAGGCGGCGACTCCCGCGGCTCGGGCGGCAAGGAGGATGGTCTGGAGGGCGGTGGCCAGTGGGAAGCGGTCGCCGCCGGGGCGAAGGCCGAGGTCGGCGGCGAGGTCGTTGGTGCCCGCGATCAGGCCCGCCGTCTCGGGCGCGATGGCGGCCGCATTCAGGACTCCCCGGGCGGTCTCTATCATGGCGAGGACCGGCTTGCCGGTGGCCCGGGCCGCCTCGCGCGGCGCCTCGGGTCCTGGAGTCATCGGAACGATCACATAATTCGCGCCGCTGCCCGCCGCCGCATCGACGTCGGCCCGATGCCAGGGGTCGAGCGAGTTGATCCGGATCGCGCACAGGCCGGGGAAGCCCGCGTTTGCCGCCTCGACCGCGGCGGCTCGGGCCGCCGCCTTGTCCGCCGGCTTCACCGCATCCTCGAGGTCGAGGACGACCATGTCGGCGCCGAGCCCCATCGCCTTCTCGATCGCGCGCGGGTTCGAGGCCGGCAGGAAGAGCAATGAGCGGCAGAGCTTGAGGTCGGCGATCATGTCCCGATTTCGCTTGGAAGAGGTTCCACTTGCCCGCATTATGCCGGAGTTCGCAAGGGGAGGCGCGTCCGTCATGACCATCTCGATTGTTTTCTTCTTTCTGCTTATCCTGGTCGTGCTGTTCCTGATGTCGGGCATCAAGATCGTTCGCCAAGGCTATCATTACACGATAGAATATTTCGGCCGCTTCACCGCCGTCGCCCATCCGGGGTTTAATTTTTATATGCCGTTCTTCTACCGGGTCGGCCGCAAGGTGAACATGATGGAGCAGGTGCTCGACATCCCCGGGCAGGAGATCATCACCAAGGACAACGCCATGGTCTCGACCGACGGCGTGGTCTTCTTCCAGGTGCTCGACGCCGCCAAGGCGGCCTATGAGGTCTCCGACCTCTACGTCGCGATCATGCAGCTCACCACCACCAACCTGCGCACCGTGATGGGCTCGATGGACCTCGACGAGACTCTCTCGAAGCGCGACGAGATCAACGCCCGACTGCTCAGCGTCGTCGACCAGGCGACGGAGAGTTGGGGGGTCAAGATCACCCGCGTCGAGATCAAGGACATCCGCCCCCCCGCCGACATCGTCAACGCCATGGGCCGCCAGATGAAGGCGGAACGCGAAAAGCGCGCCGTCATCCTCGAGGCCGAAGGCAGCCGCGCCTCCGCGATCCTGAGGGCGGAGGGCGAGAAGCAGGGCCAGATCCTCGAGGCCGAGGGCCGCCGCGAAGCCGCCTTCCGCGACGCCGAGGCGAGAGAGCGCGCCGCCGAGGCCGAGGCCAAGGCGACCCAGGTCGTCTCCGACGCGATCGCCGGCGGCAACACCCAGGCGATCAATTACTTCATCGCCCAGCGCTACGTCGACGCGATCGGCATGTTCGCCACCTCGCCCAACGCCAAGACCATCCTCTTCCCGGTCGAGGCGACCGCCCTGATCGGCACGCTCGGCGGCATCGGCGAGCTGGCCAGGGACGCGCTCGGCGGCGGCTCCGGCGGCGGCGGCGGCGGCGAAGGCGGAGTCCCCGCCCGCCGGCGCGGGCCGTTCGAGGGCGGCGCCCAGTGAACGGCTTCGAGCTCGAGCCCCACTGGATGTGGATGCTCGCGGCGATCTTCCTCGGCATCGCCGAGCTGATCGTGCCGGGCGTCTTCCTGATCTGGCTGGCCGCCGCGGCGGCGGCGACCGGCCTCCTCACCCTCGCCTTCGGGATCGACCTCCCCTTCCAGTTCGCCACCTTCGCTCTGGTCGCGATCGGAGCGGTCTGGTCGGGCCGCCGCTGGTACGTCAACAACCCGATGCCGAGCGCCGACCCCCTGCTCAACGACCGAGCCGCCCGCCTCGCCGGCCGGACGGTGGTCGTCACCCAGGCGATCGTCAACGGCGAGGGCCGGGTCAAGGTCGGCGACGGCGTCTGGTCCTGCCGAGGCCCGGACTGCGCGGAAGGATCGCGGGTGCGGATCGTCGGGGCGGACGGGTCGTGTTTGAGGGTGGAGCCGGTTCGTGATCCCGCGTCCCTGCTCACCGGCGGTGGAGAGGACCGGATTTAATTTCACCCATGGATTGAGGGAGGCGGTTGCGTGAAGAGCGGTGCATCCTCGGCTCCGCTGCTCGCGGCATCGCTGCTCTGCGCCTCCTGCCAGCCGTCCGACCGAGGATCAGGAAGCCTGGTGGGAGCGGATCGCCTTCCCTCCTCCAGCGCTCTTTCTCGCGAGACGGTTCAGATCAACCGGGGTTACGGTGACGGCAGTGAGGGGTTCCTGTCTTACGAATTACGCCCCGACGACACGCTCAACGTTACGCACACGGTCAGGGGCCGGGAGAAAGTGCGCGGCGTGGAAACCTTCCGCCTTGCTTCCGACGTCGCGGATCAGGCGAGAAGTCTGCTGTGGCGTGTCCGGCCGGCGGAACTGGAGGGAGTGGATGCCCACGAAGCGAGGCCCTCCGGATGCGAACGGCGAGGGCCCCACGATTTCGGCGAACTAGCGGTCATCTTCGTCGACGAGGGCGGTGGGGCGGGGATCGAGGACGATCGCGTCGGCACCTTCGAATTGCCTCGTTCGGACAGCTGCAGCACTCCGCAAGCGAGAGAAGCAAGGCGGGTGGTGAGGGAGGTTATGGACTCGTTTCCGCCCTCCAAGGTGGCAGCTCAGTTCGAGGGTTAGCCCCGCGGGAGATCGAGGCCGCGACCGCCTGGGCCAAAGGGGCGCGGAAATGCGCAGTGCAGACCACTCATGCATCCGGCGCTTTGCCTTCGGGGCGACGTGCCTGGCTGTTTTCGAGAGAAGGCGCAAAGGCACGAAGAGTCCGGGCCGGCGCGGGCGGTCGCGCCAATCGACGGGTGAGGTTCCAAGGTCGAGTGAAAGGGTGACAGTCACCAGGGACAGTCACTGGTGACTGTCCCCTACCCTTTGCTTTGCGGCTTTACGTGAGACTTCTTCCCGGGGCCGGTGCTGGCTGACGCGTTGGAGATCTGGTTCACGCGAAGCCGCGAAGCCGCAAAGGGGCCGAGGCTCGCGCGGATCGTGCGCTGGCTTGCCGACCCCGCCGGCCGCTCAGAACGGCAGCGGCAGGTCGTGCTCGGCGAGGACGGTCTTGTAGTGGGCGAGCAGGGCCTGGAGCGCGTTCCTGAGTTCGTTCAGCTCCTCGAACGCCGGCGACCCGCGGCCCGCCTGCCGGCAGGCACTGTCGGCGCTCGCGCACAAGGTGTGGAGCGTGTCGCCCTGGATCAGGATTCCGGGGAAGCGGCGGCCCGGGTGGCGCATCACGGCGGCGTTGGTTCGGTCCGAGTAGATCTCGACGGTCTCGGTGCGCATGGTTTTCGTCTCCCCGGGTCGCTTTGAGCATGCGGCGGCGCGTGGCGGCAATGGGGAAGCGGGGGGCGACGGCGTCTGAGTGAACCGCGAGCGTCGATGGTGGCGTCTTGACCCAGGTTTCACCCAAAGCACCAAAGCACCGAAGAGTCCGCATTCGGCAAAGAGCGCAACGGCTTAGCCTCGACCTCTTGCCGCCAAAACTATCGGCGAAGCCCATCCATCCGGAGCGTCGGCGGATAGCCGCGCGCCCAGTGAACCGTGCGGCACCTTTGGTCCTTTGGTGCTTTGGGTGAAACAAGTCGCCCGGAAGCAGCCGCCCAGAAAAGAGGTGAAAGTATATATTTTCCGTTGGTCAACGGGCCGAACTCAGCCAAAAATGTAAACTGTCGCTGTTTTCCGGCCGTCGAGGAGGATGCCGCCAACCGCTCGGCGATACGCGGCGGAGGCGCTGAAAGGTGACAGTCACAGTGACTGTCACCCCCGCCCCGAAAAGTGACAGTCACAGTGACTGTCACCCCGCCCCTAGCGGCGGCTTCGCCTAGATCGACACCATCTGGACCGCGATTGGCGGCGAACGCAGCCGGGGCTGCCTAATCCGCGGTAGCGCCCCGGCCGCGGCCTGGGCTAGTCTCGGGCCGGCGGGAGACTCCATCATGGGCACTCTTATCTTCCTGATGTTTGCCGGCGCGATGGCGGGCGGGTTCTGGCAGTTCAGCACCTACCTGCGGTTGGGACGCGAGTTATCCTCGCTTCAAGCCGCCGCCAACGAACAATATGCCAATGTTCAGGTAGCCCGCGCCAAACGCGACTCAGTGCTCGCCCAGCTGCTCGGGATCGTCAGAGAATATGCCGACCGTGAAGGCCGCATTATCGAGCAGGCTTCGACCTACGGCTCGATGATCAACGTACTCAGTTCGCTGCCCGCCCGGTTTCCCAACATTTCCGCCGACCGGCACTATTATGCGCTTATGTCCGAGGTCAGCGGCGAGCAGGCCGACCTTCAGCGGAGGATCGAGCAACACAATGCGACCGTCGCCCGGTACAACGGAATCATCTGTGGCCCCGATTTCGGACTGAATCTGCTGCTCGCCGACAACTGGGAGGAAAGCTGCTACATAGGCGACAATGAATATGAGAAATTGACGTTGGGTCGAGGGTCGGCTGCGGTCGGGAGGATCGCGGGGCCAAGACGGGTTTGAAGCCGCGGCTGCGGGGACGCGGATAAATGGTGACAGCATACATTTATCGCAGCTTCAGAGGTGCTGAGCGGAATTCTTCGGTGCCTGGTACCGAGGAAAATCCCGCTGCGACGGGGGTTCACGCGGAGGCGCGGAGGCGCGGAGGCGCGGAGACGCGGAGACGCGGAGACGCGGAGGCTGTCGAGGAGGATGGCGCGAAATTTCTATGGTGCCAGTCACCGAAGAAAATTCCCGTTCAACCGGAGCGGCGGCGAGCGCGGCCTCGTCGAAACGTGCGACGCCTTTGGGCCAGGAAATTTCTATGGTGCTAGGCACCGAAGAAATTCCAGGCACCGAAGAAATTCCCCAGGCACCGAAGAAAATTCCCAGCTCCCCTGCCCCTCCACCAGCCTTCGCTGAAGCTACCGCTGGTCCCCCTCCGAGACGAACTCGGGGATGAAAGGTCCGGAATGGAGTAGATAGGGGGTTTCCTTTCTGTTCTTTATATGTTCTTATGTTCGCAGGACTGGGACGGGCGAATCGGGCATGACTGGGATGGGCGAATCAGGCGGCAAGGCGCCTCGGCGGCGGATCGATGTCGTGGCGAAGGGGCGGTTTCTGGCGGGGCTTCGGGCGGGGGAGACTCGGGCGGAGGCGGCGGCGGGGAGCGGGTTTTCTTGGCGGGCCTTCTATCAGGTGCGGCGGCGGGATCCGGTGTTCGAATTCGCCTGGCTGGCGGCGCTGGAGCTTTGCGCGGTGGACGAGCGGGACGCCCGGCGGGCGGCGGCGAAGCTTGCCGAGCGCAAGGCCAATGGGGTGATACAGCCGAACAACCAGAGGCTGCTCCAGCGCAAGGTCCGGCGCGGGTTCAAGTTCAACGAGAAGAGGCAGCAGATCTTCCTCGACCATTTCGCCGGGACCGCCGACTTCGAGGCCTCGGCCGAGGCGGCGGGGGTGTCGGAGCAGACGGTGCGCGAGCTTATCAGGCGGGACCCCGGCTTCGCGGCGCTTCGCGACGAGGCGCTGCGGCTTTCCTATCCGATGCTCGAGGCGGAATCGGTGCGCGAGCGGATGGCGGCGCTGAAGCGGCTTCGCGACAATCTCGAGCCGAGCGGCGAGACGGCCAAGGAGTTCGAGCGGGTGATGAGATTGCTCGACCGCCACGACCGGCGCGACGGGCGGATCGCCGGCCGCGAGGTGCGGCGCGGACGGCAGCGCGGGATGAGCGGCGACGAGGCCTTCGCCGAGCTCGACAAGAGGCTCCGGCACCTCGGCATCACGCGCGGCCTGCTGGCGGCGCCGGCGGCGGACGAAGGGGAGGACGGCGATGAGGAGGCCGGCGATGAGGAGGCCGGCGACGACGGCGCTCAGGACGACGGGGAGGACGGGACGCCATGAACCGGCCGCTGATCGCCCTGCGCGGCCCGCACCGGCCGCTGATCGCCCTGCGCGGCCCGAATTGGCCGCTGATCGCCCGGCGCGGCCCGCAGCGGCCGCTGATCGCCCTGCGCGGCTCGAACCGGCTGCCGCTCGCCCTCCCCGCCCCCGACCTCACCGTCTACACCAAGTCGCGCTTCGGGCCCGGCGCTCCGCCGCTGAGCCGGGCCGAGAAGCTCGAGATGCTCGAGAGGCTGGTGCTGATGACTCCCGGGGAGCGGCGGTTCGTGCTGCTCGGGATGCCGGCCCCGGCGGTCCGGGCGCTGGCCGAGGAATGGTGGTGGCAGGCGCATGGCGGCCAGATCGAGCCGAAGGCGGCTGCGGACGGCAGGCCGTGGCGGGTGTGGACGATCATGGCCGGGCGCGGCTTCGGCAAGACCCGGGCGGGCTCCGAATGGGTGTGGGCCCGGGCCCGGGAGAATCCGGCGGCTCGGATCGCTCTCGTCGGGGCGACGATCGACGAGGTCGAGCGGGTGATGGTCGAGGGGGAGAGCGGGATCCTCAACACGGCGCGGGGCGACGAGGCGCCGCGCTGGATGCCGAGCAAGCGGCTGCTGCTCTTCCCTTCGGGCGCCGAGGCCCACGCCTTCTCGGCCGAACGGCCCGACAAATTGCGCGGGCCGCAGCATCATCACGCGTGGTGCGACGAGCTCGCCAAATGGCCCAATGCCGACGCGACCTGGAACAACCTCATGCTCGGGCTGAGGCTCGGCGAGCGGCCGCGAACGATCGTCAGCACGACTCCCAAGCCGGTGCCGATCCTGAGGCGGATCATCGGCCTGCCGCGCTCGGTGACCACCCATGGGCGAAGCGAGGACAATCCCGCCCTCCCCGCCGACCACCGGACCGCGATGCGCGAGATGCTCAAGGGGACGAGGCTCGAGCGGCAGGAGCTGGACGGGCTGTTGCTCGAGGAGTTCGAGGGCGCGCTGTGGAGCCGGGAGCTGCTCGACGAGTTCCGCGACCCGCCGGCCGGCGAGGGGGAGCGTTTCGAGCGGGTCGTGCTCGGCCTCGACCCGCCGGCGTCGAGCGGGGGCGACAGCTGCGGCATCGTCATCTGCTCGAGGGACGGGGACGGCATCTGCCGGGTGATCGCCGACCTCAGCGCGCCCGGCCTGTCGCCCGAGCGCTGGGCGCGGCGGGTCTGCGAGGGCGCGCGGCTCTATCGAGTCGGCCGGGTGGTCGCCGAGAAGAACCAGGGCGGCGAGATGATCGCCTCGAACCTTCGCGCCGTCGACGCCGATCTGCCGGTCAGGCTCGTCCACGCCGGGCCGAGCAAGGCGGCGCGGGCCGAGCCGATCGCGCTTCGCTTCGAGACCGGGCGGGCGCGGCTCGCCGGCCGTTTCCCCGAGCTCGAGGACCAGCTGTGCGCTCTCACCTGGCAGGGCTACGAGGGCGCGGGCTCCCCGGACCGCGCCGACGCGATGGTGTGGGCGATGACCGAGCTGTTCAGGAAGGCCCGCGCCGAGCCGCGGATCCGGGTGCTGTAGCGCCGAAGCGGGGGCGCGAAGCGTCGTGGTGGAGGGGTTCTTTCCGGAATCAGCAGAACCCCTCCACCATGCTGCGCATGGTCCCCCTCCCCGGCAAATGCCGGGGAGGAATTCCGCTGTCCGGCCCGGTAGCCCTCGGCTCCGTCGCGCGTTAGAGCGGGCCGATGGCGAGGCTCCTGAACCACTGGACGTGGGTCGCTCCACTGCTCGGCTGGATGCTGATCGCGCTGAGCTTCGGGGCCGGAGTCCCGCCTTTGCTGCTGTCGGCCGTCCTCATCCTCGCCGTCCTCGCCGCCGTCCATCATGCCGAGCTGATCGCCCACCGCGTCGGCGAGCCGTTCGGGACCTTCCTGCTCGCCGTGGCGGTGACGATCATCGAGCTCGGGCTGATCGTCACCCTGATGTCGGCGGCCGGGGAAGGCGCCGCGACCCTGGCCCGCGACACCGTCTTCGCCGCCGTCATGATCATCCTCAACGGGCTCGTCGGGATCTGCATCCTGATCGGGGCGATCCGCCACCGCGAGCAGACCTTCCAGCAGACGGGGGTGAGCGCCTCGCTCGCCACCCTGTGCGCCCTCACCGTCCTCACCCTGGTGCTGCCCAACTTCACCGTCAGCGAGCCGGGGCCGGTCTACGCTCCGTCGCAGCTGGCGTTCGTCGCGGTCGTCTCGTTCCTGCTCTACATCACCTTCGTCAGCGTCCAGACGGTCCGCCACCGCGACTATTTCCTGCCGCCGAGGGACCTCGCCGCCGACGTCGAGGTGCACGCCGACCCGCCCTCGAATCGGCGCACCCTGGGCTCCGCCGTCCTGCTCATCGCCTGCCTCGGAGCGGTCGTCCTGCTCGCCAAGACCCTGGCGCCGCCGATCGAGGCGAGCGTCGCCGCGCTCGGGGCGCCGAGGACGGTCGTCGGAGTCATCATCGCCGCCCTCGTGCTGCTCCCGGAAAGCGTCGCGGCGGTCAGGGCGGCGCTCGCCGACCGGCTCCAGACCAGCCTCAACCTCGGCCTCGGCTCGGCGCTCGCGACGATCGGCCTCTCGATCCCTGCGGTCGCCGCTCTGTCGCTGGCCGTCGGCCTGCCGATCGCGCTGGGCCTCGACGGCAAGAGCATCGTCCTCCTCTTCCTGACCCTCCTCGTCGCCTCCACCTCGCTGGCGACGGGGCGCACCACGATCCTCCAGGGCGCGGTCCACCTGGTCATCTTCGGAGTCTATCTGTTCACCACCGTGGTCCCCTGAACCGAGAAGAAAGACCTGTCGCGTCTGGCGCCGAAACGGCGGCGCTTACCTAGGTTAAATACTTAGTGGCGTTTGGCAGGCGTTTGCCGCATCTCGCGGCCGGGAGGCGGCTTTGGCGCTCTACAAATATCCGAACTATCTCAAGGTCAGCAAGAACAGCGCGTTCGACCAGATCCTGCCGGCCGGGCTGCACATCCCGAGCGGCGGCATCTACCGCTGCGTCGGCTGCGGCAACGAGATCGCGCAGGAGGCGAACAGCGTCCTTCCCGACCGCCAGCACCATCCCCATACGCCCGCCCAGGGCGAGATACGCTGGCAGCTCGCCGTCGCGACGCAGACCAACGTGCCGGCGCCCTACCTGCACGGCTGAGGCGGGCGGTGCGGGCGGTTGCGATGGCGGCGGGACTGCTCCTGGCCGCCCAGGCCGGGCCGGCACTGGCGTGCCGGGGTCCGATGCTCCACCGATATTATGTGCTGAACGCGCCTCCCGCGCCCGCCCCGCCGGACGCGCTGGTCCTCGAGATCGCCCACGGGCGGTTGTCGCCCGACCGTCGTCCCTATCGGGCCTTCACCGCCCGGGTCGTTCGAGTGCTCCAGGGCCGCTATCGCGGATCGATGGTGATCGTCGAGCCGATCGGCGGCACCTCGTGCACCTATCCGAGCGAGTTTCCGGAAGGACCGAGGCGATTCGTCGTCGGCCAGCTCGTCCTCGGCAAGGACGGAGTCCGGCGCCTCCGTCCCCTGGCGATGCGGCCGATCACGGCGCGGTAAGCCGCGGGGCCTGAGGAAAAAGGGCGCGGCCGGGCTCAGGCCGAATCCACCGCATAACCGTCGCCGTAGAATTTGCTCGTGCTCCGGGTGTGGAAGGCGATCGCGCTGATCGGTTCGTAGCGGGGCGGCCCGAGGCCCGGCAGCACCTCCAGAATCTCATCCTCCCAGAGATAGACGGCGACCGGGAAGGACACTCGCGGCTCGCAGCGATGCGAGCCGTCCGGGGGCTTGCCGACGCGGTGGGTCGTCGACGGGAAACGGTCGTTGCTGACGCGCTGCATATAGTCGCCGGTGTTGATGATCAGCGAGCCCGGCGGGGCGGCGAGGCGCACCCACTTGCCGCTTCGGTGGTTCCAGACCTGCAGGCCCTCGACTCGCGAGGCCGGCAGCAGGGTGAACAGGTCGACGTCCTCATGGCCGAGCAGCCGGCCCGCCCCGGAGCGGTCCTGCGCCTCGCTCATCGGCGGGTAGTAATTGGCGCGAAGGCCGAAGTTCGTGCCGGCGAGCCTGTCGTCCCAGAGATGCGGGTCGCAGCCCAGGCTCATGAGCATCGCTTGGGCGATCGGCCTGAACAAGGCTTCGTGGGCGAGCGCGAGCCGGCGGAATTGCCGCTCGAAGCGGGCGTCGGGCCAATAATCCGCGGCCCGGAACGGGGCGTCGCGCCGCTGGGGCATGTCGAAGGCGCGCCGGCACCAGACCCAGCCTTCGACCAGATCCGGGTGGATCTCGCTCGTCCGCTCGACCGGAAAATAGCCCTGGCTGACCGAGCCGTGGCGCTTTGCCCGGAAGCGCATCTTCTCGTCGAGGGGAGTCGACGTGAACAGGTCGAGGACCCCCTCGTGAATCTCGTCGTAGAGCGCGGGATCGACTCCGTGGCCGACGAGCACGGCGAAGCCGATCTCCTCGAGGGCGGCGCCGAACGATGCGGCGAAGCGCGCCTTGTCCCGCGCGTTCCCGCTCAGGAAGGGGCCGAGATCGAGGGTGGCGATCTCGAAATCCTCGTCGAACTCGTCGCTTTCATGCTCCGCCAGGCGATAGGCATGCGCCTTGCGCACCTGGTCGTAGCGGCTGAAGTCCTGGTTGAGCGCGTCGGGGCGGGTCATGCCAAGAGCCTAGCCTCTGCGCCGCCCTTTGCCGAGAGGCCGCGCATCCGGCTGCTCCAGCCCTCGGGCTCAGTCCTCCTCGCCCCAGCGGCGCCGGTAGAACACCGCTCCGGCCGCCACCGCGACTCCCGCCGCGGCGGCGCCGAGGCCGATGTTGCGCCAGGAGAAGACGCTCTGCTCGCCGAGCGGATTGCCGTCATATTCCTCCTCGAGGAGGGCGGCGTTGCCGGCATTGGCGGAGAGCCGGACGGCGCCGTTCTCGACCGCCGCGACGAGGCCGCCGGAGATGTAGTGATGGTGGCCGCGGTGCGAGCCGCTGTCGGCTTTGGTCAGCTTGATCCGGTCGCCCTCGACGGCGTCGACCGTGCCGAGGCGGGCGCCGTCGGCGCCGAAAATCTCCATATGGGGCTGGATCTGGCTGAGATCGGCCATGTCGTCTGTCTCCTGCTGAGGGTTCGCCGCTGTAACGAGGCGCGTGGGGATTGGATGCACGGCGGCGACGGCAGGCCAGCGCCATAAGACGCGACCCCTCACGTCTGCTGGAGCCGGAGGAGCCGGCGGACGTTGGGGCCCGAAACGAAAGGATCTCCGCCATGCGCCTCGCCCTCATCCTCGCCCTGGCCCTGCCCGCCCTCGGCGCGTGCAGCGTCGACAGCGACTCCGCCAACGAGCAGATGACGATCGAATATAACAAGCAGCGGATCCGCGACGCCGCCGCCGCCACCGCGCGCGGCGCCCGCGACGTCGGAGCGGCCGCCGGCAACGTCGCGGCGACCACCGGCCGGGCGATCGGCAACGAGGTCGGCGACGTCGATGTCGACGTCGACGTCAGGCGCCGGCGGGCCGAGACGGCGGCGAACGATGCCGTCGAGGCGCGCTGAGCCCTCCGCCTGGAGGGTGATCGACCTGGATCGAGCCGCCGGTCGTGGCTGCTTGCCGGGCACGGCCTCTCCTGCTTCCCGGCGGAAGCCGGGATCCAGCCCTTCCGTCCGCGCCGCTGGCCCCGGCTTTCGCCGGGGAGCGGGGCGCCGGCCGCCTCAACCCAAGCCGATCGCGCCTAGCCGAAGATCCGGTTGAGATAGGCCGCGATCCTCACCCCGGAGCGGGAGAGCCGGGCGTCGACGGCGCCGCCGTAGCGGTAGGAATAGGCATAGGAGAGCTTCGGATCGGTGGGATAGACGGTCTCGCGCAGCTCGACGCTCTCGGCGATCCAGGCCGCCGGATCGGGATTCGACCAGGCGATGACCTGCTCGGGCGCGATCGAGGCGGCGAGCCAGCCGGCCAGCTCGCTGTGCGAGAGCTGGCGCGAATCGATCATCTTGGAATCCCAGACGCTGTGCAGGTTGGTCTCGGCGCCGAACCAGCTGACCTTGACGTTGTTGCCGCCGCGGTCGCCGGGCCGGCCGGCATGGAGCGGCTGGTGGAGGTCGCCGATGATGTGGATGGTGAAGCGCAGGGCTAGCCGCTTGTCGGCGGGGCTGGCGGCGGGATTGCGAAGCGTCGCGGCGAAGCGGGCTAGCGCGCTGACCGCATCGCCCTCGGGCGGAGCGCCGGTCGCGGCGTGGGTGCTCCCCGCCGGGACGGTGACGTAGTGCCAGGGGTCCGCCGTCTTCTGCCAGAATTCGGCCGGATCGGAGCGCATGTCGTCGGGCCAGCTCGCCGCCTGGGCGAGGCTCTCCGGGCCGAGCAGCAGCCGGACGTTGGCCCGGGCGACCCCGCTCAGATAGTTTTCGGCGATCGCTCCGGTCACCCGGTGGCCGGTCTGCCCCCAGGCCAGGGCCGGCGAGGCGGGAAGCGCGCAGCAGAGCAGGGCCAGGATGAATCGGCGCATGTTATCCTCCCATGAAAATTGAATAAGAGGATGCGGCGGCGCGGCGCGCAACACAATTCCTCGGCCGGCCTGCTCGGGGAGGAATGCGGGGCCCTTGCATGTCGCGGCGGGGGGCGGCATCGGCGCTGCGGAGGCGTGGAAGCGGAATGATCGAGCTCGACGAGGAACAGGGGCGGGCGAGGGACTGGTTCGAGAGCCTGCGCGACCGGATCTGCGCCGAGTTCGAGGCGATCGAGCGCGAGGTGGGCGGCGAGGCGGCGTTCGGCTACACACCGTGGGAGCGGACCGACCCCGACGGCTCGCCCGGCGGCGGCGGAGTTCGCGGCCTGATGAAGGGCCGGGTGTTCGAGAAGGTCGGGGTCAACGTCTCGACCGTCGCCGGGCGCTTCAGCGAGGATTTCGCCGCCACCATCCACGGCGCGGACACCGATCCGCGCTTCTTCGCCACCGGGATCAGCCTCGTCGCCCACATGGCCAACCCGCACGTCCCCGCCGTGCACATGAACACCCGCTTCCTGGCGACGACGAAGCGCTGGTTCGGCGGCGGCGCCGACCTCAACCCGCCCATTCCCCGCGAGGAGGACGTGGCGGACTTCCACGCCCGGCTGCGCGCCGCCTGCGCCCGCCACGACCAGACCTTCTACGAGCGCTTCAGCAAGTGGGCGGACGAATATTTCTGGATCCCGCACCGCAAGGTCCACCGCGGCGCCGGCGGGATCTTCTACGACCATCTCGAAGGGCCGTTCGAAGCGAGCTTCGCCTTCACCCGCGACGTCGGCGAAGCCTTGCTCGACGTCTTCCCGAAGCTGGTCCGGCGGCGGATGGACACGCCCTACGACGAGGCGGACAAGGCGCGGCAGCTCGAATGGCGCGGCCGCTACGCCGAGTTCAACCTGCTCTACGACCGGGGCACCCTGTTCGGCCTGCGCACCGGCGGCAACGTCGACGCGATCCTGATGAGCCTGCCGCCGATGGCGAGCTGGGGGTGATCAGCGTCCGCTTCCCTCTCCCGTCCTTACGGGAGAGGAGGGGCCCGCCGCGAAGCGGTGGGAGGTGAGGATCTTGCTGACTCCGGTTTACAGACCCTCACCTCCCAAGCCTTCGGCTTGGGCCCCTCCTCTCCCGTGAAGGACGGGAGAGGGGTTTGAGAATCCGACCTTCGGCCAATGTCGGTGCAGGCTAGTCGACCCGGCGGGCCACTCCGCTCCTCAGAGCGTCGGCGAGCAGGGCCAGGAACTTGACCTCCGCTTCGCGGCCGAGCCGCGACTGCTCGCGGCCGAGCGCGCTTTGCCGGTCGCCCAGCGCGTTCTGCTGACGGCCGAGCTCGTCCTGGCGGCGGCCAAGCTCGGCCTGCTCGCGGCCGAGCGCCGCGGCGGCGGCCGGCGACGCTCCGGCCTGGCGGGCACCGAGCCGGGCCTGCTGGGCGCCGAGCGCGGCCTGGCGGCTGCCGAGCTCGGCCTGGCGCGACCCGAGCTCGGCCTGGCGGGCGCCCATCGCCTGCTGCGGCTCGAAGATCGCCTCGGCACGGCGCAGGGTGGCGGGATCGCGGACGACATAGGCCGAGCCGCCCTGGCGGACGTAGAGCATCGCCTCGCTTCCGGAGCGAAGCGCCCGGGCTCGGCGCAGATCCTCGCTCGACCCGCTCATCGAGATGCTCGAGCTGCCCTCGTCGAAGAGGATCCAGGCGGTGCGCTCGGCGGCGGCGGCGGGCGCCTGGCCGAGCCCGACCAGGCCGCAAAAGACGGCGGCGAGGGTGAGGAGCAGGCGGGATAGGATGGCGGAGGCGGGAGTCTCGGTCACGATCGGGTCCTTTTGCGATTCGGCACCAGGCGGTTGAACCGGCGGTGCTGCAACTTCCGGGCCAGCCCGCCGCCCCGCTCCGGACCGCCCCCGCGCCGGCCCCGCCTGTTCGCTCGCGGACACTCCGCGGTCCGGTTTCGGACACCGCCCCGGCGCCGGGGGAGCCAAGCTGGCGCCACCGCGTTGACCGCGCCACAGAGAAGCACAACGGAGGAAATCGGATGCGCATGATATTGCTGGCCGGAGCGGCCCTCGCCCTCTCCGCCTGCGGCGGCGGCGGCGAGACGGCGGCGAACGACGCCAACGCCATGATGGCGGACAACATGCTGATGGACGACAATATGATGATGGACGGCAACGCCGCCCTCAACGGCACGACGGCGCTCGACGCCAACGGTTCGGTCGACTCGACCAATGCGAACATGATGGCGATCGACGCCGCCACCAACGACGCCGACACCAATCTCGCCAACGGCCTCTAGGCTGAATGCGAGTCTAGGTGATGTCCCTCTAAATTCCTCCCCGCGATTTCGCGGGGAGGGGGACCAGGCAAAGCCTGGTGGAGGGGTTCTTGCGGATCCGAAGAACCCCTCCACCGCGCTTCGCGCGGTCCCCCTCCCCCGGAAAACCGGGGGAGGAATTGTAGGCAGAAACCGCCGGACGGCGGCGCACCTCCTCTTGCTCTCCGGCGCGCCGGCGGGGCATCCTCGCGCTCCCGACAGGAGCCGTGAAGATGACCGCCACCATCACCGCCTTCGAAAATTCCCCCGATCGCGGCGAGGGGCAGGCCCGCGACATGCGGGTCCGCTGGGCGCTCGAGGAAGTGGGCCAGCCCTACGACGTCCGGCTGGTCTCGTTCGAGGCGATGAAGCAGCCGGCGCATCTGCGCCTCCACCCGTTCGGCCAGATCCCGACCTATGAGGAAGGCGAGCTCGCCCTGTTCGAATCGGGCGCGATCATCGTCCATATCGCCAGGCGCCGTCCCGGCCTGCTCCCCGACGAGCCCGACGCCCGGGCCCGGGCGGTCGGCTGGATGTTCGCCGCTCTCAACACGGTCGAGCCGCCGATCGTCGAGCTCGAGGCCTCCGCCATCCTGGAGCGCGACGAGGCCTGGTACGAAGCGCGCCGGCCGATGCTCGAGGATCGTATTCGAACCCGCCTCGGCCAGCTTTCGGCGAGGCTCGGCGAGGCCGACTGGCTGGACGGCGGGTTCAGCGCCGGCGACCTGCTGATGGTGACGGTGCTTCGCCGGCTCGACGGCTGGAACATCCTCGATGAATATCCGAACCTCGCCGCCTTCGTCGCCCGAGGCGAGGCGCGACCCGCCTACCGGAGGGCGTTCGACGCCCAGCTGGCGGTGTTCACGGCGGTCGCGCACGGCGGGAAATGACCCGGTAGCGGCGGCAGCAAGCCAGGCCCGCT
The DNA here is from genome assembly GCA_036388575.1 of Allosphingosinicella sp. Classification (GTDB taxonomy): domain Bacteria; phylum Pseudomonadota; class Alphaproteobacteria; order Sphingomonadales; family Sphingomonadaceae; genus Allosphingosinicella. The sequence continues at coordinate 57,904 of DASVRO010000030.1, forward strand.
TGCTTTCGGATTCCGCCCGCCCATATCGGTCTTCAGGATCAGGGGAGAAAGTCGGGGTGCCGACCACGGCACAGGATCGAATTCGAAGGGGGCCATTCGCGGCGCTCCTGATCCTGTTGAGCCTGTTGCTCGGCTCGGCCAACGCCGCCGCGGCCGCCGGCGACCTCCAGGGACCGGCGTCCCGCCTGGGATCCAGCCGCCAGGGCGCGACCGCCGCCCTGCTCCCGCCGGGCACGCGCAACCCTCTCGACGACGAGGCGTCCGCCGGCGGAACCGGTCCCTTCCCTCTCCCGTCGAACCCGGCCGTCGTCACCGACCGCCTCTGGGCCCGGCCGCCGGCCGAGGCCGCGCCGCGGCCGCAGGTCGCGGTGCGACAAGCGGCCCGCGCATCCTACCGAGCGAGAGCCCCTCCAGCCTCCTGATTTGCCGCTGCGCGGCTCACGGAAATTGAAACCGCCCGCCGGGCGGACCCATTCAGCTGGAGACGAACCATGTCATCCGCAGCGTACAGACTCACGCACATTCACCGCCGCCTCGACGACGCCATCACCGTCGAGGCAGGCCGCCGACTGCCGGACAGCCTCAAGCTGCTCCGACTCAAGAAGCTGCGGCTGGCGGTCAAGGACCGCCTCGCCACCCTGATGCGCAGGAGCCTCGCCGCCGCCTGAACCGGAAGGGCCGGCGTCCCCGCGGGGGCGCCGGCCCTCTCATCCGGTGCCTGGCACGTAGCTGGCACGTGCCAGGCACGTAGCTGGCACTTAGCTGGCACTTGCCCGCAGGTGGTGGGGTCGCTGCCTTGCGGCTAGCCGCGGCGGGCCTCGGCGAAGGAGACCAGCCGCCGTTTCTCCTCGTCCCACAGCGTCAGGCCGATCGTGGCGAAGCTCTGCCCCAGCGTCACCCGGCTGCACCGCGCGAGCACCGGCACTTCGCGGAGAACCTCGGGCAGCCGGTAGAAGGGCACCCGGCTGACGAGATGGTGGATATGGTGGGCGCCGATATTCGCGCTGAACCAGCGCAGGACCGCCGGCAGCTCGTAATGCGAGCTGCCGTGCAGCGCCGAGGCATGGAAGGACCAGTCGTCGCCGCGATCCCAATGGGTGTGCTCGAACTGGTGCTGGACGTAGAAGAACCAGACTCCCAGCGACGCCGCGATCAGGGTGATCGGCAGGTGGACGAGGAGGAACAGCTTCAGGCCCATCGCCCAGATCAGGGCGCCGGTGATCGCGGCGATGCCGGCGTTCGTCCCCATCGCGCTCAGCCACGGCCGCCATCCCTTGACCGTCCCGAACGGGAGCCGGTGGCGGAGCAGGAACTGGTAGGCGGGACCGATCCCGAACAGGACGATCGGGTGCCGGTAGAGGCGGTAGAGGAAGCGCCGGCCGCGTCCCAGCGCGCGGAACTCCGCCACCGTCAACGTGTCGAGGTCGCCCGTCCCCCTGGCGTCGAGATTGCCGCTGCTCGCATGGTGGATGGCGTGGGAGCGGCGCCAGCAATCGTAGGGGGTGAGGGTCAGAACTCCGAGGATCCGGCCGATCCAGTCGTTCGCCGCCCTCGCCCTGAAAAAGGCGCCGTGGCCGCAATCGTGCTGGATCAGGAAGAGCCTGAGCAGGAGCGCTCCGGCGGGAATGGTGAGCAGCAGGCCGAGGGCGTAGCCGGAGTCCAGCGCCGCCCAGGTCAGCAGCCAGAGGAGCGCAAAAGGCATGGCGGTGACGGCGAGCTCGAACACGCTTCGGGCGTGGCGCGGCTCGCGGAACGCGGAGACCTCCTTGAGCAGGGCGCGCGGGTCTAGGCCCGGTTGGCGGGGGAGCGGAGCGTGCAATTCGGGGCTTTCGGCAAGAGGTTCAGGGCGGACAACGAAGCGGCCGGGCAGAAGCTGCATCCGGCTTTTCATCCCCCGCCTATTTGGAGGCCGCAAGCGCGCATTTCAAACTTATTTCTGCCGCCGCCGCCTTGGCAAGCTCGCCAGGCCCGGACTATGTCGACTCCGCAAGGAGCCGAAATTTATGAAGTCGTTCAAGGATCCCTCCTTCCAGGACCGGATCGGCAGTGCCGCCGAAGCCAAAAAGAAGGCGTTGGACAATCTGCGTTCGAAGCCGCCCGTCGACGAGAAAAGGGTCGCCGAGCGCCAGGCCGCCCGCCTCAAGCGCGACGAGGCCGCCGCCGCCAAGCGGGAGGCAAGGAAGTCGGCGGATGAGGCGGCCAGGGACGCCAAGGCCGCCGAGCAGGAGGCGCAAGCCGCCGCCGCCGCCACCGCCCCGACCGAAGCCGACCGCAAGGCCGCCCGCGACGCCCGCTACGCCGCCCGCAAAAGCCGCAAATAGGCCAAGGCGTCGCCCGAGCGGGCGCCGGCCTCCCCCCGAAGCGCCGAATTCCCCCGGAACCGTCGGCCTGCTAATCCGGCGCGATGCTGTATTCCGTCTCGACGACGAGGATGAAGTGACCGGCCGCGGACGGAGCGACTGGCGCGCGGTCGGCTGCGCGGCCGTTCTGGCCGCCTCGATCGCCTTTCCGCTCGGGCTCATCGTCGGCGGCGGCGGCGGCAGCCCGCCTGGCGAGGACGCCCGCCAGCCGGCCGGCGCCAGCCTGCGCCCCGGCCCCGGCCCCACCCCGCCCGCCCGCGACGTCTATTCCCCCCGGGTCGCGAGCGATCCCTATGTCATCGAGCAGCAGCGCCGGGTGCTCCGAACGCTCGAGCAGAGCTGCCGCCAGTCGCGGCAATATTGCGCCGAAGCCGAGCAGGCCCGCCGCCGCATCGAGGAAGCGGAAGCGGGCGCCAGATGAGCCTCACCCCCCTTCCCGAGGGCCATGTCGGCGCCGTCGTCACCTATCTGGAGATGACCGAACGCCCGCGCCCGGCCCCCCTCCCCGCCTCGCCGCTGAGCCTCGATCGCTGGGCGGCCCCCGATCCGGAGCGCTACCGAGCCTTGTTCCGCAAGGTCGGAGCGCGCTGGCTCTGGTATTCGCGCCTCGTCATGGACGACGCTCGGCTGCGCCGGGAGATGGCGGAGGTCCATGCCGTTGTCGGCGTGGCCGGCGCCGAGGTTGGCCTGCTCGAGCTCGACTTCCGGACCCCCGGCGAATGCCTGATCCGCTTCCTCGGCCTGGTGCCCGAGCTCGCCGGCCGGGGCCATGGCGGCTGGCTGTTCGCCCGAACGCTCGAGCTGGCCTGGCGCGCCGACGTCCGCCGGGTCGCGGTCAATACCTGCACGCTCGACCATCCGGCCGCCCTCCCGGCCTATCTCAGGGCCGGCTTCCGGGCGTACAAACGCGCCTTCGAGAGCTTCCCCGATCCGCGGCTGGCCGGGCTGCTCCCCGCCGATTCGGCGCCTCAGCTGCCCTTGGTCGGAGCCGCGCCGCCGCCGGCGAGCTGAAGGTAGAGTCGGGCGACCATCGTCGTCATCACCACCAGGAAGATGGCGTTCAGCAGGCCTCCGACGAGCAGCATGATCAGCCCGGCGGCGTTGTCCGGCGCCGGCGCTCCGAGGATCGCGGCGACGATCAGGCCGATCACCATCGTCGCCACCATGACGACGACGAGCGCGGCGAGAGCCATCAGCAGCAGGAAGCCGAGCAGCCGGGCGAAATGGCCCCGGGTCAGCGCCCAGGAGCGGGCGATGATCGCGACCGGGCCGACCGTCTCGGCGGCTCCGACCGGGGTCATCAGAAGCAGCCGGACCCCGAAGAACAGCAGCAGGGCGAGGAGGACGAGCATCACCAGAGCGACCTTGCCGGCGGTGGCCGGGGTCGGGGTCATCAGGTCGCGGGAGTCGAGGCCGGTGGCGAGGACGATGGGGATGAGGAGCAGGCACAGGGCGAGGACGAGGAGCAGGGTGGCGCCGAGCATCGGCAGGACCCGCCGGAAGCCGTGGCCGATCGCCTCGCCGACGGTCGACGCGCGGCCGAGCGCCAGCGTCGAGATGGCGAGGGAGCCGGTGACGCCGAGGACGAGGACGACCGGCACGAGCAGAAGCCACAGCCCGGGCTCGGGCGCCGCCCCGACCTCCGCGGTGCCCGGGCCGAACGCCTGCAGGGCCACGTTGGGAATCGTGATGAGCGCCACCGCGATCGTGAACAGGGTGGCGAAATGCGCCTTGAGATAGTCGGCGCTCTCGTTCCAGGCGGTGGTGATCGACAGCTTGGGCATTCGCATCCATCCTCTCTTTCCCGCCGATTAGGCCAGCCCCGTCGCGCGGGCAATGCCGGTACCGGCCCCCAAGGGACCTGCGCTGGCGTCAGGCCGGATCGCCGGACCTTGCCGCCGTTCCTGGCATGTCGGCGGTGGCGCAACCGGTCATCCCGGACTTGACCCGGGATCCATCTTGCTCGTGACGAGTCCTGCCGGGTTCACGCGACGGCGCGAAGGCACGAAGAGCTCGGTGACAGTCACAGTGACTGTTACTCCTGCAGCCAAACGAAGTCGTCGCCCCCCATCGACCGGTTTGCATCACCGCCCCCGACACGCTCGGCCCCTTTGCGCCTTCGCGTCTTTGCGTGAAACCAATCGGCATTCCGACGCACCAACCGTAAGCGGGAGAGCCCGCCACGGCCCTGCGAGCGGCCCCACGACCGAAACGGCTTGAAGAAGGTGGATCCCGGATCAAGTCCGGGATGACGACCTAAGCCCAACTCGACGCCCAAACCACCCCCCGACGGACCCATCCGCCCCCGCCGCAGTTCGGCACCCGATGCACAACGAACCCTTCTTCGGCCTGACCCCCTATCACGTCGCCATCGCCGCCATCGGCGCCGGCATCGTCCTCGCTTACTGGCTGCCCCGCTTCTTCTCAGGCCGGGAGCCGGCGGCGTCGGCGCTTCTGATCCTGTTCGGGATCCTCGCTTTCTCCTTCATCCCCGGAATGCCCGACGCGATCGATCCGCGCGCCTCGCCGAGGATCTGGGAGCTGACCAGCGAGCTGGCGATCATCGTCGCCTTGTTCGGCACCGGGCTCAGGATCGACAATCTGAGGAACTATCGCCACTGGCAGCCGACGATCCGCCTGCTCGCCATCGTCATGCCTTTGACCATCCTCGCCGTCGCTTTGCTCGGCTGGGCGCTGGCGGGGATGACCCTGGCCGGGGCGCTGCTGCTCGGGGCGGTGCTGGCGCCGACCGATCCGGTGCTCGCCGGCGACGTGCAGGTCGGGCCTCCCACCGAAGGCGGCGAGCATCCGGTGCGCTTCTCGCTGACCGCGGAGGCCGGGCTCAACGACGGCCTCGCCTTCCCCTTCGTCTACCTCGGGCTGATCGTCGCGGCGGAGGGCCTCTCGCCCGGCGCCTGGGCCTTCGAGTGGCTCGCCCGCGACGTCTTCTACCGGATCCTCATCGGGGTGGCTTCGGGCGCGGCGATCGGCTGGCTGCTCGGACGGGTGCTGTTCACGGTCCCGGTCGGCAACCTCCTCGCCAACACCGGTTCGGGAGTCCTCGCTCTGGCCGGGGTCCTGCTCTGCTACGGCCTGACCGAGCTAATTGAAGGCTATGGCTTCATCGCCGCCTTCGTCGCCGGGCTCGTCCTCCGGCGAGCCGAGGCGAGCCACGAATTCCACGGCAAGCTCCACCTCTTCAACGAGGCGATCGAGCATGCGCTGACCGCGATCCTGCTCGTCCTGATCGGCGGAGTGCTCCCCTTGCTGTGGCCGGAGCTCGACTGGAGGCACATGGCGATCGGCCTCGCGCTCATCTTCGTCATCCGGCCGCTGTGCGGCTGGTGGGGCCTTCGCGGCACCGAGCTCATGCCCCGCGAGCGCTTCGTCGTCGCCGCCTACGGCGTGCGCGGAATCGGCTCGATCTACTATCTCGGCTACGCCACCAGCCATTTGGAGTTCGCCGACGAAGGACAGCTCTGGGCGACCATCGCCTTCACCATCGCCGTCTCGACGATCGTCCACGGCCTGACCGCCGGAGCCGCTGTCGAGCGGGTCACCCGCGAGGAGGAAGACGCCCGGCGAGCGCCGCCGCGGCCGCGGAGCTGACCGGAAGGGTCCGGGTGCAAGCGCGCCCCTTGCCCTTCCCCGCCCACCCGGCGAAGGAGAGGCCGTGAGCGGCGACGACGACATCGAATGGCGGGTCACGCCGGGCCTTAGCCCCTATGCCGAGACCCTCGCGGCGATGGAGGCGCGGGCCGTCGCGATCCGCTCCGGCGAGGCTGGCGAGCTGGTCTGGCTGCTCGAGCATCCGCCGCTCTACACCGCCGGGACCAGCGCCGACCCGGCGGAGCTGTTCAATCCGCAGGGCTTTCCGGTGTTCGAGGCCGGGCGCGGCGGGCGCTACACTTATCACGGGCCGGGGCAGCGGGTCGGCTACGTCCTCGTCGACCTCGAGAAGAGGGGGCGGGACATCCGCCATTACGTCTGGTGCCTCGAGGGCTGGGTGATCGCGACCCTCGCCCGGCTCGGGGTCGAGGCTCGGCGGGCCGAGGGGCGGATCGGCATCTGGGCGGACGGTCCGCTCGGCGAGGCCAAGGTCGGAGCGATCGGGGTCAGGGTCAGGCGCTGGGTCGCCTACCACGGCTTCGCGGTCAATCTGGCCCCGGAACTTTCCCACTTCTCAGGGATAGTGCCGTGCGGTATTGCCGAGTTTCCAGTGACCAGCCTCGACGAGATGGGAGCGTCCGCAAGAACCGAGCATTTCGACCTGGCGCTGAAGCAAGGGCTCTGCGATTTCCTGCGCTCTCTCGAGGGAGGCCGCGAGAAGGCTTGAGCCCGTGGCCTTGTCCCAGTCCCCCTTCCGGGAGTGGAGAAGGCTTGAGGGGCGTACCCATTACGTTTATTGCGTGTAACTGATTTGGCAAAAAGGGGCCTACCCGACCAAATCGTCCAACCTAGGGAGTTTCTAAATGCGTGACCTTCTTTCGAAAGTGATGACCGGTTCGATGGTTGCCGGTGCGGCCCTGCTCGTCGCGGCTTGCGGCGGTGGCGAGGACGCGGCGGCCAACAACGCGGCGGCCACCAACTACGTCGAGGATCCCCTGATGGGCGCCAACGACGTGACCCCCGTCGACGCGATGAACGGCACCGACGCCAATCTCGGCGTTGCCGGCGACCTCAACGCCGCGACCGGGACGACCACGACCACCAACACGACGACGACCGACACGACGACGAACACCGGGACTGGCAACACCACCGGCATGTAATCGCGACGTCGACGTTTTCGGCAAAAAGGGGCCGTCCGGGCGACCGGGCGGCCCTTTTCTTATCGGCCGACTCTTTTCTTATGGCTGGCAAGCGGTTAGGAGTGACGAGCCGTGCCGCACGTACGACGGGCACGGCCCGTGAAGCTTTATTGCGAGGCGTCCCCTGCTAAGCATGGAGCCCAGCGTGTCCAGCGCTCGAGGGGATCGAATGGCTTTCAGGATGAAGCACGGCGCCAGGGCGGCCGTCGCCGCGGCGGCTCTGGCCGTGGCCGCTCCGGCGTCCGCCCAGCTCTACATCAGCCAGCCCAATCTGCGGGCGTCGGCGATCGAGCCGAGCGATCCGCTCGTCGGCCTGGCGCTGCCCGGCGCGACGGCCGCCGAGCATCGCGCCAACCTGCTGTGGAACCTGCGCGCCGGCCTCAACGTCGCCGCGCTGCAATGCCAGTTCTCCGATTATCTGCGCGCGGTGCCCAATTACAACGGCCTGCTCGCGCACCATAATGTCGAGCTCGCCGCCGCCTACACCGCGCTCAACAATTATTTCAAACGCGTCCAGGGGGCGAAGGGCCAGAAGGCGTTCGACGATTATTCGACGATCACCTACAACAATTGGTCGACCCTGCAGGCGCAGATGATCTTCTGCCAGACCGCGTCCAACATCGCCAAGTCGGCGCTGGCGACTCCGAAGGGCCAGCTCTATCCGCTCGCCCAGGGGCGGATGCGCGAGCTGAGGAACGCCCAGGTTCCGGCCTACGATCCGAGGCCGGCCTATCAGCCCTATCTGATCCGCTTCATGCCGATGTCTCTGACTCCGGGGCCGGAATGCTACACGAAGAAGGGCAAGCTGCGCCGAGCCTGCGGCGGCACGGCGAAATGACCTCATTCCTCCCCGGCATTCGCCGGGGAGGGGGACCGCCGCCGAAGGCGGGGGTGGAGGGGTTCTTCGGAGGCTTGAAGAACCCCTCCACCGCGCTTCGCGCGGTCCGCCTCCCCGCGAAATCGCGGGGAGGAATATCCTACTCCTACGGCAGCCCGAGCAATTTGTGGGTCTGGAGGGTGAGCCGCCAGCGCGGGTGGCGAAGGACGTAGTCGATGGCGGCGGCGGTCGCGGCCTCCCGCCCGGGCCCATCGAGCGGCTGGATGAGGAAATGGCGGAAGTCCCACCCGAGCAGCGCCTCGGGGTCGATGCCGGACTGCGGCCAGACCAGCTTGAGCTCGTCGCCGGAACGCTGCACCACCTCGGTGCCCGCCTTGGGGCTGACGCAGACCCAGTCGAGGCCCGGCGGCGCCGGCAGGGTGCCGTTGGTCTCCACCGCGATCTCGAAGCCGAAGTCGTGGAGCAGGCCGATCAGCGCGGCGTCGAGCTGGAGCATCGGCTCGCCGCCGGTGACGACGACGAGGGCGCGCTCCCCCTCCCCACACGCCTGGCGGACCTGGGCGACGAGCTCGGAAGCCGAATAGCGCCCGCCCCGCTCGCCGTCGGTGCCGACGAAATCGGTGTCGCAGAAGGTGCATTGCGCCTCCGCCCGGTCCTTCTCCCGGCCGGACCACAGGTTGCAGCCGGCGAAGCGCAGGAAGACGGCGCGCCGGCCGGCCTGAAGGCCCTCGCCCTGGAGGGTGAGGAAGATCTCCTTGACCGCGTAGGTCACGGCCGGGCCGCGTATAGCGTCGGATCTGCCAGACCGGCCTCGGCGAAGCCCCTCGAGCGAAGCCGGCAGCTGTCGCACAGGCCGCAATGGCGGCCGCCCGGCGCCGGATCGTAGCAGGACCAGCTGAGGCCCGGGTCGAGGCCGAGCCGGTCCGCCTCGCGGACGATGTCGGCCTTGGTCATCCCGGCGAGCGGCGCGGCGATGCGGAAGGGCCGGCCTTCGTCGCCCGCTTTGGTGGCCAGCAGGGCCAGCCTCTCGAACGCGGCGATGAAGTCGGGACGGCAGTCGGGATAGCCGGAATAATCGAGGGCGTTGACGCCGATGTAGATATCCGCCGCGCCGGCCGCCTCGGCCCAGCCCAGCGCCAGCGACAGGAAGATGGTGTTGCGGGCGGGCACGTAGGTGACGGGGATGTCGTCGCCGAGACCGCCCTTCGGAACGTCGATGTCGGCGGTAAGCGCCGAGCCGCCGAATGGGCGCAGGTCGAGCGGCAGGACGACGTGGCGTTCGGCGCCCAGTTCCGCGGCGATGCGCTCCGCCGCCTCGAGCTCGATCCGGTGACGCTGGCCGTAGTCGATGGTCAGCGCGAGCAGAGCGAAGCCCGCCTCCCGCGCGAGCGCGGCGGCGACCATCGAATCGAGGCCGCCCGAGACGAGGGCGACCGCCTTTGGAGCGGTGGCGGGCATGTGCGGCGGCTAGTCCGGCGAGGCGGCACGCGCAACCCGCGCCAAAGAACGGGCCGCCCGGTGAGGGGCGGCCCAGTTTAGGCCGTCAGGCCTGCTAGGGAGGAAAGCGTGCCCACAATCGGCACACTCTCTCTTTACATGGATCAAGGTAAACAGAGGCTTAACGGGCGGACTTCAGCCGGGACTAAAGTTCAGCAGCTCCCGACCCTGCGGGCCTCGACGCGGTAGGCGAAGGGGCGGCCGTCGGCGAGGCCTTGGGTGTCGATGCGGGCGAGGCGCGGGGTCTCGACCCGGATGCTGGTCCGGCCGAAGCCGCGGCCGGGGCAGCTATATTCGACCGTTGCCGCGCCGGCCTCGCTGGTCAGGACCTCCTGGGCGCAGCTGACCCCCTCATGCTCGAGCTGGACGAGGGCGACGGGGTCGGCGACGCAGATCGAGCGAGCGGCGCTGTCGGCCTCGCGCAGCTGCCAGCGGCCCGGCTCGAGCTTGGCAAGCGCTTCGACCTTCGAAACGGAGAACGCGAAAACGGGCGCGGCGACGGCGAAGAAGCCGGCCAGCCCGCGCGCCCCCCAGCGCAAACGACCCCGCAAATACGACATGATGCGAGGCTCCCTAGCAGCAAAATCCGAAGGAATCGACGCCCCGCTCGAGGCGCGTCGCTTCATTCCTCGAAGTCGTTGAGAGAGATCGGGAAAACCCGCGAGCAGAACTCGCAGTCGACGCTGATGAAGCCGTCCTCGTCGACCATCTCGGAGCGCTCCTCGGCGCCGAATCGGGCGAGCACGCCGCGGATGTACTCGAAGTTGCAGCGGCAGCCCTTCGTCAGCGCGACGGCGGCGAGCACGCGCACCTCCTCCTCGTGGAACAGCCGCCACAGCGCCTCGCCGAGCGGCAGCGCCGGATCGGTCAGCTCGTGGCCCTTGATCGTCTCGGCCAGGATCCGGACATGCTCCCATTCGGGATCGTCGAGCCGGGTATGAAGCCGGTCCCGCCCCTCCTCGCCCTCGGGCAGATGCTGGACGAGGATTCCGCCCGCCACCCGGCCGCTGTCGTCCACCGCGAGCCGCACGACGCTCGGCAATTGCTCGGACTGGCTGAAATAATTCTGCGCCGCCTCGCCCAGCGAGCCGCCCTCGAGCGGAACGATGCCCTGGTAGCGCTCCTCGGCCTGCGCGTGGTCGAAGGTGATCGCGAGATAGCCCTTGCCGAACAGGGTGGCGAGGTCGCGATGGCTTGGCAGGTCGCCGAGCCGGTCGGAATCGAAGCGGACATAGCCCCTCAGCTCGCCGGCGCGATAATCGACGACGAGCAGGTCGACAATTCCGCTTTCGGTCTGCGCCTGGATGGTGAGCTGGCCCTCGTCCTCCTTGAGCAGCGAGCCGAGCAGGGCGGCCAGCACCAGCGCCTCCGAGAGGATTCGGGCGATCGGCGCCGGATAGTCGTGCGCCGACAGGATGTGTCCGAGCAGCGGCCCGAGCCGGACCAGCCGGCCGCGCGCGTTGCGGCCGGGAATGGTGAAGCCGAGCGCCTCGTCGAGATTGGCGGCTCGCGCCTCGGTCTGGAAATCGCGGGAAGTCATGGCCGCGATGTGGCTAGGGTTGGGAGGCGGTTCAAGTTTTCATCCTCCCCATCGGAACGATGGGGAGGGGACCAGGCGAAGCCTGGTGGAGGGGTAGATGGCGCAGGCCTCGTCAGCTACCCCTCCACCACCCTTCGGGTGGTCCCCCTCCCCGAGCAAGCTCGGGGAGGATTTTCAAGCCGCCTGGGGCACCTCGTACTGCCGCGCCGCCTCGGACAGGCGCTCGACGAACTCCGTCACATGCTCTTCCTCCACGATCAGCGGCGGCAGCACGCGCATGACGTTGTCGCCGGCCGCGACGGTGAGCAGGCCGTGCTCGCGCAGATGGCCGACGAAGGCCCGGCTGTCGGTCTTCATCCGCACCCCGAGCATCAGGCCGATGCCGCGGACGCCCTCGAACAGATGGTCGTGATTGGGGATCATCTGCTCGAGCGCTCCGCGCAGCCGCTCGCCCATGCGGGTGACGCGGTCGAGGAACTCGGGCTCGCCGACGACGTCGAACACCGCCTGCCCGGCGGCCATGGCGAGCGGGTTGCCGCCATAGGTGGAGCCGTGGGTTCCGACCACCATCCCCGCCGCCGCCTTCTCGGTGGCGAGGCAGGCGCCCATCGGGAAGCCGCCGCCGATGCCCTTGGCCGAGGCGAGGATGTCGGGCTCGATGCCGTAATGCTCGTAGGCGTAGAGCTTGCCGGTCCGGCCGACCCCGCACTGGACCTCGTCGAGGACGAGCATCAGGTCCTTCTCGTCGCAGATCCGCCTCAGGCCGCTCATGAACTCGGCGCCGGCCGGGCGGATTCCGCCCTCGCCCTGGATCGGCTCGACGAGGAAGCCGGCGGTGTTGTCGTCGACCGCCGCTTCCGCCGCCTCCAGATCGTCGAACGCGACGACGTCGAAGCCCGGCAGGAGGGGCGCGAAGCCGTCGCGAAGCTTGGGCTGGTCGGTGGCGCTGATCGTCGCCATCGTGCGGCCGTGGAAGGCGTTGCTGAAGGTGATCAGCTTGTGCTTCTCGGGCCGGCCATGGTGATGGTGGTAGCGCCGCGCCGCCTTGATCGAGCATTCGACCGCCTCGGCGCCCGAATTGGTGAAGAACACCGTGTCGGCGAACGTCAGGTCGACGAGACGCTGCGCGAACGCCTCGCCCTGCGGCGAGCCGTAGAGGTTGGAGACGTGGATGAGGGTCGCCGCCTGCTCCTGGATCGCTTTGGTCAGATGCGGATGGCCGTGGCCGAGCAGGTTGACTGCGATGCCGCTAGCGAAATCGAGATATTTCTCGCCGCCCTCGCCATAAAGATACACACCCTCCCCGCGCACCGGCCGCACCGGCGAGCGCGGATAGACGGGCATGAGCGGCGTGATGGCCATGACGGGCTCCGGGGCTGTGAATGCGAAAGGGCGACCCTAAACGGATCGCCCTCCCGCCTCTAGAGATGAGGCGGGCGCCGCGTCAATTCGCGGCGCCCGCCCTTGTCGTGTTTAGTAGCGGCGGCCGTCGCGGTCCTGGCGCTCGATACGAAGGCGCTGCTGGAGCCGGTTGACCTGGGCCCGCAGCGAGCCGAACTCGCGGCCGCTGATGCCGTTGCGGCTGGCGATCTGCAGCTGACGCTCGATCTGGTTGGCCTGGCGGCGCAGACCGAAGGCCTCGCGCTGCGAGATGACCCGGCGCTGGACCGAACGCTGGATGCCGTTCTCGGCCCGCTGAAGGTCGCGAAGCAGCTCGTTGATCGCCTGGCGCGACGGTCCGCCGCGGTTCCATTCGACGTTGCCGCGGTCGCGGTGGGGGCCGCCGTGGTTCGCCGCGGCCGGAGCGACCGCGACGACGGTGGACAGCATCAGGGCGGGAATCAGAAAGTTACGCATGGTGGTCACTCCTTGTTGATGAGGGGTGTCTACGACTCGGCGAATGTTCCGGCGCTGAACGCAGTCGACAGCTATCGTTCAGCTAAACAGCTACTTTCCTGAACGGGCATGGTTGGCGGCCAGGCGCGCGTCCAGCCGAGTCCGGACCGCGCCGATCCTCGCCCGCACCCGGACGCGCTGCCGGACTCCGACCTGCATGCCCATTCGCATGATCTGGCGCCGGATCCGGGCAATCTCGAGATTGAATCCCTTGGCCTCGGTCTCGTCGAGGATGCCCCTTGCGCGCGCTGCGCCGATGTCGCGCTGAAGGCGGTAGAGCCGCTCCGTGTCGCCCAGATCCTCTTCGGGCCCATAAGTCGCCGGCGGCGAAGTCAGCGCTTCGGGCCCGCCCATCTCTTGCGCCTGGGCCAACAGGATCGCTGCGATCACGGTGAAGGGCATCGCATTTTCTCCCGAGTGGACCTAGTTCTTGAGCTTCCAGCCGGTGCGCAGCATCGCATAGCACAGGCCGCCGAGGATCAGGTTGATCGCCGGCAGGAGCAGGGCGCCGAGCAGGATCGGCGAATCGGCGGCGCCGAGGAAGCCGTAGCGGAAGCCCGAGATGACGTAGAAGAAGGGGTTGAAATGGCTGACCGCCCGGAAGGCGGGCGCCAGGCTGTCGACCGAGTAGAAGGTGCCCGAGAGCAAGGAGAGCGGCGCCACCACGAAGTTGGTCACCGCCGCCGCATGGTCGAACTTCTCGGCCCAGATCGAGGTGATCAGGCCGAAGAAGGCGAGCATCAGGCTGCCCATCAGCCCGAACCACAGCACCGCCCAGAGATGGACCGGGGCGACCTGCACTCCGGGCCACAGCTGCATGGCGAGGAAGACGGCGAAGCCGACCAGCAGGGCTCTGGTGACGGCGGCCCCGGCGAGGGCGGCGATCAGCTCGGCCGTCGACAGCGGAGGCATCAGATAGTCGACGATATTGCCCTGGATCTTGCCGACCAGAAGCGAAAAGGAGGAATTGGCGAACGCGTTCTGGAGCATGCCCATGACGATCAGGCCGGGGGCGAGGAAATCGGCGAAGCGGAAGGTCGAGCCGCCGAGCCCGACGGTTCGTCCGCTGCTGCCCAGAGCGACGGTGAAGATGACCAGGAACAGCAGGGTCGTGACCGCCGGCGCCCACACCGTCTGCAGCTGGACCTTGAAGAAACGCCTGACCTCCTTCACATAGAGGGTCCAGAGGCCGCCCCAGTTCACGTTCCGGATCACCGGCACGCCCGGAGCGGCCCGCATCCATTGAGAAGGCCGGTCGTTCACCGCGTCGTCGCTAAAGGCAGACGCCGTGGGCCGCAAGCGCCACAAGGAAGGCTTCGTAAACAATGTCCTGGACCGACGAACGGATCGACCGGCTGAAGGAGCTCTGGACCCAGGGCATGACCGCGAGCCAGATCGCCGACGAGCTCGGCGGAGTCTCGCGCAACGCGGTGATCGGCAAGGCGCACCGCCTCGGCCTGCAGTCGCGCCCGTCGCCGGTGAAGCCCAACGAAGGCGCGCCGGGCGAGGTCCAGCCCGCGCCGTGGGAGCCGGAGGCCGAGACCGAGGCCGCCGCCCAGCCGGCGCGAATCGAGGCGGAGCCGGAAGACGAGAGCGAGGAAGAGGCCGAGCCGGCCGCCGCCGCGCCCGAGCCGGCCGCCGCCGCGGCCCCGCCGCAGCCCCAGATCCGCTCGATCGGCCCGGGCGGCTTCGTCCGCCAGGCGCCGGGCGAGCAGCAGTCGCCGATCCCGCCGGCGCCGCCGCGACGGCTGGTGCCGGCCAAGCCGAGCCCGGAGATCGCCGACAAGACCGGCCTGCTCGATCTCAACGAGAAGATCTGCAAATGGCCGATCGGCCATCCCGGCGAGCCCGATTTCCATTTCTGCGGGAACCAGGCCAATCCCGGCTTCCCTTATTGCGTCGAGCATTGCGGAGTCGCCTACCAGGCGCAGATCCCCCGCCGCGACCGCCGCCCGCCCCCGCCGCTCCCCTTCGGAGGGCCGAGGATCCGCTGAGCGGGGGTCATTCGCCAGGATCAACAATCTGGATCAGCACGATTCCGCGCAACCCCGAGGCGGATCG
>DASVRO010000031.1:0-20592 GCA_036388575.1 Allosphingosinicella sp.
ATGGCATCGCGCGCGTTCACCGCCAGGTTGACGATGGCGTTTTCAAGCTGGTGCGGATCGACATAGGTTGGCCAGGTGTCCGGCGCGACATCGACGTCGACCTTGATCCGCTCGCCAAGCGTGCGATCGAGCAGATCGGACATGCCGGCGATCAGGCCCCGGCTATCGACCCGTTCTGGCAGCAGCGGCTCCGAGCGTGCGAAAGACAGCAGCCGGCGGGTCAGGGCGGCAGCGCGCGTGGCGCCCTCCATCGCGTTCTGGAGGTGCATCAGCACTTCGCGCTTGGGCCCGTTGAGGCGGCGCCGGGCGAGGTCGATGCCGCCCACCACCACCGCCAGCATGTTATTGAAGTCGTGGGCGATGCCGCCGGTCAGCTGGCCGACCGCCTCCATCTTCTGGACCTGGCGGAGCTGCGCCTCGGCCGCCTCGCGCTCGGCCGATTCGATCTTGAGCTCCTCATAGGCCTGGCTGAGCTCGCGGGTTCGTTCGCGCACCGCCTCCGCGAGGGCGCGGGCGCGGTTCGCCTCGCTGTCCGCCTCGCGAAGCGCTTCGAGGCGCTCGCTGATCGCCCGGAAGGCGAGCCAGCCCAGGACGACCGCGCCCAATCCGATCGCCACCGCCAGCCAGCCGAGCCATTTGGTCAGCTGGTCGGCGCGGTTGCCGGAGGCCCGGGTGGCGTTCATCCGCCGGCGCAGGTCGTCGCGCTCGGCGGTGGCGATCTTGGCGAGCAGGTTGCGCATCTGCTGGCCGGTCGGCGCCTGGGCGGCGCCGTAGAAGAGCGAAATCCCGCCGCTGCCGCGCTTCGCCTGGGCGGCAAGGGCGGCCGGAGCGAGCTCGCGGCCGCGGGTCGCGAACAGAGTCTCGAGCTCCTCGACCCGGGCGAGCTGCTCGGGATTGCCGCGCACCTGGCGCCTCAGCTCGGCGATCAGCTGGCGCGCCTGGCGCCATTCGGTGCCGTAGATGCTGCCGCTGGTGGCGACGTCCTCGTCGAGCACGTAGCGGCCGAGCGCGGCCTCGGCCCGGGCGATGGTGCCGTCGACGGTCCGGGTGAGGAGCATGACGTCGTAGCTGTGCCGCTCGGAGGCGAGCGCCTCGTCGCGCACCTGGTTGGACGAGGTGACCATGAACATCAGCACGACGAGCAGCAGCGCGGCGAGCACCGCGCCGGCGCTCGCCAATACTCCTCGCCATGCCCCGGAAGCCCGTCCCTCGGACATGGCGTACATGTCCTCGCCCGCCATGGCCGCGAGTCTAATGCATGCGGGGAGCGAATGGGAAGGAGGTTCCATGGCGGCCCCTTCGGTTCGGCGCGCGAACGGGGGCGGTGGTCGTAAGAAAATGGGGACACGTACTTTTTCGCGAAAAAGTACGTGTCCCCTTTGACAGCCGCGGCGCCTCCCGCTTTGGTCCGGCCATGGGAGCCGCGACCGACTGATGAGCCAGGCCGAGGCGCCGCCTGCCGCTTCGGGCGATCCCGCACCCGCGAGCGTTTCGCTCGGCGAGGCGACTCGGGTGTGGGCGAAGATCGCCTTGCTCAGCTTCGGCGGGCCGGCCGGCCAGATCGCGGTGATGCACCGGATCCTCGTCGAGGAAAGGAAATGGATCGGCGAGGCGCGGTTCCTGCACGCGCTCAATTACTGCATGCTTCTGCCGGGCCCGGAGGCGCAGCAGCTCGCCACCTACATCGGCTGGCTGATGCACCGCACCAAAGGCGGACTGATCGCGGGGATCCTGTTCGTCCTGCCTGGAATGGCCGCGATCATGGCGCTGTCCTGGATCTATGCGCTCGCCGGCGACGTCGGCGCGGTGGAGGCCCTGTTCTTCGGGCTCAAGGCGGCGGTGCTAGCCATCGTCGCCGAGGCGGTGCGGCGGATCGGCGGCCGGGCTCTGACCAACAATGCCCTCCGAGCCGTCGCCGCGACGGCGTTCGTCGCCATCTTCCTGTTCGGAGTGCCGTTTCCGCTGATCGTGCTGGCGGCGGCGGCGATCGGCTATGCCGGCGGGCGGCTCGGATCGGCGGCCTTCCAGGGCGGCGGCCACGGCTCGAAGGCGCCGGACGACAGCCTGCTCGGCGACTCCATCCCCGATCACGCCGTTCCAAGGCTCGGCTGGGCGCTTCGAGTCTCGGCGGTCTTCCTGCTGCTCTGGCTCGTTCCGGTGGCCCTGCTCTACGTCTTCGCCGGGCCGGACAGCGTCTTCACCCGGATCGCCTTGTTCTTCTCGCAGATGGCGGTGGTGACGTTCGGCGGCGCCTATGCCGTGCTCGCTTATGTCGCCCAGCAGGCGGTCGAGCATTACCACTGGCTGGCGCCCGGCGAGATGCTCGACGGGCTGGGCATGGCGGAGACCACCCCGGGGCCGCTGATCATGGTCACCCAGTTCGTCGGCTTCATGGGCGCCTGGCGCCACCCCGGCGGGCTCGACCCCTTGCTCGCCGCCACGCTCGGCGGACTGCTCACCACTTGGGTGACGTTCACGCCCTGCTTCCTGTGGATCTTCCTCGGAGCGCCCTTCGCCGAGAAGCTGCGCTCCAACCGGGCGCTGTCGGCGGCTCTGACCGCGATTACCGCGGCGGTGGTGGGGGTGGTCCTCAACCTTGCCCTCTGGTTTGCGCTGCACAGCCTGTTCCGGGAGGTGCGCGAGGTGAATGCCGGGCCGCTCAGCTTCGACCTGCCCGTCGTCGCCAGCGTCGACCTCGCCGCCTGCGTTCTCGCGGCCGCGGCGCTGGTCGCGATCTTCCGCTTCAGGCTGGGCGCGCCGGTCGTGCTCGCCGGCTGCGCGGCGGCCGGAATGGTCTGGTGGGCGCTCGCCGGAATGGGGACAGTTTAGAAACTGTCCCCAATTCTAGAGGACGGCGGTCGCCTTGCCGGCGCTCTCGAACACGGCCAGGATCTGCGTCACCTGCTCTTCCGTATGGTCGGCGCAGAGCGAGCAGCGCAGCAGGTACATGCCGGCCGGGGTGGCCGGCGGCCGGGCCATGTTCACGTAGACTCCGGCTTCCAGCAGCGCCTGCCACATCCGGACGGTGGTGTCCTGATCGGGCAGGAGGATGGCGATGATCGCCGACTGGGCCTCCGGCGTGGCGAGCGTGAAGCCGAGGTCGCGAAGGCCCTTGTGGAGGCGGCGGCTGTTCTCCCACAGGTGCTGGCGCTTGTTGCCGGCGAACTTCAGCTTGCGGATCGAGGTGGCGGCGGTGGCGACGACGCTGGGCGGAAGCGAGGCGGTGAAGACGTAGGGGCGGCAGACGAGTCGAAGCACCTCGAACTTGGGGTGGTTGGAGACGATGAAGCCGCCGACGGTGCCGACCGACTTAGAGAAGGTGCCGACGACGAAGTCCACCTGATCGCTCACGCCCGCTTCCTCGAACACGCCGCGGCCATGCTCGCCGAAGAAGCCCATTCCGTGCGCCTCGTCGACCACGACCATGGCGCCGTGCTTCTTCGCCACCCGAACCATCTCGGCCAGCGGCGCGATGTCGCCGAGCATGGAGTAGACGCCCTCGAGCACGACCAGCCGGCCGCCCTCGGCGGGTAGGCGGCCGAGGCGCTTGTCGAGATCCTCGACGCTGTTGTGGCGGAAGCGGACGATCTGGGCGTTGCCGAGCGCGCAGCCGTCGTAGATCGAGGCGTGGCTGTCGGCGTCGAGGACGATGTAATCCTCCTTGCCGGCGATGGTCGACATCAGGCCGAGATTGGCCTGGTAGCCGGTCGAGAAGACCATCGCATGGCTTGTGCCGTAGAAATCCTTCAGCGCCTCCTCGCATTCGCGGTGGCCCTGGTAGGTGCCGTTGAGGACGCGGCTTCCGGTGGTGCCCGAGCCGAACTCGTCGAGCGCGCGCTTGCCGGCCTCGACGACGTCGGGATCGAAGGTCATGCCCATGTAATTGTAGGTGCCAAGCAGGATCGTCTCCTTGCCCTTGACGATCGCCAGGGTGGGGGAGAGCACCTTCTCCATGACGAGGCCGAAAGGGTCGCGCACGCCGGTGTCGAGCAGCGCCTCGCGCTCGGCGATCAGGGCGTCGAACTTGGAGAAGAGGTCGCGGCCGTGGGTGTGGCTGGTCGGGTCGGCGGCGGGGTCCATCGGATTGGCTTCGGATTCGGTCATTGAATTGCCTCCCCATCGCCAGATGGGGAGGGGGACCAGGCGAAGCCTGGTGGAGGGGTAGATGGCGCCGGCTTCGGCCGTGCCGCGCCTAAACCTCGAGCCCCGAGCCAGCTACCCCTCCACCACCCTTCGGGTGGTCCCCCTCCCCATGACTTCGTCATGGGGAGGCAAATCAGTGCCTCCCCCCTCATCCGTCGTTCCGAAGCTCCTCGACCGAGTCGACGAGCTGGCCGACCGTCTCGATCTCGGCCTGCATGTTCATGGTGATGAGGATGTCGAACTCGTCCTCGACCGAGGCGACGAAGTCCATCACGACGAGGCTGTCCCATTCGAGGTCGGTGGCGAAGGTGGTGGCATCGTTCAGCTCGATGCCCTTCTTGTTGTAGGGCTCGATCAGCGTCGCGACCTTCCCGAACGTCTCTTCTCTGTCCGTCATGCCCCAGCCCTTATGTCCGGCACCGGGCTGTGCCAAGCGAATAGGGCGTCAATGGGGCCGGCCGTCGATCAGCCCCAGCACCTCCTCGGCGAACTGGCTGAGGCTGTCGTCGCGGGCGCCCATGACGAGGATGCGGTCGCCGGGGCGGGCGAGGGCGGCGAGGCGGCGGCCGACGTCCGGCCGCCCGGCGACATGCTCGGCCCGCCGGCCGGCGGCCTGGACGTCGGCGACGAGGTCGGCGCTGGTCACCGTCCGGTCGACGGTGCCGCCGTAATAGACCGGATCGGAAAGGATGAGGACGTCCTCACCGGCCATGCCCTGGGCGAAGGCGGCGGCGAGCTCCTTGCGCATCGTGCGAAGCGGGCCGTAGCCGTGCGGCTGGAAGAAGAGGAGGAGCCGGCCCGGGAAGGCGTGGCAGGTGGCGAGGGTGGCGGCGATCTTGTCCGGGTTATGGCCGAAATCGTCGATGACGGTGACGTCGCGGCGCGTGCCGACGACCTCGAAGCGCCGCCTCAACCCTTCGAAGCCGCAGAGAGCCTCGGCGGCGGCGGCGAGCGGGACTCCGGCGGCGCCGACGGCGGCGAGCGCGGCGAGGGCGTTGGCGACGTTGTGGCGGCCCGGGACCCGCAGGCCGACGGGCAGCCGCTCCCCGCTTCGCCGCCCGCAGACCGTGAAGGAGACGGCGAGCGGCGCCTCGACGATATCGGCGGCGTGGTAATCGGCCGAGCGGTGGACGAGGCTGAACGTGACGGCGCCCGGCGGAGCGAGCGCCGCCGCCTCCGGATCGTCGAGGTTGATCACGGCGCGACGGGCCCGGCCGAGAAAGTCCCCGAACAGGGCGCGCAGCTCCTCCATCGACTTGTGGTCGAGGCTGACGTTGTTGAGGATCGCGATCGTCGGCCGGTAGAGGGCGATCGAGCCGTCGCTCTCGTCGACCTCGCTGACGAAGACGTCGCCGCCGCCGACGAGGGCGCTTGCGAAAGGTGCGTCGGGGGTGGCGAAATTCTTCATCACCGCGCCGTTCATCACCGTCGGCCCGAGGCCGGCGCGGTGGAGGATCCAGCCGATCATGCCGGTCACCGTCGACTTGCCGCTGGTGCCGCCGACGGCGATGCCGGTGCCGGCGGCGTTGAACAGCTCGGCGAGCAACTGCGCCCGGGTGATCCGCTCGAGGCCGAGGCGGCAGGCGGCGGCGACGTCGGGCACGGTCTCCTCGACCGCGGCCGAGGCGACCAGCACCTGACCCGGGCTCGGCCCGCTCCCGTCCTGGGGGAAAAGCGCGATCCCCTGAGCGCTCAGATAATCGAACTTGGCGGCGGTCCGCCCCTGGTCGAGCGCGCGGTCGGAGCCGGCGACCCCGGCCCCGCGGGCGCGGAGGATCGACGCCAGCGGAAGCATGCCGCTGCCGCCGATGCCGCAGAAGAAATAGGATTTGGTCCCGGACATGGCGCCGCCCTATTGAGGTCGGCGAGGCTTTTCAAACGCTGAGGGAGGGGGAATGCGGATCGGGATCGTGGCGCCGAGCACTCCGATCCTCGCCGAGACCGCGCAGCGGGTGGCGGCGGTGGCGGCGCAGGCCTTTGCGGACGTCGAGCTGGTCTTCCACCCGCAATGCTTCCTCAGCCACCGCCATTTCGCCGGCGAGGACGAGGTCCGCGCCGGCGCGTTCGTCGAGGTCGCCAACGATCCCGCGTTTGACGCCTTGTGGTTCGCGCGCGGGGGCTACGGCTCGTGCCGGATCGCCGAGGCGGTGCTGGCCCGACTCGGCCCGGCGGCCCGCGACAAGGCCTATCTGGGCTATAGCGACGCCGGCTACATGCTCGCCGGTCTCTACCGCGCCGGCTTCCCCGACCTCGCGCACGGGCCGATGCCGAACGATCTGCGCCGCGACGGCGGCGAGGCGGCGGTCGGGCGGGCGCTGGCCTGGCTCGCCCGGCGCGATCCGGCGGCGCTCGAGCCGAGCGTGGCGGGCGATCCGGCGGCCGCGTTCAACGTCACCGTCTTCTCGCAGCTGCTCGGGACGGCGCTGGAGCCGGAGCTGGACGGCCACGTGCTGATGCTCGAGGACGTCTCGGAGCATATGTACCGGACCGACCGCGCGATGTTCCACATCACCGGCAATGCCGCCGTCCGGCGGGTGGCCGGGATCAGGCTGGGCCGGTGCAGCGAGGTGCCCGAGAACGATCCCGACTTCGGCGCGAGCGAGGAGGAGGTGTTCCGCTACTGGTGCGACCGCGCCGGAATCGCCTTTCTCGGACGGGCGGACATCGGCCACGACGCCGCCAACAAGGTGGTGCCGTTCGGACGAGGGTGAGGCGAATCGGGCCGGCGCGCCCTCTCGCGGCCGGCGGCAGCGCCTCTCACAGGCCGATTTTCGACATTGATCCACAGCAAAAACGCGCTGGAACGGCTCATTGCGGCGATCCAACGGTTTACGGCCTTGGAATCTCTTGCGCTCGCCGCGCGTTTGGGGTGTATCAGCGAAGCATTCACAGGAGGGAAAACTATGGCAAAGGGCACTACAGGCGGTGGGGCGAGGGGCGGTTTGTCGCGGCCGGTGACGCCGTCGGCCGACCTTGCGGCGATCACGGGTTCGGACCCGTTGCCGCGCAGCCAGGTCGTCAGCAAGATGTGGGACTATATCCGCAGCAACAAGCTGCAGAATCCCGAGAACAAGCGCGAGATCATGGCCGACGACAAGCTGAAGAAGATCTTCGGCACCGACCGCTGCTCGATGTTCGAGATGAACAAGCACCTCTCGCGCCACCTGAGCTAGAGCCTTTTTCCGCCCCGGCGGAGAGATAAGATCGGCCTCGCCCGGAGACGGGCGGGGCCGCTCTGCGTTTGGCCCCTCTCCCTGTAGGGGAGAGGGGCCCGCCGCGGTGGGAGGTGAGGGCTTTCGGAGCCCGGCATACAGGCCCTCACCCTCCCGCTTCGCGGGCCCCTCCCTCTCCCCTGCAGGGAGAGGGGTTTTACCTGCAGGCCCTCCATCCCATCGCTCCGCGCTCCGCCTGATCGAGGTGGAGGTGGTCGCGATGGGCCGCGTTATAATCCGGGGAAAGGGTGGTGGCGAACAGGTCGCAGGCGCCGTCGCGGACGTCGCGCAGGAAGCGGCCCTTCGCGCCTTCGTCCTTCCAGTCGCCGAGGACGCTGATCCGGCCGCCGTCGGCGAGGCGAAAAGCGGCGATGTCGACGGCATTGGCCGTGGAATGCTCGCTCCAGGCGCCCTCGGAGCGGCCGTAGATTCGGCGGCAGCTGTAGCTTCCGAAATGGTCGACGGCGGCGACCTTCACTCGGAAATTGCGCAGCGCGGCGGGCTGGACGACGTGCCATTCCCACAAGGCGAGGCCGGCGGCGACCGGGCAGCTCGTTCCCAGATCGGCGGGGCGATAGGCCAGGGACAGGGCGCCGCCGCGGCCGAATCGGACGGCATCGTCATAGCCGCATCGCGCCCCGGCCTCGCGCGGGGGCAGGGCCTGGTACCGGATTCCGGCCCGGCTCAGGAGGGCGCGGCATTTCCCGCCTTCGCCCGCCAGGCCGGCGAGCTTGCGGCCGGTGAACGCGCCGACCGGCTGGGCGAGGTCGAGCTCGGTCCAGGGCAGGTCCTCCGGGTGGTTGCGGGCATAGCCCCAGGCGAGGAAGGCCGCGAAGGCGACGAGCGCCAGCACTAGGAAGATTTTTACCCGGCGGAGATATGTCACCTGGTGAAGACTCCGGACGACGGGTGCCGGTTTCGTGCGAAGGACGAGCAGTGACGGCGAGCCGCCTCGCGTCAAGGCAGGTCGAGAAATTGTGGGGGCGCTCGCAGCTCCCGCAAAGCTTCGGCGCGGCTTCGGCGGCCGGCGACCCGATCGGCGAGATCTGGTTCCAGGACGGGCGCGGCAGCGAGGCCGAGCTGCTGGTCAAATATCTGCTGACCCGCGAGAAGCTGTCGATCCAGGTCCATCCCGACGACCAGGCGGCGCGCGCGGCCGGGCACAAGCGCGGCAAGGACGAGGCCTGGGTCGTGATCGAGGCGGAGCCGGGGGCCCGGATCGGCCTCGGGCTCAAGCGGCAGGTCGGGCGGGAGGAGCTGCGCTCGGCGGCGGCGAACGGCGGGCTGGAGGCGCTGGTCGACTGGCGCGAGGCCGAGGCCGGCGACTTCTATTATTCGCCGGCCGGCACCATCCACGCGCTCGGGCCGGGGCTGACGCTGGTCGAGATCCAGCAGAATGTCGACTGCACCTACCGGCTCTACGATTACGGCCGCGACCGCGAGCTTCAGGTCGAGGCGGCGGTCGCAGCGGCTCGGCCGGAGCCTTTTTCCGGCTCTCCCCGCCGCGAGGCAGAGCCGGGACGCGAGATTTTGTGCGAAGGCGGCGCCTTCGTCGTCGAGCGCTGGACCCGGGCCGCGGGCGGGCGACTGGCCGGCGAGGTCGAGCGGCCGGTCTGGCTGATCCCGCTGCGCGGCGGCGGCCTGATCGACGGCGAGCCGCTCGAGCCGCCCTCGGTCTGGCTGGTCGAGGACCAGAGCCGGGTCAGGATCGACGAGGGCTCGGAAATATTGTTCGCCTATCCGGGCGGGACGGTGATCGACGCTTTGTTCGTCGATACCCGCCAGTCGAAGCCGGTGGAGCGGCTCGACGAGCGGCGCCGCTACCGGCCGCCGGTGCGGCTCGAGCCGAGTTTTCGTTAAAGCTTAACGTTTCGCCGCAAGTATCGGAACTTGCAGACTCCCGGAGCTTTGTTCGCGCCATGATGTACGCGTTCCCCATCCTCATCGCCCTGATGCTCAGCTATATGTTCTGGCTCGTCGCCTACCGGCTCCGGCGCGATCGCGTCGCGGTGGCGAGGCTGTCGCGCCGTCCGAAGCGACGCTAGCGCCGCCGGGCGCTTTCATAGGGCTCCGCCGTCACCGGATAGCCGATCCCCTCGGGGATGCAGACGAAGCGCCGTCCGTCGCGCTCCTCGACCCAGGGCGTGATCTGCCGCACCGGATGCCGCCCGGCGTCGGCGCGTGCCTCGTCCAGCGACGAGAAGCCGGCCAGCCGCTCGAGGTTGCGGCGAGTCGGGAAGATGGCCTTGGCTCGGCCCGCCTCGAGCTCGGCGAGGACCGTCGCCGCGCTCGCCCAGAAGGTGTGGACGCTCTCCGTCTCGTCGGCGCTGTGCAGCGTCCGCCCGCCGGCCGGGGCCTCGGCCAGATAGAAGAGGGTGTCGAAGCGCCGGGCCTCGCGGAAATTGGGGCACCAGCGGGCGAAGGGGGTGAGCGCGTCCAGCTCCAGTGACAGGCCCATTTCGTCGAGCAGCGCCGCGAAGGGCCGGTCCGGGCCCATCGCCGCGCGAAGGGCCTCGGCATTGGGTTGGGGCTGGATCGCCGGAGCGACTCCGGTCTCTTCGATCGTCTCACGGATCGCCGCGATGCGGGCGGCGGCGTCGGCGATCTCCGGGAAACGGGCGGCGGCGGCGTGGTCTTCCGGGTCGATCCGGCCGCCCGGAAAGACCAGGGCGCCGGCGGCGAAGGCCATCGTCTCGGCCCGCTCGAGCATCAATATCTCGGGCGGGCCGGCGCCGGCGGCCGGCCGCATCAGGATCAGGGTCGCGGCGGGGATCGCCTCCGGCAGGTCGTCGTCCATCGCGGGAGCGTTAGGCGCGGATAAGGGGACAGTCACTAGGCGCGCGACCCTCTCCCGCCTTTCGCGGGAGAGGAGGGGCCCAAGCGAAGCTTGGGAGGTGAGGGTCTGTAGCAATGAGTCAGCAAGACCCTCACCTCCCATTCGCTGCGCAGATGGGCCCCTCCTCTCGCGTAAGGACGGGAGAGGAGAAACGGTGGCTCTTCGCTAGGCGAAGTCGGGCGACTTGACGACGTGGAGGAGGGCGCCGGGGGCGTAGGGCTTGGTGAAGAAGATGGCGCGCTCGGGATAGCTGCCCTGCGGCGGGCGGAGCGCGCCCGAGACCAAGACGATGCGCAGGTGCGGCCAGCGCTCGGCGGCGACCCTCGCCAGGGTCATCCCGTCGCCCGGGCAGGCGACGTTGAGATCGGTGACCAGGACCGCGGTGTCGGGCTCGGCCTCGAGCCGGCCGAGGGCTTCGTCGCAGCCGGTGCATTCGGCGACGTCATAGCCGTCCTCGATGAGCAGATCGGCGGTGTTGCGGAGGACGAGCGGCTCGTCCTCGACCAGCAAGATCTTGGTCCCTGTCACGCGCGCTTCCCCTGTCCGCCGGCGCGGGAAACGCCGACAGGACGTTAACACAGATCAGGCCGCCGCGTTCCGGCGGGAGTCGCGGAAATGTAAAGAAAGCCGGGGAGTGATATCAGGCGTCGGCCAGCTTCAGCCGCTCGGCCACCGCCTTCGAGTAATTGGGCCCGACCTGGACGATCGCACCGTCGCGAAGGACGAGGGCGCTGATCGTCCGGCCGAGGCGCTGGACCTCGACGACGTTGGCCGGCCGGGCGAAGGCGGACCGGTGGACCCGCATCAGCTGGCCGGGGTCGAGCTTCTCCTCGAGCGCCCGCATCGA
Source organism: Allosphingosinicella sp. (assembly GCA_036388575.1). Taxonomy (GTDB): domain Bacteria; phylum Pseudomonadota; class Alphaproteobacteria; order Sphingomonadales; family Sphingomonadaceae; genus Allosphingosinicella. The sequence continues at coordinate 11,039 of DASVRO010000031.1, forward strand.
GATCCGCACGATGTGGCTTCGGGTCGCGGTGTGCAGCATGACGTAGTCGCGCTGAGCCTCGATCCAGTCGATCGATTCGACGGGCACGAACACGGCGCCGGCCCGGGTCGGCACCCACAGGCCGTCCTCGTGCGAATCCGGCGCCGGCGCGGCGGCTCCGGCGCGGCCGGCGAGATCGCGCAGCAGCTTGCGGCGCTTGGCGCGCTCGACCGCCTGCCAGAGCCGGTCGAAGCGAACCGGCTTGAGCAGATAGTCGGCCGCCTCCACCTCGAAGGCGTCGGGGGCATATTGCTCGAAGGCGGTGACGAAGATGATCTCGGGCCGGTCGCCGGCCGGCAGCGTGGCGGCGACGCGAAGGCCGTTCTGCTCGGGCATCTGGATGTCGAGCAGGGCGAGGTCCGGCTTCAGCCGCTCGATCGCCTCGGCAGCCTCGCGGCCGTCGCGGGCGGTGCCGACCACCTCGGCGCCGGCGATGTCGCGGAAGAAGACCCGCAGCCGCTCCAGCGCGAGCGGCTCGTCGTCGACGAGGAGGGTGCGCAGGGTCACGCGACGAGCCCGATCGCCGGTGCCTGCGGGGCCGGCAGGCGGACGAGCGCGGTGAAGCCGCCGTCATGGGCGAGGGTCTCGAGCCGGGCGCGCTGGCCGTAGATGACCTCGAGGCGGCGGCGGGTATTGTCGAGGCCGACCCCGGTGCCGGGCCCGGCCGGGCGCGACGCGCCTCCGTTGTCGCTGACCGAGACGATCAGGTCCTGGCCTTCGCGGCGGGCGCCGACGCGCAGCACGACGGGCCGGCTGGTCGGGGCGACGCCGTGCTTCACCGCATTCTCGACCAGGGGCTGGAGGATGAAATTGGGAACCGGCAGGTCGAGCAGCTCGTCGGCCGCTGCGAACTCGACGGTGAGGCGGTCGCCGAAGCGGATCGCCTCGATCTCGAGATAGGTCTGGAGGGTCTCCAGCTCCTCCCCGAGGGTGACCTCGCCGCGGCCGTCGGAGACGAGGGCGGTGCGCAGGAAGACGCACAATTTGGCCAGCATCGCCTCGCCGTCGCGGTTGCGGCCGGTGACGATCAGCGACGAGATGGCGTTCAAGGTGTTGAACAGGAAGTGCGGGTTGAGCTGGAGGCGCAGGGCGGTGAGCTGCGCGGTCTGGGCGAGGGTTCGCGCCTCGGCGAGCTGGAGGTCGCGCTCGTGCATCGCCGCGTTGGTCTGGAGGATGATGTAGATCGTGCCGAGCCAGCCGTAGAGCCAGGAGAAGCTGATGAAGTTGGAGACGGTGCGGTTGACGGTGTCGGGCGGGATTCGGTGCGCGCCCATGAACATCTCGACGAGGTTGCCGCCGAGCAGCACGTCGCCGAGCGAGAAGCCGAAGGCGGCGAGGCAGACGGCGCCGAACACGCCTGCCACCTTGAGCGCGGCCGGAGCGTGCCTGAGCCGGGCGCAGGCCCAGTAGAGCAGCGCCGACCAGACCATTCCGAAGAGGATGACCATCGCGGTCATGCCGACCGCGAAGCGCGGCAGCCGCCCGGTCGCGGCCACCACCGGCATCAGGAACAGGATGAAGGTGAAGGCCCAGACGCCGAGCGTCAGCTGGGCCGCCTGGCGGGCGACGCTGGGGCGGGGGCGGGACGTCTTCATCGGGGCATCCTACAGGGCCGGCGCGCGCGGCGCCGCCATTTTCGTCGCAAAAGTCGCGGGTTTCGCAGAACTCATCCGGCCGGCGGAGGCGGCGGCGGCGGCGAGGCGATCATGTTGTCGACGATCAGCCGCCATCCTTCGGCCCGGCGCTGCCAGATGCGGACATAATGGCCCGACACCGGGGCGCCATCCTTGTGCCAGCGAGCGGTGCCGTAGGTGTAGGCGAGGTCGCCGGCGGCGGAGACCTCCCCGCCGAGCGGCGCCGCCTCGATCCGTTCGGGTCCGGCGGCGAGCACCGGCGCCCAGGCGGCAAGGCCCACCGCCGGCTGCGGGCCGACGCGCATCAGCCGCCCGTCAGCCGCGAGGAAGCGGGGCAAGGCGGTGCGGGCGTCGGCCGCGAGCGAGGCGGCGAGATGGGCTTCCGCCGCCCTGAGGCTCCTCATCGCCGGGCTCTTGCCGGAAGGGCGGCCCGGGGGAAGGGCGGTGACGGGGGAGCCGGGGCCGTAAGGCGCGGCTTCCCGGGTCGGAGGCCCGTGGTCGAGCAGCCAGCGCCAGCTGCCGTCGGGCTGGCGCTTCCAGATGGTGAAATACCAGCCATGGCCTTTGCGCTGGTCGGCGCCGACGACGAACGGGCCGGTGGTGAAGCCGAGATCGCCCGAGGCGGCGATGCCGGCATAGACCGGCCACCAGTCGAGCGGAACGGGCGGGATCGGATTGGCGGCGAGCGCCTGCTTGGCCGGCCTCGGGCCGGGCTGGAAGACGATTCCGTCGGGCGCGGAATAGCGGAGAAAGGCGGCTTGCGCCCCATCCGTCCGGGCGGCGCGGGCGAAGGCGCGTTCCGCTTCGACGACCTCGTTCAGGCGGGCGGGGCGGGCGGCGGCGGGGAGGGGGGGTGCGACCAGCAGGGCGAGGGCGAGCGGAACATGAATCATGGGAAGGGCGGACTCTCGACAGGGATGGAGTGGAGGCGGCGCTCCGGGGGGCTGGAGCGCCGCCTCCGGCGGCTCAGCGGGAGCCGCCGTTCGCGCCGGCCGCCGGTGCCGCGGCGAGCTCGAGCTGGGCCTGGGCCGACCGGAACAGCTGCGCCCGGCAGGCGGCGACCGGCGCCGCCTCGCGGAGCGGAGCGACGGGAACGGCGCCGCAGGTGCGGTCGGCGAGGGCTTTGACCCGGCCGCGGAAGGTGGCGATCCCGGCGGCGCTGGCGAGATTGAGATCGTCCTGCTGGACCGAGGCAGTGAACGTGTCGGCCCGCTCCTGAGCGGCGGCGGGAGCGGCGGCGGCCGAGGCGGCCAGGACGGCAAGCAAAGCAACAGACAACTTCATGGCGAAATCCTTTCAAGCGGTTCGCAGCGGGAGGGAGGCGGAGGGGGCGAGCCGGTCTCCCGCGGCGGTGAGCTTCGGATAGGCGAAAGCACGGAGCTGGACGCGGTCGGTGCGATGGTCGCGCGGTTTGGCGCGGCGAAGCCGAGCGGCCTCGATAAAGGCGCCGTTTGCGGCGACGAAATCCAGCGGGTGCCGCTTGCTGTCGCGGCGGCGGCGGCGGCTTATGAGCCCTGTGGAAAACTTTTTCCTCTGATCCCAAGCATTTGGGCGCAATCAAATTGTCATTCAGCGCGGCGCGGGATATGCCTGACGAATCGGAAAGGAATCGCTTGCGAATCGCCGCCGCGCGAGGCGGCGCCGTTTGATTTTGCGTCTTCATTTCCGTTTTGAGCACATGAAGGTCTGAACCGAGGATCGGCTCCTACTGTCCTCGACCTGCCGTCGTACCTTGTCTGGGGGGAATTTCGAAATGGCCGCTTTCACGCCTGGTAATCTCGTCGTCTACCGTGTTGGCACCGGCACGGGCGCTCTCGCCAGCGGCGTTGCGACGGCCGTTTTTCTCGACGAGTACACGCCGACGGGGACGCTGGTGCAGTCGATCGCGATGCCGACCGCGGACTCCGGTGCCAACCAGATGCTCACCGCGAGCGGCACCCAGGCGGAAGGCTTCCTCAATCGTAGCGTCGACGGGCGCTATCTTCTGCTCACAGGCTACGACGCGGCGCCGGGTACCGCGAGCGTCAACACCAGCTCATCCGCGACGATCGCGCGCGTCATCGGCCGGGTAGACGCGAGCGGCGCGGTCGATACATCCACGGCGATCACGGCTTTCACGGGCGCCAGTCCCCGGAGCGCAACAAGCGTGGACGGATCGACCTACTGGGCGGTAGGCTCCGCCACGGGCGTGGTGTCCGGCACGATCGGCTCGAGCACCACGACGCTCGTGGCCAGCACTCAGACCGGCGGCACCAATGCGACGAACCTGCGCGATGTCGAGATTTTCGACGGCCAGCTCTATGTCAGCGCGCAGACCGGTTCGCTCCGCATCGGCGCGGTGGGGACCGGGACGCCAACAACCACTGGCCAAGTTGTCGCGCCGTTGCCTGGCATTCCGCTCACGACCGGCGCAAGCAGCAATACCTCGCCCTACCAATTCTTTTTTGCCGATCTGACTGCTGCCGTCGCGGGGGTCGACACCCTCTACGTGACCGACGATCGCGCGTTGGCATCGGGTGGTGGCCTCTACAAATTCTCGCTTGTCAGCGGCTCGTGGGTGTTGAACGGCGTGGCGGCGAACTCCCTGCGGGGCGTCACCGGCGCGGCCGACGGAACCACCGTCACGATTTACGCCACGACTTCCGCGACGACAAATGCCATCGTCAGCCTCATCGACACCGGCGGCTACAACGCCGCCTTTAGCTCGAGCACCTACACGACGGTCGCCACCGCCGGCGCCAACACCGCGTTCCGAGGGATCGACTTCGCGCCGCAAGCGGCCGGGCCGGCTCTCCCCACCCTCAATATCTCCGACGTCACCCAGGCCGAGGGTACGACTCCGGGGACGACCGACTTCACCTTCAGCGTCACGCTGACGGCACCCGCCGGCCCCGGCGGCGTCACCTTCGACATCGCGACCGCCGACGGCACCGCGCAGGACGACAATCCCGCGGCCGAGGACAACGACTACGTTGCGCAGGCGCTGACCGGCCAGACCATCCCGGCGGGCAGCACCGGGCCCTTCAACTTCACCGTCACCGTCAACAACGACAATATCCGCGAAGGCAATGAGACCTTCTTCGTCAACGTCACCAACATCGTCGGTGCCACAGCCGGCGACGCGCAGGGCCAGGGCACGATCACGGACGACGACACGCCCGTCCTCTCGATCGACAATGTCAGCCAGACCGAAGGCGATGCCGGCACGTCGGTCTTCACCTTCACCGTGAGCCTTAGCCAGCCGGCGCCGTTCGGCGGCGTGACCTTCGACATCGCTACCGCGGACAATACAGCGACCGATGCCGACAACGACTATGAGCCGCGGACGCTGACCACCCAGACCATCGCCGAGGGCGCGACCAGCTACACGTTCGACGTCACCGTCAACGGCGACACCGCGGTCGAGGACGACGAGATCTTCCTCGTCAACGTCACCAACGTCACCGGCGCCAGCGTCGGAGACGGCCAGGCGACGGGCACGATCCAGAACGAGGACGTGCCGCCGATCCCGGTCGCCTCGGTGGCCGATGTCGCCATCGCCGAGGGCAATTCGGGCGTCCGCTACCTCGTGTTTACCGTCAGCCTCAGCTTCGCGCCGACCGGCGCGGTCACCCTCGATTACGCCACCTCGAACGGCACGGCGACCGCCGGCTCCGACTATCTAGCGGTCAGCGGCCAGCTTTCCTTCGCGGCCGGCGAGACGACCAAGACGGTTTCGGTGCCGGTGATCGGCGACACGGCCCTGGAGCCGAGCGAGACCCTCAATCTCGTCCTGTCGAATGTCTCCGGCGCCACGATCGGCGACGACACGGGCATCGGCACGATCACCAACGACGACAGCGCCGCGGGCGGCTATTTCCCGCTCGTCAACGGCAGCTTCGCGGAGAACTGGACCGACACCGGCCGGATCACCGCCAACGACGACTGGAGCAACGTTCCCTTCATCGTCGGCTATCTCGGCGACATCAGCTCGGGCACCGCCGCCGACGTCGATCCGACGACTCTGACCGGCGCGGCGCTCGGCGCGGTCGACGTCATCGCCAACCAGACCAATCCCAGCGCGGCCGGCTCGGGAGGAGTCGCCGAATTCCAGCCGGGCGCCACTCCGGAGACGAACTTCGTCCCCAATCCGACGATCGCGCTTCAGGGTTCGGGCACCGCCGACGCTCCGAGCATCGTCCTCTACATGGATTCGACCGGCCGGAGCGATGTCCGGCTCCAGGCGACGCTCCGCGACCTCGACTATAATGCCGACAATTCGGCCCAGCAGATCAACGTCCAGTACCGCACCGATCCGAGCGGCAGCTGGATCAACGTCCCGGGCGCGCGGTTCGCCGACGTCACCACGGGCGGCAGCGCCACCCAGACCACGGCGCTCGACATCCTCCTGCCCGAAGGGGCGGATAATTCGCCGACGCTCCAGATCCGGATCATGACGGTCAATGCCGGCTCGACCGACGAATGGGTCGGGATCGACGATATCGTCGTCTCCAGCGCCTCGGCCGGAGCGATCCTCTCGATCGCCGACACCGCCGTCTTCGAAGGGACCGGCGGCACCACCACGATCAGCTTCACCGTCACCCGGGCGGGCGACACGGCTGGCGCCTCCACCGCCGACTGGACCGTCTCCTTCCCAGGCGGCGGCTTCAGCGCGAGCGCCGGCGACTTCGCGTCCGGCCAGCCGCTGACCGGCCAGGTCAGCTTCGCCGACGGCGAGACGAGCCGGACGATCATTCTCAACCTCGAGCCGGAGGCCATCCCGGAAGCGGACGAGGGCTTCACCGTCACGCTTTCCAATCCTTCGAGCGGCATCTTGTCCGACGCCTCGGCGATCGGGACGATCGTCAACGACGACGGCAGCCCGCCCTTCGTCTCGATCGGCGACGTCACCCAGGCCGAGGGCAATGCCGGAACGACGACTTTCACCTTCACCGTCACCCGCACCGGCGGCACCGGCGCCTTCACCGTCGAATATGCCACCGACCCGGGAACGGCGACCTCGGGCACCGACTATGTCGCCACGTCCGGGACCCTGAGCTTCGAGGCCGGCGAAAACAGCAAGACGATCGACGTCACCGTCAACGGCGATACCGCGGGCGAGTTCAGCGAAACCTTCGCGGTCCTGCTCTCCAATCCGACCGGTTTCGCCGTCATCGCCGACCCCGGCGGCACCGGCATCATCACCAACGACGACCCGCTGTATATCCATCAGATCCAGGGCTCGTCCTATTACAGCCCGATCCTCGCGGCCGAAGCCAAGAACGGCTTCAACATCGCCTCGGAGACGGTCGTGACCATCCAGGCGGTCGTCACCGCCGTCGACGGCGACGGCGCCCGCCAAGGCTTCTACCTCACCGAGGAAACCGCCCAGTGGGATTCGAGCCTGCTGACCTCGGAGGGCATCTTCGTGATGACCCGCAACGATGCCGAGGTCGGCAGCCTCGTCACCACCGCCGCTCCCGGCATCCAGGTCGGCGACATCGTCACCTTCAGCGCCCAGGTCATGGAATATCAGGCGTTCCAGTCCATGCCGCGCACCGTGCTGGTCAACATGACCGGCTTCACGATCAACAGCAGCGGCAATTCGCTGCCGGTGCTGACGCTCGACGCCGGGCGGCCGATCCCGAACTCGATCCTGACCGCCGTCACGCCCGATTATACCGACTCCGCGGATGGTGCCGGCGATACGTTCGACGCCGGCGTTTATGGCCTGTCCTTCTGGGAGACCGTCGAGGGGATGCTGGTCACGGTGCCCGACATGGTGGTCGCCGACGGCTTCGTCTCGACCTCGGGCGGAGACCCGATCTTCCAGGCCTATTCGCGGGTCCACGCCGACGCCGACCAGATCAACTCGCGCGGCGGCTACACCGTCGCCGGCGATCCGCCGCTCTCGCCGCCGGACACGGCCGACGCGGACGACGGCACGATTTTCGGCGGCCGCCACGTCCATGACGGCGACGTCAATCCGGACATCATCGAGCTCGATTTCTCCGGCTTCGCCAACCCTTATCCGGCCGGCCAGCTCGACATGATGTCGATGGGCGACGGCCTCGGCGACGTCACCGGGATCGTCGAATTCGACTTCACCGACCGCAAGCTGTTCGTCACGAACATCGATTCGGGCGCCTATCAGGACACCGTCCCGGCCCAGGAGACGACGACGTTCGGCAATGACGACCGGGCGCTCACCGTCGCGACCTTCAACGTCGAGAATCTCGATCCCACGGACGGAGCCGCCCGCTTCGCCGCGCTGGCCGGGGTCATCGCCGACAACATGAACTCGCCGGACATCGTCATCATCGAGGAGATGCAGGACAATAACGGCTCCGCCGGCGGCACGACCGACGCCTCGACGAGCTGGCAGATGCTGGTCGACGCGCTCAACGCTCAGGTGCCGGGCGCCAATTACCAGTGGGTGGACCAGGAGCCGGTCAACGGCGCCGAGGGCGGCGAGCCGGGCGGCAACATCCGGGTCGGCTTCCTCTACGACACCAACCGGGTCCAGCTCGGCGACCTCGCCGCCGACGCGAGCATCGCCGAGCGCCGCGAGTTCACCGACCGGATCGGAGACGGGGTTCGCGACGCCGGCGACCGGATCCTCTTCTCCGACGACATGATCGCCGGCGAGATCAACTCGTCCGACTGGGCCGGGACCCGCAAGTCGCTGCTCGCCCAGTTCACCTTCCACGGCCAGACCGTGTTCGTCGCCGCCCACCACCTTCCAGCCAAGTCGGGCTCGGGCAACTTCTGGCAGCTCAACCAGAATCTCGAGCTCGGCCAGCCGGCCAACAGCGACTTCGCCCAGCGCAACGCGGTCGCCAACGACATCTACACGATGCTCAACCTCATCGAGACCAGCGCTCCGGGCGCCGGCGTGGTCAGCGGCGGCGACTATAACGACTTCTATTTCTACCGCCCGCTGGAGGTCGCCACCGGCTACGTCCTGCCGGACGGCACCGCCCGCGACGGCGGCGCGCGCTTCGACAACCTCACCGTCACCGAGCTGACCGAGGCGGAGCGCTACAGCTACACGTTCGACGGCCGCAGCCAGACCCTCGATCATATCATCGTCGACGCGATGCTCAGCGGCGTCGCGGGCTATGACGTGGTCCACGTCAACACCGGCTACAGCGATTCCGCCACGGGCGCGAACGACAACCCGGCCTTGTCCGATCACGACCCGGCCGTCGCCTCGTTCGACTTCCGCAGCCTGTCCGAGACTCTCGTCGGCACTCCGCAAGCGGACTTCATCGACCTCAGCCAGGGCGGCGACGACACGGTCAGCGGCCTCGCCAGCGACGACGTCTTCTACTTCGGCAGCGCCTTCACCGCGGCCGACAAGGTCGACGGCGACGAGGGCCGGGACGTGATCATCCTGCAGGGCAATTACGTTCTGACGATGAGCGCCACCAACATGGTGGAGGTCGAATCGCTGTCGCTCCAGAGCGGCTCGAGGACCCGGTGGGGCGATACGTCCAACGCTTTGTACAGTTACAATCTCACCACGGCCAATGCGAACGTCGCGGCCGGCCAGCAGCTGATCGTCAACGCCCAGTCGCTGCGGGAGGACGAGAACTTCACCTTCGACGGGTCGGCCGAGACCGATGGCTCCTTCCTCCTGCTCGGCGGCCGCGGCGTCGACACGCTCACCGGCGGCTCCGGCAACGACCTCTTCGTCTTCGACGGCGACCGCTGGGGAGCCGACGACAGCGTCAACGGCGGCGCCGGCGTCAGGGACGTCCTGATCATCAGCGCCGGCAACGGCATCACCCATATCGAGTTCGGCGCCACCAGCCTCACCGGCATCGAGTCCATCTCGGTGACCGACCGCTATGCCAGCGATCCCAGCGCAACGCCCGACTATGAGTTCGTCCTCGATGA
>DASVRO010000032.1:0-49492 GCA_036388575.1 Allosphingosinicella sp.
GCCTTCGACACCCATCTCGCCCATGCGATCCACGAAGTGCCCCTGTGGGTGAAGCTCGCCCCGGCCACGGTGATGATCATCGGCTTCCTGATCGCGCTCCAGGCCTATATCCGGAACACCGGCATTCCCGCGCGCTTCACCGGCCAGTGGGGGATCCTCTACAATCTGTTCTACAATAAGTGGTATTTCGACGAGATCTACGAGGTCGTGTTCATCCGGCCCTCGCTCTGGCTCGGCCGCCTGTTCTGGAAGCGCGGGGACGAGAAGACGATCGACCGCTTCGGCCCCGACGGCGCCGCCGCGGCGGTCCGGGTCGGCAACGTCCTCACAGCCCGTCTCCAGTCCGGCTATCTCTACACCTATGCGCTGGTGATGCTGCTCGGCCTCGCCGCCGCCGCCACCTGGGCGATGGCGCGATGAACGCGCTCGGATTCCCGATCCTCTCGGAGATGCTGGTCATCCCGCTGGCGGCGGCGATCATCTGCATGTGCGTCTCGGCCAACACCGCGCGCTGGGTCGCCCTCTTCGCCACCCTCGCCGACCTGGCACTCGGCATCGTCCTGTGGATCTCCTACGACTTGGACGGGCGGCAGTGGCAGTTCCGCGAGCTGATCAACCTGTTCGGCACCCCGGCCGACTCGCCGGGACGCCTCGGCGACGCGCCTTTCTTCTGGGCGCTCGGCGTCGACGGCATCGCCGTCATGCTGATCATGCTCTCGGTCTTCCTGATGCCGATCTGCATCCTCGCCAGCTGGAAGACGATCGAGCGGCGCGTCCAGGAATATATGGCGGCCTTCCTCGTCATGGAGACGATGATGCTCGGCGTCTTCATGGCGCAGGACATCTTCCTCTTCTACATCTTCTTCGAGGCCGGCCTGATCCCGATGTTCCTGATCATCGGCGTCTGGGGCGGCGCCCAGCGCATATACGCCAGCTACAAATTCTTCCTCTACACCCTGCTCGGCTCTGTGCTGATGCTGATCGCGATGCTGTGGATGGTGAATTACGCCGGCACCACCGCCATCCCCAAGCTCCTCGTCACGGATTTCCCGAAGGAGGCGCAGACCTGGCTGTGGCTGGCCTTCTTCGCCTCGTTCGCGGTCAAGATGCCGATGTGGCCGGTCCACACCTGGCTTCCCGACGCCCACGTCCAGGCGCCCACCGCCGGCTCGGTGATCCTCGCCGGAGTGCTCCTCAAGCTCGGCGGCTACGGCTTCATCCGCTTCTCGCTGCCGATGTTCCCGGAGGCGTCGGCGCAGCTGGTCTGGGTGATCTTCGCTCTGAGCCTGATCGCCATCGTCTACACCTCGCTGGTGGCGCTGGTGCAGCGCGACATGAAGAAGCTGATCGCTTATTCGTCGGTCGCCCACATGGCCTTCGTCACGATCGGCATCTTCGCCTTCAACCGCCAGGGGCTCGAAGGCGCGATCATCGTCATGCTCAGCCACGGCCTCGTCTCGGCCGCGCTCTTCCTGTGCGTCGGAGTGATCTACGACCGGCTGCACACGCGCGACATCGACCGCTACGGCGGCCTCTCCAACAACATGCCGGCTTACTCCGTCCTGTTCCTGCTGTTCACCATGGCGGCGGTCGGGCTGCCGGGGACGAGCGGCTTCGTCGGCGAGTTCCTCGCCCTGGTCGGCGCCTACCAGGCCTCGAGCGTCGTCGCCGCGATCGCCACCACCGGGATCATCCTGGGCGCCGCCTACATGCTGTGGCTCTACTGGCGGGTCGCCTACGGCACGAGCCGCAACGCCGACGCGGCCGTGCTGCCGGACCTCGACAGGCGCGAGATGGCGTCATTGGGAGCGATCGCCGCGGTGGTGCTGTGGATGGGCGTTTATCCGGAGACCTTCATGGCGACGATCCGCCGCGACGTCGGCTTCCTTCTCGAGCGGGTCGAGCGGGCCAGGCCGGCGGGCGATTCCGGCTTGGCCAGGACGAAGGCGGCCCCGCCCGCCGCCGATGAGCACGGGCCGGCGCCCGCGCCTCACGTCGACGCGCCTGGAGCCGCGCCGCACGGGCATGAGCCGGCGCCCGCCGCCGAGGCCGCGCCCCACGGCCATGCCCCCGGGGAGGAGCATTGATGACCGCCTCTCTCCTCCTCACCCTCCCCGAGATCATCCTCTCGGTCGCCGCGATCGCGCTGATGATGGCGGCCGCCTGGATGGGCGACCGGAGCGCGCGGCTCCTGACCTGGCTCGCCATCGCGGCGCTGGTCGGCGCCTCCTTCGCGGTGCCCGGCGTGCGGGACGGAGGCGGAATCGCGTTCGACGGCCTGTTCGTCGCCGACCGATTCGCCGCCTTCGCGAAGATCCTCATCTACATCGCCACGGCGGCGTCGCTGGTGGCGGCGTCGGGCTGGTTCAGCCGCGACGGCGATTATCGCGCCGAATATCCGGTGCTCGTCCTCCTCTCCGCGGTCGGAATGGGGATGATGGTGTCGGCGGGCGACCTGCTCACCCTCTATGTCGGGCTCGAGCTGCAGAGCCTCGCCGCCTACGTCCTCGCCTCCTTCCAGCGGCGCGACGACCGCTCGGCCGAGGCCGGGCTGAAATATTTCGTTCTCGGGGCGCTCGCCAGCGGAATCCTGCTCTACGGCATCTCCCTCCTCTACGGCTTCACCGGCTCGACCCTGTTCGGCGAGATCCACTCGGCGCTCGGCCGCGATGGAGTCTCGACCGGGGAGCTGTTCGGGATCGTCTTCGTGCTCGCCGGAATCGCCTTCAAGGTGTCGGCGGTGCCGTTCCACATGTGGACCCCCGACGTCTACGAAGGCGCTCCGACTCCGGTCACCGCCTTCTTCGCCTCCGCGCCCAAGGTGGCGGCCATGGCCCTTCTCACCCGGATCGCGATCGAGGGGATGGGCCCGGCCTCGTTCGAATGGCGCCAGATCGTCATCTTCATGGCGCTCGCCTCGACGATCCTCGGCGGAGTCGCCGCGATCGGCCAGCCCAACATCAAGCGGCTGCTCGCCTACAGCTCGATCAACAATGTCGGCTTCGCCCTGATCGGGCTGGCCGCCGCGACCCGGGAAGGGGTCTCCTCGGTGCTGTTCTACATGGCGGTCTACATCGTCATGACTTTGGGCGCGTTCCTCGTCGTGCTCCGGATGCGGGACACGGAAGCTCGGCCGGTGGAGAGCATCGCCAGCCTGTCCGGCCTGTCGACGACCCGGCCCTGGCTTGCGGCGGGGATGGCGATCTTCATGTTCAGCTTGGCCGGTGTGCCGCCGCTGTTCGGCTTCTGGCCCAAGTTCCTGGTCTTCGACGCGGCGGTGAAGGCCGACCTCACCTGGCTCGCCGCGGTCGGCATCGCCACCTCGGTGATCAGCGCCTTTTATTATCTGAAGATCGTCAAGACGATGTATTTCGACGATCCCGCCCCGGCCTACGGGCCGACGAACGACACGCCGCAGGCGGTCCTGATCGTGCTTGCGGCGATCTTCGTCTCCCCGCTCGGCTATCTTGCCATCCCCTATCTGAGCGGGGTGGCGGGCAACGCTGCGAGCGCGCTCTTCTGAGCCGAAGCTGGGCCGGCGAAGCGGAATCGCCGGCCCAGCCCCACTGCAGGGTTACAAGCCGACCGGAGGACTGCCGCCCCCCGCGACGGTCCTATCGTGCGCCCCCGCGCGAGCCGCTCCAATGTCGGAAAAATACCTATGCGCGCGGGCGCGAAGAGGGGATATCCTCCTTCGAGGTTCACAAGCGTGGAGCGGCCGATGTCTGGCCCCATGTGAGCGAGGACGGAGCAGCAAATGGAGGACAGGCGCGGCTACATCATCGACGACGAGCGGCTGCTGCGGAGCCTGATCAGGCAGGCGCTGGCCGAATGCTGCACCCATGTCGAGGAGTTCGCATCGGCCGAATCGTTCCTCGACGGGCATTCGGCCCGCCGGCCCGGCTGCATCATCGTCGACATCGGCCTGCCCGGGATCAACGGCCTCGACCTGCTCGAGCTGATCGCCCGGCGCAGGGGCGCCTTCCCGGTCGTCGTCGTCTCGGCGCAGGGCGACGTTCCGCACGCGCTCCGCGCCGGCCGGCTCGGAGTCGTCGATTTCATCGAGAAGCCGTTCCGGGTCAACGCCCTCTGCGCAGCGGTCGAGAAGGGGTTCGAGCTCCTGCGCAGCCACAGCTTCTCGCGCACCCATGCGCTGGAAACCCTGACCCGGCGGGAGAAGGAGGTGCTCGTCGCCTTCGCCGAGGGCGCTCCCAACAAGGTCGTCGCCCATGCGCTCGGCCTCAGCGTCCGGACCGTCGAGCTTCACCGCGCCAACATGATGAAGAAGCTCGGCGTCCGGAGCCTCAGCCAGGCCCTGCTCATCGCCAAGGACGGCGGCTATGTGTGACGTTTGCGCCCGTTGCGGGGGACGCTTATGCGGATTTCCAATGAGGGTACGAACATGAACGTGATGAGTGTCATCCGCACCGTACCCGAGACCGGCTCCACCAACGACGACATCGCCGCAAGCGCCCGCGACGGCGCGGTCGAGGGCATCTGGCTGCGCGCGGAGCGGCAGACCGGCGGCCGCGGCCGCCAGGGTCGCGAATGGCATTCGCCGCCGGGCAACCTCTACGCCAGCACGCTCGTCCGGCTGGCTCCGGGCGACCCGCCGGCGCCGACCCTGGCGCTGGTCGCGGCGGTGGCGCTGCACGAGGTCGCCTCGGCTTTCGCCGGCGCCGCCGGGATCGAGATCAAATGGCCCAACGATCTGATGGTGGCCGGGGCCAAGCTCTCGGGCATCCTGCTCGAGCGGATCGACGATGCGGTGATCGTCGGCTTCGGAGTCAATCTCGCCGAGCATCCCGACCAGACCGCGCGCCCCGCGACCAGCTTCGCCGCCCTCGGCGGGGCGCCGGATCCGGCATTGTTCCTCGAGGCGCTGGCCGAAAGCTTCGCGCGCTGGCTCGGGCGCTGGCGCGACGAAGGCCTCGACCCCATTCGCCTGCGCTGGCTCGCCGCCGCCCATCCGCCCGGAACCGCTCTCTCCACCCACACCGCCAGCGGCGCCTGGGTCGAAGGCGTGTTCGACGGCCTCGACGAATGCGGCGCCCTGCGCCTTCGCCTCGCCGACGGTGCGACCCGGGTCATCCACGCCGGCGACGTTTTCCTGAAGTAGATTCTCCTCTCCCGTTCTTACGGGAGAGGAGGGGCCCGCCGCGAAGCGGTGGGAGGTGAGGGTCTTGCTGACTCCGGTGTACAGACCCTCACCTCCCAAGCCTTCGGCTTGGGCCCCTCCTCTCCCGCGAAAAGCGGGAGAGGGGAAGGATCAGCCGCCCCTCGCTTATCGTTCCGGCCCCGGCTAGAGAGCGGCCATGCTGCTCGCCGTCGATGCCGGGAACACCAACATCGTCTTCGCCCTGCTCGAGGAGGGGGTGATCCGCGCCCGCTGGCGGATCGCGACCGATCCCCGCCGCACCGCCGACCAATATGCGGTCTGGCTCCACCAGCTGATCGAATTGGAAGGGCTGCCGCGCGACGTCGTCGACGCCGTGATCCTCGGCACCGTCGTTCCGCGGGCGACCCACAATCTCGAGGTGCTCGCCCAGAAATATTTCAAGGTCGAGCCGCTGGTGGCGGGGCAGGGGGCGGCCGAATGGGGAATCGAGCTCGACGTCGCTGAGCCGCGGACGGTCGGCGCCGACCGGGTGCTCAACGCCATCGCCGCCCATGCCCTTCACGAGGGCGACCTGATCGTGATCGACTTCGGCACCGCCACCACCTTCGACGTGATCGATTATTCCGGCGCCTACAAAGGCGGCATCATCGCGCCGGGGATCAACCTCTCGCTCGACGCCCTGGTCACCGCCGCCGCCAAGCTTCCGCGCATCGCGATCGAGGCGCCCGACGGCAATCTGTCGGTGATCGGCCGGACCACCGAGGACCAGATGCATATCGGCATCTACTGGGGCTATGTCGCGATGATGGAGGGGCTGGTCGCGCGGATGAAGGCGGAGATCGGCCGGCCGGCCAAGGTGGTGGCGACCGGCGGCCTGGCGACCTTGTTCGACCGGCACACGGCCGTGTTCGACGAGATCGAGCCGGATTTGACCATTCAGGGCCTCGGATTGTTGTACAAGCGGAGCCTTTCATCCTCCCCATCGTAGATGGGGAGGGGGACCAGCGAAGCTGGTGGAGGGGTGATGGCGCCGAATTTGAAGAGCGCGCTCGAACCCCCATGTTCGTTGCGAGTTACCCCTCCACCAGGCTTCGCCTGGTCCCCCTCCCCACCGGCTCCGCCGGCAGGGAGGATTTAGAAGGATTGAAATGAAACCCGGCAAAGAACTGCTCTTCCTCGCGCTCGGCGGCTCGGGCGAGATCGGCATGAACGTCAACCTCTACGGCTGCGACGGCAAGTGGATCATGGTCGATCTCGGAATGACCTTCGCCGACCCGGCCTATCCCGGGGTCGAGCTGGTCCTCCCGGACCTGACCTTCATCGAGGAGAATCGCGACGACCTGCTCGGCGTCGTGCTGACCCACGGCCATGAGGACCATATCGGCGCCATCCCCTATCTGGCCGGCGATCTCGGAGTCCCGCTCTGGGCGACCCCTTTCACCGCGGGCCTCATAAGAGAGAAGCTCCAGGAGGAGGGGCTGGAGCGGCAGGTCAAGGTTAACATCATCGATATCGGCGGGACGATGCAGATCGGCCCGTTCGGCTTCCGCTTCGTCCCGCTCGCCCATTCGATCCCTGAAGGCAACGCCCTCCTCATCGACACGCCCTACGGCAAGATCTTCCACACCGGCGACTGGAAGCTCGACGAATTCCCCCAGCTCGGCGATCCCGCCGACGCCGCCGCACTGACGCGGGTCGGCGACGAGGGCATTCTCGCCTTGGTCTGCGATTCGACCAACGTCTTCCAGGAGGAGGCGTCGGGGTCCGAGGAGCAGGTGCGCGAAGGCCTTGATCGGGTGATCGGCGAGGCCGAGGGGAGGGTGCTGGTCACCACCTTCGCCTCGAACGCGGCCCGGCTCAGCACCCTCGGCAAGGTCGCTCAGGACACGGGGCGGCAGGTCTGCGTCGCCGGCCGCTCGCTCGACCGGATCCTGAGGGTCGCCCGGAGCGTCGGCTATCTGACCGACTTCCCCGAGACGATCGATTTCGAGACGGCGATGTCGCTGCCCAGGCGCGACGTGATGATCATCGGTACCGGCGGCCAGGGCGAGAGCCGGGCGGCGCTCGCCCGGATCGCCTTCGACCAGCACCGGATCAAGCTTACGGAAGGCGATCTCGTCGTCTTCTCCTCCAAGCAGATACCGGGCAACGAGATCGCCATCGGCCGGATCCAGAACGAGCTCGCCGCCCGCGGGATCAAGATGATCACCGACCGGCAGGCGAACGTCCATGTCTCGGGCCATCCGGGCCGGCCGGAGCTCGCCGCCATGTACGGCTGGATCCGGCCGGAGATCATCGTCCCGGTCCATGGCGAGATGCGCCACATGGCCGAGCATGAGCGCTTCGCCCGCTCGAAGGGCGTGCCCAAGGGCATCCTCCAGAAGAATGGCGACGTCGTCCGGCTCGCGCCGGACGGGCCGAAGAAGCTCGGCGAGGAGAGGGTGGGGCGGCTCATCCTCGACGGCGACGTCATCCTCGCCGCCGACGGTCCGACGATGAACGAGCGGCGCAAGATCGCCAGCTTCGGCACCATCACCGTGGCTCTCGCGCTCAACGCGAAGGACCGTCTCGTCGGCGATGTCCAGGTCGCGCTCGAAGGCATTCCGGTCGAGGAGGATCGCGAGGCGTTTGTCGAGGAAGCCGCCGACGCGGCGTCCGAAGCGGCGCTGAAGGGGGCGCCGAGCGAGGACAAGCTCCGCGAAGCCGTCCGGCTCGCGGTGCGCCGCTGCGCCACCGAATGGACCGGCAAGAAGCCGGTGGTGGACGTGCTCGTCATCCGGGTGTGACCTAGGTGAAGTTCCAGTCGATCCTGGCGATCTACATCCTGTTCTGGACGATGAGCCTGTTCGTCGTCCTGCCCTTCGGGGTGCGGACGCCGGAGGAGGAGGGGGTGGAGACTCCGGCCGGCCACGCCCAGAGCGCGCCGCACCGCTTCAGCTTCGCAACGGCGGCGCTCCGGGCGACGGTCGTCTCGGCCGTCGCCTTCGCCTTGTTCTACGCCAACTACCGGTTCGGCTGGGTCACGATCGATATGCTCGATTGGACGCGAACATAAAATTCCTCCCCGAGATTTCTCGGGGAGGGGGACCGCGCGAAGCGCGGTGGAGGGGTTCTTCAGACTCTGTAAGGCCCCTCCACCATGCTTCGCATGGTCCCCCTCCCCTGCAAAAGCAGGGGAGGAATTTAGATCAGCGGATCCGCTCGATCGCCTGGGCGAGAGCGACGTAGAGCTTGCCCATGTCGCTGGAGAGAATGGTGACGCCCAGCGGCGAGCCGTCGCGGTCGGCGAGGATCCGGCGGAGCATCGCCTCGAAATCGTGGATGTAGCGGTTCACCTGCTCGCGGAACTCGGGCTCCTCCTCGTAATGGCGGGCGATCTCGCGGGCGTCGTTGCGATCGAGCAGGCGCACGGCGCGGCGGGTGAAGACCCCGCGGTCGCCCTTCAGATAGGCCGTCCAGGCGCTGTCGGTGACCTCGTTGGACAATATCTTGGTGACGTCGATCGCGGTCGAGTTGAGCGATTCGATGAGGAGCGCGACCCGGCGCGAGAAATTCTCGCTTTCCTTCTCCTCGCGCTCGGCCCGGTCCTCGTCGATCCGGGCCTCGATCGCCGCCGCCGTCTCGCCGAGCGAGAGCATCTGGCGGGTCAGCCGCTCCGAGGCGCGGCGCGCCGTCTCGATCGCCCGCTCCGACACCGCCGACAATTCGGCCATCTGCCGCTCGACCGTCTCGCTGACCGCCTTCTCGAGCGCCTCGCGGCTCGCCTCGCCGAGCGCGGCGGCGCTGGCGGGGATCGCCGCCGAAATCGCCTCGCGGGCCCGCTCCGAGGCCTGGCCCGCCGCCTCCCGGACCCGAAGCAGCGCCTCGATCAGCTCCGGCCCGGTGTCGGCGGCGATCTTCTGGGCGCTGGCCCGGGCCTCCTCGGCGGCCGAGCCGAGCGCCCGAAGCTGCTCTTCGGCCTGTGCCGAGCCTTCGCCGATCCGGGCGAGCAGGGTCTCCAGCGCCTCCTGCTGCCGGGCCAGGATCGCCTCGCTGTCGCCGAGCCGGGTCGCCGCTCCGTCGGTCATCGTCGCGATGTCGCCGACGATCGGGACGATCGCCTCGGCTGCCTCGCGGGTCCGGCCGGCCTGCTCCTCGACGCTCCTGAGCGCCGCCGGCAGCCTGTCGCCCAGCTCGCCCGAAATGCCGCCGAGCGCGGCTCCGAGCTCGCCTGCGCTCGCGATCAGGCCGTCCGCCTGCCGCTGGCCGGTGCCGAGCTCGTCGGCTAGGGCGGCCGCGGCGCTCCGCACCTCGGCGACGGAGGCGCCGGTGCCGGCGGCGATCCGCTCCCCCGCCTCGCGCGCCTCGTCGGCCGCCGCGGCGAGCGCCTGCAGCTGCGCCGTCGCTTCGGCCGAGCCCTGCTCGACCTGGGCGAGCATCGCCTCGACCGCCTCGCGGCTCCGGCCGACCGCCTGCTCGCTCTCGCCCAGCCGGGCCGCCGCCGCCTCCGCCGTCTCCCTGACCTCGCCGACCAGCGGGACGATCGCCGCCGCGGCGAGCCGCGTCCGCTCGGCCTGCTCCTCGACGTTCCTCAGCGCCTCGGGCAATTGGTCGCGAAGCTCGCCGCCGATCCCGGCGAGCGCCGAGCCGAGATCCCCGGCGCTCTCGATGAGGCCGCTCGCCTGCTGCTGGCCGGCGCCAAGCTCCTGGAGGAGGTGGCCGGCGGTCGCCCGCACCGCCGCGACCGCCGCGCCGAGCTTCTCGGTCTGGGCGCCGCCGGTTCGGGCGAGCTGGTCGAACCAGCTGTCGAGCTCGGCCAGCTCCTTGCCGAGGCCGGTGACGAGGGCGTGGCTGGCCGCGTCCTGGGCGGCGATATGGCCGGCCAGGCCCTCGATCTTGCCGCTGATCGTCTCGATCCGCCGGGCGAGGCTTCGCGCCGAATCCTCGCCCGCCTGGTCGAGCGCGGCCCGGCTCTGCTCGATCGCCGCCAGGGTCGTCATGCCCTGCAGCTCGAGCGCCGAGCGGGCCTGCTCGACGGCTTCCGCAGCGCGGCTCATCGCGCCGTCGACCGCCGCCGTCATCTTCGCCGACGATTCGTCCAGGCTCGCCGCCGCCGCGGCGCTTCCGCTCTCGATCCGGGCGACATGGGCCGACATCCGCTGCGCCGCCCCGCCGAGCACCTCGTCGGCGTCGCGGCCGCGCGCGGCGAGCGAGGCGAGCTGGGCCTCCAGCGCGCTCGCCTGGCCGTGGGCGTTGAGGCCGGCCTCCTTCATCGCCTCGGCGACCGCCCGGGCCTGCTCCTCGGCGCGCGGAAGGTCGTGGAGCAGGACCCCGATGTCGACCTTGGCCGCGGCGGCGGCCGAGTCGAGCGCGGCGGCCTTCTGGTCGAGAGTCGCCGTCTCCTTGGAGAGGTAATAGGTAACCCGGCCGAGCCGGTCGGAAGCCTCGTCGCCGAGCGTCATCAGCCGCTCGGCCTCGCCGCGCAGCCGGGCGTGATTGTCCTCGATCCGGCCGGCGACGATCTCGAGCACGCTTTCCAGCGCCCGGCTCTCCGCCGCCATCGCCTCGACTGCGCTCCTGAACCTTTCCGCCTCGCGTCGCGAGGTCCGGCCGAACAGCAGCCAGGCGAGGGCGAGGAGGGCGAGCGGCCCGGCCAGGGTCGCCGTCCAGGCGATCGCGTTGCCGAGCGTGACCGGCGGCCGGGTCTGCCACAGCCAGTAGCCGACGGCGCCGATCCAGCCGGTGGCGAGAAGGATGAGGAGGCCTCCGAGCAGGCCGGCGCGGGCCGGGCGTCTCGCCCGCACCGGCTCGGGCGCCGGCTCCGGTGCCTGGAGGTCGACCGGCGAACCCAGCCAGTCGTTCTCCGCCTCGCCCTGCAAGCCCTCTTCGGGCTCGCTCCGTGCTCGTTCTGCCCCCGTCATAACGGTTGGTTTACCATGATTCGGAGCGGTTGAAAGCTCGGAAGGATACGAGGCGTTAACGCGTCCGGCCCTAGGAGCGGTGGATGGTCTACGATCCCGGAGCTCTGAACGCCTCGCTCGCCGCCGCGGTCGGAAGCGACCCCGAGCTGATGCGCGAGCTTCGCGCCGCCTTCCTCGAAAGCGCCGCCCGCCAGGCCGACCTGATGGGCCGGGCGCGCTGCGACGCCAACTGGTCGATCGCCGCGTCGCGCCTGAAGAGCGTCGCGGCCAGCTTCGGGGTGACCGGTCTGGTCGCCCTCGCCGACGAGGCGCTCGAAGGCGCTCCGGGCGATCCGGTCGTGCTCCGCAAGCTCGCCGCCGCCATCGACGACTTCACCGCTTAAGGCTTTTCCCGGCCGCGCTGCTTCCCTATCCCTTCGGCGATGGGGAGGGACGCGTGACTCTGGCCGCTCTGATCGCCGCCTATCACGAGGCCGACGATGCCGGCGGCGGGCTGCGCGCGACGCTTCCGATCGCCGGCCGGACTCTGCTCGAGCGGCAGGCGCGCCTCGCCCACGCCGCCGGCGCCGATCCGGTGGTGATCGTCGTCGAGCGGGTCACCGCCGCGCTCGGCGCCGCGGTCGATCGGCTGCGCGGCGAGGGGGTCAACATCGTCCTCGCGCGCGGCGCGGAGGAGGCGGGGCAGGCGGTGAATCCGACCGACCGGGTGCTTCTCGTCGGCGACGGGCTGGTCGCACCCGAAGCGGCGATCGCCCGCCTCGTCGCCCTCGAGGGCCCCGCCATCCTCGTCGTCCCCGACCTTCGAGTCGACGACCGCTACGAGCGGATCGACGCCCAGAGCCGCTGGGCCGGACTCGCCCTCATCTCGGGCGACATGCTCAGGCAGACCGCCGCCATGCTCCGCGACTGGGACCTGCAGTCGACCCTGCTCCGCCGCGCCGTCCAGGCCGGCGCCCGCCAGCTCAGCGTCCGCGGCGAGGCCGAGGACGAGCTGCCCCTGGTCGCCGAGAGCGGCGACGACCTGGCGGAGCTCGAGGCGCAGATCCTCGCCGGCGCCCACGACCGGCGCTCCGACTGGGTGTCGCGCTACCTGCTCGGGCCGGTCGAGCGGCTGGCGACGCGCTGGCTGATGCCGAGCGCGGTGACTCCGACCGCGATCGGGCTCGCGGCGACCCTGCTGATGCTTCTCGCCGGCCTAGCCTTCGCGAAGCACTGGCTCGGGCTCGGCCTCGCCTTGATGCTGCTTGCGACCCCGCTCGACGGAATCGGCGACCGCCTGTCCTCGCTTCGCCTGCAGGGGGACCGCGGGCCGAGCTGGTGGGGCGCGCTGCTGCCGACCCTGGCGGCGGGAGTGCTGCTGCTCCTCGCCTCCACGCTCACCCCCACCCGCGGCTGGGGCTGCCTCGCTTTGGCCGGGACGATCGTCGCTTTCGCCGTCGCCCTGCGGGTCGAGGCCGAGGAGCGCGAGCTGCCCGGCAGGCTGTGGCTCGCCGAGCCCAAGGGGATGAGCTGGCTGATGCTGCCCTTCGCCGCCGCCAATCTGTGGGGGACCGGGCTGACGGTCCTGGCCTTCTATGCGGGAGCCAGCTTCTTCTGGGCCCAGCGCCATGCCCATGCCGCCGTCCCGCCCGCACAGGATTAGCGCCGCCTTAACCCTGACCGGACTATGCACGGGCGATGTCCGAAGTGCGCGCGAGCGGGGGTGATCTGGACGGCGCGGCGTTGCTGCTCGCGTCCGCTCGGGCGCGCGTGTCGGCGGCGATGGCCGATCTCGCCCTTCCCGAGGCGCTTCGCCTCAGCGACCGGCAGCGCCTCACCGTGTCGCACCTGCTTCGCCGGCTCGTCGGCGATGTCGAGGACGATCTCCGCTCGGCCCTCGCCGCGCATTTCTCGGCGGACGAGGAGGAGCCGCTGCGCGCCGCTCTGTCCTCCGCCAGCCTGGCGATCGCCATCCCGCTGC
Source organism: Allosphingosinicella sp. (assembly GCA_036388575.1). Taxonomy (GTDB): domain Bacteria; phylum Pseudomonadota; class Alphaproteobacteria; order Sphingomonadales; family Sphingomonadaceae; genus Allosphingosinicella. The sequence goes on from DASVRO010000032.1 coordinate 12,980, forward strand.
TCGAGGGCGGAGTGCTCGCCGATCCGGGCCTGTTCGCCCTCCTGCTGCGCCGCGCCGAGGAGCATCGGCTCGCCCGCTCCGCGCCCGAGCGGCGGCTGCTCACCGATCTCGCCGGCGATTCCGACGAGGCGCTCGCCGCCGCCGCCGTCTCGCTGCTGATCGCCGACAGCCGCCGTCTCGACGCGTTCCAGGAGCCGCTGCTCGCCGAGGGCGACCTTCCCGCCGAGGTCGCCCACGGCCTCGCCTGGACCGTCGCCGCGGCGCTGCGCACCTATCTGATCGCCCGCCACGGGGTCGCTCCCGAGGCGGCCGACTCGGCCGTGACCGCCGCCGCTTCGGCCTGGCTCGGGCGCTACGACGAAGGCTCCGGCGCCGACGCCCTCGCCCGGCGGCTCGCGCTTAGGCTCGACGAGCGCGGCCGGCTCGACGACGCCATGCTGGTCCGCGCCGTCGCCGAAGGCGCGCTTCCGCTCTTCCTCGCCGGCCTGTCGCTGCGCACCGGGCTCGACCTGGCGGCTTTGTGGGAATTGCTTCCCGACTCCGCCGGCCGCGGCGCGGCGGTGGTGCTTCGGGCGGCCCGGGTCGGGCGCGAGGCCGCGGCCTCGATCCTCCTCGGCCTCGCCGGCCGCGAGGAGGCCGCCGCCGCTCAGCTCGACCTCTACGATTCGCTGGAGCCCGCCGAGGCGCATCGCCGGGTCCTGCTCTGGCGGCTCGACCCAGCCTATCGAAGCGCCGTCGCGAGGCTCGCCTCATGAGCCTCGGGGACGCCGTGCGCGGCCGGGTCGACCCGGAGGGCCGGCTGGTCGAGGCCGAGCCGCGGCTGATGGCGCTCCACCGCGCCGCCGGCGGCGAGGAAGGCGGGCCTCTGGCCGTTCCGCAGGTCGCCGCGCTCGCCCGGCTGGCGCGCCGCCTTGGGATCGTCATCTCGCGCTCCGCCGTCGCCGCCGAAGGCAATGCCGATCTCGATCTGTGGGTCCGCGCCGAGCCGCGCGAAGGCGGCGTCGACCTCGCCGTCAGCGGCTGGATCGTCCGCCCGGCCCGGGCGCCGGCGCCGGCGTCCGACTCCGAGCGCCAGGCGGACTTCCTGCGCGCCGGCGCCGACTGGATGTGGGAGACCGACGCGGCCCTGCGCCTGACCATGGTCTCGCCCGCGGCGGCGGCGGCGGCCGGCCAGACTCCGGCCCAGCTGGTCGGCCACCAGCTCACCCGCCTGTTCCGACTCGAGGAGAGCGGGGAGGGCGAGCTGCCTCTGCTCACCGCACTGGCCGAGCAGCGTCGTTTCGACGGCCAGCTCGCCGATCTGCGCGGCGGCCGCGGCGGCCGGTACCGGCTCGCCGGAATCCCGCTGGTCGACGGCTCCGGCCGTTTCGCCGGCTTCCGCGGCTCGGCCGCCGCGCTTCCGGCGGGGGCGCCGGTGCCTCCGGCCGCGGCCGCAGTCCATGCCGAGCCCGGCGCCTTCGGCGAGCGGCTCGACAAGGCGCTGAGGGCGCCGCTCGCCCAGATCATCGCCAGCGCCGAGACGATCGGCGCCCAGGGCGAGGGGCCGATCCGCAAGGATTATGCGGGCTATGCCGGCGACATCGCCACCGCCGGGCGCCATCTGCTCGCCCTGGTCGACGATCTCGTCGACCTGCAGGCGATCGAGCGGCCGGACTTCCACCCGGAGGGCGAGGAGATCGACCTCGCCGACGTCGCCCGCCGAGCCGCCGGCCTGCTCGCGGTCCGGGCCGGCGAGCGCGGCGTCAGGATCGACGCTCCGGCCTCGGGGGACGGCCTTCCGGTGAGAGGCGATTTCCGCCGGGCGCTGCAGATCGTCGTCAATCTCCTGACCAACGCCATCCGCTATTCGCCCGAGGACGGCCAGGTGTGGATCCGAACCGACCGCGAAGGCGATCTGGCGGCGCTCGTCATCGCGGACCAGGGCAAGGGCATCTCGCTCGAGGACCAGGCGCGGATCTTCGAGAAGTTCGAGCGGGTCGACGTCTCCGAGCCCGGCGGCACCGGCCTCGGCCTCTACATCGCCCGCCGCCTCGCCCGGGCGATGGGCGGCGACGTCGCCGTCGACAGCGCTCCGGGGCAGGGGGCGAGGTTCACCTTCACCCTCCCGCTTCGACGGGAGTAGGTCTTCAAAATTCCTCCCCCGGATTTCCGGGGGAGGGGGACCGCGCGAAGCGCGGTGGAGGGGTTCTTCGTGCGCCGCAAGAACCCCTCCACCGGCTTTCAGCCGGTCCCCCTCCCCGCGAAATCGCGGGGAGGAATTTAGATCAATGCCCCGGGTGCGGCTTGCCCTTGTCCGCCACCCGGACCGGCTTGTGGAACCGGCAGGTCACGGTCGGATTGTACTGGGCGAACACGCCGTTGGCGTTCTTCCGGTAGAGCCAGACGTGGCGGTCGTAATGCGGCTCGAAATTGTGCGCCTCGTCGATCGACTTGGTCGCCGGATCGTCGGCCATGTAGTCGTACTCGACGCCGTGGAAGGTCGGCCGCTTCGTGTTGCCGGCCGCTTCCCACGCTTTCTTGAAGACGAGGTTCTCGACCGCGACCAGCTCCAGCGTGCCGTCGGCGCGCGGCTCGTAGATCAGGATCGAGGGCTTGCGGAAGTCGGTATGGGTGCCGTTGCCGCCGACCCGCGGGTTGGGCGGAGCGGTGATTCCGAGCAGGTCCGGCCGGAAGAAGTGGATGCCCATGCCGCCGAGCGCCTTGGGACGGCCCATCATCGGGGCCGTGTCGCACATGTCGGTGGGGTCGCGGACATAGCCCTCGGCCAGAGCGACCTCGACGTTCTGGAAGCGGGCGGTGGCGGCCCGGACCTCGTCGAGGCTCGGCTCGCTCGGGCCGGGCGCTGCGGCGGCCAGAGCGGCGGCGATGATCGTCAACATAAGCAACTCCGATCGTTGAACAGGATCGACAGGGGTTAGGCTCCGCCTGTTGCCGGCCGATGCCGCGGCCCTAAAAACTGTGTTTCAATTGTTGCGCGCGCCGCGCCGGATTGGCAGCTTGGCCCGGAAGCATGGGGGGCTCGATGATTCCGCTGACCAACGACGATTTCCAGACCCTGTGCGCGGCCGGCACGGTGCGCGAGCGGATCGGAGCGCTCGAGGGCGAGCGCAAGGCGGCGGTCCGCCAATTGTGGCTTCGAGGCACGGTCGGGCTGGCCCTCACCGTCGCCGCGCTCGCCAGCCTGCTCAGCGCCGGCTGGACGGTGATGGCGGTCGTGGTGTTCGTCGCGTTCCTGGTCGGCACCGTCGCCGTCGCCGGCGCCCCTTTGATGGCGGCGAAGGAGGGGCTCAAGCATCCCGTTCTGGAAGAGGTCGCCCGCAAGGCGGGGCTGGAATATATCCCCGGTGAGTTCACCCCGCCCGCCTTCGGCTCCGCCCGCGCTTTGCTCTTCGGCGGCGGAGGCTTTTCAAGCGAGGTTTACACCGACCTCTTCAACGGCATCGACGAGGCGGGTCGCGGCTTCGCCGTCTATGAGGCGTGCCTGCAGCGGCGCGCCGGCAAGAACAGCTACATCGTCTTCTCCGGCCAGATCTACGCGATCCAGCGCCGGCCCGGGCCGAAGGGCCGAATCGCAATCGTGCCGGACAGGAAGCTCTTCAACTTCTGGAAGCCGGCAAGCGACATGGAGCGGGTGCCGGTCGAGGCCGACCCTGCGTTCGAGAAGGCGTTCGAAGTCTATGCTACCCACCCGATGGAGGCGCGAGAAACGCTCTTCGATTCGGGCTTGCGGACGCGCCTGCTCGAGCTGAGGAAGGATGGCCGGGTGTGCGTCTACGCCGGACCCGAGGAGGCCTTGGTCGCCGTCAACGGCAAGGACCGCTTCGAACCCGGCTCGATGTTGCGCTCGCGGCCCGGCGAGGAACGAGTGCGGCTGATGTTCGACGACGTCTGCGCCTCGCTCGATCTGCTCAGGGAGCTGAAGGCGAAGCTGGGCTGACGGCTAAAGCGGAGCGCGGCCCGGCGTCTCGCGCTTCAGCTGGTCGAAGAAGGCCTTCATCGCCACCAGCCGGGGGATCGCCATGCGCCTGGCGGTGCCGGTGACGAGGCGGCCGGGGATCTGGTCGAAGACCTGGTTCAGGCGGGCGAGGACGCCGTCCATGTCTGGGGCCGTGCCGGTGACGGAGAGACGCCGCGCGATTCCGGTCGCTCCGAGGAAGTCGAGGGCGTCGGCGTCGTGGAGGACGATCGCCTCCGGGCGCTCGCCCGCCTCCTGATCGAACATGTGGCCGGTGATGGCCGCCTTGACGGCCGGGAACTTCGCCATCGGGAAGCCCGCGCCGCGAAGCAGCGGCTCGGCCAGCTCGGCGGAGCGGACGGCATGGTCCACGCCCTCTTTGGCGAAGGCCGCGACGGCGCCGGAATCGTGGAGGAAGGCGGCGGCGAACAGGACGTCCTCGTCGACGGCGAGGCCCTCCTCGCGGGCGATCTGGCGGGCGAGCAGGAAGTCGCGTTCCGAATGGCGCCAGCCCCAGGCGGGGTGGAGCAGCTTCCCGCGCGCATGAGCGTAGACCTTTACCCGCCAGGGGGCGGAGAGGGCGATGCCGGCCGCGCTGACGTTGGGCTCGGTCGGAAGCTGGGCGGGGGCGGGAGCGGCGAGGAGAAGGAGGCCGGCGAGAAAAATTCCTCCCCGCGATTTCGCGGGGAGGGGGACCGCGCGGAGCGCGGTGGAGGGGTTCTTCAGAGGCCGCAAGAACCCCTCCACCATGCTTCGCATGGTCCCCCTCCCCGGCAAATGCCGGGTAGGAATTTTATCTCGCATCAACCGGCACGTAATCGCGCTGCGTCGGCCCCGTGTAGAGCTGCCTCGGCCGGCCGATCTTCTGCTCGGGGTCGGAGATCATCTCGTTCCACTGGGCGACCCATCCCACCGTTCGCGCCAAAGCGAACAGGGCGGTGAACATCGAGGTCGGGAAGCCGATCGCGGAGAGCACCACGCCCGAATAGAAATCGACGGTGGGATAGAGCTTCTTCTCGAGGAAATAATCGTCGCTGAGCGCGATCCGCTCGAGCTCGCGGGCGACGTCAAAGACCGGGTCGGTCACTCCAAGCTCCCTCAGCACCTCGTCGGCGGTCGCCTGCATCACCTTCGCGCGCGGGTCGTAATTCTTGTAGACGCGGTGGCCGAAGCCCATCAGCCGGAACGGGTCGTCCTTGTCCTTGGCGCGCTCGATGAACTCGGGGATCCGGCTCGGATGGCCGATCTCGTGAAGCATGTTGAGCGCCGCCTCGTTGGCGCCGCCGTGGGCGGGCCCCCACAGGCAGGCGATCCCGGCGGCGATGCAGGCGAACGGGTTGGCGCCCGACGAGCCGGCGAGCCGCACCGTCGAGGTCGAGGCGTTCTGCTCATGGTCGGCGTGGAGGATGAAGATTCGCCGCATCGCCCGCTCGACGATCGGGTTGACCTCGTAATTCTCGGCCGGGACCCCGAACGTCATCCTCAGGAAGTTGCCGGTGTAGGTCAGGTTGTTCTGCGGATACATGAACGGCTGGCCGATCGAATATTTATAGGCCATCGCCGCGATCGTCGGCATCTTGGCGATCAGCCGGTGCGAGGCGATCATCCGCTGCTTGGGATCGGTGATGTCGGTCGAATCGTGGTAGAAGGCGCTCAAGGCGCCGACCACGCCGCACATGATCGCCATCGGGTGCGCGTCGCGCCGGAAGCCCCGATAGAAGGTCGCCAGCTGCTCGTGCAGCATGGTGTGGCGCATGATCGTGTGGGTGAAACTGTCGAGCACGTCCTTCTTGGGAAGCTCGCCGTTCAGAAGCAAATAGCAGACCTCCATGAAGGTCGAATGCTCGGCGAGCTGGTCGATCGGATAGCCGCGGTGGAGCAAGATGCCCTGGTCGCCGTCGATATAGGTGATCGCGCTCTCGCAGGCGGCGGTCGAGGTGAAGCCGGGATCGTAGGTGAAGGCGCCGGTCTGCGCATAGAGCTTGCGGATGTCGACCACGTCGGGGCCGACCGAGCCCGAGCGCACGGGAAACCCATGGCTGTTGCCCTCTCCGAGGGTGAGTGTGGCCTGATCGTCCGCCATCTTTAAGCTCCGTTCATCCGGTCCGCGATCCGGGCGAGGCTTTCGTCGCGCCCGAGCAGGACCAGAACATCGAATATTCCGGGCGAGGTCGCCCGTCCGGTGAGCGCGGCCCGGAGCGGCTGCGCCACCTGCCCGAGCTTGACGCCCGCGCTTTCCGCCGTGCTGCGCACCGCCGCCTCTGTGGCGGGCGCCGACCATTCGTCAAGCGCATTGAGTGCACTCCACGCCCGGGCGAGCAGCCGGGGGGCGTCGCCGGTCAGCAGCTGGGCCGCCTTCTCATCGAAATCGAGCGGCCGAGTCTGGAACAAGAAGGTCGAGTTCTCAGCGAGTTCGTTGAGATTCTTCGCACGCGGTTTCAACTCCGGCATCGCCCGGACGAGAAGCTCGATCTCGGCCGTGGCGAGATCGCGGCCGATCAGCCCGGCGATCCGTCCGGCGATGAGCCCGGCCAGCCGGCCGTCGTCGGCCTCGCGGATATAATGGCCGTTGAGATTCTCCAGCTTCTTCAGGTCGAAGCGCGACGGCGACTTGCCGACCCCGGCGAGGTCGAACCATTCGATCGCCTGGCGCGGCGAGATGATCTCCTCGTCGCCATGGCCCCAGCCGAGGCGCAGCAGGTAGTTGGCGAGCGCCTCGGGAAGGAAGCCGAGCGCCTCATAGTCCATCACCCCGGTCGAGCCGTGCCGCTTCGACATCTTGGCGCCGTCCTGGCCGTGGATCAGCGGGACGTGCGCATAGACCGGCTCGGGCCACCCCATCGCCCGGATGATGCAAAGCTGGCGGAAGGCGTTGTTGAGATGGTCGTCGCCGCGGATGACGTGGGTCACCCCCATGTCGTGATCGTCGACGACCACCGCCAGCATGTAGGTCGGGCTGCCGTCGGAGCGCAGCAGCACCATGTCGTCCAGCTCGGCGTTCTGGACGACGACCCGGCCCTGGACGGCGTCGTCGATCGCGGTCTCGCCCTCGCGCGGCGCCTTCAATCGGACGACGAAGGGCGAGTCGGGGGCCGGCGCATCCGGGGTGCAGTCCCGCCACGGGCTCTCGACACGGTAGGGGCGGCGCTCGGCCTGGGCCCGCTCGCGCCCGGCGCTGAGCTCCTCGGGGCTCATGTAGCAGCGATAGGCGTGGCCGCGGGCGAGCATCTCGTTCGCCACCTCGGCGTGGCGGGCCCAGAATTGCGACTGGTAATATTCGTGCCCGTCCCAGTCGAGGCCGAGCCAGCGCATCCCCTCGATTATGGCGTCGATCGCCGGCTGGGTGGAGCGCGCCTTGTCGGTATCCTCGATCCTCAGCAGGAAGCGGCCGCCGTGGTGGCGGGCGTAGAGCCAGTTGAACAAAGCGGTCCGGGCGCCGCCGATGTGAAGGAAGCCGGTCGGCGAGGGCGCAAAGCGGGTGACGACCTGCGCCGGCGGGACGGTTGCGCTCAAGCGCCTTTTCTCCAAGGATGCATGGCCATGACGGCCGGTGACGGATGCGCCCCTAGCATAGCGGACCGGCCGCGACAAAGGGCGGCGCGCGCGAACCGTCGACTGGATCGCAAGCGGTTGCTCCCCGGCGAAGGCCGGGGCCCAGATCTTGCGTCGGCGCCGCTGGGCCCCGGCCTTCGCCGGGGAACAAGCTCATGAGCAAGCAAGCCTTTTCCCGTCATCCCGGCGAAGGCCGGGACCCATGAACACGGACATCCTCGACTCATTCTCGGATCCCGGTGTTCCTGGGTCCCGGCTCAAGGCCGGGATGACGAGCTTGTCGCGCCGTATCGAGCGCGTCGCCGACTCCGAGCGCGACCAGCTGCCGCTGTGGCTTCCGGTCGGCCTCGGTCTCGGCATCGCCGCCTGGTTCGTCCTGCCCGATCCGCGCGCCTGGACCGCGTTCCTGCTGCTCGCCGCCGCATTCGTGCTGGCACCCCACGCGCTGGCGCCGGGCACGCGCTGGGGCCGCTCCGTCTCGCTCTTCTGCCTTGTCGCGATGCTCGGCGCCGGCAACATCTGGTGGAAGGCGGAGCGGGTCGCCGCGCCGGTTCTCACCGAGGCGCGGGCGGCCGAGTTCGACGCCGCGATCGAAAGCTTCCAGCGTCTTCCGGCGCGCGAGGTGGTTCGGCTCGTCGTCCGCCCGCTCAGCGATTCCACCCTGCCGCCGCGCCTCAGGGTGAATGTCGATTCGGCCAAGGCTCCCGACTCGCTCCGGCCCGGAGCCACCGTCAGGCTGCGCGGCTATCTGATGCCGCCGGCGCCGGCGGCGGTGCCGGGCGCCTACGATTTCGCCCGGGCCGCCTGGTTCCAGGGCATAGGCGGCACCGGCCGGGTCACCGTCGTCAGGCTGGTCGCCCCGGCCGGGGAGCAGGGCTGGCGGGCCCGCCTCGCCGACACCCGCCAGCGCCTCGCCGACCATATCCGCTCGCGGCTGCCCGGCGCCGCGGGCGGGATCGCCGCCGCGCTCGCCACCGGCGACCAGGGCGGAATCCCCGAGCCCGACGCCGAGGCGATGCGCCGCTCCGGCCTCGCCCATCTCCTCTCGGTCAGCGGCCTCCATCTCACCGCCGTGGTTGGAGCCGTGATGCTCCTCACCCTGAAGCTGCTCGCGCTCAGCCCGGCGCTGGCACTGCGCTTCCGGCTGGTCCTCGTCGCCGCCGGCGCTGGAGCCCTGGCCGGAATCGCCTACACCCTGCTGACCGGCGCGGAGGTGCCGACCATCCGCTCCTGCATCGCCGCTTTGCTCGTCCTGCTCGGGATCGCTCTGGGACGGGAGGCGCTGACCTTGCGGCTGGTCGCCGTCGCCGCCCTCGCCGTGCTCCTGCTCTGGCCCGAATCGCTGCCCGGGGCGAGCTTCCAGATGAGCTTCGCCGCGATCACCGCGATCGTCGCCCTGCACGAGCATCCGCGGGTACGCAGCCTGCTGGCGCGGCGCGAGGAGCTCTGGCCGGTGAAGCTCGGCCGCTTCGTCCTCGGCCTCGTCCTCACCGGGCTCGCCGTCGAGCTCGCCCTGATCCCGATCGCTTTGTGGCATTTCCACCAGGCCGGCCTCTACGGGGCGCTGGCCAACATCGTCGCGATCCCGCTCACCACCTTCGTCATCATGCCGCTCGAGGCGCTCGCCTTGCTGTTCGACCTCGCCGGCCTCGGCGCTCCCTTCTGGTGGCTGGCCGGGGCGGCGCTCGATCTCCTGCTCGCTCTCGCCCACGCCACCGCGGCCGCGCCCGGCGCCGTCGCCCGGCTGCCGACCCTGCCGACGGCCGCCTTCGCCCTGATGGTGGGGGGCGGCCTGTGGCTGGCACTGTGGCGGACGAGATGGCGCCGCTGGGGGCTGATCCCGGCCGCGGCGGGCGCCGCGGCGGGGCTGGCGACTCCGGTTCCGGACCTGCTCGTCACCGGTGACGGCCGCCACCTCGCCGTCCGCGCCCCGTCCGGAGAGCTGGCGCTGCTGCGCGGCCGGGCCGGCGACTATGTGCGCGACCTGATGTCGCAGAGCGCCGGCCTGGAGGGGGAGGCGGGCGAGCTCGAGCATCTGCGGATCGCCGCCTGCAGCGCCGATTTCTGCTCCGCCGACTTGCGCGGCTGGCGCCTGCTCGCCAGCCGCAGCGACCGCCTGGTGCCGGTGGAGGCGCTGAGGAGTGCCTGCGCGGAAGCCGACATCGTCGTCTCCGACCGCCGCCTTCCCGCCGCCTGCCGGCCCAGGTGGCTCAAGGCGGACCGCGATCTCCTCGCGAGGAGCGGCGGCCTCGCGATCACGCTCGGCCCGGAGCCGCGCGTTGTGACGGTCTCGAGCGGCGACCGTCATCCGTGGCGGCTTAATTCCTCCCCCGGATTTCCGGGGGAGGGGGACCGCGCGAAGCGCGGTGGAGGGGTTCTTCAGAGTCCGAAAGGCCCCCTCCACCAGGCTTCGCCTGGTCCCCCTCCCCGAGAAGTCTCGGGGAGGAACTAGGCTGTATCGACATTCACCAGCGCGGCACCTTCTTTTCCCTCTCCCCGGCGGGGAGAGGGTAGGGAGAGGGGGTTCGGCGCCGGCGGCCAATCTCGGCTGCCGAGCCCCCTCACCCCAACCCTCTCCCCCTGGGGAGAGGGGGAAGCCGCGCGCAGCGCCGGCGGTCCGTCAGCCGCCGAGCTGGCGCCGCTCGCCGCGGTTGCTGCGCTCGATCGACATCAGCATGCCGAGGCAGATCATCACCGTCAGCATCGCCGATCCGCCGTAGGAGACCAAGGGGAGGGGGATCCCGACGACCGGCGCCAGGCCCATCACCATCATCAGATTGACGGCGATGTAGAAGAAGATGGTCAGGGTCAGCCCCGCCGCCGCCAGCCGCTCGAATCGGCCCTTGGCCTCGAGCGCGACGCCCATCCCCCAGCGCAGAAGCAGGAAGAAGAGCAGGATCAGCACGCAGCCGCCGATCAGCCCCCATTCCTCGGCGATGGCCGAGAAGATGAAGTCGGTATGCTGCTCGGGAAGGTAATGGAGGTGGCTCTGGGTGCCGTTGAGGAAGCCCTTGCCGAACACCCCGCCGGAGCCGATCGCGATCTTCGACTGGGTGAGGTGGTAGCCGGCGCCGAGCGGGTCGGTCTCCGGGTTGAGGAAGATCAGCACCCGGTCCTGCTGGTGCGGCAGAAGGAAGGAATAGACGATCGGAAGCGCCGCCCCGACCGCGACCGCGCCGCCGATGAACCAGGCGAGGGGCAGGCCGGCGAGGAACATCAGGGCGATGGTGTTGAGCACGATCAGCATCATCGTGCCGAGGTCCGGCTGGAGGATGATGAGCAGGAGCGGCGGGCCGAGGATGAGGGCGAGCGGCCACATCGCCCACAGGCGTCCGATCTCGGCCGGCGGGACGTGGGCGTAGAAGCGGGCGAGGGTGAGGACGATGATCGGCTTCATCAGCTCGGAGGGCTGGATCCGCACGAAGCCGAACTCCAGCCAGCTGCGCGCGCCGCCGCCGATCACGCCCAGGATCAGGGTCAGGATGAGCAGCAGGATGCCGCCGCCATAAGCGAAGAAGGCGAGGTCGTGGAAGGTCTGCGGCCGGATCCGCGACAGCGCCAGGGCGAGGCCGAGGAAGACCGTGAAGCGCGCCAGGTGGATGAAGGCCCACGGCATCATCGAGCCGCCCGCCGCCGAATAGAGGCCGAGCACTCCGGCCAGGCCCAGCGCGACGACGATCCAGAGCAGCCGCCACGGCAGGCTCGCGACTGGCGCGGGAACGAAGGCGAGACCCATCAGAGCAGGTCCTTCGAGCGTCGGACCACTTTTATTCCTCCCCCGGATTTCCGGGGGAGGGGGACCAGCCGAAGGCTGGTGGAGGGGTTCTTCGGACTCAGCAAGGCCCCTCCACCAGGCTTCGCCTGGTCCCCCTCCCCTGCAAAGGCAGGGGAGGAATTTAGGAAAGCAAGAGACATCAGCGGCCGGTTCCCGAGGCCCCGCCGCCGGCGGCCTTCCGCGCCGCCGCCTCGGCGAGCCAGCGCTCGGCGCGCGCGGCCATCCGCTCGGCGAGCGTTCCGCCCCATTGCTCCTCGAACGTGGCGAGCGCGGCGAGCGCCTTGGGCTTGTCGAACAGATAGGTGAGGACGTCCTTGGCGACCGGCGCGGCGGCACGCGAGCCGCCCATGCCGTGCTCGATCACCACCGAGGCGGCGTAGCGCGGGTTGGCGGTTGGCGCGAAGCAGACGAACAGGCCGTGGTCGCGATACTTCCAGGCGCCGGACTGGCCGCGCTGGCCGCTGGTGATCCGGCGGACCTGCGCGGTTCCGGTCTTGCCGCCCATCTCGATCCCGGGAAGCTCGAGCTTGCTCCGCCCGGCCGTGCCGGCACCGTTCACCACCTCCCACATTCCGGCCCGGACGGTGTCGAAATGCTCCTTGGGGTAGGGCAGGGCCGCGGCCGGCGGGCGCTTGTGGTGGAGAAGGTTGGGCTGGATGTCGCGGCCGGACGCGATCCGCGCCGACATGATCGCCAGCTGGAGCGGATTGACGATGACGAAGCCCTGGCCGATCGACGTGTTCAGAGTGTCGGACTCGGTCCAGTCCGGCCGCTCGACGAGCTTGGCGCTGCGCTCGTAGCGCGCCTTCTTCCACTCCGCGCTCGGCATCGTCCCGTAATTCTGGGAGACGACGGGTAGGTCGAACTTCTGGCCGAAGCCGAGGCGCTTGCCCATCGCCGAAATCATGTCGATTCCGGCGCGGCGGCCCATGGCGTAGAAATAGGTGTTGCAGCTCCGCGCGATCGCCGTGTGCATCGTCATCGGACCGTGGCGGCCGAGGCAGCGGAAGAAGCGGTTGCCGAGCTGGAAGCCGCCGGGGCAGTTGATCCGCGCCTTGGGGTCGATCCCCGCCTGGAGCAGGGCCATTGCGACCATCGGCTTGAAGGTCGAGCCGGGCGGGTAGAGGCCGAGCAGCGCCTTGTTGAGCAGCGGCTTCCTCTCGTCGTCCGACAGCATCTTCCATTCGTTGCGGCTGATCCCGTCGGTGAAGCTGTTGGGATCGTAGGCCGGCATCGAGGCCAAGGCGAGGATGTCGCCCGTCCAGCAGTCGAGCACGACCACCGAGCCCGATTCCTCGCCGAGCCGGCGCGCCGCGAAGGTCTGCAGGCCCGCGTCGATGGTCAGCGGCAGGGCTCCGCCGCTCTTGTCGGGAAGCGTGGTCAGCTGGCGGACCAGCTTGCCGCCCGCGGTGACCTCGACCCGCTGCGCGCCCGGCCGGCCGCGAAGCCGCATCTCCATCGTCTTCTCGACGCCTTCCTTGCCGATCTTGAAGCCCGGCGTGATCAGCAGGGGGGCCTTGTCCTCTTTCTTATACTCCTCCTGGTTCGGAGTGCCGACGTAGCCGACGAGGTGGGCGACCGCGGCGCCGTCGGGATAGAAGCGCGAGAAGGAGCGAAGCGGGGCGACCCCCGGCAGCTCGGGCTGGCGGATCGTCACCGCCGCATATTTCTCGAACGGGAGGTTCTCGGCGACCGGAACCGGCTGGTAGCCGGCGGCGTGCTTGAGCTCCTCGCGGATCCGCTCGACCTCGTCCTGGGGAAGCTCGAGCAGGCGGGTCAGCTCGGCGATGATCCGGTCGGGCTCCTTGAGCCGGTCGGGGATGAGGTCGACGCGGAAGTCGCTCCGGTTGATCGCGATCGGCTGGCCCGCCCGGTCGACGATCCAGCCGCGCCGCGGCGGGATCAGCCTGAGCTGCACCCGGTTGCTCTCGGAAAGGAGCTGGTAGCGCTCGTTCTCGGCGATCGAGATATAGGCCATCCGCCCGGCCAGCGCCGCCCCGAGCAGGCCCTGGAAGCCTCCGACCACCATGGCCCGGCGGGTGAACGTCAGGAGCTGGCTGCCCTCGGTGACGACGGGTCGGGCGCGTCTCCTCATCGCGACAGCCGCCAGCGATCGAGCCCCACCACCAGCCGCGCCACCAGGGGGTAGGCGAAGATCGAGGCGGCGAGCTGCGGCAGGAGCACCTCGAACGGCGCCGGCGCCCCCATCTGCCGAGCCACGTACCAGCCGCCGGCGGTGTAGAAGAGGATCGCCGCGGCGGCGAACAGCCAGTCCAGCCAATAGTCGCGCCAGCCGACCCGGCTGTCGACGATGTCGAGGATCAGGAAGGTAAGGGTCCACAGCGCCATCGACTGGCCGACCGGAAGGCCGGCGGCGAGATCGTTGAACAGGCCGAGCGGAAGGGCGAGGTGCGCCTGCCACAATTCCGGCCTGAGCAGCCGCCAGGCGAGAAGCACCAGATAGGCGAAGTCGGGAACGATCGGCCAGGTCGCGACATAGGGGAAGAGGGCGAGCAGCGAGGCGGCGAGGGTGCTGAGGATCGGCACCCACTGGCGGCGGAAGCCGAGCAGGGCGACGTCGCGGCTCGATCCGGCGATCCGGCTCATTGCCCGGCCCCCGTCAGGGCGCTCTCGGTCCGCTCGCTGAGCGGGACGTCGGCGAGCCGCTGGTAGACCTCCAGCACCATCGCATGTTCGACGTTGGACGGGTCGGCGAGCGGCTTGGCCACCGTCCGGTCGCCCTGGACCGAGACCACCACCGCGACCGGGATGTCGGGCGGATAGACCCCGCCGACCCCCGAGGTCACCAGCACGTCGCCGCGGCGGAACGGGTTGCGGCCGACCTCGAGCGTCTTGAGGTCGATCGTCCCGTCGCCATGGCCGGTGGCGATCGCCGCGGTGCCGTCGCGGACCAGCCTGACCGGAACGTTGCTGGCGGTGTCGCCGACGAGCAGGACCCGGCTTCCCCAGCGCCCGGCCTCGATCACCCGGCCGACGAGGCCGTCGGCCGAGCGCACCGGCTGGCCCGGACGGACCCCGGACGAGGCTCCGGCGGAAAGGGTGGCGAGGCGGCGGACCGAGGCGAAGGAGGAGCCGACGATCCGCGTCACGGCGACCGGGTTCTGGGTCTCCCGGGTCAGCCTGAGCAGCGCCTTCAGCCTCTTGTTCTCGAGCTCGGTCGCCTGCGCCTCGATCAGCTTGCGCCGCGACTCCTGCAGCCTCTTCTTGAGCTCGGCATTCTGCCCGCCGGCCTGGATGTAATTGCCGACCGAACCGACGATCCCGCCGAAGAAGCCGGCGACCGAGCCGCCGGCCCGGGCGACCGGGCTGGTGACGTCGAGCGCCGCGCCCTTGAGGGCGTTGAACCCGGTCGGATCGACCTTGGCGATGACCAGCATCAGCCCGGCGAACAGCACTCCGCCGACGGCCAGCACATAGGACAGGAAGAGCCCCATCTGCGCCCGGCGGGAGAAGCCGGGGCGGCGGGTCGATGGCGGCGGCATCTATGTGCCTCCCGGCCCGGCGTCAGGCGGTCAGCAGAACGCCGCGGAAGATTTCCTCCTCGAGCGCCCGTCCGGTGCCGATGGCGACGCAGGTCAGCGGATCGTCCGCGACGGTGACCGGCAAGCCCGTCTCGTCGCGAAGCACCTCGTCCAGTCCCTGCAGCAGCGCTCCCCCGCCGGTCAGCACGATGCCCTGGTCGACGATGTCGGCGGCGAGCTCGGGCGCGGTGTTCTCGAGCGCGATCCTCACCCCCTCGACGATCGTCCCGACCGGCTCCGACAGAGCCTCGGCGATCTGCCGCTGGTTGATCGTGATCTCCTTGGGAACGCCGTTGACGAGGTCGCGGCCCTTGATGTGCACCGAGAGCCCGTCGCCGTCGGCGGGCGGCTTGGCGATGCCGACCTGCTTCTTGATCCGCTCCGCCGTCGCCTCGCCGATCAGCAGATTGTGGTTGCGCCGGACGTAGGAGGAGATCGCCTCGTCCATCTTGTCGCCGCCGACCCTCACGCTCGTCGTATAGGCGAGGCCGCGAAGCGACAGCACCGCCACCTCCGTCGTCCCGCCGCCGATATCGACGACCATCGATCCGATCGGCTCGGTGACCGGCATGTCGGCCCCGATCGCCGCCGCCATCGGCTCCTCGATCAGCCACACCTGGCTCGCACCGGCGTTGGACGCCGCGTCGCGGATCGCGCGTCGTTCAACGGAAGTGGAACCGGACGGAACGCAGATCACGATCTCGGGCCAGCGCGGGAAGCGGCGCTTGCCGTGGACCTTCTGGATGAAATGCTTGATCATCTGCTCGGCGACGTCGATGTCGGCGATCACTCCGTCGCGCAGCGGCCGGATCGCCTCGATCTGGTCGGGGGTCTTGCCCATCATCATCTTGGCGTCGTCGCCGACCGCCTTCACGCGCTTCACCCCGTTGATCGTCTCGATCGCGACCACCGACGGCTCGTTCAGCACCACGCCTCGGCCGCGCACGTAGACGACGGTGTTCGCCGTTCCGAGGTCGATGGCCATGTCGTGGGAGGGGAACTTGAAGAAACGCATGAATGACATCGAGGTGGGTCCCGCTTCTCTCAAAACGCCGCCGCGGCGTGATGCCCGGCGCGCTCGCCTTTCTCTATAGGATGGCCCCTCGGCTTGTGCCACCAAAGGTTTAACAAGCCTCGCGGGATGAGGCGGCTTGGGCTAGGGACGACGGGCATGTCAATACGCCGCCTTCCCGAGCATCTGGTCAACCGCATCGCCGCCGGTGAAGTGGTGGAAAGACCCGCCAGCGCGTTGAAGGAGCTCGTCGAGAATTCGATCGACGCCGGCGCCACCCGCATCGCCGTCTCGCTGGGCGGCGGCGGCACGACGAGGATCGAGGTCGCCGACGACGGCTGCGGCATGGCCCCGGCCGACATCGCCCTCGCCCTCGAGCGCCACGCCACCTCCAAGCTCCCCGGCGACGCGATCGAGGCGGTGACGACCCTGGGCTTCCGGGGCGAGGCGCTGCCCTCGATCGCCAGCGTCGCCCGCCTCGCCGTCGAGAGCCGGGTGCGCGGTTCCGACGGCTGGTCGCGCATCGTCGACAACGGCCGGCTCGAAGCGGAGGGGCCCGCCGCTTTGCCGCCCGGAACCCGGATCAGGGTCGAGAACCTGTTCGCCCGGGTCCCCGCCCGCCGCAAGTTCCTGCGCTCGGAGCGGTCCGAATATGCCGCCTGCCTCGACGTCGTGAAGCGCCTCGCCATGGCCCGGCCCGACATCGGCTTCAGCCTCGAGCATGACGGCCGCCGCACCCTCTCCGTCCAGCCCGGCGAGGACCGCCCGGCCCGCGTCGCCGCCCTCACCGACCGGGCGCTTCACGAGAACAGCGTCGCCCTCTCCTACGACCGCGGCCCCGCCCGCCTCGGCGGAGTGGCCGGCCTGCCGACCTTCAACCGCGGCGTCGCCGACCACCAATATCTGTTCGTCAACGGCCGCCCGGTGAAGGACCGCCTGCTGATCGGCGCCGTCCGCGCCGCCTATCAGGACCTGCTCGCCCGCGACCGCCACCCCGTCGTCGCCCTCTTCATCGACCTTCCCGGCGAAGAGGTCGACGTCAACGTCCACCCCGCCAAGACCGAGGTCCGCTTCCGCGATCCCGCCGGAATCCGCGGCCTGATCGTCGGCGGCCTGAGGAACGCGCTCGATTCGGCGGGCTTCAGGAGCGTCCAGCGCGCAGCGGTCGACGTGCCGTGGCAGACTTCCCCCTCTCCCCAGGGGGGAGAGGGTTGGGGCGAGGGGGCTCTGAGTGGGCAGGGAGGGCTCTACGATCGTCGCTCCCCTTCATATGTGGGAGCTCCCTCACCCTATCCCTCTACCCGCTGGGGAGAGGGGACTGGAGTCCGCGAGGACCGCTCCGACTTCGCCCCCGCCGCCCGCGGCGAATCCGCCTTCGCCCCGCCGCCCGAAGCCGGCAGCTTCCCGCTCGGCGTCGCCCGAGGCCAGGTCGCCGCAACCTACATCGTCGCCGAGGCCGAGGACGGCCTGATCCTCGTCGACCAGCACGCCGCCCACGAGCGGCTGGTGCTCGAGCGGATGCGCCGCGCCATGGCCAATGGCGGGGTCGCCCGCCAGGCCCTGCTCCTCCCCGAGGTGGTCGAATTGGACGAGCCCGCCTGCGACCGCCTCGAGGCGAGGATCGCCGAGCTCACCGAGATGGGTCTCGAGCTGGAGCGCTTCGGAGCCCGCGCCGTCCTCGTCCGCGCCACCCCCGCGATCCTCGGCAACGGCGACGTCAAGGGCCTCGTCACCGACCTCGCCGACGAGCTCGCCGCCTTCGACGACGCCCTTGCGCTCAAGGAGAAGCTCGACCACGTCGCCGCCACCATGGCCTGCCACGGCTCGGTGCGCGCCGGCCGGATCCTCTCCGTCGCCGAGATGAACGCGCTTCTGCGCGAGATGGAGGTCACCCCCCATAGCGGCCAGTGCAACCACGGCCGCCCGACCTGGGTGAAGCTGGCGCACGGCGACATCGAGAAATTGTTCGGCCGCAAATGAGCCGCTGGCGCGCTCTGGCCGCGATCGCGCTTCTGCCGCCGGCCTTCGCCGCCTGCGACCATCCGGAGCGGAAGGGCCAGGGGACCCCGGCCGGGGTCGCGGCCAGGGCATCTCAGGTCGACCGCTACCTGGACGGATATCGCCTGCTCCAGCCCGACCGCTTCCCCGACGAGAGCCAGGTCGCCTCCGGGTGCGACCATGCCACCTCGAGCGCCATTGCCGAGCTCGAAGCCGGCGGAGCGATCGTCGAGCGCAGCTTCGAGACGTCGCTGGCGCGCAAGCTCGAGTGCCGGTGGGCGGCCGACCGCGCCTGGATCGCGGCCTGCCGGTTCGAGAAGGCCAGCATCCCGTCCGGCGGCGATCTGGCGTCCGCTTCGCAGCGAAAGGCCGACATCGCCCTGGTTCGCGAGCGGGACTGGAGCCCGGCCGCGGCCCGCTTCGCCTTCGTCCAGGCCGGCGGCCTGTCCAACTCCGGCGACCCGCCGCACTGGATCGCCACCGACACCTGCGAGCCCTTCGTCTGGAAGGCGGGCGACTGGGAGATCGACCTGCGCGAGTCGGTCCGGCAAAGGCGGCGCGGCTCCTGACCCGCAAACAACCCCCACCCCGTAAATGGTGTCAGACACCAATTTCCAAGTCGTTGAGATTCCTCGGGGCGCGGTGAAGGCACGAATTCCCGCCCGAGTCTTGACGCCCGCGCTTGCAATCCGGTGGCCGACACGGATTATGCGGCGCGAATGATCGAGGGCCGCTACAGCCTGCGCCGCCTCGGCGCCGACGACATCGAGCCGGCGCGCCGGCTCAACGCCCTGTTCGGCACCGCCTTCGGCGAGCCCGACACCTATGAAGGCGATCCCCCTTCCCGCGACTATCTCGTCGAGCGGCTCGCCAGGGAGCATGTCATCGCCCTTGTCGCTTTGTCGGGCGAGGAGGTCGTCGGAGGCCTCGTCGCCTACGCGCTCGACAAGCTCGAGCGGGCCCGGTCCGAAATCTACATATACGACCTCGCCGTCGCCGAGGCCCACCGGCGCCGGGGCATTGCGACCGCGCTGATCGGGCGCTGCCGCGACATCGCCGCCGAACGCGGCGCCTGGGTGATCTACGTCCAGGCCGATTATGAAGACGCTCCGGCCGTCGCGCTCTACGAGAAGATGGGCCGCCGCGAGGAAGTCCTCCATTACGACATCGAGGTTGAGCGGCCCGCCAGCCCGTAAATGGTGTCAGACACCAATTTCCAAGTCCTTGAGATTCCTCGCGGCGCGGTCA
This sequence comes from Allosphingosinicella sp., assembly GCA_036388575.1. Classification (GTDB taxonomy): domain Bacteria; phylum Pseudomonadota; class Alphaproteobacteria; order Sphingomonadales; family Sphingomonadaceae; genus Allosphingosinicella. The sequence goes on from DASVRO010000032.1 coordinate 32,062, forward strand.
GGCGCAGGCGGCCAGCCGGGCCTCGACCCGGCGGTGCCAGAGGAGCCCCGCCGCCGTCACCCCGGTCAGCGGTCCAAGCTCCCACCACCACCACAGCATCGGATCGCCGGCCAGGCAGGCGGCGTAGAGGGCGAGGATCCGCATGTTGGCGTTGAGCAGGTTCATCAGCCTCAGCGGCGGCGCCGCGCGTTCGCCATAAGCGGCGGCGAGGGCACGCCGGTCGGGCGCCGCGGCGAGGGCGCCATCGAAGCGGCCGGCGAGCCGGTCGAGCGAGCCGGCCAGCCGGTCGTAGAATCGCAACACCGCGTTGGGCGAGGGGGGAGGGGCCGCGGCGCCGGGATCGCCGCGCACCCGCCGGTGGTAGCGCGTCCGCTCGCTCTCGAACAGATTGGCCTGCACTCCGTGGACCAGCCCGGCGATCGTGCCGGTGATCCAGGCCTCGGGCGTGTCGATCGAGGCGCCTAGCGCCAGGTAGAGGATCAGGAAGACGCCGTGGTCGCACAGGCCGTCGAGGAACCGGCCGAGCGCGCTGGCCGTCCCGGTGGCGCGGGCGACCATCCCGTCGAGCCCGTCGAAGACCAGCCAGAGGACGCAGAGCAGAAGGCCGAGCGTGGCCAGCGCCGGATCGCGCCAGCCGAGCAGGGCAAGCGCCGCTCCGGTGCCGGTGGCGAGGCCGGCGACCGACACCGCATTGGCCGGGACCCGAGCCTTGAGGGCCAGCGGAAGGAGCATCCGGCCGGCGAGATGGACGACCCACTTATTGGTCGGATCCTCGACCCGCGCGTCGCGCGAGCCGTCGGGCGGCGGCAGCCAGGCGGGGCGGGAACGCGACGCTTCGGGCATGCCGCGCCTAAAGCGCAAGCGGCATTCGCGGTCAATCGGCCCGGCAACTCAATTCCTCCCCCATGATCCGGTGAGGACCGCCCCCGGCAGTCCTCAGCCATGCCGGGGGCATGGCGTGCCGGATCATTTCCGGGGGAGGGGGACCATGCGAAGCATGGTGGAGGGGTTCTCGGGGAGCTAGCGGAAAAGAACCCCTCCACCACCGCCTTCGGCGGCGGTCCCCCTCCCCCGCAAATGCGGGGGAGGAATTAGGGGCTGCGCTCCCGGCACAGGTGAACGATCAGCCGCACTACCGCCTCCATCTCCCCCAACACGTCAGCAGCCGTCACCCGCAGCGTCATCACACCCTGCTCCGCCACCCACCGATCCCGTCGCTCGTCCCGCGCCGGATTGTCGCCCATGTCATGCGAAAGGCCATCCACCTCGATCGCGAGCCCGGCTTGATGGCAGAAGAAGTCGAGCGTGTCGGGCCCGACCGGATGCTGGTGCCTGAATTTGAACCCGCCCGGCCGGGCACGAAGCTCCCGCCACAGCAGTCCCTCCGGCAAGCTGAGCTGCCGCCGAAGCTGCCGGCCGCGCCTTACTGACATGAGCAACGTGTAAGCGCATTGATAACGCTATCTAAAATCTGCATCCACCAATTCCTCCCCCGGATTTCCGGGGGAGGGGGACCATGCGAAGCATGGTGGAGGGGTTCTTTCAGAGTCGGCGAGAACCCCTCCACCGTCCTTAGGACGGTCCCCCTCCCGGCGAAATCGCGGGGAGGAATTTTTCCTCACCGCCCGCGATCGCCTCCGCGCCAGGGCGGCCGCTCAGCCCTCGCCTCCGCGCCAATCCCTCGCCAGCAAGGCGAAATAGCAATCGTCGAGCCAGCGGCCGTTGCACCAGAAGCTCTCGCGGAAATGGCCTTCCTGGCGGAAGCCGAGCGAGCGCAGCAGGGCGATCGAGGCGGCATTGCCCGAAGCGGCGACTCCGACGAAGCGGTGGACGCGGTGAGCTTCGATCAGCCGGCCGATCGCGGCCGCCGCCGCCTCGCGGGCGTAGCCGCGGCGCTGGGCCGGCGGCAGGATCCGCCAGCCGAGCTCGACCTGATGCTCGCCCGGCACTCCGAAGCCGATCCCGAGATCGCCCAGCACCGCCCCGTCCTCGCGCCGCTCGATGACGAGCTGGTACCAGGGTCCGCCGGGCTCGCTCTCCCCCGGCGACTTCGACTGCATGTCGGCGATGAAGGCCGCGACGAAGGCGCGCGGATCGTCGCGAAGGCCGATGTAGCGGACCATGTCGGGGTCGGACCAGCCGGGCAGAAGCGGCTCCAGATCGGCTTCGCGCGGCCGGCGCAGGATCAGCCGCTCGCTGGCGGCGAAGATCATCGCTCCTCCCCGAGGCGCCGGAGGCGCTCGCCGACTTGCTCGATTGGATGCGCCGCCGCCTCGGCGCGGCTCGCCTTCAGCCGCGGATAGCCGGCCTCGGCATCGGCGATCAGCTCGCGCACGAAGCCGCCGTTCCTCACCTCGCGCAGGATCCGCCGCATCTCGGTCCGGGTGTCGGCGGTGACGATCCGGGTCCCGCCCTTCAGGGCTCCGAACTCGGCGGTGTTGGAGATCGCCTCGCGCATCCCGGCGATGCCGCGCTCGTAGATCAGGTCGGCGATCAATTTCACCTCGGTCAGGCATTCGAAATAGGCGATCTCCGGAGCGAAGCCGGCCTCGACCAAAGTCTCGAAGCCGGCATGGATCAGCTCGGGGATGGCGCCCCAAAGCACCGCCTGCTCGTTGAACAGGTCGGCCTCGCATTCCTCGGCGAAGCTGGTGCGGAGGATCCCGGCCCGGCCGCTGCCGATCGCCGCTGCGTAGGACAAGGCGAGAGCCTCGGCGCTGCCGCTGGCGTCCTGGTGGGCGGCGAACAGGGCGATGAGGCCGCCGCCGCGCTCATATTCCGACCGGAGCGCCGTCCCCGGCCCCTTGGGCGCGACCAGCAGCACGTCGAGGTCCGGCCTCGGCTCGACCAGGGCGAAGCGGATGCTGAGCCCGTGCGCGAAGACGAGGGCGCCGCCTTCCCGAAGATGGGGCGCCACCTCGTGGGCGTAGATTTGCGAATGGAGCTCGTCCGCCGCCAGCATGACCACGAGGTCGGCCCTTCCGGCCGCCTCGGCGGCCGTCATGACGTCGAACCCGTCCGCCCCGGCCCGGGCGCGGCTCGCCGACCCTTGCGGCAGCCCGATTGTCACCGCGACCGAGCTGTCGCGCAGGTTGAGCGCCTGCGCCCGGCCCTGGTTGCCATAGCCGACGACGGCGACCCGCCGCCCCCGGATCAGCGCGAGGTCCGCATCCTCATCGCGGTAGACGTGCATCGAGACCGGCTAGGGCATTTGCCATCCCGCCGCAATCGAGCGGCTCGGCGAAGCGGGGCCATTCCGCCGGCGGCTGGTGCGAGAACCAGGTGTACTGGCGCTTGGCATAGCGGCGGGTCGCAATCCGGCCCGCCGCCAGCGCTTCCTCCCGGCTCAGCTCGCCGCTCAGGAAGCCGGCGATCTCGCGCACGCCGATCGCGCGCATTGCCGGGAGCATCGGGTTGAGCCCCCGCTCGAGCAGGGCGCCGACCTCTTCCAGCCCTTCCTCGCTCATCATGGCCTCGAAGCGCTCGTCGCAGCGCCGGTAGAGCCAGTCGCGCGGCGGCAGCAGGACGAGCGGGACGAGATCGACCTCGCCCGCAATTCCGCCGACCCGCTGCTTCTGCCATTCGGCCAGCGGCCGGCCGGTCGAGCGGACCACCTCGAGCGCCCGGGCCACCCGGCTCGAATCGGAGGGCCGGAGCCGCTCGGCGGCGGCGGGGTCTTCCCGGGTCAAGGATGCATAATTATGCGCGACGCTGAATGACCGCACCGCCTCGCGCACCGCCGGATCGATGTCGGGGACCGGAGCGATTCCGTCGAGCAGGGTGCGGATGTAGAGGCCGGTGCCGCCGGTCAGGATCGGCAGCCGGCCCGCCTCCCGCCCCTCGGCGATCTCCCGCTTCGCCGCCACCGCCCAGTCGGCCGCCGAGCAGGGCGAGGCGGCGTCGCGCCAGCCGTAGAGGCGGTGCGGCGCCCGCTGCTCGTCCGCGCGGGAGGGGCGGGCGGAGATTATGCACAGATCCGCATAAACCTGCGCGCTGTCGGCGTTGATCACGATCCCGCCGGTGCGCCCGGCGAGCGCGACGGCGAGGGCCGACTTGCCGCTGGCGGTCGGTCCCGCGATAAGCGCCAGCCGCCGGCCCGAAGAGGAAGCCATGTTCATCGCCACCCTGATAGCAAAGGATCGTCTCGCCGGCGGCGACATTTCGGCGGCGTCCGATGCGCTCGCCGCGGCCGGGGCGGCGCCCTACGGGCGAAGCTGGATCGAGGACGACAGGGCCTGCGACCTGCTCTTCCCCGGCGAGCCCGGTCCGGCGCGAGGCGCTTTGGAGGGCCTGCTGCCCGGAGTGGACGTCGTCGTCCAGGGCGAGGCGTCGAGGCGCCGCAAGCTGCTCGTCGCCGACATGGATTCGACGATGATCACCGTCGAATGTATCGACGAGCTCGCCGATTACGCCGGGCTCAAGGCCGAGGTCGCGGCGGTCACCGACCGGGCGATGCGCGGCGAGATCCCGTTCGAGACCGCGCTCGCCGAGCGCGTCGCGCTGCTCGCGGGGCTCGACGAGGCGGCGATCGACCGGTGCCGCGCCGAGCGCGTCCGGTTCACCCCCGGAGCGCGGGCGCTGGTCCGGACGATGAAGCGCTCCGGAGCCTTCACCCTCCTCGTCTCGGGCGGCTTCACCCGCTTCGCCGACCCGGTCGGAGCCGAGCTCGGCTTCGACCGGATAATCGCCAATCGACTGGGTGCAATGGCCGGTGCCTTGGACGGCACGGTCGCCCTCCCGATCCTCGGCGCCGAGGGCAAGCGGCTGGCCCTCATCGACGCCGCCGCCGAGCGCTCGCTTCGCCCCGACGAGACGCTCGCGGTCGGCGACGGCGCCAACGACATCCCGATGCTGAAGGAAGCCGGCCTCGGGGTGGCCTACCGCGCCAAGCCCGCCGCCGCCGCCGCCGCGGACGCCAGCATCGTCCACAACGACCTCACCGCCTTGCTCTACGCCCAGGGCTGGGCGAGCAGCGAATGGGAGCGATGACAACGGGTTGGAAATCGGTGTCCGACACCAATTCCGGGGGAGGGGGCTAGGGGCGGCTCATGTCGGCGGCGATAGCGGCGAGGGCGAAGGCGACCGAGGCCTCGCCGAGCGGGAAGCCGAGCTCGACCCCGTCCGGTGCCAGCGAGCGCACCGTCGCTTCGATCGCCCCGGCTTCGGGGTGGCGCAGCTCGACGCTGTCGCCGAGCCCGGGCCTCGCCGCGGTCTCGAGGAAGGCGCCGCTCGCCGAGATCGTCCTCAGCGCCGCCGGCGCCGGCGCTCCGGCGACGAGGATGCACATCCGCCGCCGCCGCCAGCGGCTCGCCATCGCTCTTTCGCTTCCGATCCTGCCGACCGCCGCCATTCCCGCACCCCCCGCTGGATTACCGGGGCGAACCTAGCGGGCTCCCGCAAAGATTAGGTTAAGCTAGGGCGCGACGGGGAAGCAGGCGGCGCCGGCCGCCCTGGCGGCGGCGCAGACGCGATCAGCGGCGGCCCGGCTTGCCAGCGGCCCGGCCTGGAGTCGGGTCACCGCTCCGGCGGCGACGAAATTGGGCTGCAGGCCGCCGAGCGGTCCGACCCTGGACTTCAGCCCCGTCCAGGCGCGCTGGGCGCCGCCGGCATTGCCATAGGCGCCGAGCTGGACCCGCCATTTCCCGCCCGCCGCCGCCGGAGCGGCGGTGCGGACCGGGGCCGGGGCGGCCGGCTTCGGCGCCGCCCTGGCCGGCACCGGGATCGGCCGGGCGACCGAGGCGATGCCGCCCCGAGCGGGTCCGCCGCGGCCCATGTTCTGGGCCAGGACGGTGCCCTGCCGGCGCTGCTCGACGGGGATGAACCGCTCCATCGCCTTGAGATTGTCGGCGGCCGGCGGAACCCCGCCGTCGGCGGCCTTGAGCATCAGCGCATAGGCCCGCGGCCAGTCCTTGCCGACGAGGTCGCCGTTGAACAATTCGGTGCCCAATATGTATTGCGCGCGCGGGTCGCCGAGGTCGGCGGCCTTGCGGATCCACGGCATCGCCTCCTGGCGCCGGCCGCCGTTGTAGAGCAGCAGCCCGACATTGACCTGCGCCTGCTCATGGCCCTGCTTCGCCGCTTTCTCGTACCAGCTCTGCGCCAGGCGCGGATTGACGGTGACTCCCCGCCCCATCTTGTAGGCCTGGCCGAGGTTGAACTGAGCGTCGGCGTCGCCGCGGTCGGCGAGCGGCCGCCACTCGGCGATCGCGCCGGCATAATCGCCGCGCATCCAGCGGTCGACGCCGGATTTGACGTCGGCCGAAGCGGGGACGGCGGCGAGCAGCGCCGCGGCGGAAGCCAGGAACAGAAACCGACCGGAAAAATTCATCTCAATTCTCCTGCGCGAGAAGGCGCCGTCGCCGCCGGGGCTAGCCGAAAATGCTTAATGCGCTCTTAGCACAGGCCTTTTCGGCACGCATCGCCGCGCCTGCAAAAAGCGTCGCCGCCGAGCCGGACGTTAACCGTATTTTAGCCAAGTGGGGCGCAGGACGGGGGTCAAGGACCGGGAGCCCAAGGGGAAATCATGCGCGTTTTGGCACTATCGTCGCAGAAGGGGGGATCCGGCAAGACGACCTTGTCCGGCCATCTCGCCGTCCAGGCGGAACGGGCGGGTGCGGGACCCGTCTGCCTGATCGACATCGACCCGCAAGGCTCGCTCGCCGACTGGTGGAACGAACGTGAGGCCGAAATGCCCGCTTTCGCCCAGACCACGGTGGCGCGCCTGCAGGCCGACCTCGAGATCCTGCGCCAGCAGGGCTTCAAGCTCGCCGTCATCGACACGCCTCCGGCGATCACCATGGCGATCCAGAGCGTCATCCAGGTCGCCGAGCTGATCCTCATCCCGACCCGGCCGAGCCCGCACGACCTTCGCGCCGTCGGCGCCACGGTCGATCTTTGCGAGCGCGCCGGCAAGCCGCTCATCTTCGTCGTCAACGCGGCGACTCCCAAGGCGCGGATCACCTACGAGGCCGCGGTCGCCCTCTCGCAGCACGGCACCGTCGCTCCGGTCACGCTCCACCACCGCACCGACTACGCCGCCTCGATGATCGACGGCCGGACGGTGATGGAGGTCGATCCCAAGAGCAAGTCCGCCAGGGAGGTGGAGGAGCTGTGGGAATATATCGCCGACCGGCTCGAGAAGAATTTCCGGCGCACCATTTTCTCCGCGCCGCAGCAGGGCTATGCCTCCCACCCCTCGAACGTGCGACCCGCCGCCGGCTTCGGCCGGCGCGTGGTCGGCCAGTAAGGGGGCGTCAAGATGGCCGAGACCAAGCCTTTCGCTTCCCTCTCCTCAGGCCTGCTCGCCCGCAAGGGCGCGGCCAAGCCCGCCATGCGCCCGCAGGGCCTCGGAAGCTTCGGAAGCAGCCTCGAGGATCTGGGTTGGAACGACATGGGCACCGGGCCCGCCTCGCTCCACGACATCAACGAGGCACACGACCTGCCCGAGCATGTGCCGAGCTCGATCGAGGCTTTGACCCCCGCCCCCGGCGGCCGGGCCCATGCCGAGCCGCCCGCGGTGGTCGAGCAGCAGCGCGAGCTCGAGGCCCGGATGGCCGAGCCCGAGCCCGAGCCCCAGTACGAGCCCGAGCCGGAGTACGAGCCCGAGCCCGAAGTCGAGGCGGTCGAGCTGGCGCCGGCGCCGGTCCGCAAGTCCGCGCCCGCGCCGAAGGCCAAGGTCGTCGTCCTGCCCCGCTCGCGGGCGGTGGCGGCTCGGGCCAAGGCCGCTTTCACCCTTCGCCTCGATCCGGAACGGCATCTCAAGCTGCGCCTCGCCTGCGCCCTGTCGCGCCGCTCGGCGCAGCAGCTGGTCACCGAGGCTCTCGATGAATTCCTCAACTCGCGTCCCGAGCTCGAGGCCCTTGCCGGGCACGTGCCGGAGCAGGCGAGTCAGCGTTGAGCGGAGTGAGTATCATGAAGAACAGCGTCGCCCTGAAGTTCGCCGTTTCCGCTTTGGCGATCGGCACGACCATGGTCGCCTGCGGATCGCCCGGCACCTCGCGGATCGCCTCGGCCTCGGCCAAGGCGCCCAAGGCGGAGAGCCAGGCCGCCGATTTCGCCGCCAAGGCGCAGGCCTCGGTCGACAGGAAGGCGTTCGCGGAAGGCCTCGGCTTCGCCGAGCGCGCGGTCGAATTGAGCCCGCGCGACGTCGGCTACCGGATGATCCTGGCCGACCTCTATCTGAAGAACGGCCGCTTCCAGTCGGCCGAGACGACCTTCGACGACGTCCGCGCGCTCGATCCGGGCAACCAGCGGGCCGCGTTCAGCATCGCTCTGGCGCGGATCGCGCTCGGCCGTCCGGCCGGCGCCCTCGCCGAGCTCGAGCGCCTCGCCGAGACCGCCTCGCCCGCCGACATCGGCCTCGCTTTCGCTCTAGCCGGCGAGCCGCGCCGGGCGATCGAGCTGCTCGAGCCCGCCGCTCGAGCTCCCGGCGCCAACGGCCGGGTCCGCCAGAATCTGGCTCTGTCCTACGCCCTCGCCGGCGACTGGGACAAGGCCCGGGTCACCGCCGCCCAGGACGTCTCGCCGGCCGAGCTTGCCGGCCGGCTGCAGCAATGGGCCGCGCTCGCCAAGCCCGGCGGCGGCGCCGCCCAGGTCGCCACCCTGCTCGGAGTGACTCCGGCCGCCGACGTCGGCCAGCCGGTCCGCCTCGCGCTCGCTCCGGCCCAGGCCGGGACCACCGCCTTCGCCGCCGCCGAGCCGCTGCCCGAGCCGGCGGCGGAGACGGTCGCCGTCGCCGCCGCTTCGCTCGCCGAAGCGGCTCCCGTCGCCGCGCCCGAGGTCCGGTCCGAGCCGGTCCAGATGGCTTCGACCGACCTTCCGCAATGGGTCAGCGAACGCGCCGCCGCCGAGGCCGAGGCTGCTGCCGCCGCTCCGGCCCCGGCAGAGGAGACCCGGCCGGTCTATGCCGAGGCCGTGCAGGCTCTGGTCACCCCGCAGCCCGCCGTTCTCACGCCTTCGGCTCCGGCGATCGAGACTCCGGCGCGCCGCTTCGAGGCTCCGCGCCGACGCTCAGAGGCCCAGGCCCAGGCCGGCCCCGGCCGCTTCGCAGTGCAGCTCGGCGCCTTCGGCTCCGCCTCCGCGGTCGAGCGCGCCTGGGCGCAGATGCTGAGGCGCTTCGGCTTCGAGGACCTGACCCCGCTCAGCACCACCGTGCAGATGCCGGGGCGCGGAACGCTCCACCGCCTGTCGGTGGCCGGCTTCGCCAGCCGCGACGCGGCCGGGCGCACCTGCCGGTCGATCAAGGCGAAGGGCGGCGCCTGCTTCGTCCGCACCGTCGCCGGCGACGCCCCGGTGCGCTGGGCCAGCCGCTACGCCACCCGCCGAGTCGGCTGACGGCACCGGCCGATCGGTGCCGAACCCGATCGGGCCGGCTAGCGACTTCAACCGCTTAGCGTTTGGTGCCTGACACCAATTAACGAGCCCGACGACCGGCGACTCCTGCGATTCCAATGGCTTGTAAAATGGTGTCTGACACCAATTACCGGCGCCGGCTAGCGCCGGGCCTTGTGACTTCAAGCACTTAGGAATTGGTGTCTGACACCATTTACCGGCCGGGCGCGCTGCATGGCCCGGCGCCGGGACCGATCAGCGCCGGTCGCGGGTCAGCACGTCGAGCACCGCCATCCGCACCGCCACTCCCATCTCGACCTGCTCGCGGATCGCCGAGCGGGTCGGGTGGTCGGCGACCTCGCCGTCGATCTCGACGCCGCGGTTCATCGGCCCCGGATGCATGACGATCGCATCCGGCGCCGCCCGCCCGAGCCGCTCCATCGTCAGCCCGTAGCGGGCATGGTAGCCGGCGAGGCTGCCCTCGACGCTCGCTTCCATCCGCTCGCGCTGGATCCTCAGCATCATCACCACGTCTGCTCCGTCCAGCCCCTCGTCCATGTCGGTGAAGGTCGGCAGGCCGCCGGGCTCGGCGGGCAGCAGATCGGGCGGCCCGACGAGGCGCAGCTCGGCGCCCAGCCTGGGCAGCAGGCGGATGTTCGAGCCGGCGACCCGGCTGTGGCGAAGGTCGCCGCAGATCGCCACCTTCAGCCCCTCGATCCGGCCCTTGCGGCGGCGCATGGTGAGGGCGTCGAGCAGGGCCTGGGTGGGGTGCTCGCCGGTGCCGTCGCCGGCGTTGATCACCGGGCATTGGGCGACCTGCGCCACCTGGTGGGGAGCGCCGGTCTCGCCGTGGCGGACGATCATCACGTCGGGCCGCATCGAATCGAGGGTGAGGGCGGTGTCGATCAGGCTCTCGCCCTTGCGGACGCTCGATCCGCCGGGATGGAAGTTGGCGACCTGAGCGCCGAGCCGCTTGCCGGCGACCTCGAACGAGAACAGCGTGCGGGTCGAATTCTCGAAGAAGAGGTTGAACTGGGTGAGGCCGGCGAGCCGCGAATCGGCGCGGCGGGCGCCGCGGTTGAACTCGACCCAGGGCTCGGCCTCGTCGAGCAGGAAGTTTATGTCCGCGGCGGAGAGAGGCTCGATGCCGAGCAAATGGCGGTGCGGGAAGGAGCGGGGCATCGGCTCGAGCACTAGCCGGGCGGGGCCCGGCGTCAAGCGACGCTTCGGGCGAGCAGCCGGACGCCGGCGGCGCCGGCCTGGCCGGCCGCGATGAGGCGCAGCAGGGCGAGGAGCGGGGACGAGCATCGCAAAAGCTTGGCCGGCGGAGCTTGCCCGAGGGCTGGGCGCATTCGCGGCCGGCGCAGGTTTCCCGGGACAGCTCCAGGCCGGCTCCGCGGGCCACTCCTCCCGGACCGCTCAAATCGGTGTCGACCGCTGAAATCGGTGTCAGACACCATTTTCCAAGTAACTGAGATCGTTGGCAAACGCCGCCCGGAGCCGGCAAAAATGGTGTCAGACACCAATTTCCAAGTCATTGAAATCGTTGCATGTCGACTCGGACCCGAGCGACAATTGGTGTCAGACACCAATTTGTAAGCGGTTGATTTTGCGGTGGTTTCTAAATCCGGCCCGACCGGCTCGACCGCTCGATCGGTTTACGTCGCCGCCGTGTGACGGCGATCCTTGGCAGGGTTCGGCGGGCGGCCGCGGCGGGCGGGGAGGATCGGGCGTCCGACCATTCGGCCGAGGCGCTCCAGAAAGCGGTCGCCTCCCAGCGGACGTCCGTCGCGCTCGCGCTCCCGGATCGCCGTCGCCACCTTGTCCTCGCTCCAGGCGGCGAGCACCGCCCGCCAGTCCGGCCAGCGCTCGAGCAGGGGCGCCGGATCCGTCAGTCCGTCGGCGCCGCCGTCGAGATGGGCCCGGGCGCTCGACCAGGGCCAGTCCTCGGCCCGGGCGGCGAGGTGCGCCCGAACCGGATTGAGCTCGACGTAGCGGGCGCAGGCGAGGAGGTAGCGCTCGTCCATCACGAAGGAGCCGAACCGGGCCTGCCAGAGGTGGCCGGTCCAGTCGACCCGGGCGTTGATGGCGCGGGTATAGCGGCCCCGGGTCCGGCGCATCACCGCCGCGAGGCCGGATTCGCTCGATGGCACGAGGACGAGATGGACGTGGTTGGGCATGAGGCACCAGGCCCAGACGGCTGTCCCGGTTTCGGCGCAGGCGATGTGGAGATATTTCTTGTAGAGCCGGTAATCCGCCTCGCGGAAGAAAGTCTGCTGCTTGTGGTTGCCGCGATGGGTGACATGGTGGGGCAGGCTCGGAACGACGAGGCGGGCGCTTCGCGGCATGGCCTGAGCCTAACGAAAAGCGTCAAATCTTCAAGACAGTCTGAGCGATAAACGAAAATCGCCGACGGGGCCCGTAATTGGTGTCAGACACCAGTTCGCAAGGCGTTGAATTTGCTGAGTGGGTCGTCGAAAGGGTCCGATGACCGGCATTGGGCGGCATGCTGAAAATGCTTGGCGCGGCGTGGGAGTTTTCCTCTTGTTCCCCATGAACAGATGGCGTACGATCCACTCTCGCGTTGAATGGGCGGCGCGCAGCGCATAGGGGATTCGGGCCAATGGCGGCTTCACTCAAGGTGGTTGGGACTCCGGACAAGATGGACAGGCAGAAGGCCCTCGAAGCGGCGCTGGCGCAGATCGACCGAGCGTTCGGAAAAGGGTCGGCGATGAAGCTCGGCTCGCGCGAGGCGGTCGAGATCGAGACCATCTCGACGGGCTCGCTGGGGCTCGATATCGCGCTCGGCATCGGCGGCCTCCCGCGCGGCCGGGTGGTCGAGGTCTACGGGCCGGAAAGCTCGGGCAAGACCACGCTCGCCCTTCACGTCATCGCCGAGGCCCAGAAGGCCGGCGGAACCGCCGCCTTCGTCGATGCCGAGCACGCCCTCGATCCCATCTATGCCCGCAAGCTCGGAGTCGATGTCGACGAATTGATCGTCTCCCAGCCCGACACCGGCGAGCAGGCGCTCGAGATCGTCGACACGCTGGTGCGCTCCAACGCGGTCGACGTTCTCGTCGTCGATTCGGTCGCAGCGCTCGTCCCGCGCGCCGAGATCGAGGGCGAGATGGGCGACAGCCATGTCGGCCTCCAGGCGCGGCTGATGTCGCAGTCGCTGAGGAAGCTGACCGGCTCGATCTCCAAGTCCAAATGCCTGGTCATCTTCATCAACCAGCTGAGGATGAAGATCGGCGTCATGTACGGCAATCCGGAGACGACGACCGGCGGCAACGCCCTCAAATTCTACGCCTCCGTCCGCCTCGACATCCGCCGTACCGGCCAGATCAAGGACCGCGACGACATCGTCGGCAACACCACCCGGGTGAAGGTGGTGAAGAACAAGGTGGCGCCGCCGTTCAAGCAGGTCGAGTTCGACATCATGTACGGCGAGGGCATCTCCAAGACCGGCGAGATCCTCGACCTCGGGGTCAAGGCCGGGATCGTCGAGAAGTCGGGCTCCTGGTTCAGCTACGATTCGATCCGGATCGGCCAGGGCCGCGAGAACGCCAAGACCTACCTCAAGGAGAATCCGGACGTCGCCGACCGCCTCGAGCGCGCCATCCGCGGCAAGACCGACGCGGTCGCCGAGGCGCTGATGGCCGGACCGGGGCCGGAGGACGACATTTAGCGCGAGATCGTGAACTTCATGAACTTCGTCCGGATTCGGACGGCATTTGCCCTCCCCATCGCGTCGCGATGGGGAGGGGGACCGCCAATTTTGGCGGTGGAGGGGTAGCTGGCACGGAAGCCGACGGTGCGAGGCGGCAAAGGCCTCCGCCATCTACCCCTCCACCAGGCTTCGCCTGGTCCCCCTCCCCATCTGACGATGGGGAGGATTATCCTTGGCCGAACAGCCGCCCTCGCTCCGTCACCATCAGGATCAGCAGGCCGATCGCTCCGAAGACGGCGAAGGCGCCGACCATGGGGACGAGGGTCCCGTTGAAGCTCTGGCCGACGAGGAGGCCGAGAAGCGCTCCGCCGATGGTTCCGATCGTCCCCTGCACGGAGGAGGCGGTGCCGGCGACATGGCCGAGCGGCTGCATCGCCAGCGATCCGAAATTGGCCGAGGCGAGGCCGAAGCAGGCCATGGTCAGGCCCTGCAGGGCGATGAACAGCCACAAATTCTCGTCGATCGTCAGGACGACGGCGAGGTGGATCAGCGCCGAGAGGGTGAACAAGGCGAGGCCGGCATGGGCGACCCGGCGGGTCCCGATCCGCTCGACGATCCTCGAGTTGAGCCAGGAGGTGAAGGCCATCGGCAGGGCCACTCCGGCGAAGGTCGCGGCGATCAGCTCGGGCCGGCGGAAGACGTCGAAGACGATCTGCTGGATCGAATTGATATAGCCCATCAGGCTCGCCATCATCAAAGTGAAGGCGAGCGTGTAGCCGAGCGACTGGCGGTTGCTCAGGGTCTGCCAGGTGCCGTCCCAGATCGTCTTCGGGTTGAGCGGCCGCCTGTATTCCGGGTGAAGGGTCTCCGGCAGCCGGACGATCGTCCAGAGCAGCATGATCGCCCCGCCCAGCGCGAGGCCGAAGAAGATCGCCCGCCAATCCGCTACGAGCAGGGTGAGCTGGCCGAAGACCGGCGCGAGCATCGGCACGAGCAGGAAGACGAGGAAGGCGAGCGACATGATCCGGGCCATCCGCCCGCCCTCATAGCGGTCGCGGACGATCGAGACGACCAGCACCCGGGTCGAGGCCGCGGCGCCGCCTTGCGCCATCCGCGCCGCCAGCAGCAGCGTGAAGCTCGGCGCCGCCCAGCAGGCGAGAGCGAAGCCGACGTAGAGGACGAGGCTGACGACCAGCACCGGCTTGCGCCCGAACCGGTCGGAGAGCGGCCCGTAGACGATCTGGGTGAGGCCGAAGCCGAGCACGTAGAGCGAGACGACGAGCTGGCGGCTGTTCTCGTCGGCGACGTTCAGGGCCTCGCCGATCGCCGGAAGCGCCGGCACCATCGCGTCGATGGCAAGCGCGTTCAGCGACATCAGGCCGGCGATCAGGACGACGAACTCGCGGAAGCCGGGGCGTGCGTCGGTGAGGTCGGGGCGGGGCGGCTGAAGCATGTCGATCCTTGGGGGTGGAACGCGCATAGACGATGCCGTGCCGATCCGGTTCCCCGAAATGGCGACGCGGCCGCGCTGGACAAGCCCGACCCGCCCCTCCACAGACCCCGCCGACCGCAACGCCCGCGGGAAGCAACCGGGAAGGCGATGATGAGGGAAGTGCCGGAGCTGCGGCTGATCGGGGCCCCGACCGACCGCCATTCCTCCTTCCTGCGCGGCGCCGCTCAGGCGCCCACGCCGATCCGCGCCGCGCTCTGGTCGGACCATGGCAACATGAGCGCCGAATCGGGGGTCGAGCTAGGGATCGACATGCTGCTCGGCGATGCCGGCGACCTGCCGCTGGCGGAGGCGGACGGCGACGACGCGCTGATCGCCGCGGCCGTGGCCGAAGCCGCCGCCGACGGCGCCGTCCCGCTCGTCCTCGGCGGCGATCATTCGGTCACCGTGCCGGTGCTCGAGGCGCTGGCCGCCGCACACGGCGCGATCGACATCCTCCATTTCGACGCCCATCCGGACCTGTACGACGATTTCGAGGGTAACCCGCGCTCCCACGCCTCGCCCTTCGCGCGGATCATGGAGCGGGGCCTCGCCCGCAGGCTGGTCCAGGTCGGGATCCGGACCCTCAACCGCCATTGCCGGGAGCAGGCCGAGCGGTTCGGGGTCGAGATCGTCGAGATGCGGCATTTCAGCGCCGACGCGGTGCCGCTGCCCACGGGCCCGCTCTACATCAGCATCGACCTCGACGGCTTCGACCCCGCCGTCGCGCCGGGGGTGTCGCATCACGAGCCCGGCGGACTCTCCGTGCGGGACGTGCTGGCGGTGCTCGACCGGGTGCGCGCGCCCATCGTCGGGGCCGACATCGTCGAGTATAATCCGTCGCGCGACCTGAACGGAATTACCGCCGTCCTCGCCGCCAAGCTCGTCAAGGAGGTCGCCGCTTTGTGCCACAGGAACAATCGTTGATCCTCGTCCACCATCTCGAGAACAGCCGCTCGCAGCGCGTGCTGTGGCTGCTCGAGGAGCTCGGCCTGCCCTACGAGGTGCGCCGCTACGAGCGCGACCGCAAGACGATGCTCGCGCCGCCCGAGCTCAGGCGGGTCCACCCGCTCGGCAAGTCGCCGGTGATCGAGGATGACGGCCGGATCGTCGCCGAGACCGGAGCGATCGTCGAATATCTGGTCGACCGGGCCGACGGCCGTCTCGGCCCGCCGCCGAGGCGCGAGGACAGGCTGCGCTACCGCCATTTCCTCCATTATGCCGAAGGCTCGCTGATGCCGCCCTTGCTGGTCATGCTGGTGGTGCGCCGCCTCGGTCTGCTCGGCCGGCCGGCGCGCGCGCCCATCCAGAAGATGATCGACAGCCATCTCGACTGGCTCGAGACCGAGCTGGCGGGGCGACCCTGGTTCGCCGGCGACGCCTTCAGCGCCGCCGACATCATGATGAGCTTCCCGCTCGAGGCCGCGCGCCACCGCGCCGGCCTCGACGACGGCCGGCCCAATCTGGTCGACTGGCTGGAGCGGATCCACGCCCGCCCCGCCTACGGCGCCGCGCTCAAGAAAGGGGGACCCTATGCCTATGCCTGAGCTGAGCCGGCGCGGCTTCGCCATCGGCGCTTTCGCCGCCGGAGCGGCGCTCGCGGCGCGGCCTTCGCCGCTGCTCGCCGCCGACCCGGAGCTCCGGCCGATCGCCGGCGATGCCCGGCCGATCACCCGCGGCGAGCGAATCGCGCGGGTGGCGAAGGCGCAGCGGCTGATGCGCCAGGCCGGCCTCGGCGCGATCCTGATCGAGCCCGGCGCCTCGCTCACCTACTTCACCGGCGTTCGCTGGGGGCGCAGCGAGCGGCTGACCGCCGCCCTCATCCCGGCGCGGGGCCGGACGATCGTCTTCACGCCCTTCTTCGAGGAGCCGTCGGTGCGCGAGAGCCTCGACGTCCCGGCGGACGTGCGGACCTGGGTCGAGCATGAGGACCCGCTGGCCCTGGTCGCCGGGGCCCTGCGCGACCTGAAGCTGGCGACCCTGCCGGTCGGGATCGAGGAAACGGTCCGCTTCTTCGCCGTCGACGGCCTGCGCAAGGCAATGCCGAGCGTCGAGATACGCAACGCCGCGCCGGTCACCCGCGGCTGCCGGATGATCAAGTCCGCCGCCGAGATCGCGCTGATGCAGAAGGCGGCGGACGTCACCGTCGCCGCCTACCGCCACACCTACAGGCGGATCGAGAAGGGCATGAGCCCGGCCGACATCGGTGCGATCATGAACGGCGCCACCGTCGCTCTGGGCGGCAAGCCCGAATTCGCTCTCGTCCTGCTTGGCGAAGCGAGCGCCTATCCGCACGGCACCGGCAAGCCGCAGGCTGTCCGCGAAGGCGAGATGGTGCTGATGGACTGCGGCTGCACCGTCCATGGCTACCAGTCGGACATTTCGCGCACCTTCGTCTTCGGCGAGCCGAATGCGGAGCAGCGCAAGGTCTGGAGCCAGATGCGCAAGGGCCAGGATATCGCCTTCGCGGCGGCGCAGATCGGCCGCCCGGCCGGGAGCGTCGACGATGCGGTGCGGCGCCAGTACGAGGCGTGGGGCTACGGGCCCGGCTACAAGCTCCCCGGCACCTCGCACCGCACCGGCCACGGCATCGGTATGGAGGGGCACGAGCCCGTCAATTTCGTCCATGGCGAGACGACGAGGCTGGCGCCGGGAATGTGCTTCTCGAACGAGCCGGGAATCTACCTGCCGGGCAAGTTCGGGATCCGCCTCGAGGACTGCCTCTACATGACGACCGGCGGCCCGCGCTGGTTCTCCATGCCGCCGCCCTCGATCGACCGGCCGTTCGGCTGAACTTGCCTCCCCTTCGACAGATGGGGAGCAACCGTCTTAGGCGTAGGCCCAGGGTATGTTTGTGCGGAGGATGGCGTTGAGGGTGACGATCATCTTTCGCATGAGTGCGACGAGGGCGACCTTTGGGGGTTTGCCGGCGGCGAGGAGCC
>DASVRO010000033.1:0-21537 GCA_036388575.1 Allosphingosinicella sp.
ATGTAGGGGTCGGCGACCGAGGCGATGATCCGCTCGGCCATCTGCTCCACCTTCTTGCGGCTCTGCGCGTCGGGGATGACGATGGCGAACTCGTCGCCGCCCAGCCGCCCGACGGTGCCGTCCTGCTTGATCTGGTCGCACAGGCGCTTGGCGACCATCCGCAGCACCGCGTCGCCCTTCGGGTGACCGAAGGTGTCGTTGACCGGCTTGAACCCGTCGAGGTCGAGGAACATGATCGCGCAGGGCACATTGCTCGACTGCGAGGTCGACAGCGCTTCGCCGAGCAACTGGCGGACCCGGCCGCGGTTGGGCAGGCCCGAGAGCACGTCCATGTTGGCGAGGTTGGTCAGCCGCTCCTGGGTGCGGCGGACCTCGGTGATGTCCGAGCCGACCCCGCGGAAGCCCTGGAACTGGCCGCCCATGTCGATGATCGGATCGCCGGCGAGGCTGATCCAGCGGGTGCCGCGCCGGGTCTTCAGCTCCATCTCGAGGCTGGCGAAGGGCTGGCGGGCGAGGAGGGTGCGGCCCAGCGCGCTGTTGCCGCCCAGGGTGGCGGGCAGCGAATGGCCGATCAGCTGGCTGGCCGACCGGCCGAGCAGCGAGGTCATCCGCGAGGAGATGTAGACGACCCGGTTCTCGGCATCGACCTGCCACAGCCAGCCCACTCCGCGATGCTCATATTCCTTGAGCAGAAGGCGGACCGATTCGGACTGGGTGCGGACGTTGGCGATGGTCTGGAGCTGGTCGAAAGTCCAGCGGGTGAGCCGGGCGACCCCGAAGATGGCGACCGCCGCGACTCCGACGATCGAGGCTCCGAAGGTCGGATCGAGATCGGAGCTGCCGAGATAATAAGCGCAGCACAAAGCGAAGGTCATCGTCGCGATCCAGGCGAAAGCGGCGGCGGGCACCGCGGCGAGGCCGATCGCGGCCATGATCATCGCCCCCATCGCGCCGCCGATCACCACCTGGACGTGATGGGGCTGGGTGGCGAAGGCGTAAGTCGGGAAGGCGGACCAGATCGCCGCCAGCCCCACCGCCTCGCCGATCGCCCGGACCAGCGGCCGGCCTTCGGCCGAGCGGCTCTCGGCGGCGGCACCTTCGGTGACGGCGGAGCGGAAATAGGTCCAGTTGGCGAACCCGACCAAGGCGAGCCACGCGCCGATCAGCTCGATCCGGGCCGTGCCCAGCATCGCCCAAGCGACCAGAAGCGCCGCTCCGGCGCCGGTGAACGCGAAGAAGGGCGCGAAGAGCAATCGGGTCTGCGCCTGGCCGTTGTGGAGATGGGCGTCGCGCAGCCTTTGGCTGCTCGCGTCCGTGCCGACGCTCTCGTCCGCCAGCTCCGCCGGTTCGATTTCCTGCTGGTCGAGGTCCAGGGGGACTGGCGCGTGATACATGGGAATCCTGGTTCTGCCGGGTTCCCGAAGTTCCTAACCGCAGAGTTTTGATGGAGTGTTAAGGACGCGGCGGAATGCGACGGGCCGAGCCGCTCAGCATTTCTCATACTTCCAGTTGCGCTTTTTGCCCTCGGCCATCCATTCGACCGCCTGGGCGATGCGCCTGTCGCGAGTTTCGGGCCGCTTGGATTCCACGATCCACTGCACATAGTCGCGCCGAGCGCCGGGCGGGAAGGCGTCGAACGTGGCGCGTGCGACGGGATTTAAGTCGAGCGCTGCACTCAGCTCGGGCGGCGTCTCCAGCTCCGGCTTCGCGCCCTTCCCGGGCCGGGGCCTGGCGGGTTGGCCGGCCTGCTCGGCAGCGCGTCGGATGATCGCCTTCAGCTCCTCCTCGGGCGGCAGATCGTCGATCGAGGCGATCCGGCCGAACTGGCCCATCGCCTCGCGCTTCGAGTCGGTTTCGCCGAGCACCTCGCTCGCCCGCCACAGGCCGAAGGTGGCGTGCGCCTTGAACGCCGCCATCCCCGCGAGCAGCCGGCCCTCGCAGGTGAAGTGCGGCATGCTCCACTTGATCGTCTCCTCGGCCTCGGGCGCCGCCTCGTGGACGATCCGCCGAAGATGCTCGAGGATCGGCCGGGCGAAGTCGGCCTGCTTCGCGATATAGGCATCGATGCGCGGGTCGCGGGACATGGCCGCTGTATAGACTCGTTCCGGCGCGTAATCGATTCGCTCTGCCGAAGCTTCCGGAACCGCCGAGTCACGGCCGCGCTGACCGGCGATTCTCGATGGAGAATCAGCATGTTGCGCGCCTCCCGCCTGTCCTCCAGCGTGATCGAGCGCATCCTCTATGACGAGGAGGCGCGCGACCTCTCCATCTGGTTCCGGGAGACCGGCCGCTACATCTATTCGGACGTGCCGCGCGCCATCTACGAGGGCCTGTGCAAGGCGCCTTCCGCCGGCCGCTATTTCAACGCCTGCATCAAGCGCCGCTTCCCGTGCCGCCCCGATCCGGAGCGAAGGCGGTTCAGGCCGGCGTGAACGGCGTTGCGCGCCGCCGCTCGCCGTGCGACTGGCCGCCGCGGAGAAAGCCTTGCGCCTGAAGACCTTGACCTACACGAGCCGGGCCCGGCTCGACCTCACCGACGCGGATCTCGGCGACATCCACCAGACCGCCCGCCACCTCAACGCGCTCGAGGGCATCACCGGCCTGCTGCTGTTCGACGGCTCGCGCTTCCTCCAGATCATCGAGGGCGGTGAGGACGCGATCGACGATCTCGTCGAGCGCCTCCGTGCCGATCCGCGTCACTCGGCGTTCGAGCTGCGCGACGAGCGTTTCGTCGACCGCCGCTCGTTCGAGGACTGGTCGATGGAGCTGCTCCGGGTCAGCGCCGGCTACAGGGCCGCGCGCGACGAGGTGGCGACGATCCTTCCGGCCGGAGTCGCCGCGCCGGTCAGGGACCTGATCCTCAGGATGTCGGGCGAGATGGCGGTGGCCTAAGGGCCGGGAACCTTACAGCCCGAACGTGTAGCTCAGCCCCAGCCCGAACGAGAACTGGTCGCGCGAGCCGTAGGTGCGGATCAGCGGCGAGCGGCCGGCGTCGCCGACCAGGCGCTCGTAACGGCCGAAGGCCTGGATGCCCCAGTCGGGATTGAACTGGTAGCTGATCGCCGTCGTCCCGCCGACTCCGCGCACGCCGGAATCGGCATCGAAGGCGGGGAGCCCGCTTGCCGCCGACATGGCCGGGGTCACCCCGAAATAGGCCTGCTGATAATCCTCGTCCGCCCAGCTCACGCGAGGCCCGATCGAGAAGACGTAATCGTCGCCCCGCCGGGCGATGAAATCGGCGGACAGGTGCGAGATCCACCCGTCATGGCCGCCGAGCCCCTTGCGCAGCTCCCCTCGCACCCGGAACGATTCGCCGAGATAGACCTGGGCGAAGGCGCCGGCCTCGAACGTCGTCGGGACCTTGGCGATCGGAACCGGAAAGCGGGAGGGCCGCCGCGCGCTCTCCAGGTTGAGCGACGGCCCGAACTCGAACGCGCCGAGGTCGAGCAGGCCGAACCCGAAGCTTTCGTCCGGCGCCTCGAACTCGAACGTCTTGCCCTCGCGCTTCATGTCGACGTTCACGTAGGGAGATAATCTCGTCCCGTCGGCGCCGACATGGTCGGGCACGATCTCGGGCCCGAGAGCGACTCGCACGATCCGCCGCGGCTTCTCACCGTCCTGCGCCGCCGCGCCGCCCGCGCCCGTCGCTACCAAAATTGCCGCCAGGCCCACCTTATATCGCATTTTTCCCTCACCTCGCCGACCACGTTCGATGCGCTACGAACGACGAGTGTGGCCGTTTCGTCAAGAGGGGTGACCTTCATTCCTCCCCGCGATTTCGCGGGGAGGGGACCGCGCGAAGCGCGGTGGAGGGGTTCTTTCAAGTAAGCAAGGCCCCTCCACCATGCTTCGCATGGTCCCCCTCCCCTGCAAATGCAGGGGAGGAATTATGGGGCGACGCCCCGGCTCCACCCCGGCTTCGGCGCCTGGTGGAGATTCGCTTCGGGGATCAGGCGCCGGAGCTTGCGCGCGAAGCTCCTCAGGCAGACCTCGCTCTCGCCGAGCGGCCCGGGCGTATAGCTTCGCGAGGCCATGCCCTGCTGGACACCCTCGATCAGCGCCGTGTCCTCGGCATTGACCCGGCGGTTGATCCGCCAGTTGAGGTAGCGCGCGGCTTTCATCTCGCGGCGCCACCTGTCCGGCATATCGGCGTCGGGAAGCGCGTAGCTGATCTCGCGGATCACCGTCCGGGTCGGCGAGACCGGAAGGAACTGCATGAAATCGACCTGGTCGGGATAGATGTCGAAGGCGACGTTGGGCCAGAGCTTGAAGTAGAGCCAGCGCCGGCGGAGCTCGGGCGGCAGGTGCGCGACCTCGGGCAGCCATTGCTGATAGGCGCGCTCCGACGGATTGGCCGACGGCCGCTCGATCAGGTCGCCCGCCATCCGGTCGACATGCTCGCCCGCCGAGATGGCATAGCCGCGGCCGAACAGCCGCGTCAGGCCGGGATGGGCGACGCTGATATGGAGGCCGTCCGAATAATTGTCGGCGACGTTCTTCCAGTTGACGTCGCGCGGCCGCAGCGTGACCCGGCCCAGCGCCTCGAGCCCCTCGAAGCGATAGGGGGCGATCTCCGCCTCGTGCGGCGCCATCATCTCGGCCACGGACGGCCCGCCCGATTCGAGCCGGACGAAGAGGAAACCGCGCCAGGCCTCGAGCTCGATCGGAACGAGGCCGAGCTTCGACGTCTCCAGACCTGGATAGCCGCTCTTTTGCGGCACCCCGATCAGCCGACCGTCGAGCCCGTAGGTCCAGGCGTGATAGGGGCAGGTCAGCCGCCGCGCGCAGCCGGCCCCGCCGCTCACCACCCGCGAGCCGCGGTGGCGGCAGACGTTCGAGAAGGCGCGGACCTCGCCGTCGTCGCCGCGCACGACCAGCACGCTCTCGCCGAGATAGTCGATCGTGCGCCAGTCTCCCGCGCCGGGGATCTCGCTGGCGTGGCAGACGACCTGCCAGGAGGGGCGGATCACCCGCTCCATCTCCACCGCGAAATATTCGGGATCGTGATAGATCCAGCCGGGCAAGCTGAGCTCGGGCTCGGGAGCCGGGACGAGATGCGGAGCGCTGGGCATGGGCCACCTTGGCAAAACCCGTCCTTTTTGTCACCTTCCCGCGATGACCACCGAACTTACCGTCCTCGCCTGGGGCTGCATCCTCGCCCTCGTCCACATCTTCGTCGCGGTCCGCTTCAAGACCCGGCAATATGGGACGAAGTGGAATGTCGGCGCGCGCGATGAGGAATTGCCGCCGCCGCAGCCGATCGTCGGCCGCCTCGCCCGCGCCCAGGCCAATTTCTTCGAGACTTTCCCGATCTTCGCCGCCGCGGCCCTGATCGTCGCCGTCGCCGGCCTCGGCGACCGCTGGACGGCGATCGGCGCCTGGCTGTGGCTCGGAGCGCGGATCGTCTACCTGCCGCTCTACGCGCTCGGCGTGCCGGTGGTCCGGACGATCGCCTTCCTGGCCGGCGTCGTCGGCATCCTCCTGGTGCTCCGCCCGGCGCTGGCGGCGGCTTTCGGCTGAGCGCCGGCCGCTAGAAAATCCGCCCTTCGCCCTTCTCGCGCGGCGGGATCGTCACGTCCTTTATCTCGGCGATGATTCCGTCGCCGCAGCGAATCGCCACTCCGCCATAATGGTCGAGCGCCGGGAACACGGCGCGGACGTTGTGGACGGCCGGCGCCCCGCCGGGCGAGCCTTCGGTCCGGACGAGGACCTGCTGGATGGGATCGTCGAGCCTCTCCACCGGCCCCTCGGCGAGGCTGACGTGGAGGCCGTTGCCCGCCGTCGTCACCTTGCCGGTGACGATGAGCCTGCGCCGGACATAGGGAATCGGGCTGGCGCTCGGATAGGTTTCGACGCGGGCCTGCCAGTCGGACGAGGCCAGCACCCGGCAGGCCGAATAGATCGGCTCGGGCGCCGCCATCGGGATGCAGGACGGGAGGACGAACGCGGCCAGGAGCGCCGCCGGCAGCCTGGAACGAATCAAAACAGCCCTCCCCCGAGCATCAGCCGGATCACCCCGATGACGATGACGATCAGGTTGAGGTTGCGCCCGCTCGTCCACCCCGAGGCGAGGCCGAACAGGAGCCCGACGATCGCCACCGGCACGACGAGCCAGTTGAGCCAGCCGAGCAGCGGAATGAAGGCCGGAACGACCAGGATGGCGGCGATCGCGCCGATTACGAGGGAGACGAGATTGAACATCGGCAGTGCCTTAGCGGGTCGCCGGGCCAGCGGCTAGGGTCCCGGCTCTAGACCGCCGCCTCGCACGCCGCCGCCGCGGCGGCGGCCCGGGCGCCGCGCACGCCCTCGCTGACGAAGATGGCGAGCGCCGTCCAGATCGCTGCGAAGCAGACGATATGGGCGGTTGTCAGAGGCTCGCCGAAGACCAGCACGGCGAGCAGGAACTGCAGCGACGGAGCGACATATTGGAGGAAGCCCAGGGTGGAATAAGCCAGCCGCTTCGCCGCGGCGGTGAAGAGGAGGAGCGGAATGGCGGTAAGCGCTCCGCCGAAGATGAGCAGGAGATCGGTGCTCCGGTCCTGGAGAAAGGCGCTTTCGCCCGAGGCGCTCAGCCACAGCACCCAGCCCAAGGCGAGCGGGGTCAGGAACAGGGTCTCGATCCACAGCCCCTCCAGCGACTCGACCGGCGCCACCTTCCTCAGGAAGCCGTAGACGGCGAAGCTGGCGGCGAGGGTGAGGCTGATCCAGATCGCCCCGCCGGAGCCGAAGGCAAGGATCGCGACCCCGGTCGCGGCCAGCACCACGGCGCCTTTCTGCGCCCTGCTCAGCTTCTCCTTGAGCAGGAAGACTCCGAGCAGCACGTTGACCAGGGGGTTCAGATAATAGCCGAGGCTCCCCTCCAGCACGTGGCCGCTCATCACCGCGTAGATGTAGGTCAGCCAGTTGATCCCGATGAGAACCGCGGTGATCAGCAGCGTGAGGGCGACCCGCGGGGTGGCGAGCGCGGCGCGCACCTTCGGCCACCTCTTCCACAAGGTCGCGAGAGCGCCGAGGAAGACGAGCGACCAGAGGATCCGGTGAGCGACGATCTCGGTCGCCCGGACATTGGCCATCGCCTTGAAGTAGAGCGGGAGGACCCCCCAGAGCGTGTAGGCGCCGAGGCCCATCAGCAGGCCGGATCGGGTGCGGGCGGCGTCGGTCACGGCGGCGCCGGTAGCGAAAGGGGCGGGCTGCGACAAGCATTTGGCGGGGGGCGGTCAAGACGCTAGGATGCATCGGGTTTTCGCAGGAGAGATAATGAACCGTCCGTACCTTTGCGCTGCCTTGGCCGCCGCGGTCGCGCTGCTCGGCGCCTGCGACGGCAAGTTCGATCGGAACGCGGCCCAAAACGCCTCGCCCGACGCCCCGGTGTCCGCGGAAGGCAAAGCCGAGGAAGGCAAGATCTCGGTCAAGGCGCCCGGCTTCGACCTCAAGTTCAGCCTTCCCAAGGGCATGGTCGGCGAGGCCAGGGCGGAGCGCGACAGCAAGCTCCTCTATCCCGGAGCGATCCTTCGCGGGATGGCGATCGCCGCCGGCGAGGGACGCGGCAAGGGCGGCGACAGCGAAGTCGAGATCGGCTTCTCGACCCCCGACCCGCTCGACAAGGTCGTCGCATGGTACCGCGATCCCGCCCGCGCCGAGGGCTTCAGCCTCGACCGCGCCGACAAGGATGGCGACGAGTGGAAGGTGGCGGGAGTCCAGAAACGCGACGGCCACCGCTTCAAGCTTCGCCTCTCGCCCCGTTCCGGCGGCGGCAGCGACGGGCGGCTGACGGTCCGTCACCGCGACTGAGCGGCGATGGCGGCGCTCGCCGACCCGGAGGAGGTGCGGCTCCACCTCGTCGCCGCGGCAAGGGCTGGGACGGCGCTGAGCTACGGAGCCCTGCTCGAGCGGCTCGGCTACGGCTTCTCGAGGCCGAAGATGCGGGCGCTGTGTGCGATCCTCGGCGCGGTCGACGAGGCGGGCGCGCTTCGCGGTGAGCCCGAGCTGGCGGTGCTGGTCGTCCGGCAGAGCGACGGCATGCCCGGCCAGGGCTGGTGGGCGGCCGGCGGCGCACGCTCGCGCGGCTATCAGGGACCGTGGGAAGGGCCCGAGGCGCGGCGGTTCGTCGAGCGGGTCCAGGCGGAAAGCTTCGCCTTCTGGCAGTCCCGAAGCGGGACAGGGGCGGGCGGGACCTGCGGTTAACCATCTCTCGTCACCCATTTTCCGTGCGGATGCGGCATAGCGGCGCTTCAAGGAGCCCGCCCAGATGACCGATCGCGCCTTTTCCAAGCTTCGCCTGACCGCCCTGGCGGCGGTGCTCGCGCTCTCCGCCTGCGGCTGGTTCCGGGGCGACGACAAGGCCGCGGCGGCCAACGATACCGATCCGGAGATCGCCAGCGCGCTCAACGACCAGATCCTCGTCGACGGCAATCTCGACAACCAGTCGAACCGCAACGGCGGCCGAGCCCCGGCCGGTCCGGCCAGCGCCGGCTATCCGGCCGCCGACCCGGCCGCGTCCGCCGGCAGCGCCAAGGCGACCGCGGCGCTCGGCAAGAATTGCGCGGATGCCGCCCGGTTCGATTACAACATGGCCTGGGCGAAGCGCCTCGCCCCGAACTTTCCGGTCTATCCCGGAGGCCGGGTGACCGAGGCGGCGGCCAACAATTCGTCGGGCTGCAGCACCCGGGTCGTCACCTTCACCACCGCCGCCGCCTGGGAGCCGGTCCTCAACTGGTACCATACGCAGGCGGTCCGAGCCGGCTATACGTCCGAGCACCAGCTGCGCGACGGCGATCATGTCCTCGCCGGCTCCAACCAGAAGGACAATGGCGCCTTCTACCTGATCGTCACCCCGAAGCCGAAGGGCTCCGAGGTCGCCCTGATCGCCAATAACGGGCGCTAGGCTGGCGGAGGGCGCTCGGCGGCGCTACATCGCCGCCGATGACCGAGGTCCGCCAGTTCACCGTTGCGCCCGACGACGACGGCATCCGCCTGGACCGCTGGTTCAAGCGGCATCTTCCCGACACCAGCTTCAACACCGTGTCGCGCTGGGCGAGGACCGGGCAGCTTCGGGTCGACGGCAAGCGGGCCGCGCCCGGCGACCGGGTCGAGGCCGGCCAGACGATCCGGGTCCCTCCGGCCGAAACCGCCGTCGCCGCTCCCGTCCGGGCGAAGCCGGAGCGGCCCAGGCTCAGCGACGACGAGATCGCCTTCGTCAACGAGATCGTCATCCATCGCGACTCCCAGGCGATCGTCGTCGACAAGCCGCCCGGCCTCGCCACCCAGGGCGGTACCAAGACCCGGACCCATCTCGACGGCCTGCTCGACGGTCTCGCCGACGAATCCGGCAACCGTCCCAAGCTCGTCCACCGGCTCGACAAGGACACTTCCGGAGTGCTCCTCCTCGCCCGCACCGCGCGGGCCGCCGGCTTCTTCTCCAAGGCCTTCTCCGCCCGGACCGCTCGCAAGGTCTATTGGGCGATCGTCACCGGCGTCCCCGACATCGCCGACGGCTATATCGACCTGCCGCTCGCCAAGCAGCCCGGGACGGGCGGCGAGAAGATGCATGTCGAGGAGGGCGAGGGGGGGCTCACGGCGAGGACCCGCTACCGGATGATCGAGCGCGCCGGCAACCGCGCCGCCTGGCTCGAACTCCAGCCGCTGACCGGCCGCACCCACCAGCTCCGGGTCCACATGGCGGCGATCGGCCACCCGATCCTCGGCGACGGCAAATATGGCGGTCCCGACGCCTTCCTGACCGGCGCCATAAGCCGCAAGCTTCACCTCCACGCCCGCCGCCTCCGGATCGACCATCCCGACGGCGACCGGATCGACGTCACCGCCGGGCTTCCAGCGCACTTCGCCGAGACGATGGCCAATCTCGGCTTCGATCTCGCGCTCGGCGACCTGCCGCTCGACGAGGTCAAATTCTCCGAGACCGCGGAAGGCAAGCGCCGCGCCATCTCCGCCGCCGCCAAGTCGAGGCGCAAGGAGCGCAAGGGCGAGCGGCGGGGCAGGGGGCGCGGCTGATGCATCCCAACCGCAAGTTCCACATCCAGGATCGCGACTCGATGGCGGCGCTGGTGCGCGAGCTCGGCTTCGGGATCGTCTTCGTCACCGCGGCCGAGGGGCCGCGAGCGGTCCACGTGCCGGTTCTTCTCGACGGCGAGCGCCTCCGCTTCCACGTCTCGCGCGGCAACCTCGCCCACCCGGCGCTGGCCGCTGGCGGCGCGGCGCTGTTCGTCGCCTCCGGCCCGCACGCCTATATCAGCCCCGAATGGTATGGGCTGGAGGACCGGGTGCCGACCTGGAATTATGTCGCCGTCGAACTGGAAGGGCCGGTTCGGACGCTCGATCCGGACGAGCTGGCGCGGCTGGTCGACGACGTCTCCGCCGAGCAGGAGGCTCGGCTGGCGCCGAAGATCCCCTGGACCCGGGACAAGATGAGCCCGGGGCGGTTCGAGGGCCTGCTCAAGGCGATCACCGGTTTCGAGATACGCATCGAGGCCTGGCGGGGCACGGCCAAGATGGACCAGGACAAGCCCGACGCGGTACGGGCCAGGATCGCCGGCGCGCTCGTCGAACGGGGCGAGCGCGCGACGGCTCGGATGATGACGAGGGCTGCCCAATGACTCCCCAAGACGACGAGACGATGTGGCGCAACCGCTTCATCGCGATCAACCTGGTGCGGATCGGCGGCACCGTCATCGTCCTTTTCGGCCTCGCCATCTGGCACAGCGATTTCCTCGTCAACGGAGGGTCGATGGCGGTCGGGCTGCCGCTCGCGCTGGCCGGGCTCGTCGCGAGCTTCTGGGGCCCGAAATGGCTCGCGGCCCGGTGGAAGACCCCGCCCGGGCCATGAAGCGCTTCTACGGCCAAGCCGCCGCCTCCCCCGAAGAGGGCGGGGTTTCGATCCTTCTCGACGGGCGGCCGGTGCGCACGCCCGGGCGCAACCTGCTTCGGGTCCCGACCGAGGAGCTGGCCGAAGCGATCGCCGCCGAATGGAACGTGCAGGGCGAGCAGCTCGACCCGCGCTCGATGCCGCTCACCGGCCTCGCCAACGCGGCGGTCGACCGGGTCGAGCCCGATCCCGCCGGCTTCGCCCGGAGCCTCGCCGAATATGGCGAGAGCGACCTGCTCTGCTACCGCGCCGAAGGGCCGCGCAGCCTGGTTGAGCGCCAGGAGGAGACCTGGGACCCGCTACTCGCCTGGGCCCGCACCCGGTTCGAGGTCGAGATCGAGACCACGGCCGGAATCATGCACCGCCGCCAGCCGGCCGCCACCGTCGAGCGGCTCGGCCGGGCCGTCGCGGCCCGAAGTGCGTTCCAGCTCGCCGGGCTTTCGCCTCTGGTCACCATCTCCGGCTCGCTGATCGTCGCTCTGGCTCTGGCCGAAGGCGCGATCGGGCTCGAGACGGCCTGGGACGCGGCCATGCTCGACGAGGCTTGGCAGGCCGAGCAATGGGGCGCGGACCCCCTCGCCGCCGCCTCGCTCGAGAACCGGCGGCGGGAGTTCGAGGGAGCCTATTTCTTCCTGACCTTGCTCTAGGGTGTCTCGTTTCCCGGCGAAGGCCGGGATTCAGGCTGTATCGACATTCTGCGGGCGCTTCGCTTCCCCCTCTCCCCGCCGGGGAGAGGAAAAAGCAGACACGCCAGCCTGCTGAATGTCGATACGACCTGGTCTTTCCTCCGCGCCGCTGGACCCCGGCCTTGGCCGGGGAGCAGGGTTGCGTTCGCCTTTAGACGGTTTCGTTCGCTTCGGCGGCCGGAGTCTCGCGATAGGCCGCCGAATGGGCCGCCGGCAGGAACCAGCGCGCAATGACCAGGCCGGGGACGATGAAGGTGATCGCGGTGGCGACCAGCGAATAGATCCAGAACCGCCAGTCGGCATGGCCGAAGATGGGATTGGTCAGGCATTCCCAAAGCGCGATTCCGAGCGTGTAGAGGACGACCAGCCGGGCGGCGTCGGCGAAGCCGCGCCCGCCGCCGAAGCCGGCCAGGCCGAACGACATCAGCAGCCCGGTGGCGACGGCCAGGATGATTCCGGGCAGGAGCGCGCTCATGTCCTCGGGCGAGAAGCCGCCGGCGTTGAAGGTCACGGTCGCCACCGGCCCCCTCGCATAGAGGGCAGCGCCCTCGCGGCTGCCCGGATCGGGGATCAGGTAGGTGCCGGTTCCGCTCTGCGTCAGGTTCTGGGCGAGGGAAGTATGGACTGCGGCGACCTGGGCGTCGCTGGTCTTGGTGAAGGCGATGGCGCCGAGCGGGCTCGCCCAGAAGATGAACGCCATGACGAAGATGATGACGCCGGCCACGAGTCCGCCGATCACGGTGCGTACCATAGTAACCCCCTTTGGTTGCCGGGCAATCCTATGCCGAATGCGGCTTGAAGCCAATCAGACGATCAGCTCGCGCACGAAATCGTCGAGGAAGACTCGCCTCGTCGCCTTCAGCCGCTCTGCCTTGAGGATGTTGTGGACCAGCTCGCGGCATTTCTCGGCGTCGTTGTTGATCAGCACGTAATCATATTCGGCCCAGTGGCTCATCTCCGTCGCCGCCCGCTCCATCCGCCGGCGGATGACCTCCTCGCTGTCGGTGCCGCGAGCGCGCAGCCGCCGCTCCAGCTCCTCCGTCGAGGGCGGCAGGATGAAGACGCGGACGATGTCGGGATCGACCTGCTTCAATTGCTGCGTGCCCTGCCAGTCGATGTCGAGCAGCACGTCGCGCCCGCCCTCGATCGTCTTGAGCACCTCGCTCTTGAGGGTTCCATAGCGGTAGCCGAAGACATGGGCCGATTCGAGGAAATGGCCGCCCTCGGCCAGCGAGTCGAAGCCGGCGTCGTCGACGAAATGATAGTCCCGCCCGTCCTTCTCGCCGGGCCGGATCGGCCGCGTCGTCGCCGAAACCGACATGGTGATCCCGTCGTCGGCCTTGAGCAGCATTCGGGCGATGGTCGACTTACCGGCGCCGCTCGGGCTGGAAAGGACGAAGAGGAGGCCCCGTCGCTGGAAGGCGGCTGCGATTTCCATGCGTGCTACTGGCTTGCCGAGCCGCCATGCGTCAAGCAGGTAGGGACATGGCCCGCTCGATCGCCCTGCTCCGCGCCGTCAACGTCGGCGGCCGAAAGCTGCCGATGGCCGAGCTTCGCGCGCTGTGCGTCGGCGAGCTCGGCTGGAAGGAAGTCGAGACCTACATCCAGAGCGGCAACGTCGTCTTCGCCGCGCCCGGCAAGGCCGAGGCTCTCGAGAAGAAGCTGGAGGAGGCGATAAAGGACCGCTTCGGCCTCGACGTGCCGGTGATGGTGCGCACCGCCACGCAATGGGCGGCCTGCGCCGCCGCCAACCCCTTCCCCGATGCCGCGCGCGACGAGCCCAACCGGCTCCAGCTCCTCGTCCCCAAGCTGCCGCTGAAGCCGGACGCCGCGGAGAGGCTGACGGAGCGGGCGCAAGCCGGCGAGAAGGTCGAGGCCGCCGGGGGCGCGCTCTGGCTCCACTATCCGCAGGGCGTCGGAACGTCGAAGCTGACGCCTGCTCTGATCGACAAGGCCTGCGGATCGCCGGCTACCGGACGCAACTGGCGCACCGTGGTGAAGCTGAAGGATATGGCCGAGGCATGAGCAGCGCCAGATCCGTCATCCCGGCGAAAGCCGGGACCTTGCCGGGTGATGAACCCCGCCGCATTTCACCCCCCGGGGTCCCGGCTTGCGCCGGGATGACGCGATGAGGGCACCGCCCGTCCCCCGCGGCTATTGGTTCGCCGCCCTCGGCCTCGCCGCCCTGACCGCGGCGATCCTGCTGTGGATGGGCCGGCCGCCGATCTGCACCTGCGGCGTGGTCAAGCTGTGGGTCGGAACCGTCAACGGCCCCGACAACAGCCAGCATCTCGCCGACTGGTATACGCCGAGCCACATCATCCACGGCTTCCTCTTCTATTTCCTCGGCTGGCTGTTCCTGCGCCGCAACCCGCCGGGCGACCGGGTGCTCGCCGCCGTTCTGATCGAGGCGGGTTGGGAGATACTCGAGAACAGCTCGTTCATCATCGACCGCTACCGCGAGGCGACGATGGCGCTCGGCTATTCGGGCGACAGCGTGATCAACTCGATGGCCGACATCGGCTGGATGGTCGTCGGCTTCGCTCTGGCCCGGCGGCTGCCGGTCTGGGCGACAGTCGTGCTCGCCCTGGCTTTCGAGCTTCTGACGCTGGCGATCATCCGCGACAACCTGACCCTCAACGTCATCATGCTGCTCGCCCCGAGCGACTCGATCAGGGCCTGGCAGGGAGGCGCTTGAACTGCCTCCCCGTGCGCAGCATGGGGAGGGGGACCAGGCTATGCCTGGTGAAGGGGTAACTGGCAGAAGCCTCGTCAGATCACCCCTCCACCACCTTCGGTGGTCCCCCTCCCCATCTTCGATGGGGAGGCAGAAATCACCTCAGCGCGCGCGCTCGATCCAGATGCTGGCGGATGATCGGCACGGCGGCGCTCGCGGTGGCGCGAAGGCTCTCGGTGTCGCCGTCGCGCGCGTAATTCTGGTGGAGAGCGAGCGCCATCTGGTGCGCCTGAACCTGCTGGCGCATGTACACCCGATCGAACTGCGCGCCGCTGGCGGCCTGGAGCTGCGCGATCATGTCGGCCTGCATCGGCATCAAGGTGGGCCTCGGCGGAGTCCCGGCGGCGCTGGCCGCCGCGGTCAGCTGCTGGGTCGTCATCGTGTGATGCTCGATCAGCATCTGCGCAAAGGCTCGGACCTCCGGGCTTTGGGCGCGCGAGGTGGCGAGCTGCGAGGACTGGATCTCGTACAAGTCGCTCGCCGCCGCCATCTGGACGTAGGCGGTGCGCTCTTCGGGGGTCATGTCGACGGCGGCGGAGGCGCCGCCGGTGCCGGCGGCCATTTCGGAGTCCGTTGCGCAGGCGGCGAGGGCGAGCGAGGCGGCGGAAGCGACGAGAAGGGGGCGGATCATGCGGGGCTCCTATGGGCAGCGGGATAGCCCGGAAGCGACCGCGCACGTCGCCAGTTCCGCGAAAAACCCTGCTTCTGATATGGGTTAGGGAGATTCCCCAGGCCCGGCCGGTCAGCCTCCGGCGAGGCCTTCGATGACCTTGCCGGTGCCGTCGCAGACGGGGCAGGGCACGCCGTCATGCTCGCCGGTGCCGTTGCAGTGCCGGCAGATATTCTCGCCGGTGCCGGGGGTGCCGGGCGCGGCTTCGTCGCCCGGAGCGGTCGGTTCGTTGCTCATGATTCCTCAACCCGCGCCCGCCGGAGCCGTTCCCTTCCGGAACCACCGGTTCCGGCGGGGGGTTTCGGGCGGCATGAAGCCATTCTTCGCCATCGCCGCCGTCCTTCTCGCCGCCGCCCCGGTCGAGGCCTCCGAGATTTTCGGGGGCGTCTTCGCTCACGACGTCGACACCGGGCTGACCAAGAGCGGCTTCGAGGACGGAGTCGACCTGGAGCTCGGCTGGCGCGGCGACAGGATCCGCTCGCTTCGTGCCGTCGGCGCCCCCAGCCCGCACGCCTTCGTCTCGGTCAACACCGCCGGCGACACCCATTTCGCGTCGGCGGGCATCAGCTGGAAGATCGGCGGCCGCTTCTACCTGCGACCCGGCATCGGCCTCGCCGTCCACACCGGCCCCGGCCAGGTCGTGCCGGGCGACGAGCGCATCGACTTCGGCTCCCGAATCCTGTTCGCGCCCGAACTTGGCATCGGCGCCCAGGTCTCCGACCGAATGTCCGTCGAGGCGAGCTGGGTCCATCTCAGCCACGCCCAGGTGTTCAGCGCCCAGAATCCCGGCCTCGACACGATCGGAGTCCGGCTCAATTACCGCTTCCGCTGATCGGGTGGAGCCCGGCGGGCCGCCTCCCAATCCAGAACGGCGCCGGTTCTACCTGTTCGACAAGATCCTCACCGGTGACGCGGCCGCCTACGATTGGCCGAACAAGCGAAGCTGCACACCCAATGGCAGCCTTCTCGGCCGGCACCGGCACCGGATCGAGGGTTCGGGCATGTCGACCTGCGTCGGCCTGCCGACCTTCACCGAGCGGCCGAAGTTCCGACTCAGCCCGCGGCGGCGGCTGTACGATTTCTACGGCTACGGACCCTATTGGGTGTCGGGGAAGGCGAAGGCGCTCCTCGAGCGCATCGATGCCGCGGCTTTCGAGTTCGAGGAATGCGAGACGATCGACGGGCAGGGCCGCCCGATTGCGACCTACTGGCTGATGGACGTGGCTCGCCTCGTCCAGCGGTTCGACGAAGCCAGTTCCGATTTCGCGACCTACGCGCATCGCAATCCCGATGCGCCCGATGTCGCGACCAATCCGGCGATCACGAGGCTGAACGACATACACATGCTGCCCGGCTTTCCCGAGGACTGGCACGCATTCCGGTTCGCCCGTTACGGCACCCATTTCATCGCCGACGGAGAGATCGTCGACGCCTGGCGCGCGGCCGGCCTCTCCGGAGCGGAATTCACCCCCCTCCAGCCGCCGACGGCGCGCGAAATGCGCAGCAAGGGACGATTCTACAATTTTCCTTATTGGAGCGATCGCCTCGGCCCGCCCGGGCGGCCTCCGGCCGGGTCGGCGCCGGCTGAATCTCGGGTGTCGCACCACCCGGTAGAGCCGTGGGAGCGCGCCGCCTGGACGATCTTCGCGCTCGGGATCCTGGCCGGCTACCTCGGCCCGCTGGTCGCCGGGCTCGAATGGCCGTGGGCCGGCTTCATCCTGCTCATGACGACGACCATCCTCATCGGCTCGCGGCGCGCCATCGACGATTTCCACCGGCGCCTGAAGGCAGACCGCCAGTTGCGGCGGAGTTAGCGCCCGAGCATCGCCTCCGGCCTGACCACCCGGTCGAACGTCTCGGCGTCGACCAGCCCCAGCTCAAGTCCGGCTTCCTTCAGGGTCAGGCCCTTCTTGTGGGCGTGCTTGGCGATGGCCGCGGCATTGTCGTAGCCGATCTCGGGGGCCAGCGCCGTCACCAGCATCAGCGACCGGTTCATCAGCTCGGCGATTCGCCGCTCGTCCGGCTCGAGGCCGTCGAGGGTGCGCTCGGTGAAGCTCTCGGCGCCGGTCGCCAGCAGGTCGATCGAGCGCAGCACGTTGGCGATGATCACCGGCTTGAACACGTTCAGCTCGAGATGGCCCTGCAGGCCGCCGACGGTGACCGCGACATGATTGCCCATCACCTGCGCGGCGACCATCGTCAGCATCTCGGCCTGGGTCGGATTGACCTTGCCCGGCATGATCGAGCTGCCCGGCTCGTTCTCGGGCAGCTTCAGCTCGCCGAGGCCGCAGCGCGGGCCCGAGCCGAGCAGCCGGATGTCGTTGGCGATCTTGGTCAGCGAGACGGCGACGACGTTGAGCACGCCCGACAGCTCGACCAAAGTGTCGTGCGCGGCCAGCGCCTCGAACTTGTTGGGCGCGGAGGTGAAGCGGAGCTTGGTCAGCTTCGCCACCTCGGCCGCGAAGGCCTCGGCGAAGCCCTTCGGGGCGTTGAGGCCGGTGCCGACGGCGGTGCCGCCCTGGGCAAGCTGGAGCAGCCGCGGCATGACTCCTTTCAGCCGCTCGATCCCGGCGTCGACCTGCGCCGCATAGCCGGAGAATTCCTGGCCGAGGGTGAGCGGAGTCGCGTCCTGGAGGTGGGTTCGGCCGATCTTGACGATGGCATCCCAGGCCTGAGCCTGGCCGGCGAGGCGGCGCTGCATCGCCTGAAGCGCCGGGATCAGCCGGGACTCGACGGCTCGGGCGGCGGCGATGTGCATCGCGGTCGGGAAGCTGTCGTTCGACGACTGCCCCTTGTTGACATGGTCGTTGGGATGGACCGGGCTCTTGCCGCCGCGCTGGCCGGTGATGATCTCGTTGGCGCGGCCGGCGATCACCTCGTTGGCGTTCATGTTGGACTGGGTGCCCGAACCGGTCTGCCAGATGACGAGCGGGAACTGGTCGTCGTGGATGCCGCTCGCCACCTCGCCCGCCGCCTGCTGGATCGCCTCGCCGATCTCGGCGTCGAGCTCGCCGCTGCGGGCGTTGACCCGCGCCGCCGCCTGCTTGACGAAGCCGAGCGCGTGGACGACCTCCACCGGCATCGTCTCGCGCGGCCCGAACGGGAAGTTCTCGATCGAGCGCTGGGTCTGGGCGCCCCAATAGGCGTCGCCGGGGACGTCGATCGGTCCGAAGCTGTCGGTTTCGATGCGGGCGGTGTCGGCTGCTATCATGGCGGGGCCTTTAGCGGCCGCCGATGTGCGCGTCACCCCGGAGAAAGATCCGCCGGCCTCCGCCGGGATGACGGGGCTATTTCTTTCGGCTGAAATCCACCGAGACGACGTTGGAGCCGTCCTCGATCGGTTCGGCGGCGGGCGGGTCGTTCTCGGCGGCTTCATGCTCCTGGGGGCCGCCCTCTTCGGCGGTCGCCTGGAACTGGAGCGCGAAATTGACCGCCGGATCGTGGAAGCCGGTCACCGCGGAGAAGGGGATGACCAGCCGGGCCGGCGCCTGGTTGAAGCTGAGGCCCACCTCGAAGCCGTCATCGCCGACCTTCAGGTCCCAGAACCGGTTCTGGATGACGATCGTCATCTCGTCCGGGAACCGCTCGGACAGGTGCCTGGGGATATCGACTCCGGCCGCTCCGGTCTTGAAGGTGATGTAGAAATGATGGTCGCCCGGAAGCCGCCCGGTCGTCTCGACCTCGCCGAGCACCCGGCCGACGACCGCGCGAAGCGCCTCCTGGACGATCTCGTCGTAGGGAATCAGGCTGTCGGGCGTCTCACCTTGCATGTCTCACGTGGTAACGCCGGTAAGCCGTGGGTCAACCCGGTTGCCTCGCCGTCTGATCCATGTTGGAGGGAGACCAGGAGAAGGAGCGCAGACCCGATGCCGATCGACGCCACCCGGCCCTATGACGATTCCAACATCTTCGCCCGCATCCTGCGCGGCGAGATTCCCGCCAAGACCGTCTACGAGGACGAGCACGCCCTGGCCTTCCACGACATCAATCCGCAGGCCCCGGTCCACATCCTCGTCATTCCCACCGGCGCCTATGTTTCCTGGGACGACTTCTCCGAGCGCGCCTCGGCCGAGGAGATCGCCGGCTTCGTGCGCGCCGTCGGCAGGGTGGCGCGGGACCAGGGGCTGGTCGAGCCGGGCTACCGGCTGCTCGCCAATGTCGGGATGAACTCCGGCCAGGAAGTGCCGCATCTCCACGTCCACCTCTTCGGCGGAGGGCGGTTAGGGCCGATGCTGGCGAGGTGAAATCGGTTGCGCGGCGGGCGGCAGCCGCTAGGCTGCGCCGCAAAACAAACAAGCGTCGAAGGGGATAGTGAATGGCGACTGCGGCACCGAACGGCTTTCTCGGGCGAATATTCGCCCGCAAGACGGTCGAGATGGTTCAGGAGGAAACCCGGACCAGCGAGCTGAAGCGCTCGCTCGGCGCATGGAACCTGGTCTTCCTCGGCATCGGCTGCATCATCGGCGCGGGCATCTTCGTTCGCACCGGCAACGCCGCGGCGCTTCATGCCGGGCCGGCCGTGCTCATCGCCTACGCCATCGCCGGCCTCGTCTGCGCCTTCGCCGGCCTCTGTTATGCCGAGCTTGCCTCGACCCTGCCGGTCTCCGGCTCCGCCTACACCTACAGCTACGCCACGATCGGCGAGTTCGCGGCCTGGATCATGGGCGCGCTTCTGCTGCTCGAATATGGCCTTGCCGCCTCGGTCGTCGCGGTCGGCTGGTCCGGCTATATGGTGAGCCTGCTGGGCGACATCGGCATACACATACCCGCCGCCCTCACCGGGCCCACCGGCTACCATATGCAGAAGGACGGGGTCGACGTGCTCGTGAACGGAGCGCCCGTCGTCTACGCCTTCAACCTTCCCGCCTTCCTGGTCTGCGCCGCGCTCGCCTCCCTGCTCTGCTTCGGCGTTTCCGAATCCGCCAAGTTCAACAATGCGATCGTCGCCATCAAGGTGACGGTGCTGGTCGCCTTCATCCTCGTCGGCGGCTTCATCATCCTTTCCAACCTTCCGGCCTACACGCCCAATTGGGACCCGTTCATCCCCGAGCCGACCGGCAAGGACGGCGAGTTCGGCTGGAGCGGAGTGCTTCGCGCCGCCTCGATCGTCTTCTTCGCCTATATCGGCTTCGAAGCCGTCTCCACGGCCGGCCAGGAAGCCAAGGATCCCGGCAAGGACATGCCGTTCGGGATCATCGGCAGCCTCGTCGCCTGCACGATCATCTACATCCTGGTGTCGATCGTCATGACCATGATCGTCCCCTACCATTCGCTGAACGTGCCCGATCCGGTCGCGGTCGCGGTCGACGCCTTCGGGCCCGAATGGGCCTGGTTCGCCAAGACGGTGAAGGTCGGAGCGATCATCGGCCTCACCTCCGTGATCCTCGTCCTGATGTACGGCCAGACCCGGATCTTCTACACCATGGCCCGCGATGGCCTGATGCCCAAGGTGTTCGCCCGGGTCCATCCGAAGTTCCGCACGCCCTGGATCAACACGCTGCTGGTCGGCATCATCGTCGCCTTGGCCGCTGGCTTCTTCGACATCAACAGCCTCGGCGACATGACGTCGGTTGGAACGCTGGCCGCCTTCGCGGTGGTCTGCCTCGCGGTGATCTGGCTCCGCCGCACCCATCCGGAAATCCCGCGCGGCTATCGGGTCCCGCTCTATCCGGTCGTCCCGATCCTCGGCATCGCCTCCTGCCTGTGGCTGATCACCACGGTTCCGACCTACGTCCTGATCATCTTCGGCTATTACACGGCGGCGATGATCGTCCTCTATTTCGTCTACGGGATGCACAATTCGAAGCTTCACAAGGGCCGTCCGGTCATGGCCGACGACGAGATGCCCATGTTCCCGGAAGACAATCCCGATCCTGACGGCGGAACGGTCGTCCGCCGGCAAGACCCGTAACGTCTGGAAGGGAGGCTTCGGCCTCCCTTTCTTTTTCAGCCGAGCCGCTGCGCCACCAGCGCCTTCAGGTCCGCTTCCGGCCGCGCGCCGTAGTGCGAGATGACCTCGGCGGCGGCGATCGCGCCCATGCGCAGGCTGTCGGCGTTCGAGCGCCCCTGGGCGCGCCCGGCCAGGAACCCCGCCGCGAACAGATCGCCGGCGCCGGTCGTGTCGACGATCCGCTCGACCGGCTCCGCCGCGACCTGCGCCGCCTCTCCGCCCTCGACGGCGACCGCGCCCTTCTCGCCGCGGGTGACGACCAGCACCTTCACCCGCGCCGCCGTCGCCGCCACCGCTTCGTCGAAGCCTTCCTCGCCGGTCAGCGAGACGATCTCGGCCTCGTTGGCGAAGAGGATGTCGAGCCGGCCGCTGTCGATCAGGGCGTTGAAGCTGTCGCGGTGGCGCTCGATGCAGAAGCTGTCGGACAGGGTGAAGGCGACCGCGCCTCCCGCCTGGCGGGTGATCTCGATCGCCCGCTCCATCGCCGCGCGCGGCGTCTCGGGATCCCACAGATAGCCTTCGAGGTAGAGGATCGCGGAGTCGCGGACCTGCTGCTCGTCGAGCGCGTCCACGGTCAGCTTCTGGGCGGCGCCGAGGAAGGTGTTCATCGTC
>DASVRO010000034.1:0-66210 GCA_036388575.1 Allosphingosinicella sp.
GCGGTCGCGCTTGGTCGCGAGATAGCGTTCATTGTGCGGGTTGGAGGGCAGGCTGTGGGGCACGCGTTCGACGATCGCGATGCCGGCCGCCTCCAGCCCGGCGACCTTGGCGGGGTTGTTGGTCAGCAACCGCACGCCGTCCTGGCCGAGCAGCGCAAGCATCCGTGCCGCGACCCCGAAATCGCGCGAATCGACTGCGAACCCCAGCCGGGTGTTGGCGTCGACGGTATCGAAGCCCTGATCCTGGAGCGCATAGGCGCGCAGCTTGTTGACCAGCCCGATCCCGCGCCCTTCCTGGCGCAGGTACAGCAGGATGCCCCAGCCGCTCGTCGCGATCGCCGCGATCGCGGCGCGCAGTTGCGGCCCGCAGTCGCATTTCAGGCTGCCGAGCACGTCGCCGGTCAGGCATTCGCTGTGCAGCCGGACCAGCGGCGGTCCGCCGGACGGGGTTCCGACGATCAGGGCGACGTGCTCGGCGCCGTCGTCGTCCGAGCGGAAGGCGACGACCTCGGCCTGCTCGGCGAATCGGGTCGGCAGCTTCGCCCGCGACGCGATTCGAAGCGAGGAAGCGCTCTCGAACGCCTCGATATCGGCCGCGGCGACCGCGGTCTCGTCCTCCCCGGCGGCGCCCGCCATGAACAGGGCCGGCAGCAGGCCGGCCCGGCGCGCCAGCCCGATCGCCGCCCGGGCGGAGCGGTCGCAGGCGAGCTCGCGGGTGCGGAACGGGCCCTTGAGCGGACGGGCAAGGTCGAGCGCGGGATCGGCGACGGCGGTGGCTTGCGCGAGCGTGAGAGCGGTCCGCTCGATCCGCACCGGGCCGGTCGGAACGGCGTCGCGCTGGTTGGCGAGCTTGAGGGTCACGGCGCGGTGGCCCGAGATCAGCAGGTCCGCCGGGCCGGCCGAGTCGAAGGCGGCGAGAGCGGCCTCGTCGGCGGTCTCGACGGCGAGGAAGCCGATGCCGTCGATCCGCACCGGCCAGCCGCGCCGAAGCGCGTCGATCGCGCGGGCGACGTCGCGCCCGCCGCTCAAATCGCGAATTCCGTGACCAGCGGGACGTGGTCCGAAGGCCGGGTCCAGTTGCGGCAGGGTTCGTGGACGACGTGGCGCACGGCCTGGCGGGCGACGTCCGGGGTAGCCCACATGTGGTCGAGGCGGCGGCCGCGGTCGTTCCGGGTCCAGTCGGGCGAGCG
Organism: Allosphingosinicella sp.; assembly: GCA_036388575.1. GTDB lineage: Bacteria > Pseudomonadota > Alphaproteobacteria > Sphingomonadales > Sphingomonadaceae > Allosphingosinicella. Next base: position 1,191 of record DASVRO010000034.1, read on the forward strand.
GTAGCTCCACCAAGTGTGGAGGCGCTGGGGGGCGGGGTGGAAATGGCGGCCGAGATCGACCCAGTCGTTGCTCGACTGGAGCCGGGCCAGCGCTTCCACCTCGATCGGCGTGTGGCTGACGACGGTGAGGAGCTGCTTGTGGTTCCAGACGTCGCATTCGAGCGGGGCGACGTTGAAGTCGCCGACGATGATCGTCGGGCAGCGGCAGCCTTCCGACCAGCTCGTCATCCGCTCGATGAAGTCGAGCTTCTGGCCGAACTTGGGATTCGACTCCCGGTCCGGAGTGTCGCCGCCGGCGGGGACGTAGACGTTCTCGAGCCGGATTCCGCATTCGAGCCGGACTCCGATGTGCCGGGCCTCGCCATTGGCCTGCCAGTCGTGCCGTTCCTCCTCCCGCGCCGGAAGCCGGCTCAGGATCGCCACGCCATGGTGCATGCGCTGGCCGCAGACGATCTGGTGGACGTAGCCGAGGCGGGCGAACATCGCCGCCGGGAAATCGGCGTCGCAGACCTTGATCTCCTGAAGGCACAATATGTCGGGCGCTTCCTCGCGCAGGAACTTCTCGACGATGTCGAGCCGGGCGCGCACGGAATTGATGTTCCAGGAGGCGATCTTGAGCGTTGAAGACATGGTCTAAGGCTCTAGCCGCAGCGGCCCGCAACGCAAAGGCCCCCGCTCCGGGGGCGTGGAACGGGGGCCAACCAAGCGTGGTCTACGCGAGGCGCGATCGCGGCGGTGAGCCGGGCAACAGGGGGAAAACCCGACAGCGACCACCCGCAATCGCAGAATATGTATTACTATCTCATTCCTGTCGCCGCGATGAATGGCTTCAGCCTTTGCCCTTCACCGGCCGCTGGAAAGTGAAGGCGCTGTCGGCCACTCCGACGTTGAAGCGCTGGCCGGTCAGCTTGACGGTGGTGCGGTTGTTCTGGCCGTCGATCACCGTCCAGCCCTGCAGCAAAAGGCCCGCCGGAGCGCTCGCCACCTTCGCGAAACCGAGCGTGATCGTTCCGAATTCGGGCTTGTCGCGAACCTGCACGAGCAGGGTCTGCGAATCGTTGCGGACGACCCTGGCGATCTTGCTGAGGTCGGGATTGGGGTTGAGGATGACGCCCAGCGGCGAGCGGCCGATCGGCCAGCTGTCGACCCGCTTCGTCTCATAGTCGATCATGTTGAGCTTGCGGCCGTCGGCGACGATCAGCATCGGCACGCCCTTCTGATACTGGAAGCGCAGCTTGCCGGGACGCTTCAGGGTCATCGTGCCGGTGAGGCTGCGGCCCTTGCGGTCGGTCTGGCGGAAGCCGGCGACCATCGTGTTGACCGCCTTGAGGTGGTTGGTCACCTGCGCCAGCGGCGAGGCGGCCTGGGCGACCACCGGCGCCGGCTGCGCCAGCATGGCGATGGCCGCGACCGGCGCGGCGGCGAGGGCGAGCGTCTTGAAACGCGTCATTCTATATCTCCATCGGGTGGAATTTTGCGGCGGCGCTAGCCTTTCCACTTTGAATGCCCTCTGAACCCGTGGGTTCCCTTACCCTCTCCCTGCAGGGGAGAGGGACAGGCGAGCGAAGCTCGCCAGGGTGAGGGCGCTTTCGGTCGATCGGGCCCTCACCCTCCCACCTGCCTGCGGCAGGCGGGCCCCTCCCTCTCCCCTGCAGGGAGAGGGGTCGATCGCTAAAGCGGCCGGCCTTCCGGATCGACCAGCACCTCGCGGCGGCCGACATGGTCGGGGGCGCTGACGATGCCGTCCTTCTCCATCCGCTCGATGAGGCGCGCGGCGTTGTTGTAGCCGACCCTGAGCTGGCGCTGCAGGTAGGAGGTCGAGGCCTTCTGGCTCTCGGCCACCGTCTGGATGGCCTTGCGGTAGAGCTGGGCCTCGGGATCGTCCTCGCCGGTCGGCTGGCCCTCGAACATGTAGCCGCCGTCCTCGGGCTCCTCGGTGACCGCCTGGACATAATCGGGCCGGCCCTGGGCCCGCCAATGCTCGGCGACGGCGCGAACCTCCTCGTCGGAGACGAAGGGGCCGTGGACCCGGGCGATCTGCTTGCCGCCGGGCATGTAGAGCATGTCGCCCTTGCCGAGCAGCTGCTCCGCCCCCTGCTCGCCGAGGATGGTCCGCGAATCGATCTTCGAGGTGACGGCGAAGGAGATCCGGGTGGGGAGGTTCGCCTTGATGACGCCGGTGATGACGTCGACCGAGGGCCGCTGCGTCGCCATGATCAGATGGATTCCGGCGGCTCGGGCCTTCTGGGCGAGGCGCTGGATCAGGAACTCGACCTCCTTGCCGGCGGTCATCATCAGGTCGGCGAGCTCGTCGACGACGACGACGATCTGCGGCAGGACCTCGTATTCGAGCTCCTCCATCTCATATTTGGGCTGGCCCGTCTCCGGGTCGTAGCCGGTCTGCACCCGCCGTCCCATCGCCTGGCCCTTGGCCTTGGATTCGCGAACCTTGGCGTTGAAGCTGCTGAGCTGCCGGACCCCGACGGACGCCATCATCCGGTAGCGCTCCTCCATCTGCTCGACCGTCCACTTCAGCGCCCGGATCGCCTTGGCGGGCTCGGTCACCACCGGCGCGAGCAGGTGCGGAATGTCGTCGTAGCTGCTCAGCTCGAGCATTTTCGGGTCGATCAGGATCATTTTGCACTGCTCCGGAGTCAGCCGGTAGAGCAGCGACAGGATCATGCAGTTGAGGCCAACCGACTTGCCCGAGCCGGTGGTTCCGGCGACGAGCAGATGCGGCATCGGCGCGAGATCGGCGACGACCGGATCGCCGGCGATGTTCTTGCCGAGCACGATCGGAAGCTGGGCGACCTGGTCCTCGAAGGCGTGGCTGGCGATCAGCTCGGACAGGACGACCATCTCGCGCTTCGGATTGGGAAGCTCGATGCCGATGACGCTCCGGCCCGGGATGGTCGCCACCCGGGCGGACAAAGCGGACATGTTGCGGGCGATGTCGTCGGCGAGCTGGATGACCCGGCTCGCCTTGATCCCGCTCGCCGGCTCCAATTCGTACATGGTGACGACCGGGCCGGGGCGGACCTCGACGATCTCGCCCTTGACGGAGAAGTCGTCCAGCACCGATTCGAGCAGTCGGGCGTTGCGCTCGAGGCTGGCCTTGTCGAGCGCTCCGCCGACCGGCGGCGGCGCCGGCGAGAGCAGCTCGAGGCCGGGAAGCTGGTAGGAATCGCCCAGCGCCAGCGAGGCCTGCCGTTCGCGCAGCGGCCGCTTCGCCAAAGGGGGCGTCCGCACCCGATCGTTGATCACGGTCCGCGGCGGCTCGGCCGGGACGATCACCGGAGTGCGGGCCGGCCGGTCCTCGGGCTCGGGCAGCTCGTCGTTTCCGTCGGCCACCGAGCGCTCGAGCCGCGGCAGGCGGCGCGCGGCGAGCCACGCCCGCTCGTCGGCCCTGAGCCCGAGCCCGAACCAGCAGAGGGCGAGGCCGACCGCTCCGCACAGGCCGGTGGCGACGATCCGGAACGGCTCGGCGATGCCGGGCTCCCCGATCGCCCACAAGCCGGCGTCGATCAGCTTGGCGAGCGAGAGCCCGGCGCCGCCACCCCAGCTGGCGGGCAGTCCGTTGACCGCGTTGCCGACGAGCAGCGAGGCGCCGCCGCCGACGAAGACCAGCCCCAGGATGGTCAGCATCAGCGAGCGCAGCCAGCGGTGGGTCGGGGCGCCGGCGGCGATCCGGATTCCGATCAGGACGATGAGGGGGAGGAGCAGGACGACGGGCGGGCCGAACAGGCTGAGGAGCAGATCCGCGCTCCACGCGCCGGGCGCTCCCACCCAGTTCCTGACCGGGCCGGCGGCCGCGGTGTTGAGCGACGGGTCGGTCGGCCGGTAGCTGACCAGGGCGAGCAGCAGAAGCAGCGCCGCGGCGCCGAGGCCGCCGCCGATCAGCAGCGCCCAGCTGCGGCGCATGCTGCGCTTCATCCCCGACCGCCACTGCGCCAGCCTGACCTGGCGGTCGCTTTGCGCTGCTGCTGAAGCCGCCATCCCCGTGCCCCGAATGTTCTCAAGGCCGACAATGCGCCCGGCGGGAGTCCCCGGTCAAGCGCTTGGCGTTGCAGCTTTGCATCGGTAGGGCGGGAAAATCGTTGAAAGGCATGACATGGATCGCGCTGACGTCATCATCCTCGGCGGCGGGCTGATCGGCCTGACCCTGGCCGTCGCGCTCGACCGCCACGGCCTGGCCACGATCGTCGTCGATCCGGCCGACCCCGAACGCAGCGTCGCACCGGCCTTCGACGGCCGGGCCACCGCCATCGCCAGCGCCTCGTGGCGGATGCTCGAGGCGATCGGAGTCGCCGAACGACTCGAGGGCGAAGGCTGCCCGATCCTCTCGATCCGGATCAGCGACGGGCTGCGGCCCGGCGGAATCGTCTTCGACGCCCCTGAGGCGGACGATCCGCTCGGAATCATGGTCGAGAACCGGCGGCTCCGCCAGGTGCTGCGCGAGGCGGCGCTCGATTGCGGCAAGGTCCGGCTGCTGATGCCGGCGCAAGCCGCGGGCATCGTCCGCGATTCGGCCGGAGTGCGGGTCGCGCTCGACGACGGCCGCGCCATCACCGCGCCGCTGCTGGTCGGAGCCGAGGGGCGCAACTCGCCGACTCGCGAGGCCGCCGCCATTCCGATGGCGCGCTGGAGCTACGACCATGCGGCCGTGGTGCTCACCGTCGAGCATGAGCGGCATCATGAGAACGCGGCCTACGAGATATTCTACCCGACCGGACCGTTCGCCGTGCTGCCGCTTCTCCCCGGCACCCGCTCGGCGATCGTCTGGTCGGTGCCCGCCGCCGATGCCGCGGCGGTGATCGACCTGCCCGACCGGGCGATGGCGCACGAAATCGCCAAGCGCATGGGCGGCTTCCTCGGCGAGGTGACGCTGGCCGGCCCGCGCTGGAATTATCCGCTCGGCTTCCACCATGCGGCGACGATGACGGCGGACCGGCTCGCCCTCGCCGGCGACGCCGCCCACGGCATCCATCCGATCGCCGGCCAGGGCCTCAATCTCGGCTTCCGAGACGTCGCCGCGCTCACCCAGGTGCTGGTCGAGGGCGCCCGGCTCGGCCTCGACCTTGGCGACTCCCAATTGCTCTCCCGCTACGAGCGCTGGCGCGGCCTCGATACCCTGACCGTCGCCGCCGCCACCGACGGCCTGACCCGGATCTATGGGGTGCCGGGGCGGACGGCTTCGGCGGTCCGGCGCTTCGGAATGGGCGTGGTCCAGCGGGTCGGGCCGCTGAAGAGCCAGTTCATGGCGGAGGCCCGCGGCGAGAGCGGCGAGCTGCCGCTGCTGCTTCGGGGACTGGCGATCTGATTTGCCTCCCCATGCGCAGCATGGGGAGGGGGACCGCCGAAGGCGGTGGAGGGGTGATCTGGCTTGGAATCAGGGACCGGCCACCCCTCCACCAGCTTCGCTGGTCCCCCTCCCCAGCTATCGCTGGGGAGGCAAGTCGCGGGCTCCATGGCCCCGATCAGACGGCAGACGAGCCCGCGGCGGGTAGAGAGCCTCCCATCGGAACCTCCTCGCCGGCCTCTTCTTCCGCGGCCTCGGCGGCGCCAGGATGGCGGACCATCAGGAAGGTCCCGCTCCACTGCCCCGCTATCTCCCAGCGGCCTGAAATCTCGTTTCCGTCCGGCTGGATCGTGCCGCTGTAGAAGACGGGCTCAGGCATGCGCTCGGCGTCGTCGTACATCTTGCTGAAGGTCACGGCGCTGCCCTGGCGCGACCCTTCGACGACCGCATGCAAGGTTCCGCCGGTGCCGTACGGATCCTCGTCCGGTTCGCTCACCGTGCCCGTTATCGATCCGCCAAGGTCGCGAAGCTCGGCTTCGAAGCCGACCGGCGGAAAAGGGCCGGGATAGTTGAACATGCCGGTCCATCGGCCGCTGAGATCGAGATCGGCCGGAGCGTTCACGGCGCCAGGATCCGCGCTTCCTCGATGAGCATCACCGGCACTCCGTCGCGCACCGGATAGGCAAGACCTGCCGCCTCCGACACCAGCTCCTGCCGCTCGGCGTCCCACCTCAGCGGCGACCTTGTCACCGGGCACACCAGCAGCGCCAGCAGCTCGTCCGTCATTGCAGCGTCTCCGGCCCGTCAACCCCGCCCGGCACCATGCGCTGGAACTGCATGAACTGGACGAGCAGGTCGCATCGCTCGGCGATGTCGGGCGCCTCGAGCAAGGCCTGCTTCGAGCCGACGTCGAGCGGCGCGACCTGCGCGATGGCGTTGACCAGCATCTCGTCGTCCAGCCGGGTGACGGCATCCCAGTCGACCGAATAGCCGAGCACGTCGGCGTAGCGCCGCGCCTCCCGCTCCAGCTCGGCGCGCTGGGCGAGGCCGAGCGGATCGGGTTCGGCCGAATCGTGGAAGCCGCCGCGCTCCGCGTCGACCTGGCGGTAGAGCGTGTCGACCTGCGCCTCGCGGGCGATGCGGAACCGGCCGAGGCCCTCGAGGACGATGTTGAAACGGCCGTCGTCGAGCTCCTCGGCGCCGGCGATCCGGCCGAGGCAGCCGACGTCGAACAAAGGCGGCGGCTCGCCGGAGCCGCGCGGCTGGATCATCCCGATCAGCTGGTTGGTGGCGAGCGCGTCGCGGACCATCGCCCGGTAGCGCGGCTCGAAGATGTGCAGCGGCAGCTGCGCGCGCGGAAAGAGGATGGCTCCGGCGAGCGGGAAGACGGGGATGCGCAGGGGCGAATCCCCGGGCATCAGGTGAAGAGGATCGCCGACAGCCGCCGCCGCTGCGCACCCGCCCAGGGATCCTCGAGCCCGACCACCTCCATCAGCTGCAGGAGGCGTTTCCTCGCCGCCCCCTCGTTCCACTGCCGGTCGCGGCGGATGCTTTCGAGCAGCTGGTCGGCCGCGGCGTCGCGATTTCCCGCGGCCATCAGCGCGCCGGCCAGCTCGTAGCGCGCCTCGTGGTCGTCGGGGTCGGCGGCGATCCGGCGCTCATATGCGCCGGTGTCCGCCCCCGGCGGAGCAACTTCGGCCAGAGCGAGGGCGGATCGCGCGCGCGCGATCGCAGGATCGTTGGCCGCGCCTTCCGGCACGCCGTCGAGCAGAGTGCGGGCCTCGTCCGGCTTGCCGTCGGCAACGAGCGCGCGGGCGAGCCCGCCGATCACCTCGGGATGGGCGGGCGCCATGTCGAGGATCTGGCCGAAGATGTTCACCGCCCGCCCGGCGTCGCCGGCGGCCAGCACTTCCTCGGCCATGGCGATCAGCGGCTCGATCTCGGCCTCGAGCTGCTGCGCCTCGCCCTGGAGGGGCAATTGCTCGATGATCTGGTCGAGGATCCGGGTCAGCTGCCCTTCCGTCCGGGCCGAGGTCAGGTCGGCGACCAGCTGGCCCTGGAAGATGGCGTAGACGGTGGGGATGGTCTGGACCCGGAACTGGGCCGCGATGACCTTGTTCTCGTCGACGTTGATCTTGGCGAGACGGACCCCCTTCGCCGCATAGTCGGCGGCGACCTTCTCCAGGATCGGGGTCAGCTGCTTGCACGGGCCGCACCAGGGCGCCCAGAAATCGACGATGACCAGAGCCTCCATCGACGGCTCGACGACCTCCCGCCGGAACATCTCCAGCGCCTCCTTCTCCGCCGCGCTCATCCCCAGAGTTGCCACATTCAGCCTTTCCGCCAGGATCCTGTCGTGCCGCCTATGTGGGATTGCACCCGCTTCTGCCAAGCCTATCTAGGCCCTTGCCGGGTGGCGGACCCCATGCTAGCAGCCGCCGCCTTACCTCAGCCGGGGACGTACGCGCCTCCGGCACGGCTCAGAGCGGGCGTAGCTCAGGGGTAGAGCACAACCTTGCCAAGGTTGGGGTCGAGGGTTCGAATCCCTTCGCCCGCTCCATTTTCTTTTCGCCGGCGGGGCCGGACGGCCCGGAGTCACGATGCTCAGCCTTGCACTTCTCCTTGCCGCCGCCCAGGTCCCTGCCGCGAAGCCCGCGCCGCCGCGATCCTTCGTGCCGCCGGTGTCAGTCCGCGCCGTCGTTACGACTGCGTCGGGCCTTCGGTTCGAGACCCTGAAGCCCGGCACCGGGGCAAAGCCGACAGCCGCCGATCTGGTGCTCGTCACCTACGAAGGCCATCTCGCCGACGGGTCCCTGTTCGACGCCGGCCCGCAGCCGACCGCCTTTCCGGTGACCGGGGTCGTTCCGGGCTTCGCGGAGGCGCTGCAGCTGATGCAGAAGGGCGGCCGCTACCGTTTCTGGATCCCGCCCGCTCTGGCCTACGGCCCGGCCGGCATTCCCGGCGCGATCCCGCCGAACGCCGAGCTCGAGTTCATCGTCACCCTGATCGACACGAAGCCGGCCACCGAGGTGGCTCCGGCTCCGACTCCGACCCAGCCTCAGCCTTAGCCTTAGCCCCGGCCTTGGGCTTACGGGGAACGCATCGGGGCCACCCCCGTTCTCCAGCCGTCCGGAAGGCGCGACGCTCCGTCGCCGCCGCCGGATCGCCGCCGCGGGGAAGATGAGCAAGCAACTCGACAATTTCGATTCGTCCGCCTTCGAGCCGCCGCCCGAGGCGGTCGGATTCTATGCGGAGAGCCTGAAGCTCCTTCAGGAATCCGGAATCCCGTTCCTGCTGTCGGGGACCTACGCCCTCTCCTGCTTCACCGGGATCACCCGCCCGACCAAGGATCTCGACGTCTTCTGCAAGCCCAGCGACGCGCCCAAGATCCTCGCCTTCTTCAAGGGCCGCGGGTTCGAGATCGAGATGGAGGACGAGCGCTGGATCGGGAAGGTCTGGCTCGGCGACAATTTCTTCGACGTGATCTTCAACATCTCGTCGGCCAGCATCCCGATCACCGACGAATGGTTCCAGGAGGTCTATGAGGCGGAGGTCTACGGGACCAACGTCAGAGTCACTCCGCCCACGCAGTTCATCCTCTCCAAGCTCTTCCTCCAGACCCGGTACCGCTACGACGGCGCCGACATCGTCCACACCATCCTGATCAAGCATGACGAGATCGACTGGCAGTGGCTGCTCTCGAACATGGAGCTCTATTGGGAGGTGCTGCTGATCAACATCCTCAACTTCCGCTTCGTCTACCCGACGGAGCGCGACCTCATCCCGCGCTGGCTCTACGCCGAGCTGATCGAACGCCTCAAGGCCCAGGACGAGATGCCCGCGGCCAGCATCAAGATCTGCCGCGGCCGGCTGATCAGCCCGACCGATTACGTCGTCGACGTGACCGAATGGGGCTTCGCCGACGTGGTCGGGAAGGGAGTGGACGAGAAGCATGAGCGACCCCAGCATCACTGAGGCGCTCCCCGCCCGGACTCTCACCGTCGCGGCGATCGGCGATCTCCACGTCACCGAGACCGACCAGAACCGCTACCGGTCGATGTTCGAGGAGATCAGCGAAGCGGCGGACGTGCTCGTGCTCGCCGGCGACCTGACCAATTTCGGCAAGACGTCGGAGGCCGAGAATCTGGCGGAGGATCTGCGCGGCTGCACGATCCCGGTCGTCGCGGTGCTCGGCAACCACGATTACGAGGAGGGGCAGCCGGACGAGGTCGCCCGCATCCTCCAGTCGGCCGGAGTCACCATGCTCGGCGAGCAGGCGACGGTGATCGAAGGCGTGGGCTTCGCCGGCGCCAAGGGCTTCATCGGCGGCTTCGGCCGGGGCGAGCTCGGCGCTTTCGGCGAGCTCGCGATCAAGGCGTTCGTCGATGAGGCGCGAGACGAGGCGCGCAAGCTCGAGAACGCGCTTCGCTCGCTCCGCACCGAGCGGGTCGTCGCCGTCCTCCATTACGCGCCGATCCCGGAGACGGTGGAGGGCGAGCCGCTCGAAATCTATCCGTTCCTCGGCTCCTCGCGCCTCGCCCATGCCATCGACCGGTTCGAGAATGTGAAAGCGGTGGTCCACGGCCACGCCCATCGCGGCGCCTATTCGGGGCATACGCCCGGTGGAGTCCCGGTGTTCAACTGCGCCCAATACGTGGTCGAGCCGGCTTTCGGGCGCCCTTACGCCTTGCTGGAAATCTAAGAGGAGCTTTCCAGGACAGGCGCTTCGCGCGTCTTGGGCGCCGGCGGGGGCACGGGCGCGCGCGGTTCGAGCAGCGCCGCGCTCTCCAGCCGATCGAGCGCTCGGTGAGAAGCGACGTAGCGCCGGGCGTTCGCGATCCATTTGTCCGCCCGCTCGTGACCGGGCAGTCGGAGCACTTCGAGCAGCGCGACCTCGACCTGCCCCGATTCCAGGCTCTGGCGCGCGCGGCGCAGGCGTTCGGCGGGCTGGGTCGAGGGCGTGTTCTCCCGCCGGATGGTGACGAGGCCGGCCATCTCCGTCTTGAACGCCTCCCACCAGCTCTGCCCCTGGCCGCCGCCGGAGAGATGGGGCGCGACCTCCTGGAATTCCTTTTGCAGGCTTTGCACCGTGACCGGCTGCCGAGCGACGGTCAGCACCGTCGCCACCGCCTGCGGCTCGGTCGTGGCGAAGCGCTGCCTGAGCAGAGTCTCGATATAGCCCAAAGCGACTCCGCGATCGATCGCGCGCCGCGCCGCGAAGGCGACGAGCAGCCCCTCGGCCCGATCGGCATTGCCGACCGCGGCGCGCGACTGCAGGTCGAGCAGGGCGAGCCGCTCCTCGAGGCGGTTGACCCGGCGGGTCGTCTCGGGATCGATCACCAGCCGCTCGCCGGTCGGCCCGTCGGGCTGCGGCTCCAGGGCCGGCTCGCGCTCGACCGTGACCGCCGGCGCCGGCGCCTCGGCGGCGGGAGGCGCGGCGGGAGCGACTCCGAGGAAGGCGGCGGCGGTGCCGGAGCGGGCGAGAAGCCAGCCCATCGCCGCCACTCCGGCGACGAAGGCGATGAGCGGCAGCGCCAGCAGCGACCAGAGCGGCCGCTTCGGCCTGGCCGTCACTCTTGCCGGCTCATAATCCATTGCCGTTCCTCACCACGTCATCGCCATGATTGCACAGCTTGGCGGCAAGCTCCAGCAAGGCGTGGTCGCGCGGCTCGGCCGCGACCGCCTTGGCCGCCCATCCCTCGCCGGCCGAGTCTGCGGCCGCCGCGCTGATCGTAGCGACCGCGACCGACGATTTGTCGGCAACGAGCCGGGCGAACCGGATTGCCGCCCGTGCGGAGTGGATCATCGCCACCGCCGGCCCCTCGAACGACGTTTCGGCCGTGGGCTCGGCCGCGTAAACGACGCGCCCCTCGACCGAGACTCCAGCTTGTACCATCGGGAGGTGGTCCCTGCCGCAAAGATGGAGAACCCGTTCGAGGCCGGACGCTGCGATCATCGCCATCGCGGCGGCGCCGTCGCCCGGCCCGATGCGTATGTCCGCAAACCCCGCCGACCGCGCCGCCGCCGCCGTGCGCTCGCCGACCGTGAAGCAGGGCAGGCCGGTCAGCCCCGGCGGCGCGTGGCGGGCGCCGTTGGCGCTGGTCAGAAGCAAGGCCTGATAGCCGGCGGGCTCGATGGGCCCCGGATCCACGCCCCGGATCTCGAACAGCGGCGCGACGACCGGATCCAGGCCCATGTCGAGCGCCCTCGCAGCGGTTTCGGAAGCGCCCGGCTCCGGCCGCAGGATCAGCAGCTTCACGGCTCGAACAGCATCCGCAGCCGCGGCGCGGCGCGGTCGAGCAGCGCCCGCGCCAAGGTCAGCGGCGCATCCGAGTCGCCGCTCGGGAAGCGAAGCTCGGCGCGCTCCGATTCGCCGCCGTCCTCGGTGAGGATCTCGGCGCGCAGCCATATCTCGTCCTCGTCGAGCGTCGCCAGCGCCGCCACCGGCGACCGGCAGCTGCCGCCGAGCCCTTCGAGCAGCCGCCGCTCCGCCGCGACACAAAGATGGGTCGCTCGATCGTCGATCGCTCCGATCAGGGTCTTCACCCGGCGGTCGCTGCCGCGCACCTCGATTCCGATCGCCCCCTGCGCCGGGGCGGGGAGCAGATCGTCCAGAGTCACGCCCACGTCCGAATGGCCGAGCCGCTCGAGGCCGGCGGCGGCGAGCAGGGTGGCGTCGACCTCGCCGAGGCCGATCTTGCGCAGCCTCGTCTCGACATTGCCGCGGAAGGGCATGACCGCCAGGTCCGGCCGCCGCGCCAGCAGCTGCGCTGCCCGGCGCGGCGACGAGGTGCCGACCCGGGCGCCCTCGGGCAGCGCGGCGACGCTCGCGGCTCCGACCAGCCGGTCGCGGACATCGGCCCGCGGCAGCATGGCGGCGATGGCGATCTCGCGCGGGCGGATCGTCTCGACGTCCTTCATCGAATGGACGGCGAGGTCGATCCGACCCTCGAGCAGTGCAAGGTCGAGCTCCTTGGTCCACAGGGCCTTGCCGCCCATCTCGGCGAGCGGCCGGTCGCGCAACTGGTCGCCGCTGGTGGCGATCGGCTCGATCTCGATCAGCTCCGGTCCCCAGCCATGCGCGTCGCGCAGAGCGGTCGCGACAAGCCGGGCCTGGACCAGAGCCAGCGGCGAGCCCCTCGTTCCAAGGCGTAGGATCGGCTGCATGCGCCGCTTGTGCTAGCGGGTGCGGGGGTGGCAGGGAAGCGGGCATGAGCCTCGTGCTGGGCATTGAATCGAGTTGCGACGAAACGGCGGCGGCTTTGGTCGCGTCGGATCGCCGCGTGCTCGCCCACTGCCTGGCGGGCCAGGAGGCGGCCCACACGCCCTTCGGAGGAGTCGTTCCGGAGATCGCGGCGAGGGCCCATGTCGAGATTCTTCCCGACCTGATCGAGCAGGCCCTGGCCGAAGCCGGCGTCAAGCTGGCCCAAGTGGATGCGATCGCCGCCACCGCGGGGCCGGGCCTGGTTGGAGGCGTGATGGTCGGCCTCGTCGCCGCCAAGGGCCTGGCGCTCGCCGCCGGCAAGCCGCTGGTCGCGGTCAACCATCTCGAAGGCCATGCCCTGTCGCCGATGCTGAGCGAGCCCGGCCTCGCTTTCCCCTATCTGCTGCTGCTCGTCTCCGGCGGCCATTGCCAGCTCCTGTCCGTCGACGGCCTCGGCCGCTACCGCCGGCTCGCCACCACGATCGACGACGCCGCCGGCGAGGCGTTCGACAAGACGGCCAAGTTGCTCGGCCTCGGTTTCCCCGGCGGCCCGGCGGTCGAGCGCTCGGCCCGGACCGGCGATCGCGCGGCGGTGCCGCTGCCGAGGCCGCTGCTCGGCTCCTCCGAGCCCCATTTCTCCTTCGCCGGCCTCAAGAGCGCCGTGCTGCGGGCCCGCGAGAGCGGGCTTCACCGCACCGAGGACATCGCCGCCTCATTCCAGCAGGCGGTGGTCGACAGCCTCGTCGACCGCACCCGCCGGGCGCTGGACCGGGTGCCGGAGTCGACGGCGCTGGTCGTGGCCGGCGGAGTCGCGGCCAATTCGAGCATCCGCTCCGCGCTGGCCGCGCTGGCGCACGATCGCGGCCTTCCCTTCGTGGCCCCGCCTTCGTGGCTGTGCACCGACAATGCGGCGATGATCGCCTGGGCGGGGGCGCTTCGCTTCGATGCCGGCCTCACCGACCCGCTCGACGCCCCCGCCCGGGCCCGCTGGCCGCTTGATCCGGAGGCCGAGAAGGTGCGCGGCGCCGGGGTGAAGGCGTGAAGGTCGGAATCATCGGCGGCGGCGCCTGGGGGACGGCGCTGGCGCAGGTCGCGGCCGGCGGCGGCGAGACCTTGCTCTGGGCGCGCGAGCCCGAGGTGGTCGAGAGCGTCAACCGCGATCGGGAGAACCGCCTGTTCCTCGCCGGAGTGCCGCTCGACCCGGCGATCAGAGCCACCGGCGACCTCGCCGACCTTGCCGGATGCGATGCCCTCCTCGTCGTCACCCCCGCCCAGCATATGCGACCGGTGCTGGCGTCGCTGCCGCCCCTCGCCGCCCCGCTCATCCTGTGCGCCAAGGGCATGGAGGAAGCGACGATGCAGCTGATGCACGACGTCGCGCGCGAGGCGCAGCCCGAAGCTCCGATCGCAGTCCTCTCCGGTCCGACCTTCGCCCATGAGGTCGCCGCCCGGCAGCCCGCCGCGGTCACCCTCGCGGTCGGGGATCGGCCGCTGGGGGAGCGGCTCCGGGAGCGAATCGCCCGCCCGTGGTTCCGGCCCTATCTCTCCGACGACGTCGTCGGCGCGGAGATCGGCGGAGCCGTCAAGAACGTCCTCGCCATCGCCTGCGGGGTGGTCGAAGGGCGCCGGCTCGGCCTCAACGCCCGGGCCGCTCTGATCTCGCGCGGCTTCGCGGAGATGACCCGCTTCGGCCTCGCCCGCGGCGCCCGCGCCGAGACCCTGGCCGGACTGTCCGGGCTCGGCGACCTCGTCCTCACCTGCTCCTCGACCAGCTCGCGCAACTTCAGCCTCGGCAAGGGCCTCGGCGAAGGACGGAGCGCGGCCGAGCTGCTGGCGGACCGGAGGACGGTGGCCGAAGGCGCGCACACCGCTCCGGTGCTGGCTCGGGCGGCGAAGGCGGCGGGGGTGGACATGCCGATCGTCGCGGCGGTGTGCGCGCTGCTGGCGGGCGAGGTGGGAGTCGACGAGGTGGTCGAGCGGCTTCTGTCGCGGCCGCTCAGGTCGGAGGGGATCTGAACCGCAAAACCCCTCTCCCGTCCTTCACGGGAGAGGAGGGGCCCAAGCCGAAGGCTTGGGAGGTGAGGGTCTGTACACCGGACTCAGCAAGACCCTCACCTCCCACCGCTTCGCGGCGGGCCCCTCCTCTCCCGCGAAAGGCGGGAGAGGGGTCACCCCTCAGAAATCCCAGCAGATGCCCTTGTTCTCCCAGTCGCCGTAGCGGGTCGGCTCGCGGCCCTTCGGGCCGCCTTGTTCCTCCGCCTCCGCCGGTGGCGCGGGGTCGGGCAGCGGCGGGCTTTGCGACAGATGTGCCGGCGCCTCGACATGCGCCGGCCTTCGTCCCGCCCTGTCGATTGAAGAAGGAGTTCCCATTCCCCACATTTCGGGTGTCGGAGGTGAACGCGCAAGGATGAACCGGTTGAGAACCCTGATGCTGCTGGCGGCGCTGACGGCGCTGTTCATGGGGCTCGGCTTCACCATCGGCGGCCCGCGCGGCGCCGTCGTCGCCTTGCTGGTCGCCGCGGCGATGAACCTCGTCACCTTCTGGAACGCCGACCGGATCGTGCTGTCGATGCACAATGCCAAGGAGATGAGCGCGAGCGACTGCCCGCAGCTGGTCGGAATGGTCCACGCTCTCGCCCGCCGTGCCGGGCTGCCCAACCCGCGCGTCTATCTGATCGATTCGCCCCATCCCAACGCCTTCGCCACCGGCCGCGACCCGGCCCACGCCGCGGTCGCCGTCACCACCGGCCTGCTCGGCATCCTCGACCGGGAGGAAGTGGCGGCGGTGATGGCGCATGAGCTCGGCCACGTCCGCAACCGCGACACTTTGGTGATGACGATGACGGCGACGATCGCCGGCGCCATCTCGATGCTCGCCAATTTCGGCTTCTTCTTCCGCGGCGGCGAGCGCGCCAACCCGCTGGCGATGATCGCGGCCGTCTTCCTCGCGCCGTTCGCGGCGATGCTGGTCCAGCTCGCGATCAGCCGCACCCGCGAATATGGCGCCGACCGCGCCGGCGCCGAGATTTGCGGCAACCCGCGGGCCCTCGCCTCGGCGCTCGCCAAGCTCCACGAAGGCGCGGCTCGGATCCCGAGCCCGGTCGCCTCGCGGGTGCCGGCCGCGGCGTCGCTCTACATCGTCCCGTCCGGGGGTGGCCGCGACAGCCTGTTTGCGACCCATCCCGACACCGCCAACCGGATCGCCGCTCTGAATGCCCTCGCCGCCACGGCCTCCGCGCCCCGCGCCACGGCCGCGCCGAGGACGAAGCGAGGCGCCAGCGCTCTCCATCCGCTGGGCCGGCGCTAGCGGATGGCGGATTTCCTCGACGATGCGGGCGGCAGCATCTTAGGCGATCTCATCGTAGAGCTCGTCCTCAAGCCGCTTCACTGCATCGCCTGGGCGACCGGCGTCGGCGTCGCCACCCTGCTCTCCTTCGGCCGCTTCCAGATCGAGCCGTTCAGCGAGGATGAGTGGCTGCCGGAGGAAGGGGGGCCGATCCTCTACACCTTCGGCGCCACCCTCATCGGGAGCGGCATCTGGCTCATCGCTATCGCCGCGCTGGTGCGCGAGCTGATGCTCTAGGCATGGCTGGCGCGCGCGACGAAGTGCCGGGGCTCCCCGCCCGCCGGGCGGCGCTCAGCCTGCTCGACGCCGTGCTGCGCAAGGGCCTGCCGCTCGAGGCGGCGCTCGACACGGCGGCGCGGGGGCTGGCGCCGAACGATCGCGGCCTCGCTCACGCCATCGCCGCCGAGGCGCTCCGGCGCCTGCCCGATCTCGACGCCCTGATCGACGGCGCCACCCGCAACCGGCTGCCGGACGACGCCAAGGCGCGCTTCGCCCTTCGCATCGCCCTGGTCCAGGCGCTGGCTCTGGACACTCCGCCGCATGCGGCGATCTCGACTGTGCTTCCCCTCGTCGACGGCGGGCCGCGCAAGCTGGTCCATGGCGTGTTCGGAACCCTGATGCGGCAAAAGGCGGTGCTGCCCGCCCTGCCGTCGCTGCCACCGGCCGTGGAGGCGCGGTGGACTCGCAACTGGGGCGAGGCGGTCGCCGCCGAGGCCGCCAGGCTGCTCGCGGCGCCGCCGCCGCTGGACCTCTGCTTCGCCGCCGGCACCGGGCCTCCGCCCGAGATGGAGGGGGTCAGCCTGATGCCCGGCCATTTGCGCCTCCCGGAGCGCGCCGCCGTGGCGGGCCTCACCGGCTATGGCGAAGGCGGCTGGTGGGTGCAGGACGTCGCCGCCTCGCTGCCGGCGCGCCTGCTCGGCAACGGCAACGGCCGAACCGCGCTCGACCTGTGCGCGGCGCCGGGCGGCAAGACGATGCAGCTCGCCAGCGCGGGCTTCGAGGTGACGGCCGTCGACTCGTCGGAAAGTCGTCTTGCACGACTTTCCGAGAACCTCGCCCGGACGAGCCTGCAGGCGAAGGTGATAGCCGCGGACATCCTGCGCTGGTCGCCGCCCGACAAGGTCGACTCGATCCTGCTCGACGCCCCGTGTTCGGCGACCGGGATCTACCGCCGCCATCCCGACGTCCTCCACCGAGTCCGCCCCCGCGCCATCGCCGAGCTCGCCGAGGGCCAGAAGGCGATGCTCGCCCGCGCCGCCGGCTGGCTCAAGCCCGGCGGCATCCTCATCTATTCGGTCTGCTCGCTGGAGCCGGAGGAAGGCGAGGCGGTGGTCGACTCCTTCCTCGCCGGGCGGGCCGACTTCGAGGCCGCCCACATCGAGGCGGGCGAGCTGCCCGAATCCATTCCGGTCGAGGGCAACCGGGTGCGCACGCTGCCGGGCCTGTTCGCCGAAGCCGGCGGCGCCGACGGCTTCTTCATCGCCCGCTTCCGGCGAAGCTGAAACCCCTCTCCCGTCCTTACGGGAGAGGAGGGGCCCAAGCGAGCTTGGGAGGTGAGGGTCTTGCTGAGTCCGGTGTACGGACCCTCACCTCCCACGCTTCGCGGCGGGCCCCTCCTCTCCCGCGAAAAGCGGGAGAGGCAAAGACAGCCCCTCCAACAAAGCGGGGATAAGTCGTCGGCCTTCCTTGCCGCGCGACTCGGGCAGGGTTAACGGTCAGGCGTGCAGCAGCCGGTCCGCATCGCCCCCTCCATCCTGTCGGCCGATTTCGCCCGGCTCGGCGAGGAGGTCCGCGCCGTCGACGCGGCCGGCGCCGACTGGATCCATATCGACGTCATGGACGGCCATTTCGTGCCCAACCTGACGATCGGCCCAGCGGTGGTGAAGGCGCTCCGCCCGCACACCGCCAAGCCGTTCGACGTCCATTTGATGATCTCGCCGGTCGATCCGTTCCTCGAGGCCTTCGCCGAGGCCGGGGCGGATACGATCACCGTCCATCCGGAAGCGGGGCCGCACCTCCATCGCACCCTCCAGGCGATCCGCTCGCTCGGCAAGCGGGCCGGCATCTCGCTCAACCCGGCGACTCCGGCCAAGATGCTCGACTATGTGCTCGAGGAGGTCGACCTCGTGCTGGTGATGAGCGTCAATCCCGGCTTCGGCGGCCAGAGCTTCATCGAAAGCCAGCTCGGCAAGATCGAGGCGATCCGCAAGCGCATCGACAAGCAGGGGCTCACCGTCGACCTCGAGGTTGACGGCGGCATCGACGCCGGGACGGCCCGCCGGGCGATCGCGGCCGGTGCCGACGCGCTGGTGGCTGGCACGGCGACCTTCCGGGGCGGGCCGGACCATTATGCCGCCAACATCCGGGGGCTGCGCGGATGAGCCTGCTCGAGAAGATCGACCCGCCCGAGGGCGAGGAGATCGAGCCCGGCAAGCGGCTGATCCGCGCCGGCGGCGGCCAGGGCGCCTCGCTCGGCGAGCATCTCTCCTCGATCCTCCACCGCCTCTCCTGGCGCACCCCGTTCCACGCCCTTCGGCTGCGCGGGCGGGCGCCGCTCAAGCTGATCGCGGTGCCGAAGGATCCGGTGGCCGGCGACAAGGCGGCCGGCGAGGCGATCCTCCACGGGCGCTTCCAGTGCTGCGGCGAGACGGTGGCCGTCGAGACGCTCGATTTCGCCGCTCTGCCGGGGTCGGTTCCGGACCATGTGCAGGACTATCTGCAGAGCTTCGAGTGGCTCCGCGACCTCGCCGCCGCCGCCACCCGCGAGCGCGCGGCCAAGCTGGCCGAGAAGATCGTCCACAAATGGCTGGCCGCCCATGCCGAGGCGGTGACCGAGCCGGGCTGGCGCGCCGACCTGTGGGGCAGGCGGATGCTCTTCTGGACCGCCTACGCGCCTTACATATTGTCGAGCCGCGACTCCGCTTATCGGGCGCTGGTGCTGAACACGCTGTCGAGGGGCGCCCGCCATCTCGACAAGGCGGCGGAGAAGGCTCGGCCGGGGCTCGCCAGGATCACCGCCTGGGCGGGGGTGATCGCCGCCGCCCTGCTCGTCCAGGGCGGGCCGTCGCGGCTGAGCCGGGGCGAGGCGGGCCTGCTTCGGGCGCTCGCCGCCTCGCTCCACGACGACGGCGGCCTGCTCAGTCGCTCGCCGACCGAGCAGGTCATGCTGGTCGAGCTGCTCGCGCAGCTGCGCGCCTCTTATTATGCCGGCGAGCGCGACCTGCCCGAGCCGGTCGCCGACGCCTTGTCCGGAGCGGTCGGAGCGCTGCTCGGAGCCACGCTCGGCGACGAGGCGCTGTCGAGCTGGCAGGGCGGCAACATGCTGTCGAAGCGGCGGATCGCCGCCGCGGTGGAGGGCAGCGGGACCCGGGTGCGGCCGCTTCGCCAGCCGCGCGGCTGGGGCTATCAGCGGCTCGAGGCGAAGGGCACGATCGCGCTGCTCGACGCGGCGCCGCCGCCGCCGACCCGGGCCTTCGCCAACGGCTGCGCCTCGACCCTGGCCTTCGAGCTTTCGGAAGGGACCAGCCGCCTCATCGTCAATTGCGGCGGCGAGGGCGCGGCGCGCGGCGCCCTGCCGGCCGAGCTCGTCCAGGCGCTTCGAAGCAGCGCCGCCCATTCCACCCTCACGCTGGGCGACCGCAACTCGACCGCGGTCCACGAGGACGGAAGCCTCGGCAAGGGCGTCGGCCAGGTCGAGCTGGTCCGCGACGAGACCGCCGGGACGGTGATGGTCGAGGCGAGCCACGACGGCTACGTCCGCCGCTTCGGGCTCGTCCACCAGCGCCAGCTCACCCTCGCCGCCGACGGCCGCGAGCTGCGCGGGCAGGACCTGCTGACCCTCGAGGGCCGCCGCCGCCGCGCCGATTCGATCCCTTATGCGGTCCGCTTCCATCTCCATCCGGAGGTCGAGGCGGCGACCACGGCCGACGGGCAGGGCGCCTTGCTCAGGATACGCGGCCGCACCGTCTGGCAGTTCCGCTGCCGCGGCGGCCGGCTCGCCATCGAGGACAGCTTGTGGGTCGACGGCGGCGCCGGGCTTCGCGAGACCTCGCAGCTGGTCGTCGCCGGCGACAGCCCGCCCGACGGCACCGCCATCGCCTGGATCTTCCGCCGGGCGGGCTAGCGGGGAGAGGGAGTGCAGGAATCGCTTCGCCCAAACGGCTTTCTCAAGGGAGCTCGGAGTTGCACGACAGAGTGAAGATAGGCCGGGCGCTGCTTTCGGTGTCGGACAAGACCGGCCTCGTCGAGCTGGCGCGCGTGCTGGCCGGCCGCGGCGTCGAGCTGGTGTCGACCGGCGGCACCGCCAGGGCCCTGCGCGAGGCGGGGCTGGAGGTGCGGGACATATCGCAGATCACCGACTTCCCCGAGATGATGGACGGCCGGGTGAAGACCCTCCACCCGAAGGTCCATGGCGGGCTGCTCGCGGTGCGCGACGATCCCGATCACGCGGCGGCGATGGCCGAGCACGGCATCGGCGCGATCGACCTCGTCGTCGTCAATCTCTACCCGTTCGCCGAGACGGTCGCGCGCGGCGCCGGCCGCGACGAGGTCATCGAGAATATCGACATCGGCGGGCCCTCGATGGTCCGCTCGGCCGCCAAGAACCACGCCTATGTCGCCATCGTCACCGATCCGGCCGACTATGCGGCCCTGGCCGAAGCGCTCGAGTCCGATGACGGCACGACGTCATTCGAATTCCGCAAGTATCTGGCGGCCAAGGCTTTCGCCGGCACCGCCGGCTACGATTCGGCGATCGCCCAATGGTTCGCCTTCGCCGACCAGGGGCAGATGTTCCCCGCGACCCTCCCGCTCACCCTGAAGCGCGGCGACGAGCTTCGCTACGGCGAGAATCCCCACCAGAAGGCGGCGCTGTACCTCCCCGCCGGACCCCATGCCCGAGGCATCGCGCAGGCGGAGCAGGTGCAGGGCAAGGCGCTCAGCTACAACAATCTCAACGATGCCGACGCCGCGCTCGAGCTGGCCGCCGAGTTCCGCGACTCCGGGCCCGCCTGCGTCATCGTCAAGCATGCCAATCCCTGCGGAGTCGCCACCGCGGCCTCCCTCGCTGAAGCCTATGAGGCCGCCTTCGCCTGCGACACCGTCTCCGCCTTCGGCGGGATCATCGCCGTCAACCGCCCGATCGACGAGTCGGCGGCCGAGGCGATGACCGGGATTTTCACCGAAGTGGTGATCGCCCCGGACGCCGACCCGGCGGCGCGGGAGATCTTCGCCCGAAAGAAGAACCTGCGCCTCCTCCTCACCGGCGAGCTGCCCGATCCGGCCCGGCCGGGCCTGACTCTGAAGTCGATCGCGGGCGGCTATCTGCTCCAGTCGCGCGACAATGGCGCGTTCCGGCGCGACGAGGCGCGGGTCGTGACGAAGCGCCAGCCGACCGAGCGGGAGCTGGCCGACTGCCTGTTCGCCTGGACGGTGGCCAAGCACGTCAAGTCGAACGCCATCGTCTACGCCAGGGACGGCGCCACAGCCGGAATCGGCGCCGGCCAGATGAACCGGCTCGAATCGGCGCGGATCGCGGCGTGGAAAGCGCGCGACGCCGCCGAGAAAGCGGGCTGGACCGGGCCCCGCACCGAAGGCTCGGCGGTCGCCTCGGACGCCTTCTTCCCGTTCGCGGATGGCCTGCTCGCCGCCGTCGAGGCCGGCGCGACCGCTGTCATCCAGCCGGGCGGCTCGATCCGCGATGACGAGGTGATCGCCGCCGCCGACGAGGCCGGGCTGGCGATGATCTTCACCGGAATGCGCCACTTCCGCCACTAGCTCCCCGGCGAAGGCCGGGGCCCAGCGACTCAGGCGTGAAGGCTGGATCCCGGCCTTCGCCGGGAAACTCACGGCGGCGGATCGGCTCCCGGCGGAGTGACTCCGGGCGGCGGCGGCAGCTCGGGCTCCTCGCCCTTTTTGAGGCGGAACAGCACCCGGTCGTCATGGGTGAACCCCTTCAGCCAGACCACGATTCCGAAGGTCGCCATGATCGCCGGGATGCCGATCGCCAGCTCGACCCATTCGAGCGACTGGGGCAGCATCGTGAAAGCCTGGCCCACGACCACCGCGCCGGCCCCGGCCCAGACCAGAGGCCAGCGCCAGCCCTGGACCGGGGCGTCGAGCAGTCGGCCGAGCAGCCGCGCCTTGAGGACGGAGGCGAGGCCGAGCGCCAGCATCAGGGCCGCGGCGGCGCTGGCCGCCTGATAGGCCTGGACGCTCTCGGGGCGAATCGGAAGCCGCTCGACGGCGAGGATGAAGAGGACGGTCAGCGCCGCCTGGACGGCGATCATCAGCGTCGAGATCACCAGATTGCGGTGGCGGGCCACATAGACGAGCGCCCCCTCGGACACGGCGGCCGTGGCCGCGACCACCTCGGCTGCAAGGAGGAAGGCGAGCGCTCCGGTGCCGCCGACGAAGGCCGCTCCGACGACGCCCATCACCGCTTCGCCCGGTATGCCGAGCGCGAGCGCGATTCCGGCCTGGGCGGCGATCACCCAGAAGCCGACCTGCCGGACCTGCTTCGCCACCGCCTGCTTGTCCCCCTCGGCCAGCTTCTGGGTGATGACCGGGGCGAGGATCGGATCGAAGCTGGTCTTGAGCTTCTGGGGAAGCGAGGCGACCTGCTGGCCGACATAATAGACTCCCACCCAATAAGGCGCCACGAACAGCCCGAGGATGGCGATGTCGAGGCGGCGCGAGCCCCATTCGATCGCATCGGCGGCGGCGAGCGGGATGTTGCGACGGGCGACCCGGAGGAGCTGCGCAGGGTTCGGCTTCCAGTTCTGCGGCCGGCCGTAGCTCCGGTAGAGCGGCCACAGCGACGCCACCATCCCCGCCGTCACCGAGATCACATAGGCGATGATCAGCCCGTCGCGGGAGCGGGTGCCGTCCTCCGCCGCCGGGAAGATCAGGACGCAGACGCCGGCGGCGATGCTGATCGTCCACGGCTCGACGATGGCCCGGGCCCGAACGGTGGCGCCGATATCGTGCCGGTAGGCCAGCGCCGCCAGCGCGATGTCGGCGCCCGCGATGCCGAAGATGACCATCGGCAGCAGCCAGTCCGCGCCATGGATGCCCCCGGCCGGAAACATCGCCTGGGGGAAGATCATCAGGATGGTGGTGAAGAAGGCGGAGGCGATGAAGGCGGCGAGGATGGCATCCGTCACCACGCAGGCGTGCGGCTGGTCGGTGGTCGAGAGCTGCTGGGCGAGGCCGCGCTTGAGGCCCAGCGTGGCCAGCTGCGCCGCGAGCTCCATGACGATGACGGCGTAGGCGAAGGCGCCGAGCGCTTCCGGCCCGTAGAGGCGGCCGGCGATGAACAGGAAGGGCAGGCGGGCGGCGAGCCGGATCAGGAATCCGAAGAAGTTGGTCCTCCCGCCCTTGGCGAGGGCGGCGATATCGTCGGCCGGTGAGAGATCGGCGACGGCGCTAGCTTTCGTCACGCCGAAGCTTCCCCTGCAGGACCATCAACAGGCAAAGCGCATTCTTGAAATCTCGGTCCTTAGGGCCGTTGGTTTTCTGCCACAGCGATATCGCGCTTTTGACGCTGCCGATCAGGATCCGGGCATCCAATTCGCTCAGAGAGGCATTCAGATCGTAGTCTGCCTCGAGGCGCTGGTCCTGGGCGCGCAGGAAAGCCTCTGCCATCACGCGCATAAAGGGCGGCGGTGCCACGGCGCCGAAATAGTCGATGACGCTGGCGTCGACTTTCGTCCCTTTCACCTTCCCGAGCGCTACTTTCATGCCCTTGTGCGCCAACACCCGCGCTATGATCCTTCGCCTGCGCAGAAGAGCCGGACCTGTACCGACGACGCGGTTGGCGCATTCCTCCAGCAGAAAATGGAACAAGGCGTAATAGGAGGTAGAGATGCTGCGGCGGACCCGGGCAGCGGCGATCCGCCCCCGCTGGCCTTGCTCGCGGCTGATCAGCCGCTGGCTCGCAGCCAGGGTTTCGACGTGATAGCGAGCCATCAGGCGGCTTCGGCAAACCGCACGCTTGCGAAGCGTTCGTCGACTTCGGAAAGCTCGTCATTGATCTGGCGAATGATGGCGATCGCGTCGTCAGCCTTCACCTTATCCGGCTTGCGGACGCGGATGGTGACCCGAAGGACTTCGTCATCCTCATATGAAACGGGTTCGATCGACACGTCCTGCACCACCTCCCCTAGCGCACTCCCTTCGAGCAACTTTCGCACTCGCGCTGTCATTTCGGTGAGGTCGAGGGTGTTCATGAAAAGGGCACTCCGGTGACCGGGTAGCTACTACCACAATTGGGCGCGTTCCCGCTATTGCGTGCAAAGCTCAGTGGGCGGCGCCCCAGTTCGGACCGGTTCCGATGTCGACCCCGAGCGGCACGCTGAGGGTCACGGCGGGCTCCGCCGCCCGCTCCATCACCCGCCGGATCACCGCGCTCGCCCGCTCCACGTCGCCTTCGGGCACTTCGAAGACGAGCTCGTCATGGACCTGCATCAGCATCCGCACCGAGCCCAGCCCCTCGCGCTCGAGCGCCGGGCACATGCGCACCATCGCGCGCTTGATGATATCGGCGCTGGTGCCCTGGATAGGCGCGTTGACCGCGGCACGCTCGGCGCCCTGGCGCTCGTGCTGGACCCGGCTCTTGATCATCGGGAAATGGGTCTTGCGGCCGAACAGGGTGGTAGTGAAGCCGGTCTCCCGCACGCCCTCCAGTGTCGTGTGGATATAGTTGCGAATGCCGGGGAAGCGCTCGAAATAGCGGTCGATCATCGCCTGCGCCTCGTCGGCGGTGATGGCGAGTCGGCCGGCGAGGCCCCAGCGCGAGATTCCGTAGAGGATGGCGAAGTTGATCGTCTTGGCGCTGGCGCGGGTGTCGCGATCGACCTTCCCGAACAGCTCCTGGGCGGTCAGGCTGTGGATGTCGGCCCCTTCCGCGAACGCCGCCTTGAGCTGCGGCACGTCGGCCATGTGGGCGGCGAGTCGAAGCTCGATCTGGCTGTAGTCGGCGGCGAGCATGACATG
The DNA here is from genome assembly GCA_036388575.1 of Allosphingosinicella sp. Classification (GTDB taxonomy): domain Bacteria; phylum Pseudomonadota; class Alphaproteobacteria; order Sphingomonadales; family Sphingomonadaceae; genus Allosphingosinicella. Next base: position 26,034 of record DASVRO010000034.1, read on the forward strand.
GCCCGGCTCGGCGACGAAGGCGTCGCGGATACGCCGGCCGATCTCGGTCCGGATCGGGATGTTCTGCAGGTTCGGGTCGGTCGAGGAGAGCCGGCCGGTCTGGGCGCCGGACAGCGAATAGCTGGTGTGAACCCGGCCGGTTTCCTTGTTGATCTGCTGCTGCAGCGCGTCGGTATAGGTCGACTTCAGCTTGGAGAGCTGGCGCCATTCGAGCACCAGGCTGGCGATCGGCACGCCGTCGCGGGACAGGCGCTCGAGCTCGTTGACATCGGTGGACCAGGTTCCGGACTTGCCCTTGCGGCCGCCCTTCAGTCCCATCTTGCCGAACAGGACCTCGCCCAGCTGCTGCGGGCTGCCGATGGTGAACTGGCAGCCGGCCTCGCCGCAGATCCGCTCCTCGAGCGCGACGATCTGGGCCTGGAACTCCTGGCTGAGCCTGCCCAGCTCCTCGCGGTCGACCTTGACCCCCTCGCGCTCCATCCGCGCCACCACCGGCACGAGCGGACGGTCGACCATCTCGTAGATGCGGGCGACCCGCTCGTGCGGAAGACGGGTCTTGAACCGGGTCCACAGCCGCAGGGTCACGTCGGCGTCCTCGGCGGCATATTCGGTCGCCCGGTCGAGCGGGACCTGGTTGAACTTGATCTGCTTCTGCCCCGATCCGCAGACGTCCTTGAAGGCGATGCACTCGTGGTCGAGATGCTTCTTCGCGAGATCGTCCATCGAATGGCTGTTGAGGCCGCCGGCATCGAGGTCGAAGCTCATCACCAGGCTGTCGTCGACCGGCGCGACCTTGATCCCGCGGCGGTCGAAGACGATCCAGTCGAACTTGAAATTGTGGCCGACCTTGAGGACGGCGGGGTCTTCCAGCAGCGGCTTCAGCTTCGCCAGCGCGGTCGTCGCCGGAATCTGCTCCGGCCGCTCGGAGAGCAGATCGTGGCCGCCATGCTCGAGCGGGATGTAGCAGGCCTTGCCGCATTCGGTGGCGAGGCTGATCCCAACCAGCTTCGCGGTGACGCAGTCGTAGCCGTCGGTCTCGGTGTCGACCGCGACCAGGCCGTTGCCCGTCGCTTCGGCGATCCAGGAGTCCAGCGCCTCCTCGCTGGTGACCGTGACATAGGCCGAGCGGTCGATCTTGGGCTCCGGCCGGACCTCGCGCTGAGTGGGGACGGCGCTCGGCGCCGGCGCCGACTGGCCCTGCGCGCCCAGCCGGGTGAGCAGCGTGCGGAAGCCGTGATGCTCGAGGAACTCGCGCAGCGGCTCCTCGGGTATCCCCTTGAGCGCGAGGCCGTCGAGCGGCTCGGGCAGCGGCGCGTCGCAGATCAGCCGGACCAGCTCGCGCGACAGCCGCGCCTTGTCCTCATGCTCGATCAGATTGTCGCGCATCTTCGAAGGCTTCATCGCCGGCGCGGCGGCGAGCACCGACTCGAGGTCGCCGAACTCGTTGATCAGCTTCGACGCCGTCTTCGGGCCGATGCCGGGGACTCCGGGAATATTGTCGACGCTGTCGCCCATGAGGGCGAGGACGTCGCCCAGCTTGTCCGGCCCGACGCCGAACTTCTCGACGACCTGCTCGGTGCCGATGCGCCGGTCGCGCATCGTGTCCAGCATGTCGATCCCCGGCTCGATCAGCTGCATCAGGTCCTTGTCCGACGAGACGATCGTGACCTGCCAGCCCCGCTCGCGGGCCGCGCCGACGTAGCAGGCGATGATATCGTCCGCCTCGAGGCCGTCCTCCTCGATGCAGGGGATGGAGAAGGCGCGCGTGGCGTCGCGGATCAGGGGGAATTGCGGCACCAGTTCGGGCGGCGCCGGCGGCCGGTTCGCCTTGTACTGGTCGTACATCTGGTTCCGGAACGTGCTCTCCGAGGCGTCGAGGATGACGGCGAGATGGGTCGGCCCGTCCTCCTTCTCGAGGTCGCCGGCGAGCTTCCAGAGCATGGTCGCATAGCCGTAGACCGCCCCGACGTTGAGCCCGTGCTTGTTGGTGAGCGGGGGCAGCATGTGGAAGGCGCGGAAGATGTAGCTGGATCCGTCGACGAGATAGAGATGCGGCATGGCGGGGGGTCTAGCGCAGCCGACCCCCCTCGTCATCCCGGGCCTGACCCGGGATCCATGGACACTGGTCGCGCCAGTCTGGCATCTGCGGTGTTCATGGATTCCGGCTTTCGCCGGAACGACGGGAAGGCAGCGATTCTACGGTCTGGGATTCGTTAACCACGCCGCGCTAGCCTTAGTCTCATGAGTCGCCGCTTGCTCGTCCCCGCCGCCGCCGCCGCCGCCGCCTCGGCGCTGCTCGCCGCGCCCGCCACGAGCGCTCCGTTCAATCCAACCCGCATCTCGGTGGTGACCAGAGGAAGCGGGCCGGACGTGATCCTGATCCCAGGCCTCGCCGCCTCGCGCGGCATCTGGAGCTCCACCGCCGCGGCCGTTCCCGGCTATCGCTACCATTTCGTGCAGGTCGCCGGTTTCGGCGGCACGCCCGTGGGGGGCAACAAGGCGGGCCCGGTGGCAGCGGCGGTGGCCAATGAGATCGCGGGCTACATTGCCGCCCGGCGGCTGAATCGCCCTGCCGTCGTCGGTCATTCGATGGGCGGATCGATCGCGCTGATGATCGGCGCCCGCCATCCCGACGCGGCCGGCAAGGTGATGGTCGTCGACATGCTGCCCTCGCCGGCGCGACCCTTCGGGCTTGCCGGGCCGGCCGTGAAGCCGATTGCGAGGCTGATCGGCGACGAGGTGCGGCGGGCGGACCGGTTCCGGCGCGGCCTCAAGCCTCTGCTGGCACGCTTCGGCAATGCAAATTGGCTGGAGAGCGGAAGCGACTCCGGCGTGGTCGGCCGATCGGTGGAGGAGCTGACGGCGACCGACCTCACTCCGGAGCTTCGGCGGATCCGCGCCCCGCTGACCGTCGTCTACGCCTGCTCGGCGACCCTTCAATACGCCTGCGGGCAGACCGGTCGGGTCTTCGCCAGGGCCTATTCGCCGCGACCGGGAACGAGGCTGATCCGGATCGAGCGCAGCGGGCACACCATCATGTGGGATCAGCCGGCCCTTTTCCAGGCGACGCTGCGCGACTTCCTCGCCGCGCGCTAGCTGTAGCAGGAGTGCGAGTAAGGCGAGGTTCAACCCGGAGCCTTTACCGGCGGCGCCATGAAATGGCCGATCCTCCTCGCCGCCGCCATGGGCCTTGCCTCCGTCGGAGCCGCGGCGCCCGCGCCCGCGCCCTCCGCCCCGGCGGCCAAGCCATTTGCCCCGACGCGCTTCTCGGTCGTCGTGCAGGGGACCGGCCCAGACGTCATCCTGATCCCCGGCCTCACCGGCTCGCGCGATGTGTGGAAGGGCACGGTCGCGGCGGTGCCCGGCTACCGCTACCACCTCCTCCAGGTCGCGGGCTTCGCGGGCACTGCGCCGCGCGGCAACGCGCAGGGCGAGATCGTCGCGCCGCTCGCCGCCGAGGTCGCGCGCTACATCCGGTCGAGAGGCCTGCGCCGCCCGGCGATCGTCGGCCATTCGATGGGCGGCACCGTGGCGATGATGGTCGCCGCTCGCAATCCCGGCCTCGCCGGCAAGGTGATGGTCGTCGACATGCTGCCCCAGCCGGCCGGGATCGTCGGCGGCGACGCGGCCGGGATGCGCGGCCTCGCCGACAGCCTGCGCGACATCAGCTCCACTCCGGGCGGGCGGCGGCTGGTCGAATCGGCGATCCGCCTGTTCGGCAATCCCGAAGGCGGCGCGGATCCGGACGTGACCGCCCGCGCCACCCACGAGCTGGCGCTGACCGACCTCACCGCGGAGCTGCCGCGGATCGCCGCGCCGCTCACCGTCATCTACGCCAGCCTCGACCCCAGCCGCCGCGCTGCAGACGACAGCCGCTACCGCGCCGCTTATGCCCGCAAGCGCGGCGCGCGGCTGGTCCGTGTCGACAATAGCGGCCACATGATCATGTACGACCAGCCGGCGCGTTTCCGCAGCGAGCTGAAGGCGTTTTTGGCGCAGTAGAAGACTCGCTGCGCTGGAGGGGACAGTCACTTCCCCCCCGGCGGTGCAGGATTACACCTGCCGTACGGAAAAGTGACTGTGCCTAAGGCACTCTACGGCGCCAGCACCGTATCCACGGCGTCGGGCAGCATCTCCGGATAATCCAGCGTGTAATGGAGGCCGCGGCTCTCCTGCCGGGTCAGGGCGGAGCGGACGATCAGCTCGGCGACCTGGACGAGGTTGCGAAGCTCGACGAGGTCCGCCGTCACCCGGAAATGGCGGTAATAATCGTGCGTCTCCTGCTTGAGCAGGTTGATCCGGTTGAGCGCCCGCTCGAGGCGCTTGGTGGTCCGGACGATTCCGACATAGTCCCACATGAAGCGGCGGATCTCGCGCCAATTGTGCTGGACGATGACCTCCTCGTCGGAATCGGTGACCCGGCTCTCGTCCCAGGCGCGGATGTCGGGCGGCGGCGGAAGGCCGGCCCAGCTCGAATTGATATGCTCCCCGGCGGCGACTCCGAAGACGAGGCATTCGAGGACGGAGTTGGAGGCGAGCCGGTTAGCGCCGTGCAGCCCCGACATGGTCACTTCCCCCGCCGCATAGAGTCCCTCCACGTCGGTGCGCCCGTCGAGGTCGGTCATCACTCCGCCGCAGGTATAATGGGCGGCGGGCACGACCGGGATCGGCTCCCTGGTGATGTCGATGCCGATGTCGGGCTCGGCGAGGCGCGCGGCGATGTTGGGGAAATGCTCGCGGATGAACTCCGGCTCGCGGTGGCTGATGTCGAGGTGGACGAAGTCGAGGCCGAGACGCTTCAGCTCATGGTCGATCGCCCGGGCGACGATGTCGCGGGGCGCCAGCTCCTCGCGCGGGTCGAAGCGCTTCATGAAGCGGCGGCCCCCCCCCTTGACCCCGCCGGGCAGCTTGAGCTTGCCGCCCTCGCCGCGCATCGCCTCGGTGATCAGGAAGTTCTTGACGTCATGGTGGTAGAGGCAGGTCGGGTGGAACTGGTTGAACTCCATGTTCGCCACCCGGCATCCCGCCCGCCAGGCCATGGCGATGCCGTCGCCGGTCGAGCCGCGCGGATTGGTCGAATAGAGCCAGGCGCGGCTTGCGCCGCCGGTGGCCAGCACGGTGGCCCGGCCGGTGATCAGCTCCACCCGGCCGGTCTCCCGGTTGAGCGCGTAGACGCCCCAGACCCGCTTTCCCTCCGCCCGGACGGCGCTGTGGCGGTCGGTGACGAGGTCGACGGCGACCCGGTTGGGGATCAGGCTGATGTTGGGATGGGCCGCCGCGGCCTTCTCCAGCGCCTGCTGGACCGCCCAGCCGGTCGCGTCGGCGACGTGGACTATGCGCCGGTGGCTATGGCCGCCCTCGCGGGTGAGGTGCCAGCGTTCCTCCCCGCCCTTGTTGAACGGCACTCCGAGCGCCGCCAGCCGCTCGATCGCGGCGGGGGCGTTCTCGACCACATATTCGACCGTCTCGCGCCGGTTGAGGCCGGCGCCGGCGACGATCGTATCCTCGATATGGCTGTCGAACGTGTCGCCCGGCTCGAGCACCGCGGCGATGCCGCCCTGGGCGAGCGCGGTCGAGCCCGAGGACAGGCCGCCCTTGGCCAGCACCGCCACCTTGAGCCTGGGCGCGAGGGTGAGCGCGGCGGAAAGGCCGGCGGCGCCCGAGCCGATCACGACGACGTCGAAGCCGTTGGTGGTTTCGCTCATTGGGTCAGCCTAATCCGTTCGGGCTGAGCCTGTCGAAGCCCTTCCTTTCCCCTTGCTACCCGAGAAAGGAAGGAAAGCCCTTCGACTGGCTCAGGGCGAACGGAGTTCTTCATCGGCGTGCGTGCCCTCACTCCCCCGCGTCCGATGCCCGGGTGAGGTTGAGGAAGACGTCCTCCAGATCCGCCTCGCGGGTCGAGACGTCGACGATTCCGAGCCCGTCGCGCTGAAGCGCGGCGAGCACCTCGCCGGCATTCACTCTGTCCTTGCGGTAGGTGATGGCGAGGGTGCGCTCCCCCATCAGGTCGATCTTCTCGAAGCAGGACGCGTCGGGCAAAGCGGCGATGTCGCGGTCGACGGTCACCTCGACCGCCTTCTCCTGCGCCATCCCGACCAGGGTGCGGGTCGCCTCGTTGGCGATCAGCCGGCCGTGGTTGATGATCGCGATCCGGTCGCAAAGCTGCTCGGCTTCCTCGAGATAGTGGGTGGTCAGGACCACCGTCACGCCCTCGCCGTTCAATTGCCGCACATAGGCCCAGAGCTGCTGGCGAAGCTCGATGTCGACCCCGGCGGTCGGCTCGTCGAGGACGAGGATCGGCGGCGAATGGACCATCGCCTTGGCGACCAGCAGCCGCCGCTTCATCCCGCCCGAAAGCGTTCGCGCATAGGCCTCGGCCTTGTCCTCGAGCCGGACGGCGCGAAGCAGCTCATCGGTCCGCCGCCGCGCCTTGGGGACGCCGTAGAGCCCGGCCTGGATCTCGAGCGTCTCGCGCGGCGAGAAGAATGGGTCGAAGACCAGCTCCTGGGGAACGATGCCGATCGACGCCTTCGCGTTGCGCGGATGCTTCTCGATGTCGAAGCCCCAGATCGAGACGCTCCCGCCGCTCTTGTTCACGAGGCCGGCGAGGATGTTGATCAGCGTGGACTTGCCGGCCCCGTTCGGCCCGAGCAGCCCGAAGATCTGCCCCTGCGGCACCTCCAGGCTGACCCCCTCGAGCGCCCTTTTGCCGCCGGCATAGGTCTTCTCGAGATCGACGATCGAGATGGCGGACGCGGTCATGGGCGGGCTTTAGCGGGTGAAGCCGGTTCCGCATAGGAGCGGCGCGTCCCCGGCAAAGCTCCGGCTGCATAGTTGAACATTGACTCAGGTTTCACATTCGGGCATGGCCCGTCGCGAGCCGCAACGAAGACTCCGGCAAGGAGCGCGCGGACGGGGGAGAGGGGTTGAGGCAGTTCACGGCATCCGACGGCGCTCGAATCGCCTATTCCGACTCGGGCGAGGGGCGGCCGCTCGTGCTCCTGCACGGGCTGATGGCGGATTCCTCCTTCTTCGAGCGGCAGGGGCCGCTCGCCTCGTCCTTCCGGGTCGTCGCGGTCGATCTTCGCGGCCACGGGCGGTCGCCTGCGGGGGATGAGGGGCCGACGATCCGGCGGCTTGCCGGGGACGTCGCCGAGCTGGCCGGGGCGCTGGAGCTGGAGGGGGCGGTCGGGATCGGCTGGTCGCTCGGAGCGGCGGTGCTGTGGCGGGTGCTCGCCGGGCCGGCTTCGGCCAGGTTCGCCGGGGCGGTCGTCGTCGACATGACTCCGCGGGTCCTCAACGACGGCGACTGGGATCTCGGCCTGTCGAGCGAGACCTGCGAGGCTCGAAGCCAGGCGATCCGCGACGACTTCCCGGCCTTCGCCGCGGCGGCCGGCCAGGCGATCTTCGCCGCTCCGGGACCCGAGGCCGACCGCGCCGCCGAGGCTTTCGCCGCCAACGATCCGGCCGCGATCGGGGCGCTCTGGCAATCTTTGGTCGAGGAGGATTTCCGGCCCCTGCTCCCCTCGATCCGGCAGCCCACCCTCATCGTCCACGGCGCCCGCAGCCACCTCTACGGCGCCGACACCGCCGGCCATCTCGTCGCCGCTCTGCCCGACGCGCGCTCGGTCGCCTTCGATCGCTCCGGCCACGCGCCGCATCTCGAGCAGAGCGAGCTGTTCAACGCCACGATCCGCGAGTTCGCGGCCGCCCTGCCGCCAGTCCGTCAAACCCACGCCACCGCCTAGAATGCCAGGAGAAACCGCCATGATCCGCTTGTCCACCCGCACCGTTCTGAAGCTCGGCGCCGCCGTCGCCGCGCTCGCCGCCGTGCCGGCGCCGCTCTGGGCGCAGGACGCGCCGGCCGGCCCGACCGAGGAGGAAGCCGCCGCCGCCGCCAACGAGGCGCTCGACGAGAACGCCTCTGCGGTGCCCAACGAGGATGCCGACATCGTCGTCACCGCGCGGCGCCGGGCGGAGAGCCTGCAGGACGTTCCGATCGCCGTCACCGCCTATCAGGGCGAGGCGCTCGAGCGCTCCGGAGCGACCGACATCACCGACCTGTCCGACACGACGCCGAACGTCACCCTCGAGACGTCGCGCGGCACCAACACGACGCTCACCGCCTTCATCCGCGGAGTCGGCCAGCAGGATCCGGTCGCCGGCTTCGAGGCGGGCGTCGGCCTGTATCTCGACGACGTCTTCCTCAACCGTCCGCAGGCTGCGGTGCTCGACATCTACGACGTCGAGCGGATCGAGGTGCTTCGCGGCCCGCAGGGCACGCTCTACGGCCGCAACACGATCGGCGGAGCGATCAAATACGTCACCCGCCGGCTCTCCGAGCTTCCGACCCTCAAGGCCAACGCCAAGCTCGGCACCGACGGCCTCGTCGACGTCGTCCTCAGCGGCAGCGTGCCGGTGGTGCCCGGCCTCAAGATCGGAGCCTCGGCGGCGCGGCTGACCCGCGGCGGCTTCGGCGACAATCTCAACATCGCCGGAGTGTCCAATTACGACCGCAACATCTGGGCGTTCCGCGGAACGATCGAGATGGAGCCGACCGACAATTTCTCGATCCGCTTCTCGGGCGACTACACCAAGGACGAGAGCGACCCGCGCAACGGCCACCGGCTGATCCCGGGCCTGCTGAGCGGCGCCCCGGTGCTCGCCGACGTCTACGACACCCGAGCCGGCCTCAACACGCCCGAGCAGGACATCGAGGCGTTCGGCGGCGCGATGCACGCCGAGCTCAAGCTGGGCGACCGGATCACCATCCGCGACATCGCCGCCTATCGCGAGGACCGGAGCGCCACCCCGATCGACTTCGACGCCCTCCCCGCGCAGGACGTCGACGTCCCGGCCATCTACTCCAACCACCAATTCTCGAACGAGCTTCAGCTGCTCTACGAGAGCGACAGGCTCAGCGGAGTCGCCGGCTTCTACTATCTGAACGCCGAGGCCCGGAACATCTTCGACGTCATCCTGGCGACGACCGGCGCCCTGATCGGCGTGCCCGGCTTCACCGCCTCGACCTTCGGCGAGGTCCACACCAAGACCTGGGCGGCCTTCGCCGATTTCAGCTACCGCTTCACCGACCAATTCTCGGTCTCGCTCGGCGGCCGCTACACCAGCGACAACCGGCGGGCGACGGTGATCCGCAAGAATCTGATCGGCGGAGCCTCGCCCGAGCTCGGCGGGGCCGGAGTGCAGCTCGGCGCGCTCACCTCCAACTTCACCGGCGAGAAGACCTTCAAGGAATTCACCCCACGCGCCTCGGTCAGCTTCCAGCCGAACGACGACAACACGATCTATGCGAGTTGGTCGAAGGGCTTCAAGGGCGGAGGCTTCGACCCGCGCGGCCTCTCCACCGCGGCGCCGGACCTGAACGCCAACGGCGTCCGCGAGCCGGGCGAGATCTTCGACTACTTCCTGTTCGATCCCGAGAAGGTGACCAGCTACGAGATCGGCTACAAGGCGTCGCTGTTCGACCGCCGGCTGAGGCTCGCCATCGCCGGCTTCTACGCCGACTATAAGGACGTCCAGGTGCCCGGCTCGGTCGGAGCGGTGATCAACGGCATCCCGACCTTCGTCGGGGTCACCACCAACGCCGGCAAGGCGAGCTTCAAGGGCCTCGAGATCGAGACCCTGGCGACCCTGCTGCGCGGCGACAACGGCTCGCGCCTCACCTTCGCCGGCACGCTCGGCTATCTCGACGCGCAATATGACGAGTTCATCACCAACGTGCCCGGCACCGGCCCGGTCGATGTCGCCGACTTCCGCCGGATCCAGAACACGCCGAAATGGACCCTGTCGGGGACGCTCGACTATTCGACCCCGCTCGCCGGCGGCACGTTCAACGCCAACACCACGCTTTCCTGGCGCTCGAAGACCTTCCAGTTCGAGACCCCGAGCCCGTTCCTCGACCAGGAAGGCTATGCCCTCTGGGACGCCAATCTGGTCTGGACGAGCCGCAGCGACCGCTGGTCGATCGGCCTCCACGGCAAGAACATCCTCGACAAGCAGTATATCACCTCGGGCTACCAGTTCCTTTCGGTGAATCCGGTGACCGGCGTGCCGAACGTCAACGCCGCCGGCAACGTCATCCCCAGCCTCGGCCGGGAAGGCGTGGTCACCACTTTCTACGGCAACCCGAGGCAGATCTTCCTCAGCCTGGGGATGAAGTTCTAGGGGCTGTCTAAATTCCTCCCCGGCCTTTGCCGGGGAGGGGGACCATGCGAAGCATGGTGGAGGGGTTCTTCGGACTCCTCAAGAACCCCTCCACCGCGCTACGCGCGGTCCCCCTCCCCCGGGAATCCGGGGGAGGAATTTGGCGAATGCGCGAGGAGATCCGATGTCGACACGGCCGGCCCAGATGAACGCAGGCACCGCCGGCGGCACCCGGGTGCTCGTCATCCTGCTCATCGCCTACATCTTCAACTTCATCGACCGGCAGATCATCGGAATCCTCGCCGTCCCGATCAAGGCGGAGCTCCAGCTCAGCGACACCCAGCTCAGCCTGATGGGCGGGATCGCCTTCGCCCTCTTCTATTCGGGCCTCGCCATCCCGATCGCCTGGCTCGCCGACCGCAGGAGCCGGGTCAACATCATCGCCTTCTCGGTCGGCCTGTGGAGCCTGTTCACCGCCGCCTGCGGCCTCGCCCAGAATTTCTGGCACCTGTTCCTGGCGCGGATGGGGGTCGGCATCGGCGAGGCGGGCGGCGTGGCGCCCTCCTACGCGCTCGTCTCCGATTACTTCCCGAAGGAGAAGAGGGCCCGGGCGCTCGCCTTCTTCTCGCTCGGGATCCCGATCGGATCGGCGCTCGGAGTCTTCTTCGGCGGCTGGATCGCAAGCCATCTCGACTGGCGCTCGGCCTTCGTCATCGTCGGCCTCGCCGGGATCCCGGCCGCCCTGCTGGTCAAGCTCGGCATAAAGGAGCCGGTGCGCGGCGGCTTCGACAGCGTCGACGGAAGCGCCAGCGAGCCGGCGCCGCCCTTCCCGGCGGTCGCCGCCACTTTGGCCCGGACTCCGAGCTTCTGGCTGCTCTCGTTCGGAGCGGCGTCGGGATCGATCCTCGGCTACGGGCTGATCTTCTGGCTTCCAAGCTTCTTCAGCCGGAGCTTCGACTTCGCCGCGATGGACCCGATCCTCCGGGCGCTTCCGGCCTGGTTCACCGGCGGGGCGGATCCGAAGCTGGTCCGGGTGTCGATCTTCTACGGCTCGATCGTGCTGGTCGGCGGAGTCGCCGGCACCTGGCTCGGCGGCTGGCTCGCCGACCGCACCGGCGGCGACCGGCCTGCCTCCTACGCGCTGATCCCGGCCTGCTGCTTCGTCGTCGCCGCGCCCGCCTTCGCGCTCGGCCTGTTCGCGCCGTCGCTGATCGTCGGCTGGCTTCTGTTCACGCTCGGCCAGATGCTCGCTCTGGCCTGGCTCGGGCCGGTGATCGCCGCCGTCCAGCACATCGTCCCGCCCAACATGCGCGCGACCGCCTCGGCGAGCTTCCTGTTCATCAACAACCTGATCGGGATCGGCTTCGGGATCTTCTTCCTCGGCTTCATGTCGGACCGGATGACGGCGGCGCACGGCGACGACGCCCTGCAATATTCGATCCTCTACGGCCTCGGCTTCTACCTGCTCAGCGCCGCCCTCTACTTCCTCGCCGCGGCCCGGCTGCGCAAGGACTGGTACCGCGGCTAAGCTTGCCTCCCCGCCGCGAAGCGGCGGGGAGGGGGACCATCCGGAGGACGGTGGAGGGGTAACTGCGCGCACTCCGGCGGATCCAGCGTGAACCGCGGAAGTGGTCGCCTTTTACCCCTCCACCGCACTTCGTGCGGTCCCCCTCCCCATGCTGCGCATGGGGAGGCAAGACGGCTCCCCGGCGGCCTTGATCAGGTGGGACTTGAGCGCTTTGAGCCGCGCCGGGTTGTCGATCCGGGCGCCGTGCAGGTCGGTCAGATAAAAGACGTCGACCGCGCGCTCGCCATAGGTGGCGATATGGGCGGAGTGGATCGCCGCCTTCGATTCGAACAGGGCGCGGGCGAGGCTGGACAGCAGGGCGGCGCGGTCGCGGGCGTTGACCTCGACCACCGTGTAGCGGCTCGACGCCTCGTTATCGACGAAGACGGCGGGCTGGATCGCGAACGCCTCGGCGCGGAGCAGGGGAAGCGCCTTTGCCTCGAGCCGCTCCATCGCCGGCTCCTGCCCCTCGATCGCGCGCAGGACGCTTTCCTCGAGCCGCTCGAGCTGGTGGCGGTCGGCGAACGGCTTGCCCTGTGAGTCCTGGACGAGAAAATTGTCGACCGCCATCCCGTCGAGCGTGGTGTGGATCCGGGCGTCGATGATGTTGGCCCCGGCGAGGCTGATCGCCGCGCTCAGATGGTAGAACAGGCCGGGCCGGTCCTTGGCATAGACGCTGAGCAGGGTCGCGCCCCGCTCCTCCTCGACCGACGCGGCGAGCGGCCGCGTCCTCGCCGGCGCACGATCGGCGGAGTCCATGAGGACCGCATTCTTCTCGAGCACGTCGAACGGCTCGGCCAGCCAATAGCTGTCGGGCAGGCGCCAGGCGTGGCGGGCGAAGCGGGCATCCTCCCAGCCGAGGCGAGCCGCCAGCTCGGCCTGGGTGGCGGCGATCCGCTCGGTGCGGCGCCGCTGCTTGTGGCCGAGCCTCAGCTCCTCCTCGGCCGAATCGAACAGGTCGCGAAGCAGCTGGCGCTTCCAGCCGTTCCAGACACCGGGGCCGACCGCGCGGATGTCGACGACGGTGAGGATGAGGAGCAGCCGGAGCCGCTCCAGGCTCTTCACCCGGGAGACGAAGTCCTGGATCGTCTGCGGGTCGGCGAGGTCGCGCTTGAAGGCCGTGGCGGACATCAGCAGGTGCCAGCGGACCAGCCAGGCCACCGTCTCGGTCTCCGCGCCGGTGAGGCCCAGCCGGGGGCACAAGGCCTCGGCCACTTCCGCGCCCAGCACGCTATGGTCGCCGCCGCGGCCCTTGGCGATGTCGTGGAGGAGGACGGCGACGTAGAGCACGCGGCGCGAGGCGATGTGGCGGAAGAGGGCGGTGGAGAGGGGGTGATCCTCCTTCAGCTCGCCTTTCTCGATCCGCGACAGGAGGCCGATCGCCCGGATCGAATGCTCGTCGACGGTGTAGTGATGGTACATGTCGAACTGCATCTGGGCGACGACCCGGCCGAAGTCGGGGACGAAGCGGCCGAACACGCCCGCCTCGTTCATCCAGCGGAGCACCGTCTCGGGATCGCGCGGGCTGGTCAGCACGTCGAGGAAGAGGGCGTTGGCGCGGGGATCGTCGCGCACCTCGTCGACGAGCTTCGCGTCCCGCGCCGCCGACCGCATCGCCAGCGGGTGGATCTCGAGGCCGTAGAGATCGGCGAGCGCGAAGATCTGGAGCAGCCGCGCCGGATCCTCGCGGAAGAAGGCGTCGCTCGGAAGGGCGAGCCGGCCGCGGTCGAGGACGAAGCCTTCGAGGCGGCTGGGCCGGCGGCGGATCGCCGGAAGGCCGAAGCGGCCGCCCTTCCTCGCGAACTTCTCGTCGAGATGGGCGAGGAACACTCCGGTGAGGTCGCCGACCGTCTTCGCGTGCAGGAAATAATGGCGCATGAAGCGCTCGACCGGCGAGTTGCCGGGGCGGTCGGCGTAGCGCATCCGCTCCGCGATCTCGCGCTGATAGTCGAAGGTCAGGCGCTCCTCGGCGCGGCCGGCGACGATGTGGAGATGGCAGCGCACCGCCCACAGGAAGCGCTCGGCGCGCTGGAACTGGCGCAGCTCGGTCTCGGAGAGCAGGCCGACCCCGACGAGGTCGCCGACGCTGGTCACCCGATAGGCATATTTGCCGATCCAGAAGAGGGTGTGGAGGTCGCGAAGGCCGCCCTTGCCCTCCTTGACGTTGGGCTCGACGACGTAGCGGCTGTCGCCCATCCGTCGGTGGCGGGCGTTGCGCTCCTCGAGCTTCTCGGTGACGAAGCTCTTCGCCTTGCCGGCCACCACCTCCTTCCAGAAGCGGGCCTGGACCTCGTCGTAGAGCGGCTCGTCGCCCCACAGCCAGCGCGCCTCGAGCAAGGCGGTCCGGACCGTATGGTCGGCGGAGGCGAGCGCGATCAGCTCGTCGACCGAGCGGGTCGAGGGGCCGAGCTTCAGGCCGAGGTCCCAGAGCAAATAGAGCAGGGCCTCGACCGCCTGCCCGGCCCAGCGGCCCGGCTTGCCGGGGGTGACAAAGGCGATGTCGACGTCGGAATGAAGCGCCATCTCGCCGCGCCCGTAGCCGCCGACGGCGAGCAGCAGCAGCCGGTCCGCCCGCGGCGGCGGCGGCAGCCCGGCGACGGCATGGTCGTAGGCGAGACGGACGACCTGGTCGGTCAGGAAAGCATAAGCGGCGGCGGTCTCGCTTCCCGCATAGGGCGCCGCCTCGAGCCGCCGGCCGATCTCGGCTCGCCCCTCGGCCAGCGCCCGCTTGAGGATCGAGGCGGCCGCGTCGGGCGCCGCGCGGAGGGCATCGGCGAGGGCGCGGCGGTCGACGATCGAGCGCTTGTTCGGCACCGAGGCGAAGCGGGTCGTCATCGCCCATAGATAGGGGCGGGAGCGGCCCGGGCGATAGCCCTCGTTCGAACCGGGCGGCGAGGCGCTCGCTTTCCCCCTCCCGCTTTTCGCGGGAGAGGAGGGGCCCACCGCGAAGCGGTGGGAGGTGAGGGTCTTGCTGAGTTCGGAGTACAGACCCTCACCTCCCAAGCCTGCGGCTTGGGCCCCTCCTCTCCCGTAAGAACGGGAGAGGAGTTTGGAAGCCGCCGCCTCGCTGAATGCCGATACAGCCTAGCCCGGAGCGGCGAGGCGCTTCAGCCGGTAGACCAGGTCGAGCGCCTCGCGGGGGCTGAGCGAGTCGGCGTCGACCTCGGCCAGCGCCGTCTGCAGCGGATCGGCGGCCGGCTCCTCCGCCTGTGCCGACGCCGCGAACAGCGGCAGGTCGTCGAGGCCGGCGGCGATTCCCCCGGTGGCGGCGCGGCCCTGCTCGAGCTTGGCCAGCACCGAGCGCGCCCGGGCCAGCACCGGCGCCGGAAGGCCGGCGAGCTTGGCGACGGCGAGGCCGTAGCTTCGGTCGGCCGGGCCCTTGGCCACTTCGTGCAGCAGGACGAGATCGCCCTTCCACTCGCGCGCCCGGACGTGGTGGAGCGAGAGGGCGTCGAGCCGCTCCGCAAGCCGGGTCAGCTCGTGATAATGGGTGGCGAACAGGCAGCGGCAGCGGTTGCGGTCGTGGATCGCCTCGGTCACCGCCCAGGCGATGGCGAGGCCGTCATAGGTCGAGGTGCCTCGGCCGACCTCGTCGAGGATGACGAAGCTGCTCGGCGTCGCCTGCGCCAGGATCGCCGCGGTCTCGACCATCTCGACCATGAAGGTCGATCGGCCGCGGGCGAGATTGTCCGAGGCCCCGACCCGGCTGAACAGCCGGTCGACCAGGCCCAGCGTCGCGCTCGCCGCCGGAACCCAGGAGCCGGCCTGGGCGAGGACGGCGATCAGCGCATTCTGCCTCAGGAAGGTCGACTTGCCGCCCATGTTGGGGCCGGTGACCAGCCACAGCCGCTCGTCCTCGGAGAGGGCGCAATCGTTGGCGACGAAGCGCGCCCCAGAGCCGCGCAGCGAATCCTCGACCACCGGATGGCGGCCGCCCTCGACGTCGAAGCAATTGTGGCCGGCGAAGCGCGGCCGCGACCAGCCGCCCTCGGCCGCCCGCTCGGCAAGCCCGGCGGCGACGTCGAGCCGGGCGAGCGCGTCGGCGGCGGCGGCGATCGGCTCGGCCCGGGTGAGCGCGGTGCCGGTCAGCGCCTCGAGATGTACGGCCTCGGCGGCAAGCGCGTGCGCGCCGGCCTGGCCGACCCGGATCGCCTGCTCGTGGAGGTCGGCGGCGTTGAAGCGGACGACCCCGGCCAGCGTCTGGCGATGGGTGAAGCCCGAATCCGCGGCCATCAGCGGGTCGGCATGCCTCGCCGGCACCTCGATGTGGAAGCCGAGCACGCCGTTGTGGCGAATCTTGAGGGTCGCGATTCCGGTCTGCTCGCGGTAGCGCGCCTCCAGCCCGGCGATCGCCCTTCGCCCCTCGCCGCCGGTGGCGCGAAGATCGTCCAGGGCGGCGTCATAGCCCTCGGCGATATAGCCGCCCTGGGCCGAGTCGACCGGCGGCGACGGGACCAGCGCCCGGTCGAGCAGGTCGGTCAGCTCGCCATGGCCGGTCAGAGCCGGCAGCAAGGCGGCGAGCAGGGGCGGCGGATCGGGCAAGGCGGCCAGCTTCGAGTGCAGCCGGCGGGTCTCGTTGAGTCCGTCGCGCAGCTGGCCGAGGTCGCGCGGGCCGCCGCGGCCGGCGACCAGCCTTCCGAGCGCCCGGCCGATATCGGGAAGCGCCTTGAGCTGGCGGCGGAGCATGTCGCGAAGCCCCGAATCGCCCTCGAACAGCCCGACCAGGTCGAGGCGGGCCTCGATCGCCGCCCGGTCGAGCAGCGGAGCGCCGATGTCGGCGGCGAGCAGCCTGGCGCCGGCGCCGGTGACGGTTCGGTCGACGGCGTGGAGCAGGCTGCCGGCCCTTCCGCCGGTCGCCGCCTGGGTGAGCTCGAGGCTCTCGCGGGTCGCGGCGTCGATCATCATATGGTCGCCCGAGGCTCGGGCGACCGGAGGCCGGAGGAAGGGGAGCGACTCCCCGGCGACCTCGTCGAGATAGGCGAGCAGGCCGCCGGCGGCGCACAGAGCGGCGCGGTCGAACGCTCCGAAGCCGTCGAGCGTGGCGACCGCGAAGCGCTCGCAAAGGCGCCGCTCGGCCGCGGCCGAATCGAAGCCGGTGCGCCGGTCCTGGTCGATCACCTCCGCCGCCGCCAGCCGGGCGAGCTCGGCGTCGAGGGCATGGGCCGGGACCGAGCCCAGCTCGAAGCGCCCGGTCGAGATGTCCGCGGCGGCGAGGCCGTGGCGGTCGCCCACCTCCGACACCGCCACCAGCCAGTTCGCGGCGCGCGAATCGAGCAGCGCCTCCTCGGTCAGCGTTCCGGCGGTGACGACCCGGACGATGGCGCGGTTGACGACCGACTTGGCGCCTCGCTTCCTCGCCTCCGCCGGATCCTCGACCTGCTCGGCGATGGCGACCCGGAAGCCGCCCCGGATCAGCCGCGCCAGATAGGCCTCGGCGGCGTGGATCGGCACCCCGCACATCGGGATCGGCTCGCCCTCATGCTCGCCGCGCGCGGTCAGCGCGATGTCGAGGCAGCGGGCTGCCGCCTTGGCGTCATCGAAGAACAGTTCGAAGAAATCGCCCATCCGGTAGAAGAGCAGGCAATCGGAGGCCTCCGCCTTGAGCGCGAGATATTGCGCCATCATCGGCGTCGGCGCCGAGCCTGTCTTCGCCTGGGTGGCCATCGCCGCAAGGTTAGAGGGTTGGAAGGCGAGGGGGAATCGAAATTCCTCCCCGGGACGGGGAGGGGGACCATGCGAAGCATGGTGGAGGGGGCCCGCCTCTCCACGGCTCTGACGCTGGGCCCCCTCCACCACGCGCTTCGCGCGCGGTCCCCCTCCCCGTCCCGGGGAGGAACTATTGCTCCCCCGGCCGTTCACCCCCTACAGCGCCGCAAAACAAGGAGAGGCCCGCGATGAGCGAGAGCAATGTCAAATTCTCCGAGCAGGAGGCGCTCGACTTCCACACTCTGGGCGGGCGGCCCGGCAAGATCGAGATCATCGCCTCCAAGCCGATGGCGACGCAGCGCGACCTGAGCCTCGCTTACTCGCCCGGAGTCGCGGTTCCGGTGCGGGCGATCGCCGAAGACCCCTCCAAAGCCTATGATTATACGGCGAAGGGCAATCTCGTCGCGGTCATCTCCAACGGCACCGCCATCCTCGGACTCGGCAATCTTGGAGCGTTGGCCTCGAAGCCGGTGATGGAGGGCAAGGCGGTGCTGTTCAAGCGCTTCGCCGACGTCGACGCGATCGATCTCGAGCTCGACACCGAGGACAGCGACGCCTTCATCAACGCCGTCGCGCTGATGGAGCCGAGCTTCGGCGGCATCAACCTCGAGGACATCGCCGCCCCCGAATGCTTCATCATCGAGCAGACCCTGCGCGAACGGATGAACATCCCCGTCTTCCACGACGACCAGCACGGCACCGCGATCATCACCGCCGCCGGCCTCATCAACGCCTGCTTCCTCACAAGGCGCGAGCTCAGGGACATCAAGGTGGTGGTGAACGGCGCCGGAGCGGCGGCGATCGCCTGCACCGAGCTGATCAAGGCGATGGGGGTCCGCCACGATCATGTGATCATGTGCGACCGCAAGGGCGTGATCTGGCAGGGCCGCGACGGGCTCGACCAGTGGAAGTCGGCTCACGCCGTGATCACCGACGCCCGCACCCTGGAGGAGGCGCTGGCCGGCGCCGACGTCTTCCTCGGCCTCTCGGCGGCGGGCGCGCTCAAGCCCGAGATGGTGATGAAGATGGCGCCGAGCCCGATCATCTTCGCAATGGCCAATCCCGATCCCGAGATCACCCCGCCGGAGGCCAAGGCGGCTCGGCCCGACGCGATCGTCGCCACCGGCCGCTCCGACTATCCCAACCAGGTCAACAACGTGCTCGGCTTCCCGTTCATCTTCCGGGGCGCCCTCGACGTGCGGGCGACGACGATCAACGACGAGATGAAGATCGCCGCCGCCGAGGCGCTGGCCGAGCTCGCCCGCCAGCAGGTGCCCGAGGAGGTGGCGGCGGCCTATGGCGGCAAGGCGCACAGCTTCGGGCCGGACTACATCATCCCCGCGCCTTTCGACCCGCGGCTGATGGAGATCGTCCCCGCCGCGGTGGCCCGGGCGGCGATGGACAGCGGAGTCGCCCGGATCGGGATCGACGACATGGACGCCTACCGGACCCGGCTGCGCTCGAGGCTGAACCCGACCACCTCGGTGCTCAGCCTCGCCTATGAGGCGGCTCGGGCGGAGCCGAAAAGGGTGCTGTTCGCGGAAGGCGACGAGGATGTCGTGCTTCGCGCCGCGATCGCCTTTCGCGACGGCGGCTACGGCATCCCGGTGCTGGTCGGGCGCGACGACGTCCACGACCGGTTGCGGGCGTTGGGGGTCGACGATCCGGAGAGCTACGAGCTGATCAACAGCCGGGTCTACGGCCGGGTGCCCGAGATGGTCGACTATCTCTACAAGAGGATGCAGCGCAAAGGCTATCTCCAGCGCGAGATCGAGCGGATGGTCAACCAGGACCGCAACACCTTCGCAGCCTTGCTCCTGGCGCTCGGCGAGGGCGACGCCCTGATCACCGGAGTGACCCGCCCCTACGCGCAGAGCTTCAGGCAGGTGCAAAGGGTGCTCGATCCGAAGGAAGGCATGACGCCATTCGGCCTCCACGTCCTCGTCGGCCGAGCCCACACCACGTTCATCGCCGACACGACGGTGACCGAGCGGCCGAGCGGCGAGCAGCTCGCCGACATCGCCGTCCACACCGCTTTGGTCGCCCGCCGGATGGGCCACGAGCCGCGCGTCGCCTTCCTCTCCTACTCCAATTTCGGCGATCCCGAGGGCACCTATCTCGAGCGGATCCGCGAGGGCGTGAAGGTGCTCGACCGGCGGCCGGGCGGGGTCGATTTCGAATATGAGGGGGAGATGTCGCCCGACGTCGCGCTCAACCCGGCGATGGCCAAGGTCTATCCGTTCAGCCGCCTCACCGGCCCCGCCAACGTCCTCGTCATGCCCGGCCTGCAGACGGCCAATATCTCGGCGAAGCTCCTCAGCGAACTAGGCGGCGACGCCGTGATCGGGCCGATCCTGGTCGGGATGGCCCAGCCGGTCCAGATCGCGGCGATGACGGCGAGCGCCTCGGACCTGGTGACTCTCGGCGTGCTCGCCGGGAGCGGCGTGGTGCGCTGAATTCCTCCCCGCGATTTCGCGGGGAGGGGGACCGCACGAAGTGCGGTGGAGGGGTTCTTCGGAGTCAGCAAAGCCCCTCCACCATGCTTCGCATGGTCCCCCTCCACTGCAAATGCAGGGGAGGAATTTAGATCAGTTCGGCGAGTTGGGGCCGCCGGCCGCGGCGCCGGGCGCTCCGACCGCTCCGATATTGCCGAACAATTCATCCCAGATGCTCTTGTCGCGGCCGAGGGTCGGGGTCTTGTCGTTCATCGGGTCGATCGACACCACCTGCTCGAGGCCCTTGCGCTCGACCGAGGCGACGTTGCCGGCCTGGTCGAAGCGGACGTGGAGCACCGTCTGCTGGTTCACCCGCGGGTGGACGAAGGCGTAATTCTTGGTCCGCCGGGCGACATAATACCAGTCGTTCTGGTCGAACGTGCCGGTGAAGGTCGGCCGGCCGAGCGTGTTTTGGACCGATTCCTTGTTGTCGACGCCGGGCTGGACCGCGGTGACCAGGGTTTCGTCGACGATATAGCCTTGAATGTCCTGCGTCTTCGAGCAGCCCGCCAGCCCTGCCGCCACGGCCACCAGCAAAGCGGCTTTTCGTCCCGAAACCATCATATTGGAAAAACTCCGTAAAACCGGCCGGCGCGAGACTCGCGCGCCGGCGCCTGCCTTGCCGGCAGGGCCAGGCCCTCCAATATCCGAGAAAAGCTGAACCGCGCAAGTACGCGCCATGTCCAAGGAGATCGGCCCTGCCCCTATTGTCCCGACTGTTCGGAGCGCGCCGCGAGCGCTCCGCGCTTCGGCCGCTCTACGACGCCCTCGTCGCGGCGGCGCGCGAGCCCGGCTGGTATCGGGAAGGCGGAGTCCCGGACACGATCGAGGGCCGCTTCGACATGGTCGCTACCATGGTCGCGATCGCCCTCCTGCGGCTGGAGGCGGAGGGCGATGACGCCAAGGCGGAATCGGTGGCGCTCACCGAAATCTTCATCGACGACATGGACGGGACGCTTCGGCAGATCGGAATTGGCGACTTCGTCGTCGGCAAGCATGTCGGAAAGCTGGTCGGCGCGCTCGGCGGACGGCTCGGCGCCCTTCGCGAGGCGGTGGCCGGCGGGACGGACCTCGAGCCGGTCGTGAGGCGCAACGTCTTCCGCGACGGACCGGCCTCCGACGCTGAAGTGGAGTGGGTTGCGGCGCGGCTTCGCCGCCTCCACGAGCGCCTCGCGGAAACGGCGATGGAACCGTTGCTCGCCGGGGTGTTTCCGCTCCCGTGAACGAATTCAGCCGTCTCTACCGACTCGAAGTGCTGTCCTCCGAGCCGATCCGGGTCGAAATCGGGGCCGGTCCGGCCGAGCGCGACGGGCTTGCCCGCCGGTTCGGTCTCGTCGCCCTCGACGCGCTGTCCGCGGAAGCGGAGCTGCGCCGCTCCGGCGAGGCGGTGACCGCCGCCGGCAGGCTTCGGGCGCGGGTGACCCAGAGCTGTGTCGCCTCGGACGAGCCGGTCGAGGCCGAGGTGGTGGAGGATTTCCGGGTCGAATTCCGGCCCATGCCCGCCGACGGCGGGGCGGAGGAGGAGGTCGAGCTGGGCGAAGGCGAGCTCGACGTCACCTTCTACGAGGGCGGCGCCGTCGATCTCGGCGAGGCGGTCGCCCAGAGCCTGTTGCTCGGCCTCGACCCCTATCCGCGCTCCCCGGCCGCGGAGGCCGCGCTGAGGGAGGCGGGGGTGAAGAGCGAGGAGGAGGCGCGCCTCGAGTCGAGCCCGTTCGCCGCGCTGGCGGCGCTCAAGGACAAGCTGGAGGAATAGACGGTGGAATAACCGTCATCCCGGCTTTCGCCGGGATGACGGGTGCCCGCACCCGTCAGAACGGGACGTCGTCGTCGAGGTCGCTGTCGAAGGCCGGAGTGGGGCGGGACTGGGGACGCGATCCGCCGCCGCCGCCGCCGCCGCCGCCGAAGCCCGAGCTGCCGCTGTCGTAGCCGCCGCTGAAATCCTCGCCGCCGCCGCCCCCGCCGCCGCCGCGGCTGTCGAGCAGCACGAGCTCGCCGCGGAAGCGCTGCAGCACCACCTCGGTCGAATAGCGGTCGGCGCCGGACTGATCGGTCCATTTGCGGGTCTGGATCTGACCCTCGAGATAGACTTTGGAACCCTTGCGCAGATAGGATTTGGCGACCCGGCCGAGATTCTCGTTGAAGATGACGACCCGGTGCCATTCGGTCCGCTCCTGGCGGTTGCCGTCCTTGTCCTTCCAATTCTCGGACGTCGCGACGCGCAGGTTGACCACCTCGCCGCCGTTGTTGAGCGAGCGGCTCTCGGGGTCGTCGCCGAGATTGCCGACCAAAATGACCTTGTTGACGCCCGCCATGACTCTTCCTTCCGTACGTTTCGGGTTCGCACCGGACGATAAGCGAGGCGGTTGGCGGGCGCTATCGGATTTCGGGAATTATCCCCAGCTGTCGTCACCCTTACGTCGCCCCGGGGCAGGTAGGGCTCAGGCCGTCGCCAGCTTGCTGGGGCCGCGCCGGTTGCGGGCGAAGCCGGCCAGCAGGATGGCGAGCGTGGCCAGCTGGGCGAGCAGCCCTTCGAGCGTCGGATAGAGTCCCAATATCTCGATCCTGGGCGCCGAATCGAGCGGGGTCACTCCAATCATCCCCGCCTCCTGCAGGGCGGCGACGCCCTTGCCGGCGAGCACCACCGCAAGCACCGCGATCAGGACCGAGCTGTAGGAGAAGAATTTGGCGATCGGCAGCTTGCGGCTGAACCGGAACATGACGACGGCGATCACGGCCAGCAGCGCCGCGGCGGTCGCGGCCCCGCCGACCAGCGGCGCCAGCCGTCCCTCGGCCGACAAAGCCGAGAAGAACAGGATTGTCTCGAACACCTCGCGGTAGACGGCGATGAACGAGAGCCCGAACAGGAACCAGGCCGATTTGCGCGACAGGGCCTGGCCGACTTTTTCGCGGATGTAGCGCTGCCATTCGTCGGCCTGCGCCTTGCCGTGCATCCAGATTCCGACGAACAGCAGGATCACCGCCGCCAGGATCGAGCCGAAGCCTTCGGTCAGCTCGCGGCTGGCGCCGCTGATCGAGACGAGGTGGGTCGCCGCCCACCAGGTGGCCACGCCGGCGACCAGCGCCACGATCCAGCCGAGATGGACCGGCCGAACCATCTCCGCCCGCTCCGACTTGCGCAGGAAGGCGAGCATGGCGACGACGATCAGCAACGCCTCCAGCCCCTCGCGGAGCAGGATGGTGAAGGCGCCGAGGAAGGAGGCGGCGTCGCTGCCCCGGTCCGGCGCCAGCGCCTGCTCGCTCTCGTCGAACAAGGCGTCCAGGGCTTCGACGCGCTCGCGCACCTCGGCGGAGTCGCGGCCGCCGGCGATGGCGGAGCGAAGCTCGCCCATGGCGCGCTCGACCCGGGCCATCAGCCCGGCGTCGCGGGCGGCGAGCATCGGCTCGACCGGCTCGAAGCCGTCGAGATAGGCGGCGAGCGCCAGCTCGGTCGCTTGCCTGGGGTTGCCCGCTTCGTAGGCGGCCAGGCTCTGGCGGAGGCGCTCGCGGGCGATGGCGAGGGTTGAGCCGCCCGTCGCCGCGACCGCAGACGGCTTGCTCCTCAGATAGGCGATGACCGCCGGCGCCTTTTCAGGCCCGACCCGCGCGGCGAGCGCCGATTCGCTCAATCCGATCAGCGCCGCCGGGTCGGGAACGAGCCTGCGCAGGCCGGCATCCGCCTCCCAGATCCGCCGGCCCCGCTCGGCCAGCTCCGCCGGATAGGCGAAGCGGCCCGCGGCGAGGGCGAGGGCCCATTTGTCGTCTTCGGGCAGATGGCCGAAGCTGGTCATCGCCGTGCCCTCGAGCCCCTGGTCGACCACCTGGTAGAGCGCGAACAGGCTGCGCTCGCGCGCCCGGGCGCGGTCGGTGAAGGCGATGGGGGGAGGATCCATCGTCGCGGCCAGCGGAACCTTGGCGTCGCCGGCGGTGCCGTGGCAGCTGGCGCAATTCTGGGCGTAGAGCACCTGGCCCCGCGCCGGATCAGGCATCCGCCGCGGCGCGAGCGGCACCGGATAGGCCGCGATCAGCTCGGCCGCGAGCCCGCGCGCCTGCTTCTCGATTTCGGGCGGGGCGGCCTTGCGCGCCACCGCCGCCTGCAGCGACGCCGCGCCGGCGACGAGCTTCGCCCTGGCCGGCTTGTCGGGCAAAGCGGCGAGGCGCTCGCGCACCGAGGCGGTGAATTCCGCCATCTCCTTATACTCGCCGTCGTTGACGATGCGCCCGTCCCGAACGGCCTCGCGATAGTCGACCGCGACATAGTCGAGCAGTCGCCAGGTCGTCTGCACCTCCGCCTGCTGCGCGGCCGCCGGCGAGGCTCCGATCAGAGCGAGGAGGCAGAGGAGGAGGGGCGTCAGGCGGCGGATCATGGCCACCCGGCTAACCTAATTGCAACTGATTATCAATAACGACAAGCAGGCCGATCCTTTGCACTTTCGCCGTTGCGATGGCCGTTCTAGGCTGGCCGCGAACAGGAGGCCTCATGAAGAGAATGACCTTTGCGGCGCTCGCTCTCGGGCTGCTGGCGGCGCCGGCGTCCGCGCAGAATGTCGACCAGAGGGTGCAGCGCGTGCTTCGCCAGACTCCGGTGATCGACGGCCATAACGACCTCCCCTGGGAGATTCGGGACAGATATGATTTCTGGCGCAAGCCGCTCGACCTCGACTCCGATACGTCGCGGCTCGAGGCGCGCCTTCAGACCGACCTGCCGCGGATGAAGCGAGGCGGCGTTGGCACTCAATTCTGGTCGGTCTGGATCCCCAGCGAGCGCAAGGGCGACGAAGCGATCCGGGTCACTCTCGAGCAGATCGACATCGTCCACCGGATGGTCGAGCGCTATCCGGCGCGGCTGGAGATGGCGTCGACCGCGGCCGACATCCGCCGGATCCAGAAGGCCGGCCGGATCGCCTCGCTGATCGGGATCGAGGGCGGCCACCAGATCGGCAATTCGCCCGCCGCGCTGCGCCAGTTCCACGCGCTCGGCGCGCGCTACATGACCCTCACCCACAGCAAGAACAACGACTGGGCCGATTCGGCCACCGACGATCCCCTCCATGACGGGCTCACCGCTTTCGGCCGGGCGATCGTCCGCGAGATGAACCGGCTCGGCATGATCGTCGACCTCAGCCATGTCTCGCCCAAGACGATGCGCGATTCGATCGCCGCGACCGGGGCGCCGGTCATCTTCTCCCATTCCAACGCGCGCGCGCTGATGGACCACGCCCGCAACGTCCCCGACGACGTGCTCAGGCTGCTTCCGGCCAACGGCGGCGTGGTGATGGTCAATTTCTACCCCGGCTTCCTCTCCACCGCCTATCGCGGCCGGATGGCGGCGCGAAGCGCCGAGGAGGCCCGGCTCGCCAACCTCTATTCGGGTCAGCCCGAGCGGCGGAAGGCGGCGCTGGAGGCGTGGGACGCCGCCCATCCCGCGGTCGAGGGGACGCTTGGCGAGGTGGCGGATCATATCGAGCATATCCGCAAGATTGCTGGAATCGACCATGTCGGAATCGGCTCGGATTTCGACGGCATCGACGGCGCCGCGCCCAGAGGCCTGGAGGGCGTGGAGACCTATCCCGCTTTGCTCGCCGAACTGGCCCGGCGCGGCTGGAGCGATTCGGACCTGGCGAGGCTGGCCGGAGGCAATGTGCTGAGGGTGATGGAGCGGGTCGAGCGGGTCGCGGCGGGGATGAAGGGCGAGCCGCCGCTGATCGCGACGATCGAGCAGCTCGACCGGCCTCAGCCGTAGGCCCGGCTCAGCACCCAGGCGGTGATCAGGACGGCGAGGATCGAGAGCGGCGCGCCGACCTTGGGATAGTCGCGGAAGAGATAATTGCCGGGCCGCATCACGAGCAGGTTGTTCTGGTGGCCGATCGGAGTGAGGAAATCGCACGACGCGCCGATCAGCACGGCGAGCAGGGCTGCGTCGGGGTGGATCGAGAGCGCGTCGGCGGCCTTGATCCCGACCTGGGCCATGACGAGGGCGGTGGCGACGTTGTTGAGGAAGATCGACAGCAGCATCGTCACTCCGCACAGCACCGCCAGCATCAGGAAGAGCGGAGCGCCCGAAAGCGCCCAGCCGAGCGCTCCGGCGATCGCCGTGCTGCCGCCGGCCTCGTCGAAGGCCCGGCCGATCGGGATCATCGCGGCGAGCAGGACGATGACCGGCAGGTCGATCGCCCGATAGGCGTCGTCCGCGGGGATCAGCCTCAGCAGGCAGATGGCGAGGGCGGCGCCGATGAAGGCGGCCGTCGTCGACACTCCGAACAGCGCCGAGAGGAGGACCGCAAAGCCGTAGATGCCGACCACCAGCAGCGCCGGCCAGCCGGGGCGCACCGGCGCCGGCTTGCGGCCGACCTCGAGCAGCCGGGCATGGCGGATCAGGGTCGCGAGCGCCTCCGGAGTGCCGCGCAGATGGAGCTGGTCGCCAGGCTCGATCAGGTTGGTGGCGAGCGGGTGCTTGAGCCGCGCCGCCTTCGGCCCCGCGGCGAGGAACTCGACCGCGCCTTCGGTCCGCGCCTCGATCGCGGCATAGACCTGGCCGATCAGCGACGAGCCGTGGATCACCGACACCCGGGCGGTGACCGTGCCCGGCGGATCGCCGTGGCTCTCCGCGATCAGGCCCGTCTTCGGCGCGACCTCCGAAGGCATGGCGCGGCTCATGACGAGCAGCCGGTCGTCCGGGAAGAGCCGGGCGTCGCCTTCGATCCGGGCCCGGTCGCCGTCCCGGAACACGGCGAGGAGGACCGAATCAGCCGACCGCAGGGCGCGCCGGATCGCGTCGAGCCGCATCCTTCCCTGCGAAGCGGCGATCGGCAAGCCGAGCTCGAAGACCAGCACCCCGCCGTTCGCGCCCGAGTCGGAGGGGCCCGGCCGTTGCGGCGCGAGGCGCCAGCCGATCAGCATCAGATAGAGCAGCCCGGCCCCGGCGACCGCGGCGCCGACCTCGGTCATCGAGAACATCCCGAACGGCTCGCCGACCCGACCCTCCCGGACCTCGGAGACGATGAGGTTGGCCGGGGTGCCGATCAGGGTCGTCATCCCGCCGAGGATCGTCGCGAAGGCGAGCGGCATCAGCACCGCCCCCGGCGGCAGCTTGTGCTCGCGGGCGACGGTGAGCGCGATTGGCATGGTGATGGCGAGCGCCGCGATGTTGTTCATGAAGGCCGACAGCAAGGTGCCCATCAGCAGGACTCCGCCGATCCGGACGGTGGCGAAGCGGACGTTGGGCACCAGCCACTGGGTCATCGCCTGGGCGGCTCCGGTGCATTCGACCGCCCGCCCGACGACCAGCACCGCGGCGACGATGACGACGGCGGGCGAGCCGAAGCCGGCCAGCGCGTCCTCCAGGGTGACGAGACCCGTCATCCAGGCGAGCATCAGGACGATCAGGGCGACGGCATCGACGCGGATGCGGTCGCTGGCGAACAGGACGAGCGCCAGCAACATGATCGCCGAGCTGAGGAAGGCGTCGCTCATACGGCTGCCTCTAACGAATTCGCGCGGCGATTGAGCCCGTCAGGGGGCAGCCGTCGGGCTGGTATTCGGCGGCCCGGCCGCTTCCGCCTCGCCGTCCTCGGGCAGGATCTCACCGTCGAGCTCCAGCGGCGCGCCGATCCACAGCGCGTCGAGCAAATGGTCGCGTTTCTGGTTGGTCGTGTTGGGATGGATCAGGATGCTCAGCCCGCGATTGTTGAGCATCAGCCACGGAACCAGGGTCGTGAACAGCTCCGGAGCGAAGGCGATCTGGTACATCGCCTTGCTGTGCGGCCCCACTGGCCGGTCCCAGACGGTGCCGAGCCGGACCGCGAAGCGCTCGCCCGCCGCCTCGCGTATCGCAAGCGCGTCGCCGCGCTGCGCCTCCGGGTCGAAATAGATGTGCGCGTGGTAGCTGGCGATCTCCGCGACCTGCCTGATCGCACTCATCTCCCCCTCCTCGGCAAAGTTTCCCGCCCGTCCGGCCGATCCGCGTCGCCCGAGATTTCGCGGCTCGCAAAGATTAGCCTATCCGAGCCGGATTCGGGAGTTGGAACATGAACGGTCGAAAAAAGCGCCGCCTCGCCCTGCTCGTATCGGCGTTGTCGGTGCTGAGCGCCTGCTCGCCGGGTTATCCGGGGCCCTTGCTCTGGCACAAGTTCAAGCCCCATTCGGAGGACACATTGGTGACGGTGGCGCCCGGCTCCCATTGTCCCCGCGTCGGGCCCCAGAACCTGCCGGACGAGGAGAGACGCATCCTGCTGGAGGCCATGGCCGAGGTATGCCGAGTCGTCGCTTCCCCGGAATTCAAGCAGGAAGTGATACGAAGGCGCTGGCTGGCGACGTGCAACGGCAGCCCCGACCGCCCCGACCTGATCCCCGGCGACGAGGTCTACCGGCTCTTCATGAGCGCGGTCGGCCCCTTTTCGGTCCGGTTCCGAAAGCCGGTCAATGCGGAAGCATCCACCCAGATCGCCAGGGCTCGAATAGCGATTCGGCGGACCCGTCTTCGCGCCTGGCGGGTCGAGCCAAGCGAGGGACGCCGGCATCTGGTCAACACGCTGGCTCATGAGATGACGCATATGGTTCCGGCGACCGATCCGAATGAGCTGTTCCGCTTCCAGGACAAGGGCCATGCGAAAAAGGCGAGGCCGGCGGTGGAGCTGGTCAGCTACGGCATCGGGGACCTGGTCGAGCGACTCTGGCTCGAGCGGGCCGGCTTGCCGGTTCCGGCGCCCAAGGAAAAAGTGGAGAGCTGCTAGGCCTGCGGGTAGCGCAGCCGGCCGAGGAAGCGGCTGAGGGAGGGAAGCCGGTCGCGGTTGCCGCGCCACTGCGCCTTGACCTTCTCGAATCGCATGACGTCGTCGATGCGTCGGGCGAGGAAGGCGCGGGTCGCCGACAGGCCCTCGCTGTCGTCGTCGAGATAGACGAGGCTGGTCGAGCCGTAGACGCCCATCAGGATGGCACGCTTGGAATAATGGTTGAAGTCGGTCGCCTTGTCGCCGGCGATCCGCCACATGCGATCGGCGGCGCGCCAGCCGAGGCGGCCGGCCAGAGGCAGGTTCTGCGGCTGGGCGAGGATGGCGAGGGCGCGGCGAAGCGCCTCCTTGTGGGGATTGATCACCTCGAGCCGGAACATGACGAGCGACCCGATCCGCTCGCGGATCTTCATCGCCTCGATCTTCTCGAGCGGGAAGGCGGCGGCCATCGCCCGGTCGATGGCGTCGAACCAGGCGTCGATCATCTCGACGGCCCCTCCGGGGAAGGCGAGCCGCGCCCGGGGCGCCGGCACTCCGAGCTCGGCCGCCGCCATCGCCAGCGCCTTGTCGCTCCAGCCGTCGAACACGGCATTGGCCGGAATGAGCGGCGCCAGCGCCATGCGCAGCTCGTCGAGAGTCATCTCCAGCGGGGCGATTTCGGGCATGGAGAGTCAATGATCCTCGCCGGGGAAGGATGCAAGTTCGAACCCTCTCCCTGCAGGGGAGAGGAGGGGCCCGCCGCGAAGCGGTGGGAGGTGAGGGCCTGCTGAGCCGATCCTACAGGCCCTCACCCTCCCGCTTCGCGGGCCCCTCCCTCTCCCCTGCAGGGAGAGGGGATTCCTTTTCCGGAAGCCGGATCAGCACCAGCGCAACCGCGATCAGCACGGCGCCGGCGGCGTCGGCGAGGCTGAACGTCTCGGCATAGGCGAATCGGCCGATCACCGCGCCGGCGGCGGGCTGGGCGAGGAGGCCGAGGCCGACGACGATCGGCGAGAGGTGGCCGACCGCGTAGACGAGCAGGCCCTGGCCGATCACCTGGCTGCCGAAGGAGAGGATGAGAAGCGGAGTCCAGTCGCTCGGCATGATCTTCTGGCCGAGCGCCAGGGATAGCAGGAGGAGGGGCAGGGCGCCCGCCGCGGTGGCAATGGCGAGCACCGGCCACGGCGCCATCGTCCTTCGTGCCCGCTCCACCGCGAGGAGGTAGCCGGTATAGAGCAGCCCCGCGGCGAGGGCGAACAAATCCCCCCTGAAGTTCTCCGGCGAAAGCTCGTAGCTCGATCCCATCAGCAGGCCCGTGCCCACCACCGCCAGGATCAGGGCGACGGCCTGGACCGCGCGCGGCAGTCGCTTGAGGATGACGAAGCCGTAGACGACGAGGACGAAGCTGGAGGCATTGCCGAACAGGCTGGCGTTGGCGAGCTTGGTCAGGCCGATCCCGACGTGCCAGGCAGCGAGATCGAATGCCAGGAAGATGCCGCCGGCGGCGACCATCGCCACCAGTGTCCAGGACGGCGGCTCCCGCCCCGCCTGCTGCCGCCAGGCCAGCAGGGCGAGGAAGGGGATTGCGAGAGCCAGCCGCCAGAAGCCCGAGGCGACCGGGCCGACGTCGGTGAGCCGGACCATCCACGGGCCCAGCGCGAGGACGAGGTTGCCGGCGATCAGCGCCGGAAAGGCGAAGCGTCCGGAAGACCCGGCGGAGGATGATCGAGATTGCTGCATTGTCGCTCGAGCGCCGCTAGGGGTCGCCGCTCCTCCCCGTCAAGGAATGGTGATGCCGACCCTCTTCGACCCGATCCAGCTGGGCGCCGTGCTCTGCCCCAACCGAATCGTCATGGCGCCGCTGACCCGCGGCCGGGCGACCCGCGATCATGTGCCGACCGAGCTGATGGCCGAATATTACCGCCAGCGCTCGACCGCCGGGCTGATCATCACCGAGGCGACCGGGATGAGCCGCCAGGGGCTCGGCTGGCCCTACGCGCCCGGCATCTGGACCGAGGAGCAGCGCGAGGCGTGGAAGCCCGTCGTCGAGGCGGTGCACGAGGCGGGGGGGCGGATCTTCTGCCAGCTCTGGCACATGGGCCGGGTCGTCCATCCCAGCTTCCTCGGCGGCGAGCAGCCGGTCTCGGCCTCGGCGACGACCGCGCCCTACAAGGCCCATACCTACGAAGGGCGGCAACCCTATGTCGAGGCGCGGCCGCTCCGCCTCGACGAGATCGAGGGCCTCCTCGGCGACTATGCCCGTGCCGCCGCCTATGCCATCGCCGCCGGGTTCGACGGGGTCCAGCTCCATGCCGCCAATGGCTATCTGATCGACCAGTTCCTGCGCGATTCGACCAACCGGCGCGACGACGAATATGGCGGGCCGGTCGAGAACCGGATTCGGCTTCTGGCCGAGGCGACGCGGGCGATCGCCGACATGATCGGGCCGGAGCGCACGGCGGTGCGGCTCTCACCGAACAGCGAGACCCAGGGCTGCGAGGACAGCGATCCGGAGGCTTTGTTCACCGCCGCCGCGGCGGCGCTGGCCGAAATCGGGATCGCCTTCCTCGAGCTTCGCGAGCCGGGGCCGGAGGGGACGTTCGGCAAGTCCGACGTGCCCGCCGTCTCGCCCGCGATCCGCAAGGTGTTCCCGGCGCCGCTGGTCCTCAACTCCGATTTCGACCTCGAGCGGGCCGAGGCGGCGCTGGAGGAGGAGCGGGCCGACGCGATCAGCTTCGGCCGGCCGTTCATCTCCAATCCCGACCTGCCGGTCCGGCTGCGCGACCGGGCGCCGCTCGAGCCGGACGTCATGGCGACCTGGTACAGCCAAGGCCCCGAGGGCTATACCGATTATCCGGAGGCGGAGGCCGTCGGGGCGTGAGCGAAGGGGAGGCGCCGCCCTGCTTCCTGTGCGGCCGGCCGCTCGGCGAGCGGGTCGAATGGCACCATCCGGTGCCGAAGAGCCGGGGCGGGCGCGAGACGGTGCCGGTCCATCCGATCTGCCACCGCGCCATCCACCGGGCGCTGGACAACAAGGCGCTGGCACGGGACTATGCGTCGGCGGCGGCCTTGCGCTCGCATCCGGAGCTGGCCCGCTTCATCGCCTGGGTGGGAGGCAAGGAGCCGGATTTCCATGTGCCGACCCGGCGGGGGCGAAAGTGAGACGAGCGGTTCGGATCCTCCAGCGTCTCTTCCTGTTCCTGGCGGTCGCCGGAGCGGCGCTGCTGGCCTGGTCCTACTGGACGGCGGTGTCCGACCCGAAGGTCCGCAACGCCCGGGTCGCGGTCGCCGGCTGGCCGTCCGGAACGCCGCCGCTTCGGCTGGTGCTGATATCGGACGTGCATGTCGGCGGGCCGGACATGCCGCCGGCGCGGCTGGCCCGGATCGTCGACCGGATCAACCGGCTCGCGCCCGACATCGTCCTCATCGCCGGCGACCTCGTCACCGACAAAAGGCTCGCCACCCGTCATTATTCGCATGACGAGGCGGTCGCCCCGCTGGCGGGCCTGCGGCCGCGGCTTGCGACCGTCGCCGTGCTCGGCAATCACGACCATTGGCGCGACGCCGCCGCCGCCCGCCGGGCGCTCGCCCGGGCCGGAATCGAGCTGCTGGAGAACGAGGCGGTGCAGGTGGGGCCGGTGGCGGTCGGAGGGCTGGACGACGATTTCACCGACCGGGCGGACCTGCCGGCCACCCTCGCCGCCTTGCGGCGCCTCCAGGGGCCGAAGCTCATCCTCAGCCACAGTCCGGATCCGTTCGCGGACCCGGCTCCCGACGTCTTCCTGATGCTGGCCGGCCATACCCATTGCGGCCAGGTCGCGCCGCCGCTGATCGGCCCGCTCTCCACCATGTCCGAATATGGCCGCCGCTACGCCTGCGGGCTGGTTCGGGAGGGCGGCAGGACCCTCGTCGTGACCGCCGGGCTCGGCACCAGCGGCATCCCCTTGCGGCTCGGCGCCGTGCCCGACATGTGGCTTGTCGAGGTCGGGCCCTAGGGGCGCGTTGGGTGGTCATGTCGTGCTGTCTTCCGTTCGGGCTGAGCTTGTCGAAGCCCTTCTCTTCCCTTGTGAAATAAGAAGGAAAGCCCTTCGACAGGCTCAGGGCGAACGGATCGAGATGATCAACCTATCCGCTGAACGCTCTAGACGAGCCGCAGCGCGCTGACGCCGACGACAAGGCCGATGACGAGGAACAGGATTCCGAGGCCGATCCGGATGCCCTTCAGCGGCGCCGCCTTGGCGAGCGTCTCGCCGAGCAGGGCGGCCGGCACGCTCGAGACGAGGATTCCGGCGGTCGTTCCGGCCGCGGCGAGGAGGAAGGCGTTGAACTGGACGGCGAAGGCGAAGGTCAGGAACTGAGTCTTGTCGCCGAACTCGAGCACGAAGAAGGAGGCGGCGGCGACGAGGAACGGTCCCGCCCGGGAGGTGCCGGCCGATTCATAGGCCCTGGGCCGGATCAGGCCGGCGACGCCCGCGAAGACGAGCGCGAGCGCGACCACCAGCGACGCCGCGCGCGGCGTGATCATGGCGTGGATGAGCGCTCCGCCGAACGCGGCGATCAGGCTGTTGGCCAGG
Source organism: Allosphingosinicella sp. (assembly GCA_036388575.1). GTDB lineage: Bacteria > Pseudomonadota > Alphaproteobacteria > Sphingomonadales > Sphingomonadaceae > Allosphingosinicella. The sequence continues at coordinate 59,245 of DASVRO010000034.1, forward strand.
GCCGCGACGAAGATCCCGGCGAGGATCGGCAGCGGCCGCCGGTAGCGGACCGCCAGAGCGATGACGAGCAGCTGGGTCTTGTCGCCCCATTCGCCGAGCATGGCGGCGACGAAGCTGGTGAGCAGGGCGTCCAAGGGCTCAGGCGCACAGCCGGATGGAAACGGAGGCGAGCATCGCCTCGGCGGCGCTCTCCTCCATCCGCTCGCAGCCGATCGCGTCCTGGAGCCGGGTGAGGTAGAGGGCGCGCGGACAGCCGCCGCGATCCTCCGCCACCGCCCGTTCGAGCGCGTCGGCGACCCGGACCACCGGAGTGAGCCCATAGGCGGCGGCGAGCCGGCGAATGCCTTCGACGCTTGCGCTGAAGTCGCGGGCGGAAAGGCGGCGGGCCGCGGTCTGCAGGCTCAGCAGCCTCTCGCACAGCTCGGCCCTGACCAGCGCCATTCCATCCGCTTCCAGAGCCATCGTCCCTCTCCCGTCCGGGTTCGAGGCAAGGATGCGCCGATATGGTTACCGCTTTGTTAAAGCCCGCAGCGTCTCAGCCGCCCGTTCTCCCGCGGGCCCTTGCCAATGCACGGCTCACCTGGTTCCCGTCTGCGTCCAGACCTCCGAGTTCGAAGCCGCGGGAGAGCTGAAAGCCGTCCCCGGCTGCCCGGTTTCCATCGCATCGTAGATCGCCCGGGCGGCCGTCGCGATGACGGCGGGCCGGTTCGAGCCGCCTCGAGCGAAGAAGGCGACCGCGATCCGCCGCCCGTTGGGCGTGGTCAGGAAACCGACGTCGCCCGTATAGCCCGAAAGCGTGCCCGTCTTGTGCTCCACGGTCGCGCCGGCGGGAAGGATCCCGCGGATTCGGTTGGAGCCGGTCGCACAGCGTCGCATCATGTCGCGCAGGAGGTATCGGCTCTGCGACGTCAGGGCGCCCTCGGAGTCGATCAGCCGAAGCAGGCCGAGCATCGCGATAGGCGTGCTCGAGTCGCGAACGTCGCGCAAATCCCGCCGGTCCCGGAGCAGCTGCGCGATCGTCCGGTCTACCCGCATGCCGTTGAGGCCGTGGCCGCGCAGCCAGACGTCGACGGCGCTCGGGCCGCCGAGCTTCGCCATCAGCAGATCCGTGGCGCGATTGTCGCTGCGCACGATCATCGCGTCCATCAGCTTCAGCGCGGATGCGCCGGCGATGGGATCGTCGAGGGTGCGGCGGCCGGCGTCCACGTCCGCCAGATAGGCTGCCGCGACGGCGATCTTCATCGTGCTTGCCATCGGAAAGGCCTGCTGGCCGTTGAAGCTGATCGTCTCCCCGCTCGCCAGATCGAGCGCGGCAATGCCGTACTCACCCGGATTCTCCGCCGCCATGGCCGCGAGCCGCTGCTCGAGCGAACGCAGGCGCGGGCTGTCGTCAGCCCAGGCGGGTTGGGCGACAAAGGCCAGCAGGGTCGCCAGCAAACCGGTAAATCGCATCGGAACTCCTCAGCAGGCGCGGTCGTTGGCCCTGTCACGGGCCGTGCTATCGGCTCAGCATAGCTCCGGGTTCAGCCGCAAACCATGAACGCACGTTGGTAAACGCGCGCGTTCGTCGCACCTTTGGCTCGATACGGCGCTGCAACGGCTCGAGAATCGCTCGAGGGCCGTCGACGGTCACGAGTGACCGTCACTCTCGCTCAGCCGGCCATTCAATCGGCTTCCGGCCCCATCGTCCCCGCTCCTCCGGCCGGTCGGAAAGCGCTGGCTGGCCCAAAGCACCAGCGGGCTTAGCAAGATCAGGCCGCCAAACATGGCTAGCTGGCCGAACGTATAACCGCGCCGCAAAGACATGCACCTTTGTGTGTCATTCATCCTCCACTTCGGATCGAGAGCGGCGTGGCCGCATCATCTTTCGAGATAATCCCGATAGGCGGGCAACCGCGCCGGAAGCTCGGCCAGTCGGGCCGCGAGGCGGCGCATCGCCGCAGCCGCGTCGTCGGCGTCGACGCCGGCGGCGACGGGATCGACGGCCTCGGGAAGGATGCCCATGCCGTGCATGACCGCGGTCCAGCTATGCGGCGTGAAGCTCTCCTCCTCGTAGAAAGGAAGCCGGCCGCGCGATTCAAACTGCTGAAGCGTGTGGGCGAGCGTGTCGGGCGCCTGCCCTCTCGACGCGAGTTGCCAAAAGGCGCCCTCGGTGCGCCCCGAGCGGAGATAGTGGAGAGCGAGGAAGTCCCGGACCCTGATCGTTTCCTGCCCGGTCAGGCGAACATATTCCGCGAGCTCGATCGGGTGGCAGTCGCGGCCGGGCAGAAGGTCGAGGGCACGCAGGATCGCCATCTGGGCGAGGTGGAGCCCCGCGCCATGCAGCGGATCGAGCGCCACCGACGCATCGCCAAGGGCAAGGACATTGCGAGTCCAGGGCTCGGGGCGGCGGCCGGCACGGATGGACAGAGATTCGGCTTCCCCGACCCCCGCGCGGTCTGCGAACAGGCCGTGCGCATCCGCTTCCAGGGTCGCGGCGGAATAGCAAAGAGCGCGCAACGCGCCGTTGGGCAGCGGCACCCGCCACAACCACCCCGGGGGGACCGCGCTCACGGCGTCGAGGGGCTGGGGATCCTGATTGCCGGGGATTTCCGCGCCCAGCAGCAGCCGGTCGCAGGGCAGGCTTTCGCTCCAATCCTCGAAGCGGCTGTCGACCGCTGACAGCAAGTGAGCCGAGGGGCCGGTGCAATCGAGATAAAGGTCCGCCTCGACGCGGCGCCCATCGCCAAGGAGGATTGCGGCGACGGCGCCTTCCGGGCCGATCTCGACCCCGGCCAGATCGCCCTCGGCTCGCTCAATCTTCAAGCTATCCGCCTGCGCCTCCAGCCGACCGCGATAACGGACCGGATCGAGGCTCAGGCCGTAGAGGAAGGTGGGGAGCGGGAACGACGGATCGTGGGCCGGGTGTACGAACTTGCCTGCCGCGGCCAGGACCGCCGCCGCGGAGTAGAGATGATAGGGCCCGGCCCTGCCCGCCTTGCGCGCCCTCGCCCAGAGGTGGTGGAAGGCGGCGGTGCCGGCGGGCTCTCCATAATCTCCGAAGGCGTGGATCCACGGGGCGCCGTCGGCCGACCAACCTTCGAACCGAGTCCCGAGCCGATGCACGGCCGCGCCGGTGCGAACCAGCTCGAGCTCGTCCAGGCCGATCGCCGCGTGGAAACGGTGGATCGCCGGCAGGCTCGCCGGCATTCGGTCGGCGAGCGCCGAAGGATCGGGCGGAAGCGCGACGATCGTCACCTTCGTGCGCGGCAGCGCGCGCGCGAAGGCGATTGCGGCGGAGAGACCCACGATTCCGGCGCCGGCGACCGCGATGGTTCGGATCGCACTTTCGGCCGCCGCGCTCATGACGGCTTCCCGATCGACGCGCTGCGGCGGGCGATGAATTTACCATGCTCGGGCATAGACGCGACCGCCCGGGCAAGCCGTCCGCGCAGCCGCTCCATCGCCTTGGCGAGGGCCGCAGATTCGAGCGCACCGGCGCGCTGGTCCCAACCGTGGGGGACGAGCCCCTGGCCGACAAGGACGGCGAGCCAGCTCGGCTCGAAGAAGAGGCCCTGGGTGTATTTGGCGATCCGGCCGGCGCGCAGCCACAGCTCGATCTTGTCTTGAAGGCTGTCGGGGACCGACATGGTTCGGACATAGTTCCAGAAGCTGGAATCGTCGCGCGTCGTCGCATGAAAATGGAGGATCAGGAAGTCCCGGATCCGGTCATATTCCAGATCGACGAGACGGTTGAACTCGGCGCGGTCGAGGTCGTCGACCCGGCCGATGGGGAACAGGTCTATCAGCTGGGCGATGGCGGCCTGGGTGAGATAGATGCTGGTGGATTCGAGCGGCTCGAGAAAGCCTGAGGCGAGGCCGATCGACACGACGTTGCGTGCCCAGCTGTGCCTTCGCCGGCCTGCGCGGAAGCGAAGCATGCGCGGATCCGCCATCGGGGTGCCGCGGACCGAGGCGACCAGGGCGTCCGCCGCCTCCTGGTCGCCGATATGGCTGCTCGAATAAACGTAGCCGTTGCCGACCCGGTGCTGGAGCGGGATGTGCCAGCGCCACCCGGCCTTCATCGCGGTCACCCCGGTATAAGGCTGGATCGGCCCGGGCAGCGATTCGGTCGGCATCGCGACGGCCCGGTCGTTGGGGAGCCAGTGCGACCAGTCCTCCCAATGCTCATCGAGCGTTCGGCCGATCAGGACTCCGGCGAAGCCGGAGCAGTCGACGAAGAGGTCTGCCTCTACCCGGTCGCAATTCTCCATGCGAAGCGAGGCGACGTCGCCGCTCTCGGGATCGCGCTCGACGCCGACGACCTTGCCCTCCGTTCGGATCGCGCCGCGCGCCGTCGCATAGTTGCGCATGAACGGGGCGAAGAGGGTTGCGTCGAACTGATAGGCATAGCTGTAGGTCGAACGGACCGAATTGGTGTCGGCCGAGGGCGGCTCGAAACGGTTTGACGCCGCCATGACGTTGGCGAGCGAATAAGCGCTGAGGTCCCCGCCTTTTCCTTCGGCCTGCAGCCACAGCCAATAATGATGGAAATGGACCCAGTTGAGGTCGGTCCCAAACCTTCCGAACGGGTGGAAATATCGCCTGCCAATCGATCCGAAGTCGGTGAAGTCGATGCCGAGCTTGAAGGTTGCGTGGGTGGCCCGCATGAACTCGGCCTCGTCGATTCCGAGGCTTTCGACAAAGTAGCGCAGGTGCGGCAGAGTCGCCTCGCCGACGCCGACGATGCCGATCTCGGCGGATTCGATCAGTCGGACGGTGCAGGCGTGGGGAAGCCGCCTGACCAAGGCCGCGGCCGTCATCCAGCCGGCGGTGCCGCCGCCGAGGATGACGACGCGCTGCATCGGCCGCCCGGTCTCGCTCAGCCTGGCCTGTCCTGTCATAGCACCCCATGAAAAAGGAGCTGGAGGACGGGTCCCCCGGCGCCCAAGCCAAACCGGGCCGCCGCTGGAAGCGGAAGCGGACACCCGCCGAGACGGTCGTTTCGTCGAATCGCACGCGCGGGAAGGTCGATTCCGTGCCGTCTGGATCGGTCCGCGTCAATGTGGAGCGGATCGGCCACCCCCAACAGCCGATTTTGGCGCGAACCGGACATCAGCTGGATATCCGTCAAGTTTGGGAGCAATCGTTCACTGCGAGGCCCATTCGCCAGCCCGAGCCTCTCCGCACCCCCGCCACCCTTGACACCGGCCTCGCTTCGCGGCAGAGGCGGCCGGGCATGTGAGCGGCGGCGACGCCGCTTTATTTTTTACGAAACCCCGAATTCGAGAGGCTGTCATGGCCAAGCCGACCACGGTCAAGATCAAGCTCGTCAGCACCGCCGACACCGGCTTCTATTATGTGACGAAGAAGAATCCCCGGAACATCACCGAGAAGATGACCTTCCGCAAATACGACCCCGTCGTGCGCAAGCACGTCGACTTCAAGGAAGCCAAGATCAAGTGACGCACGACCTTAGGGCGTTCCGCCCTTAGGTCCTGCGTCATTGCGAGCGTAGCGAGGCAATCCAGTTCGGCCTCGGAGTCCCTGGATTGCCGCGTCGCTTCGCTCCTCGCAATGACGGGCGCTACAGGCTCGCCCCGTCGAACTTCGCGATCTCCAGCGCGTCGAGGTCCACGCCCTCCGCGCACCTCAGGTTGATCTCCACCATCGGCCCCTGCGGCCCCGTTCCTTCCGCGAACGGCGCGGCGCCGCACGTCCTGCAGAACATGTGGCCGATGGTGTGCCGGTTGAACCGGTAGACCTGGATGTCCGCCTCGTCCGCCTCGCGGCGGAACTTGTCGGGCGTGGTGAAATGGTGGAGCGCGGCCTTGCGCCGGCAGATCGAGCAATTGCATTCGATCGCCGAGGTGGGGGGGTCCTCGTCGACCGTATAGGCGAGCTTGCCGCAATGGCAGCTTCCCCGAAAGCTCATCCTTCCTCTCCTTCGCGCTCCAGCCTCGCCGCGAGCGCGGCGAGGATCTTGCCCCAGCCCCGCTCGATCCGCTCCGGGCTCGCCGGCGCGTCTGCCGGGACGGTCTGGGCCAGGGTCAGCTCGCTGCCGCCGTCGGCTGGAGCGATGTCGATCGTCACCCGATCCGAATGCGACGCATATTTCGGCACCTGGAGGGTGAAGGCCAGCCGGCGCGGGCGCTGGATCTCCTCGTAGACGCCGGTGTGGAGGACATCCTCGCCTTCGCGCCGCTCGACGATCTCGAAGCGGCCGTCGACGCTCGGATCAATCGCGACCCGAACCATCTCACCCTCGGTGGTGGCAAACAGCCATTCGCCCGCCGTCCGTTCGTCGAGCCAGGCATCGAAGACCCGCTCCGGCGCCGCGTGGAAGCGCCGCGTCACCCGCGCCTCGCCGCTCTTCTCCTCCTCCGGCCTAGGCGCCGCGAGGAGCGCCTGCACCGCCTCGACGAAGCGCATCACCGAGATCGGCTTGGACACATAGCCTTCGGCGCCGGCCGCCCGGATGCGCTCCTCGTCGCCCTTCGCGGCATAAGCGGTGACGGCCATGATCGGAGTCCGCCTGAGCTCGAGATCGCCTTTCAGCTGCTCGATCAGCTCGAGCCCGCTGACATAGGGCATCTGGATGTCCATCACGATGAGGTCGGGGGCGAAGGCCCGGGCGCGTTCCACGGCTTCGCGGCCGTCGCGCACCGGCTCCGCCTGGTAGCCGTGCGCGCGAAGGAGGTCGCAGAACAGCTTCAGATTGAGTTCGTTGTCCTCGACAACGAGCACCTTTTTCGCCACGCGGCCCCCATGCCCTTGCACTTACAGGCTAAGCCGAGAACGCGATGATACGCCAGCCCGATTCGGAGGAGGACGCCGGCACGCTGGCGCTGCGCGCGCTGGTGTGGACGCTGGCGGAGCCCGAGCGCGCGCAGCGGCTGCTGGCGGTCACCGGTCTTGAGCCCCGCGACCTCAAGGCACGGATCGGCCATCCGGCCGTGCTGTCGGCCTCGCTGCAGTTCCTGCTCG
>DASVRO010000035.1:0-13097 GCA_036388575.1 Allosphingosinicella sp.
CGGGCGCGCTCGACGCGCACGTCCGGCGATCTCGTCGGCACCGCCAATGGGCCTTTGTTCAAGGTGCCCGCCGGGGAGGCGGGCGCCACCGTCAAGCTCGGAGCGAGCGCGCTCAACATCGACAGCAGCCGGCGCCGCGAAGACATCACCAGCGAAACTTCGGTCGGCCGTAGCTTGGGAAGCGCAGGGCTCAACGTCGATTTGCCCATTTCCCGCCGCAACCGCGACTTTGACAAGCTCGGCAACCTCACGCTGAACGCCAATGCCGAGGTCGAAACCCTGTCCGACTTCGGCACGCTGACGACGATCGGCGCGGGCGCCAACTGGTCGCCCGTCGAGCGGCTCAATCTCATCACCAGCTGGACCCGCGAGCAAGGCGCGCCGTCCGTCCAGCAATTGGGCGAGCCTCTCCTCTTCACGCCGGGCAGCCGCATTTTCGACTTCACCCGCGGCGAGACGGTGCTCGCCACCGTCATCACCGGCGGCAACGAAGATCTCGCGGCGGACAAGCGCAACGTGTGGAAGTTCGGCGGCAATTGGAAGCCGCTGGCCGAGACCGACCTTCGGCTGCGCGGCGAATATGTCCGCTCGCGGCTCGACGACCCGGTGTCCAATTTCCCCGGGCCGAGCGCGGCGATCGAAGCCGCCTTCCCCGAACTCTTCCAGCGCGCTCCATGCGCACCGGCACCATGCACGGGCGAACTCATCAGCGCCGACCTGCGGCCGGTCAACTTCGACAGCGCCAAGCGCGATACCTTCCGTTGGGGTTTCGACTTCACCAAGCCGCTACGCTCGGCGCGCCCCTCGCAAGCGGCAATCGACCAGATGCGCGCGCGCTTCCGTGGCGCCGGCGGAACAAATCCCGGCGGCGGTCCACCGACCGAGAATCGCACTGAAGGCGAAGGCGGCGGCTTCCGGCGCGGCGGCGAGGGTGGCGGCGGCTTTGGCGGTGGCGGCCCGGGCGGTGGTGGCGGCGGCGGTTTCGGCGGCGGGCGCCAGGGCGGCCGGCTGACGTTCTCGCTGACCCACACGATGAACTTGCGCGACGAGGTGGTCATTGCCCCCGGCCTGTCCGGGCTGGATTATCTGGGCGGGGACGCGGTCGGCTCGTCGGGCGGCCGGCCCGAGCATGAGATCGAGGCGCAGGCCGGCTGGGCCAACAACGGGCTCGGCGCGCGGCTGTCGGCCGACTGGCGCAGCGGCACCCGGGTCGACAGCGTCGACGGCGGCAGCCTGCGCTTCTCGCCGCTGACGACGTTCGACCTGCGGCTGTTCGCCAACCTCGGCGAGCGCTTCGACCTGGTCACCAAGCATCCATGGCTGCGCGGCACTCAGCTCCGGCTCGAAGTCAGGAACCTGCTCGACTCCAAGCCGCGCGTCCGTGACGCGTCTGGCGCGGTGCCGCTCAGCTACCAGTCCGACCTGCTCGATCCGCTCGGGCGCACGATCGGCTTCTCGATCCGCAAGCTGTTCTCGCCGCCGCCGTCCTTCTTCCGCCGCCAGCGCGCCAACGAAGGCGCCCCGGCAACGCCCGGCAGCTAAGGCTTTCCGCCCAGAGCTTAAATGTGCTTTAGCCCGCCGCGATGACCACGCTTCAGCCGGTCCGGGGGACGCAAAGCTTATTGGGTGAGGACGCCGACCGCATGGCCGCGGTCGTCGCCGCCTTCGATCGCGTCCGCAAACTCTTCGGCTTCAAGCGCGTCGAGATTCCCGTCCTCGAGAACACAGCGGTCTTCGCTCGCTCGCTCGGCGAGACCACCGATGTCGTCTCCAAGGAGATGTACAGCTTCGAGGACCGCGGCGGCGACGGCCTGACCCTGCGCCCCGAATTCACCGCCGGCATCTGCCGGGCCTACCTCTCCGAAGGCTGGCAGCAGCACGCGCCGGTCAAGATCGCCACCCACGGCCCCGCCTTCCGCTACGAGCGGCCTCAGAAGGGACGCTACCGCCAGTTCCACCAGCTCGACGCCGAGATCATCGGCGCCGGCGAGCCCGCGGCGGACGTCGAGATCATCGCGATGGGCGCGCAGCTGCTCGCCGAGCTGGCGATCAGCGAGCGGGTGGAGCTCAAGCTCAATACGCTTGGCGATCCGGCGACGCGCGACGCATGGCGAGCGGCGCTCGTCGATTACTTCCAGGACCATCGCAACGACCTCTCGGACGAGAGCCGCGCCCGGCTCGAGAAGAACCCACTGCGGATCCTCGACAGCAAGGAGCATCAGGACTGGCCGATCGTCGACTCATCGCCGGTCGTCGACGATTACCTCACGCCCGAGGCCGCCGACTATTTCGCTCAGGTGACGGGTGGCCTCGACGCCGCCGGAATCGCCTGGACCCGCGATCCGCGGCTGGTTCGCGGCCTCGATTATTATCGGCATACCGCCTTCGAGTTCGTCACCGAGGATCTGGGCGCTCAGAGCGCGGTCATCGCCGGCGGCCGCTATGACGGCCTGATCGAGAGCCTCGGCGGCCCGCACACGCCTGCGGTCGGCTGGGCCGCTGGGATCGAGCGGCTCGGAATGCTGATCGAGTCCCCGGAGAGCGGCGCTTCTTCAGTCGCGGTCGTGCCCGACCGGCCCGAGCTCGAGCGGGAGGCTCTCGCGCTTGCGATGCGGCTGCGTCGGAGCGGAATTTCGATCGACTGGTCGTTTCGCGGAAATGCCAAGAAGCGCATCGAGAACGCACGAAAGAGGAACGTCTCGGCCGTCCTGATCCTGCGGGACGAGGCTCAGCAGCCGCGTCTGCATCTGACGCATTATTCGGGTGACGAGGATCAGCGCCGTGCGCTCGCGGCCGCTATCGAGCTTGCAGTCACTGGCCTCTACGAAGGCATTTCGGGCGGCGGAGCGAGATGACGTCCATCTCGGCCGAACGGATCGCCGCGATCGAGGCGCGGCGGGAGGAGCTTCAGAACGCGATGTCGGCCGGGAATGTCGCGCCCGACGAGTTCGTCCGCCTCTCCAAGGATTATGCCGAGATCGAGCCGGTGGCCGCCGCCGCGCGCGAGGTGCGCCGGATCCGCGCCGAGATGGAGCTGCTCGGCGAGATGCTGGCGGACGCCAATCCCGAGATTCGCGAGATGGCCAACGAGGAGCTGACGCAGCTCCAGGCCCAGCTTCCCGAGGCCGAACGGGCGCTGGCGCTCAAGCTGCTGCCCCGCGACGCCGCCGACCAGCGCCCGGCCATGCTCGAGATCCGTGCCGGCACCGGCGGCGACGAGGCGGCCCTGTTCGCCGGCGACCTGTTCCGGATGTACCAGCGCTATGCCGAGAATCAGGGCTGGCGGGTCGAGCTGATCTCGGCCAGCGCGGCCGAGCTCGGCGGCTACAAGGAAGTGGTCGCCTCGGTGGCGGGACAGGGCGTGTTCGCCAGGCTGAAATATGAAAGCGGGGTGCACCGAGTCCAGCGCGTCCCGGTGACCGAGAGCGGCGGCCGGATCCACACCTCGGCGGCGACGGTGGCGGTGCTTCCCGAGGCCGAGGACGTCGACGTCCAGATCAACGACGCGGACCTGAGGATCGACGTCTACCGCTCGTCCGGCCCGGGCGGGCAGTCGGTCAACACCACCGACAGCGCGGTCCGCATCACCCACCTTCCGACCGGCCTCGTCGTCATCCAGCAGGACGAGAAGTCGCAGCACAAGAACAAGGCCAAGGCGCTCAAGGTGCTCCGTACCCGCCTGTACGAGCAGGAACGCGAGCGGCTCGCCTCGGAGCGCGCGGGCGCCCGCAAGTCTATGGTCGGCTCCGGCGACCGCTCCGAGCGCATTCGCACCTATAATTATCCACAGGGCCGGGTCACCGACCACCGCATCAACCTCACCCTCCACCGCCTGCCGGAGATACTGGAGGGCCAGCTCGACGAGCTGATCGGAGCGCTCACGTCGGAGGACGAGGCGGCGAGGCTGGCGAGCCTGGATGAGGCGTAATTCTCCCTTCCCTGCGCGCAGGGAGGGGCCGGGGGTGGGTGCGTATGAATAAAGGACGCGGGACTTCTCGACCGCACCCACCCCTGACCCCTCCCTGCGTGCAGGGAAGGGAATCCATCCGCGCCTGCCTCGCCGCCGCGGCTTCCGGCCTCGCCCCACACAGTGACACTCCCCGCCTCGACGCCGAGCTGCTCATGGCGCACGCCCTCGGCATCTCACGCGAGGACCTGCTCCTCCGCCATCTCGACGAGCTCGCACCCGACGCCTTCGCCCCGCTCCTCGCCCGCCGCGACGCCGGCGAGCCGGTCGCCTACATCACCGGCCGCCGCGCCTTCTGGACGATCGAGCTCGGGGTCGGCCCCGGAGTGCTCGTCCCCCGCCCCGACAGCGAGACCCTCATCGAAGCGGCGCTCGACCATTTCGGGGAGCGCGGCCCGGCGACGATCCTCGACCTTGGCACCGGTCCCGGAACGCTGCTTCTTGCGGCGCTGGCGCAATGGCCCGAGGCCCATGGGCTCGGCGTCGACAGCTCCGAGCGAGCGCTTGAGTATGCCGAGGACAATGCCGTTCGCCTCCACCTTGGGGAGCGTGCGCAGTTCAGGCTCGGCGACTGGACCCGGGATCTCGACGGCCAGTTCGGCCTCATTCTGTGCAACCCGCCCTATGTCGAAGCCGGCGCCGCTCTGCCGCGCGACGTCGCCGACTGGGAGCCGTCCGGCGCGTTGTTCGCGGGCGGGGACGGGCTGTCCGACTATCGCCGCCTCGCGCCCGAAATCCCGCACCTGCTCGCCCCCGGCGGCCTCGCCTGCATCGAGCTCGGCGCCGGCCAGCGCGATGCCGTGGCGGCCCTGTTCGATGCCGGCGCCTTTACCATATCCTCACGCCGGGACCTTAAAGGCATTGAGCGCTGCCTTGTGCTAAGCCGTTAATCCAGGTGATCATCTTTCCGCTTGGATTTCGTTGCGGTCATAGCTACATAGGGCGTCAGGGACGGGGCTCTTCACAGCTAAGCATGCGTGAGGCCATCCGTCGCCGACCCCCGATTGCTTAGGCGTCCCTGGACGTTCGCAGCGTGAGGTGGCGGAGGCCGCGTGCGCGGCCGCTGCCCGGGTGTCGTGCAGGATAGCGGCCGGGAAGGGCCCGGCCCGCGAAGTGGCTGAAAACAGGACCACGAGGACGAGGACCTACATTTGATCAACAATCGTCAGAACGGCCGCCGTCGCGGCCGCGGCGGTGGCGGACCCCGCTCGCCGAACCAGTCGCCCAACGTGGGCAATCGCCAGGACAACCGCTCGCGCGGCAACGCCGCGCAGCTGCTTGAGAAATACAAGTCGCTCGCCCGCGACGCCCAGCTCCAGGGCGACCGCGTGCAGTCCGAATATTGGCTGCAGTTCGCCGAGCATTATTTTCGCGTCCTCAACGAGAACCGCGCCCGCTTCGAGGAGCAGCGTCCCCGTCGCGAAGATTACGGGTCCGACGAGGACGAGGATCAGGACGAGGCGATGTCCGCCGACGGCGACGACGGCGACGAGGATGGCGACGACCGCCACATCCGCGACGATCGCGGCAATCGCGACGACCGCGGCAATCGCGACGACCGGGGCTACCGCACCGAGCGTTCCGACCGCAACGACCGTCCCGAGCGCAACGACCGTCCCGAGCGCAGCGAGCGCCCGGAGCGCGCCGAGCGCCCGGAGCGCACCGAGCCGGTGGAGCGCCCACGCCGCGAGTTCCAGCCGCGCGAGGAGCGCAACGGCGAGCGTCGGCCGGAGCGCTTCCGGCCCCGCCGCGACCGCGACGAGCCCCGCGCCGAAGCCCAGGAGGAAAACAGCGAGCGGATCTCGCTCGACGTTCTCCCGCCCGCCATCGCGGTGATCGACGGCGACGCTCCGGCCAAGCCGGCCCGCCGCCGCACCCGCCGTCCCCGCGAGGACGACACGGACATCGCGCCCGCGGCCTGATCCTTCCCGACCTTGTCATCAGCGAGGCGGCGGTCCCGAAGGGGGCCGCCGCCTTTCTTTCGCCGCCGGTTCCGATTGACACCCCCTGCCGCGCTGTACACCCTGCCGTTCGGGGAGGGCCGTTGATGCGCCGCTTTGTCTTCGTTGCGTTATTTGCCGCCGGGCCGGCGCTCGCCCAGTCCGCCCAGGGCGACGTGGCGGTCACCATCTACAACGACAATCTCGCCCTCGTTCAGGACACCCGCCAGCTCGACATCGCCGCCGGCCGCTCGCAACTGGAATTCGCCGACGTCTCCGCCCAGATCCGCCCGGAGACGGTGTCCTTCGCCGCGGCCGACACCGGCATCGTCGAGCAGAATTTCGACTACGACCTGCTGTCGCCGGGCAAGCTGATGGAGAAAGCGGTCGGGAAGACCGTCACCATCGTGCGTGTCAACCCCGCCACCGGAGCGGAAACCCGCGAGCAGGCGAAGATCCTCGCCACCAACGGCGGCGTCGTCCTGCAGATCGGCACCCGCATCGAGGTGCTTCGCGACGACGGCCTTCCGGTCCGGGTGATCTTCGACCAGGTGCCGCCCAACCTTCGCGCCCGCCCGACCCTGTCGGTCACGGTCGAGAGCAAGCGGCCGGGCGCCCGTCCGGCCAAGCTGACCTATCTCACCCCAGGCCTCGGCTGGAGGGCCGATTATGTCAGCCTGTTCGACGAGGCGCTGGGCCGGATCGACGTTCAGGGCTGGATCACCCTTTCGAACAGCAGCGGCACGACCTACACCAATGCCGATGTCGTGATGGTCGCCGGCCAGCCGGGCCAGGCCAATGCCTATGGCGACGACTCCCGCGACGCCTCGGCCGCGACCCGCCGGCAAGGGACGGAGAGCGGGACTCGGGAGCGGCTCGGCGATTATTATCTTTATCCGCTGGCGCAGCGGACGACGATCGCCACGGCTCAGACCAAGCAGGTCAGCTTCCTCGACGTTCAGGGCGCGCAGGCCGCCAAGGCCTATGAATTCAACGTCGCCTGGCTTCAAACGATGGAGAATGCGGCGAGCGCTTCGACCGTGATCAAGTTCACCAACAGCAGCAGAGGCGGCGTCGGCGATCAGCTGCCGGCGGGCACGGTGCGGGTCTACATCAAGGATTCGCGAGGCGCGCCGCAGTTCGTCGGCGAGAGCCTGATCGGCCATACGGCGATGGGCTCGGAGCTGGCGATCCGGACCGGGGAGGCGTTCGACGTCAAGGTGAAGTCGACGGTCGAGAAGAGGGAGCGGATCACCAGCGACGAATGGGTGCGGACGGCGCGCTACCGGATCACCGATTCGCGCTACGGCACCCATATCAAGACGGTCGAGACCAACCCGACCTATTCGCGCACGACGATGACCTACAGGCTGACCAACGCGCGCCCGGCGCCGGTGGTCGTCGACCTCGTTCAGTCCGGCCTCGACCGGTCGAGCTATCACGATACGCGCGTGGTCAGCGAGACCGTTGCCGGCACTCAGCGCTCGAGCGACGAGCGGCTCTACCGGGTCACGGTGCCGGGCAACGGCGAGACGGTGGTCACCGCGGTCTTCGACACGCGCTACTGATCGTGGCGGCGCGGCGAGTCGGCCTGTTCCTCCTGCTGGCGGCGGCCTGGCCCGCCGCCGCTCAGCACGTCGTCACCTCGCCCGGGCCCGAGGCGGTCTCGGTCACCATCTACCGCAATCCCAACGCCGGGCGGAACATGGACCTCGAATGGCTCGGCGGCTATGCCTTCATCACCGAGACCAGGACGGTGAGCCTGCCCGCCGGCGAGAGCGTCATCCGCTTCGAAGGCGTCGCCGGCAACATCCTCCCGGCAAGCGCCATCGTCCGCAACCTTCCCCGCCAGCCGGCGGAGAAGAATCACGATGCGAGGCTGCTGTCCGCCGGCGCTCTGGTCGACGCCTTCCTCGGCCGCCAGGTCCATATCCGGCGGACCAATCCGGCCACCGGCCGGACGACCGAGAGCGAAGCGATCATCCGCTCCGGCCCCGACGGCATCGTCCTGCAGACGCCGGAAGGAATCGAGTCGCTCCGCTGCAGCGGGCTGCCGGAGACGCTCGTCTACAGCGAGGTGGCGCCCGGCCTCTCCGACAAGCCGACTCTGGCGGTGACGACCTCCTCCGCCGAAGCGGTCACCGCCACCGTCAGCCTCTCCTACCTCGCCGGCCAGTTCGACTGGCGCGCCAATTATGTCGCCAACATCGCGCCCGACGGCCGCACGCTCGACCTGTTCGCCTGGCTGACCCTCGCCAACGCCAATGACGAGAGCTTCGTCGGCGCCAGCGCCCAGGCGGTGGCCGGCGAGCCGAACCGCGAGGACGAGGAGGAGGACGAGAACCGGGCCGAGCCCCTGTCGCCGGAGATCCGGCTGCGCTGCTGGCCGTCGGGAACGACGAGCGACACCTCGTACCAGGCCGTCCCCCCCGGCGTCACCGCCGAGGACTATTCGGAAGGCGACATCATCGTCACCGGCTCACGCGTCGCAATGCCGAACCTGGTGTCGACCTCGCCGGTCACGGTGATCACCGCCCAGCTCGAACAGCTCGGCGACCTCAAGCTCTACCGGATCCCCGAGCCGGTCACGGTCGCCGCCAACGCGCAGAAGCAGGTCGCCCTGCTCCACAAGGAGCGGGTGCGCTTCGAACGGCTCTACGGCCTGCGCCTGAACGCGGTCGCTTGGATCGACGAGGATGAGGGCGCCGCGCGGACGCCGGCGTCGATCCTGCTGCGCACCCGCAACATCGAGAAGCGCGGGCTCGGCGTGCCTCTGCCGTCGGGCGTGGTGGCGGTGTTCGAGGAGGCGTCGGGGCGGCCGATGCTGGCGGGAGAGGTGCTCATGTACGACACGCCGGTCGGCGAGGATGTCGAGCTGCTGGTCGGCAGCAGCTCCGACGTCGCGGCGACGCAGCGTATCCTGCCCCGCCCCAAGGCGGCGGACGACGACGACGATGACGACTATCCGCGAGACTATGAGATCGTCCTCACCAACGCCTCGCCTTCGGCCGCCGACGTGGAGGTCCGCTTACGGGTCGACGACGGGGACGAGAGGCTGACCGGGCCCAGCCGGAAGCTTGGGCGGAGGAACGGTTCGCCCCTGTGGCGGGCGCGGGTCCCCGCCCGGGGCCGGGCCCGCTTGACCTACACGATCGAGCGGCAGCCGGTGCGCGACCTCGACGAGGACGACTAGGCCCGCTTGACCGGCCGCGGCCGGTGATGCTCGTCGAGCGCGACGAAGGTGAACAGGCCCTCGGTCACCTTGACCTCGCTGGCGCCGCGGTCGCGGATCGCGATCACGTCGATCCTGATCCTGATTGAGGTCCGGCCGATCCGCTCGACCCAGGCATAGACCGAGATGAGGTCGTGGAGCAGGATCGGGGCGAGGAATTTCATCGCGTCGACCGCCACCGTCGCAACCGGCCCGTCCGATTCGCGCGCGGCGACGATTCCGGCGGCGATGTCCATCTGGGAGAGCACCCAGCCGCCGAAGATATGGCCGTTCGAGTTGATGTCGCCGGGCCTCGGCACCACCCGCAGGATCGGCTCGCGCCGTTCCTCGCCGGTCCGATCCTCGCTCACGGCCGCTTGTCCTGGCCCGACGCGGCATCGTCGTAGCCGGACCGGTCGGACAGGAAGACGAGGCCCATCAGAGCGGTTCCGAGAAGCACCGAAAGGCCGACCCCGGCGATCGTCGCAAGCACCATCTGCCAGGGCATCTCGTCGCTGGTCGCCTTCAGATAGGCGACCGCCAGCGCCGCCGCGATCGCCGAGGCCAGCGCCATCCACTTCATCATCTTCTTGTAGCGGGACCAGCCGAGCGCGGATGCTGCTTCGGTCGACGGGACGGGGTCGTGGCGGGGCATGGCCGCCATGTGGCGCCGCCGGGGGCGATCATCAAGGGCGGGCCGAGGCGGCGGAGCGACCGGCCGCCTCGGCCTTTGCGCGGTCAGGTCCTGTTCGTCATCATGATCGCCGGCGCGTCTCCGGCCTTCAAGCCGATGTCGGTGACGACGCAGGGGCCCACTTCCCAGCGACCGTAGATGAAATAGCCCCTGCCGCTCCAGTCCGCGTCGACCGTGCAGCTGGCGCTGAACTGTCCGAGGAACGTGCCGCGCGCGGGCGGCGGCGCCGACTGCAGATATTCTCCCGACACGTGGAGTTGCAGCTTATTGTCCGGACCGGTCTGGTACATGCCGGTGACCTGAGGGAGTTGAACGGGCGGCTCCGAGGGCATCAGCGAGCGGCTGATGCCGCCGCTGCCTTTGATCACGCCGAACTCGGCCGACACCGGGAAGAGGGCGAGCTGGAGGGTGAGCGCCGCTTCGCTGAAGTGCAGGGCATCGAAGCGAATGGAGACGGTTTGCGCGTCGGCAAGTTCGACCATGGGGAATTCCTCTTCGGGTCCTCGGATGAGGACCGATCCTCGAGAGGCGCCCCGGCGCCGCGGGGAGTCAAAGCCAACTCGGACCGATTCGGTTCTACTCTCGAAGCAGCCCGCGCAAAGCGGGGGCACCGCCCCGGAGTCGAGGCTTGTGCGGGAAGACCTTGCTCGCAGGCGGACCCGTCGCCGGGCCGATGCGTCTTCCATTTGGCGCGGGCGCGTGGGACATTGCCGCCGAGTCGCCAGGACAGGAGGCCGGTCATGACCATCGCCGCGATTCTCGAGGGCAAGCCGAGCGACATCGTCGCGGTCGGCGCCGACACGCCGGTGCGCGAGGCGGTCGCCCTGCTCGCCGAGAAGAAGATCGGAGCGATGCCGGTGACCGACGGCGAGCGGGTCGTCGGCATCATGTCGGAGCGCGACGTCATCTACTGCCTCGCCAGCGACGGCGCCGCCATGCTCGACTGGCCGGTCAGCCGGGTGATGACGGCGCCGGCGATCACGATCGAGCCGAGGGTTTCCGCGCTCGCCGCTTTGTCGCAGATGACGAGGCGACGGATCCGTCACCTGCCGGTGGTCGAGGGGGAGCGGCTGATCGGCTTCGTCTCGATCGGCGACCTCGTTGCCTGGCGGATCAGCATGATCGAGCAGGAAGCCGAGGCGATGCGCGCCTATATCCAGGGCGCCTAGCCGGTCTTCGCCGGAACGCAGCGTCGGCTCGTCGCGCGAAATCGTGTTTTTTGATGTGGGTCCCGATTCGGGGGGTTGCATGCCCGGAGAACCTTACCTAGATCAGCCCCTCGTTGGCCGCGGCCGGCACCTTCGGGAGCTAAGTTGCTGACATCTTTGAAAAAGTTTCACGAGGGCCTTGAAGGCGGGATTGGTCCCGACTAAATAGGTTCAGGAAGGCGCGGCCCGGCAACGGATCGCGGTTTTTCGGAAACCCTCCAGCTCCGCATCCATCGTCCGGTCCAGCCGGCGTCGGGCGCGGCTTCGATGCCCCGGCATCGAATTTGGCACCGAGTGCCGAGGTTGGGAAGTTTCCGAAAAAAGCCATTGACGGCGGCAAACAGCCTCCATATATGGCCCTTCACCGGCGGGGCGGTTTTGCCCGACCCGTCTGCGTCTTCTCAATCGGTAACCCGGTTGCCCCGGTCAAAGGGGAGAGGAAGTCGCGGCTCTTTGACATTGTCGGTTTAGATGAAGGGACATGTGGGCGGCGGCCCCGGTCAGCGACAGCCTCTGGGTGTCGTTGATCGGTTAAAGCTAAGCCGTTCCAAAGGTCTTTCCTATGAAGCTTGCTTCAGGGATCGACCCTACATGTCTCGTTACATATCCACAGTATATGTGAAGTGCAGGAACGGCTCCCAGAGATGCCGGCCTCTTCCTCGGGTTTTCCCCCGGGGTGGTTGTCGGTCATTAACTTGAGAGTTTGATTCTGGCTCAGAACGAACGCTGGCGGCATGCCTAACACATGCAAGTCGAACGAGACCTTCGGGTCTAGTGGCGCACGGGTGCGTAACGCGTGGGAATCTGCCCTTAGGTTCGGAATAACAGTGGGAAACTACTGCTAATACCGGATAATGACGAAAGTCCAAAGATTTATCGCCTAGGGATGAGCCCGCGTAGGATTAGCTTGTTGGTGAGGTAAAAGCTCACCAAGGCGACGATCCTTAGCTGGTCTGAGAGGATGATCAGCCACACTGGGACTGAGACACGGCCCAGACTCCTACGGGAGGCAGCAGCCAGGAATCTTGGGCAATGGGCGAAAGCCTGACCCAGCAACACCGTGTGGGCGATGAAGGCCTTCGGGTCGTAAAGCCCTGTTGATAGGGACGAAGGGCGAAGGGTTAATAGCCCCTAGCTTGACGGTACCTTTCGAGGAAGCCCCGGCTAACTACGTGCCAGCAGCCGCGGTAATACGTAGGGGGCGAGCGTTGTCCGGATTTATTGGGCGTAAAGAGCGTGTAGGCGGTTCGGTAAGTCTGTCGTGAAATCCTGGGGCTCAACCCCGGGCGTGCGATGGATACTGCCGGGCTAGAGGATGGTAGAGGCGAGTGGAATTCCCGGTGTAGCGGTGAAATGCGCAGATATCGGGAGGAACACCAGTAGCGAAGGCGGCTCGCTGGGCCATTCCTGACGCTGAGACGCGAAAGCTAGGGGAGCGAACAGGATTAGATACCCTGGTAGTCCTAGCCGTAAACGATGAACACTAGGTGTGGGGGGAGTCGAATCTCCCTGTGCCGAAGCCAACGCGTTAAGTGTTCCGCCTGGGGAGTACGGCCGCAAGGCTAAAACTCAAAAGAATTGACGGGGGCCCGCACAAGCAGCGGAGCATGTTCTTTAATTCGATGCAACGCGAAGAACCTTACCTGGGCTTGACATGGTGCTGCAAGCGCACGGAAACGTGTGACCTTCGAGGGTGCACCACAGATGCTGCATGGCTGTCGTCAGCTCGTGTCGTGAGATGTTGGGTTAAGTCCCGCAACGAGCGCAACCCCTATGGCGTGTTGCCATCATTAAGTTGGGGACTCACGCCAGACTGCCGGTGACAAACCGGAGGAAGGTGGGGACGACGTCAAGTCATCATGGCTCTTACGTCCAGGGCTAGAAACGTGCTACAATGGCGCCTACAAAGGGTTGCAAGACCGCAAGGTGGAGCGAATCTCATCAAAGGGCGTCTAAGTTCGGATCGCAGTCTGCAACTCGACTGCGTGAAGGCGGAGTTGCTAGTAATCGCGGATCAGCATGCCGCGGTGAATACGTTCCCGGGCCTTGTACACACCGCCCGTCACACCACGGGAGT
>DASVRO010000036.1:0-324348 GCA_036388575.1 Allosphingosinicella sp.
TGGCGCATGACCCCGGTCGCCGGATCGTTCCAGAGCACCCGTTCGATGCGCCGGGACGCCTCCGGCGTGCCGTCGCAGACGATCACCATGCCGGAATGCTGCGAGAAGCCCATCCCCACGCCGCCGCCATGGTGCAGGGACACCCAGGTGGCCCCGGAGGCGCAGTTGAGGAGCGCGTTGAGGAGCGGCCAGTCCGACACCGCATCCGAGCCGTCCCGCATGGCCTCCGTCTCCCGGTTCGGGCTTGCCACCGAGCCGGAGTCGAGGTGGTCGCGGCCGATGACGACAGGAGCCTTGAGTTCGCCCCTTGCCACCATCTCGTTGAAGGCGAGGCCCAGCCGATGGCGGTCGCCGAGGCCCACCCAGCAGATGCGGGCGGGCAGGCCCTGGAACCGGATGCGCTCCCTGGCCATGTCGAGCCAATGGTGCAGGTGCTTGTTGTCCGGCACCAGTTCCTTCACCTTGGCGTCGGTCCTGTAGATGTCCTCCGGGTCGCCCGAGAGGGCAGCCCAGCGGAACGGCCCGATGCCGCGGCAGAACAAGGGTCGGATATAGGCCGGCACGAAGCCTGGGAACGCGAAGGCGTCCTCCACGCCTTCCTCCTTGGCCATCTGCCTGATGTTGTTGCCGTAGTCGAGGGTCGGCACGCCGGCGCGGTAGAAATCCAGCATGGCGCGCACATGCTCGGCCATGGACTGCTTGGCCGCGCGCTCCACGGCCTTCGGATCGCTCTCGCGCCCGGCCTCCCATTGGGCGAGCGTCCAGCCCTTGGGCAGGTAGCCGTTGATGGGATCGTGCGCCGAGGTCTGGTCGGTGACCGCATCGGGGCGGATGCCGCGGCGGTAGATCTCCGGAAAAATCTCGGCGGCGTTGCCGAGAAGCCCGACCGAGACCGGCTTCCTGTCGCGGCAGGATTGCTCGATGATCGCCAGCGCCTCGTCGAGCGTGTCGGCGCGCCGGTCGAGATAGCCGGTGCGCAAACGCATCTCGATGCGGCTCGGCTGGCACTCCACCGCAAGGCAGGAGGCTCCCGCCATGGTGGCGGCGAGCGGCTGCGCGCCGCCCATGCCGCCCAGTCCCCCGGTGAGGATCCAGCGGCCGGAGAGGTCGCCGCCGTTGTGCTGGCGGCCCACCTCCACGAAGGTCTCGTAGGTGCCCTGCACGATGCCCTGGGTGCCGATATAGATCCAGGACCCGGCCGTCATCTGGCCGTACATCATCAGCCCCTTGCGATCGAGTTCGTGGAACTTGTCCCAAGTCGCCCAATGGGGCACGAGATTGGAATTGGCGATCAGCACGCGCGGGGCATCCGCATGGGTGCGGAAGACGCCGACGGGCTTGCCCGATTGCACGAGCAGCGTCTCGTCCGCTTCGAGCGTCTTCAGCGCAGCGACGATGCGGTCGAAGCTGTCCCAATCGCGCGCCGCCCGGCCGATGCCGCCATAGACGACCAGCTCCTCGGGCGCCTCGGCGACCCGCGGATCGAGATTGTTCTGGAGCATTCTTACCGCCGCCTCGGTGGCCCAGCTCCTGGCGACGATGTCGGGGCCGGTGCGGGCGCGGATGGAGCGGGAATTGTCGCGGCGGTCGATCATCTGCGCGCCATGCTGCCCAAATCCGTTCGTGTCGAGCGAAGTCGAGACACCCCGCCGAGCGAAGCCGAGGCCCGATCTCGGCGGAGTTTATCCAGAGCGCCGCCGCAGGCGGCGTCGAAGAGCTCGAAAGGGTCCCTCGACTTCGCTCGGGACGAACGGAAATCCGTCCTATGCACTAGCTGTCCACCCCCGCGACGATCCGACGCTCCGGCCCGGGCAGGCCGATCCAATAGGCCAGCTCGGCGGGCCGGCTCACCCGCCAGATGCACAGGTCGGCGGCCTTGCCGGTGGAAATTGTGCCGATCTCCTTCTCCAGTCCAAGCGCCTTCGCCGCGTTGACCGTCATCCCGGCCAGCGCCTCCTCCGGGGTCAGGCCGAACAAAGTGCAGGCCATGCTGAGCATCAGGGTCGGCGACAGGACCGGCGAGGTGCCGGGATTGCAGTCGGTCGCCACCGCCATCGCCACGCCGTGGCGGCGAAGCTGGTCGACCGGCGGCTTCCTCGTCTCCTTCAGCGCGTAGAAAGCGCCCGGGAGGAGGACGGCGACCATCCCGGCGCGGGCCATCGCTCCGATTCCGGCCTCGTCGGCATGTTCGAGATGGTCGGCGGAGAGCGCCCCGAATTCCGACGCCAGCGCCGCTCCGCCCAGGTTCGACAGCTGCTCGGCGTGGAGCTTGACCCGCATGCCGTGCTCGTCCGCCGCCTCGAACAGCGACCGCACTTCGTCCGGGGTGAAGCCGATGCCCTCGCAAAAGGCGTCGACCGAGCGGGCGAGCCCCGCCTCGGCCACCGCCGGGATCATCTCCTCCACCGCCATCCGGACATATTCCTCGCGGCTGTCGCGATGCTCGGGCGGCAGCGCGTGCAGCGCCAGCAGGGTCGGCACCACCCGCACCGTCTCGCTCTCGCCGAGCGCCTTCGCCGCTTCGAGCATCTTGGTCTCGCTCGCCACGTCGAGCCCATAGCCTGACTTGATCTCGACGGTGGTGCAGCCGCCCGCCATCAGCGCCCTGAGCCGCGGCCGCGCCTGCTCGACCAGTTGCTCCAGCGACGCGAAGCGGGTCGCCTTGACCGACGAGACGATCCCCCCGCCGGACCGGGCGATCTCCTCGTAGCTCGCGCCCTCCAGCCTCTGCTCGAACTCGCCGGCGCGGTTGCCGCCGAAGACGAGATGGGTGTGGCAGTCGATCAGGCCCGGAGTCACCCAGGCTCCGCCGAGCGGCTCGACCGACCGGGCCCGGTAGCCGGCAAGGTCGATGCGCCGGCCGACGCGGACGATGCGGCCGTCCTGGATTCCGATCGCGCCGTCCTCGATCGCTCCGAATCCGCCCGCGACGGACGGGTCCATCGTCGCGACATGGCAGTCGGTGAGGAGACGGTCCCACATGGGTCGCTTCTTAACCTTCGCCCGATTAAGAGCAACGCCATGAGCTGGAAATCCATCGCTGACTTGATCGGCAGCGAGGGCCAGGTCGCGATCCTTGGCGCCCCCATGGAGGCAGGCTCGGTGACCCCGGGCCGCTGCGACCTCGCCCCCGAAACCCTCCGCAAGGCGCTGCGCCGCTTCAGCACCTATGACGTCGAGCGCGGCTCGGAGCTGTTCTTCGCGATCCGCGACCTCGGCGACGTCCCGGTCCAGGGAATTTCTCCCGCCGACGGATTCAAGCCGATTCGCGACGCCGCCGCCGCGGCCGTCGCGGCGCACCGGCTGACCATCCTCGTCGGCGGCAACAACGCCGTCACCCGGCCGGCCGCCCACGCGCTTGGAGTGCCGCTCGCCAAGGTCGGGCTGATCACGCTCGACGCCCATTTCGACATGCGCGGGACGGAAGGCGGGCCGATGAACGGCAACCCGATACGCTGCCTGCTCGAGGACGGCATGCCGGGCAGCAACATCTGCCAGATCGGCCTGGCCCCGTTCGCCAACACGGCCCGAATGCACTCCGACGCGCGTGCCGCCGGAATCGGCGTCTACACGATGGCCGATTGCGTCGAGCGCGGGATGCACGGAGTCCTCAACCACGCGCTCAACCGCTTCAGCCATCTCGACGTGTTGATGGTCGATTTCGACATCGACGTGATCGACCGCGCCAGCTGCCCCGGAGCCCCCGGGGCGCGGCCGGGCGGGATGGCCCCGGCGATGTTCTTCTCGGCGGCGCGCCGGCTGGCCGCCGAATCGCGCGTCAAGCTGGTCGACCTGACCGAGTTCGACCCGAGCCTCGACCTCAGCGACATCACCGCCCTGACCGCCGGGCGCTGGGTGTGCGAGATCCTGGGCGGCTTCGCGGGTCGCTGAAGCCGCATCGTGGCCGGGCTCCGCCAAGTGTTTCCGTTTATCGCTAAGTACAATTCCTTAGGGATCGCAGCGTTTCAAAATCATCATCGAGGTATAAGATGACGAGGCGCCGACTCGGGGTGAGCGGCGCTGACGTGGAGAAAGATGATGATCAAGCGCAGACTCTTCGCGACACTGCTGGTGGCGGGCGTGCTGTCGACGCCGGCGCCGGCTTTCGCCAACCATGGCGAGCCGATCTACAATACGATCTACTATAGCGACGCGACCTATACGCAGGAGGTCGGCTTCGACTACGGCGACTGCTGCTACTTTGGCGCCTGCACCACCACCCATACCGGCCAGTCCTCGAACTACGTCCAGTATCAGCATATCGGCTATTGTGCGCGGGAGGGCGGCATGGGCTATTGGGAGCCGCTCTAGGGCGATCCGGCCGGCGCCGCGGGCGAGGCCCGGCGCCGGCCCTGCGGCGGGGGCGGCTTTACCGGACCCGCCGGAGCATCACCGAGATGTTCGGCGTCAGCCACCCGGGGCCGACGCCGAGCCGGCGGGCCAGGGCCGCGACCGCGCGGACCTGGACCGGAGCCGGGCCGCCGCCGCGCATCGCGGCGCGCGCCGCCGCCCAGAAGCGGCCGCCGCTGGCGCGTCCTCGTCGGTGAAGCCGTCGCGGACGAGGCGGCGGAGCCGGAACGGGTCGAGCCCGCGCTGCCGGCAGCGGCCGAGCCATGAATCGATCCGCCGAGGCAGATAGTTGACCAGCCAGCGGCCGGAATGGACCTCCTTCGGCGAGAGTCGGCTGCTGGTGCCGGTGACGAGCAGCCGGCCGCCCGGCTTCAGCACCCGGCGAAGCTCGCCGACGATTGCGGCGAGCTGGTCGGGGCGGACATATTCGAGGACGCTGTTGCACAAGATGAAGTCGAACCGGGCATCGGCGAACGGCAGATGGCGCGTGTCGGGGACGTGCTGGAGGACGATGTCGGGGCGCCCGTAACGAGCGGCGTTGCAGCGGGCGAGATCGACCGCGGCCGGATCGACGTCGACCCCGTTCCGGCCGCTCAGCGCTTCGCCGGGCCGGCGGAGGGGACAGGCGTTCCGCGAGAAAGTCCGGCTTCCGGTTCATCGCGGCGATTGCATTTGGCGGCCCGCTCGCCAAGATGGCGCCCTTTTCGACGAACAGGGATGTCATGCGCGGACAGGTGCTTGGGGTGGATACCCGAACGGGCGACGGGATCGTCTCCGGCGAGGACGGGCGCCGCTACGCCTTCCGGCCGACCGACTGGGCGGCTCGGGGCGAGCCGGCGGTCGGGATGGAGGTCGATTTCGAAATTCAGGAGAACCGGGCGCTCACCATCTTTCCG
The DNA here is from genome assembly GCA_036388575.1 of Allosphingosinicella sp. GTDB lineage: Bacteria > Pseudomonadota > Alphaproteobacteria > Sphingomonadales > Sphingomonadaceae > Allosphingosinicella. The sequence continues at coordinate 5,247 of DASVRO010000036.1, forward strand.
GTGCCGGGGACGACCCCCGCGCCGGTGCCCGACTCCTATTCGCCGGCGGCGGAGCGGGCGCGCGGCGACAAGCTGGTCGCGGCTCTGCTCGCCTTCCTGCTCGGGCCGCTCGGAGTGCACCGTTTCTTTCTCGGCCGGATCGGATCAGGAATCGCCATGCTGCTGCTGAGCTGCACCCTGATCGGCCTGCTCGTCACCCTACCATGGGCGCTGATCGACATGGTGCGGTTCCTCGTCATGTCCGACGAGGACTTTGCGCGAGACTATGCGCGGCGCTGACTGCATTTTTTCGTGACGGGCTCGGAACCAACTCGACCTAATCGAGGTTAAGTTCCAGTCGCGTCACGCAAGCGGCATTGGCAGGCCAACTCCCCCTGCCGACGAGCGCCTCGGCCTTTCGCCGGGGCGTCTTGTCTTCGGGGGAGCGCCGAGAGGAGAAACCATGAAGAAGATTTTGATCGTGCTCGCTGGAGCAAGCGGCCTCGGCCTGGCGGCGTGCGATGTCGACCAGACCCAGAATGCCCAGCTTCCGGACGTCGACGTCAACGTCACCGGCGGCCAGGCCCCCGAGTTCAACGTCACCGGCCCCGAGGTCAACGTGGGCATGGAAAACCGGACCGTCCAGGTCCCCGACGTCGACGTCAACGTGCCGGCCGAGAACGCGCAATAGCGGCAGCCCCGAGGGGCAGCGCAGGAATGGGGACACGTACTTTCGCCCGGAAAGTACGTGTCCCCTTTTTCATGGAGCTATGAAGCGATGAGGAACGGCACCCAGTTCGCCGGCGTCGCGCTGGGCGCCGCCGGAGTCGCGGTGACCCTGCGCGGCATATTCGACGCGGGGGGTGCGACGATGATCGCGCTCGGCGCCTGCGCCGTCGCCGCCGGGCTCGTTCTCATCTTCCGAGGCCATTATCGGGGGCGTTAGCCTCGTTGTCGTCGCCGAACAGGTCGATGACCCGCCCGGCGATCGGCCCGCCGCGCTCCTGTCCCGAGTCAGGGGGGGCGCCCGTGCCACGCCACGCACCGTCGAGATAGGCCGGCGGGATCGGGTCGGCGAGCGGATCGAGGCCGAGCGCCTCGATCTCGTCGAACCAGCGGTCGCGCTGAGAGGGCGGCAGCTTCTCGCCGCACCACGGACAGTGGAACAAGCACTGGCGGGCGCCGCCGGCGGGGACCCAATATTCGTCGAAACGGGCGTCGTAGCGGACCGACTGCCAGTCGTTCTGAGGATGCCGGTCCATGTGGCCGGCGCTGACGATCGGCCGTCGCATCAGCTTTCCGGAGCGCGCGGTGGCGGCGGGCCAAGGGCGTCCGGCCAGCCGTAGACGCCGGTCAGGGTCCGCTGGACCGCGGCTGCCAGGAAGCCGCCATTGTCGCCGTTGGTCATGATCACCAGGCCCTGCCGCGATCTGTCGAGGAAGGCAAGGAAGCGGCATTCGAAGCCTTCGTTGGCGCCGCCGTGGGTAATGATCCGGCGTCCGCCCCTTTCCATTACCGTGACTCCGAAGCCGTAATCGCTGGACACCGGAGTCATCATGGCGCGCGCCGAGGCGGGGTTCAGAAGCGCTCCGCGGCGGCCGGCCCAGCTGTCCTGGAGAGCGGCCAGGAAGCGGCCGTAATCGGACGGCGTGGTCCACAGGCCCGCCGCGGCCAGCTCGGGATAGACATTGCCGCCGCCGGCGACCGGCGCTCCGGCCCGGTCGTGGCCGCCGGCGGCGCCGCGCAGGCCCGGCGGCGGGTTGAAGCCCGACCGGGTCATCCCGGCCGGCCGAAGCAGGATCCGCTCCATCAGCCGCGGGAAATCGCTCGCCGCCGCCTCGCTCATCAGCAGCTGGGCCACGGCCCGAGCCCGCGACCGTCTCGCCCCAGGCGCGGGCCCATTTCACCCGGCCGTTCTCGATGAAGGCGACCGAGACGGCGGGGACCCGCATGTCGCGCATCCGCTCCGCGAGCGGCGCCAGCCGCGGCCCGGGGCGGGGGCCGGGCAGGGCGACGACGCGCTGCTCCAGCGCCTCGATCGCGGCCCGGTCGCGATCGACCGGGCCGGGCGCCGCCGCCGCCGCCGTGCCGAGCAGGCCCAGCGCAAGCCAGGCGATCCAACGCATCATCAACTTCCTCCGGCCTTCCGTGAACCGGAGCCGAGAGATGAGGCCAAACAGGGCGGAAGCGAGGCGGCCGCTTGCCCGTTATTGCGCGATGGCAAGGGCGGCGATCTACTGGACGTTGGCCGGCGCGGCGGAATTGCCGTCGGCGGCGTTGCCGGCGATCTGGTTGAGCAACGCCTCGGCCTCGTTGTCTAGCGGCGCGACCTGGGCGGCGACGTCGTTCTCGGCCTCGGCCTCGATCTGCCTGTAGCGCTCTTCGAGGGCGCGCGACTGGCTGTCGGCCTTGGCCTGAATGTTCTCCGGCTCGGGCTCACAGGCGACGAGGAGGAGGAGGGGGGCGAGGAGGAGGAGGCGCATCGCCTTGTCCTTACGGGATTCCGGCGAAAGCGGGAATCGATTCGAACGTCATCCGCGCGAAAGCCGGGACCTTGGGCCGGAAACGCCCGGCGGGCGTCGACGAGGTCCCGGCTTCGCCGGGATGACGGAAATGGAGGCTAGGCGAAGACGACGAGGTCGGGGGTGGCGAAGGCGTTCAGCATCGCCGGCTCCTCGGCGGTTCCCATGAGGTTGATCTGGATCGTGGCCATCGTCAGGTCGGCGGCGTAGTAATCGAAGAGATCGACGTAATGCCCACCTTCCTCGAATTCGTCATGGGCGCTGTCCGAGGTGTAGGTCCAGTTGCCGGCCTCGTCGATGGCGAAGGTGCCGTAATAGCCCTGCTGAGTGCTGGCGATGAAGCTGTCCGGTCCGTCGACATCGTCGATGGCGATCGTCCCGGAGGTGGAGAGGTCGTCGGCGCTGTTGCCCTCGTAGAGGATTGCCCAAGTCGGGGTGATCAGGGCGGGATCGTTGATTCCGCGGATAAGGACCTCGACGGTGGCGGTGCTGTAAGTGCCGTCGCCGAGGCGGATCGAGTAAGTGAAGCTGTCGGTCGCGGTCTCGCCCTCGGCCAGATAGTCGAAGGCGTCGTTGGTCTTGTAGACGGCCATGTGTTGTATGCCCGTCGTCTGGAGGATCGCGCCGGAGGGAAGCAGGATCTGCCCGTAATTCTGGACGGTCGGATCGTCCTGGTCGACCGACCAGATAATGTCCGGGTTACCGCGGTCGTTGCCGAGAACGTCTATGACGATGTAGCTGTCCTCGCTGCCGACCGCGAAGTCGTCCTGCGCCTGGGGCCGATTCTGAGCCTTGTTGCCGTTGGACATGGTCTTCTCCTGCAGAGAACCTGTCCCCCCCTCGATCCATGTGCCGGGGATGTCCGTTCGAGGTCAATGGCCTGAAGTTGCAGGGACATGATCTGAAGTTGCAGGGACGCCCTAAATTCCTCCCCTGCATTTGCAGGGGAGCGGGACCAGGCGAAGCCTGGTGGAGGGGGCCTTGCTGAGTCTGGAGAAGAACCCCGCCACCGTGCCTCGCACGGTCCCCCTCCCCGGGAATCCGGGGGAGGAATTGAGGGAATGAGTGGGGAGCTTCTGTTGCTCGGTGCTCCCCGTACCGCCGGTGTCCGCTTCTGTTGCCCGGTGCGGCCCGAACCGCGCTTTTGGCCTACTTAATCTTACCCGTGAGGGATGGGATTAAGCAGCAATCGCGAGCGCCTCGTTATCGTTGGCACTTGTGGTTATGAACGGTTTTACGGCGCATTCAGGCCGGGCAAAAACAGCGCTTTTCAACACACGTCGATCCTAGTTCGGCCCCGTCAGAACCCGCCCGAAGGCCGGTTTTGGTGGAGCCGCCGGGTACCGCCCCCGGGTCCGCTGCGTCTATTGCACGCTGCACTTTATCACCATAGCCGGGCGAACCCGGCAGCTCCCATATAGGCGATCCGGCCTGAATTTAAAGTGAAAGAAGGCGCTGCATGTTGCGGGGGCGGATCGAAGTCCCTACGTCCCTGCTCACAGAATGACGAGGGGTCCGACATGAAGCGCACTTCCCTGATGACCGCCTTCCTGGTGCCGGTGGCGGCGGTTTCGCTCTCCGGCTGCGGAGTCAATTCGATTCCGACGGCGGAGGAAGCGGCCAAGGCGCGCTGGGCGGACGTCCAGGCCGCCTATCAGCGCCGGGCCAGCCTGATCCCCAACCTGGTCTCCACGGTCCGAGGCGCCGCGGCGTCGGAAGAGCGGATCCTGACCCGGGTGACCCAGGCGCGCGCGGACGCCACGCGGGTCACCGTCAGCCCCGACCAGCTCTCCGACCCGGCGGCCATGCAGCGCTATGCCGACGCTCAGAACAGGCTGAGCGCTTCGATCATCCCGCTGCAGCGGCTCCAGGAGGCCTATCCGACGCTCCAGAGCCAGGCCAATTTCGGGACCTTGATGAGCCAGCTCGAAAGCACCGAGAACCGGATCAACATCACCATCCGCGACTACAACACGGCTGTTCAGTCCTACAACACGACGATCCGGACCTTCCCGGCCGTGATCGGAGCGAAGGTGATCTACGGCGCCAAGCCGATGGCCACTTTCCAGGCGACGACCCCGAACGCCGACGTGGCGCCGGAAGTCAATTTCGACACGAACACCGGCGGCTGACGGGGCGGGTGATCCGGAAGCTCCTTCTCCCGCTGCTGTTGCTCCTCGTCGCCGCCCCCGCGGCGGCGCAGGAGTTCCCGAAGTTGACCGGCCGGGTCGTCGATGCCGCCAACATCATTCCGCCGGCCGACGAGGCGGCGCTGACCGGCAAGCTGGAGGCGGTCGAGACGGCGAGCAGCCGCCAGCTCGTGATCGCGACGGTACCGAGCCTGCAGGGCTACGACATTGCCGATTACGGCTATCAGCTGGGTCGGCATTGGCAGATCGGCCAGAAGGGGGCGAATAACGGCCTCATCCTCCTCGTCGCGCCCAACGAACGCAAGGTAAGGATCGACGTCGGCTACGGGCTCGAGCCGATCATGACTGACGCACTCTCCCACCAGATCATCACCCAGCAGATCCTGCCCAGGTTCAAGGCCGGCGACTATCCGGGCGGGATCAACGCCGGCGCGGACTCGATCATCGAGCAGCTTCGGGCGCCGCCCGAGCAGGCCGAGCAGAAGGCGCTCGCCGCCCAACAGGCGCAGCGGGAGCGGGGGAGCAGCGACGGCGACGGCGGTTCGTTGTTCCCGCTCATCTTCTGGGGGATCGTCTTCTTCTTCGTGATCCTGCCGATGCTGCGCGGCGGCCGGCGCGGCCGGCGCCACCGCCGCCGCGGCGTGTGGGTGTGGGGCCCGGGCCTGGGCGGCGGCGGCGGCGGCTGGGGCGGAGGCTCCAGCGGCGGCGGGTTCGGAGGATTCGGCGGCGGCGGGGGCGGCTTCGGCGGTGGCGGCGGCTCGTTCGGCGGCGGCGGAGCTTCGGGAGGATGGTGATGCCGAGGTTCAGCGCGGCGGACCATGCCCTCGTCACCGAGGCGGTGGCGAAGGCGGAGCGCTCCAGCGACGGCGAGATCGTGACCATCGTCGCGCTCCGCTCGGACGCCTATCACGACGTCGGGCTCCATTATGCGGTGCTTCTGATGCTCCTCGTCCCGATCGCGTTCGCGGTCGCTCCGCAGGGGTGGATCGACTGGGCCGTGGGCAGCTTCATGGGCTGGAACTACGAGCTCGGCCGGGGCTACGCGATGACCTTTCTGTTCGCCAAGATGGCCGCCGTCTTCCTGCTGGTCTGGCTGCTGTTCAAATGGATGCCGCTGCGCATGGCGCTGACCCCGGCGAGCACCAAGACCCGCCGAGTGCGCCGCCGCGCCGTCGAGCTGTTCCGGGCGGGAACCGAGAAACGGACCAAGGGACGCACGGGGATACTGCTCTATCTCTCGCTGCTCGAGCATCGGGCCGAGATCGTCGCCGACGAGGCCATCCACAGCCGGGTCGAGCCGGACGTGTGGGGCGAGGCGATGGCGGCCCTGGTCGACGGGGTGAAGTCGGGCCGGCCCGGCGAGGGCATGGCGCTGGCGGTCGAGAAGATCGGCGAGGTGCTTGCGACCTGCCTCCCGCCGACCCTCGACAACCCCAACGAGCTGCCCGACCGGCTGATCGAGCTGTGAGCCAGGAGCCTGAGGTCGTCTGGAGCGGCCGGTTCATCGAGGCGAAGAAGCTCGGCAAGTGGGAGTATGTCTCGCGCACCGGCGGGGTCCATGCGGCGGTGATCCTCGCGGTCGACGACGGCCACGTCCTCCTCGTCGAGCAATATCGGGTGCCGATCGGGGCGCGCTGCCTCGAGCTTCCCGCCGGTCTCGTCGGCGACGAGGAAGCGGGCGAGGAGGCGGCCGCGGCGGCGATCCGCGAGCTCGAGGAGGAGACCGGCTACCGGGCGGAGCGGATGGCCGACCTCGGCCGCTACTATGCGTCGGCGGGGATGTCGTCCGAGGGCTTCACCCTGCTTCGGGCCGAGGGGCTGGCGAAGGTCGGCGAGGGCGGCGGAGTCGCCGGCGAGGATATCGAGGTGCACCGGGTCAGGCTGGCGGAGGTCGCGGCGTTCGCCGCGGCGCGGCGGGCGGCGGGGGTGGCGATGGACGCGAAATTGCTGCTGCTGCTGGGAGCGGAGATGCTGAACCCCTGATCGTCGTCCCGAGGGCCGGGACCCAGGAACTCAGGACTCGGTGTTCATGGGTCCCGGCCTTCGCCGGAATGACGGTTCACTTGAAATTGTCGGCATAGGCCTGGAGCTTGAGCTTGCGTGTCGCCGGCGGGACGAGGTGGACGGCGATGCCGTTCTTCTCGGCATAGGCCTGGGCCGCCTCCAGGGTCGGGAAGGCGATGGTGACCTGCGCCTGGGTGTCGCCTCCGCCCGACCAGCCGGTCAGGGGATCGGGGACGTGCGGCCGGTGCGATTCGAACTGGAGCACCCATTCGCCGGTGCGGGCATTGCCCGACTGCATCGCATTCTTCGACCGCTGGAAAATCCGCGCCGCCGCCATTTCACTGCTCCTTTTCCTGCGCCCTAGCTGCCCCGCTTCCCGAGTACAATCAACCAGGTGCGATCACCGGCTCAGCGTGGATTCCCGGCTTCGCGGGAGTGACGGGTTTGGGCATTCTTCGTCCGCAGCGTCGGAGCCGCCGACGCGGGATCGTCGGGCCAGGGGTGCTTCGGGTAGCGGCCGCGCATCTCCTTCGCCACCGCCGCCCAGCTGCCGCTCCAGAAGCCCGGCAGGTCGCGGGTGGTCTGGATCGGCCGGCCGGCAGGCGAGGTGAGGCTGAGGACGAGCGGCACCCGGCCATCGGCGATCGTGGGATGAAGCGACAGGCCGTAGAGGGCCTGGACCCGCACGGTGACGGTCGGGCCGGCTTCGGCTTCATAGTCGATGGCGTGGCTGCTTCCGGCGGGGGTCTCGAAGGCGTGGGGGGCGAGTCGGTCGACCGCCTTGCGGCCCGCCCAGCCGAGTCGGGAGTCGAGGATGCCCGACAGGGCGGCGGGGTCGACGTCGCGCAGGCCGCGCCGGCCGGCGACCAGCATCGGCAGCCACTCGTCGAGCCCGGCGAGCAGGGCCTCGTCGGAGAGGTCGGGGAGCGCCGGGTCGAACTGGCGGGCGAAGGCGGCCCGGCGGCGGAGCGAACCGGCGCCCTCGCTCCACGGCAGGAGGGCGAGGCCGTGGCTGCGCGCTCCGTCGATGAGGGCGGCGGCGATCTGCTCCGGCGGGGCTTCGGAGTCCCGGCCTTCCGACAGGGTGATGGCGCCGAGGCGGCGGCCGCGGCGGGCCCGGACGGTGCCGGCGGCGGGATCGAAGACGAGCCTGGCGCCGCTCTCGATCCGGTCGCCGAACAGAGCCTCGACCTCGGCCTCGGCGATCGCCGCGGCGGCGAGGATCCGGGCGCCGGCGGCGGTGCCGCTCACCTCGCCGACGGCGAGCCAGGTCTCGCGGGCGAGCGGCGACAGCGGGTCGAGCCGGAAGCCGCGGCCGCCGGCGCTGATCCAGCTCTCGCCGGAGGAGTCGCGGCGTTTGGCGATCCGGTCCGGGAAGGCGAGGGCGAGGCAGGCGCCGACGCTCTCGTCATCCCGGCGAAAGCCGGGATCTCGTGGAGGCCCATTGTGCCTTTCCGACCCGAGGTCCCGGCTTTCGCCGGGATGACGGGTGAGTTGCTCCCACCGCCTGGCCAGTCCCCGCGCCGCCTCGGCCCGCTGACCTCGCTCGCCCCGCCAGCGGCGAAGCCTCAGCTCCAGATCCACATCGTTGCCGCCTAGCCCCCGTTCCGACAGCAGGACCGCGACCTCGGCCGCGGTCCTGCCCCGGCCGAGCCTCTGCGCTTCGACCAGCATGTGGGCGAGGCGTGGCGGCAGCGGCAGGCCGGCGATGGCTCGGCCGTGGGCGGTCGGCCGGCCGGCCTCGTCGATCGCTGCGAGCGACAGGAGGCGGCGCCGGGCTTCGTCGACGGCGGCGGCCGAGGGCGGGTCGAGCCAGCTCAGCGAGCGCGGATCGGCGACCCCCCAGATCGCGCAGTCGAGCGTGAGGGCGCTGAGGTCCGCTTCGGCGATCTCCGGCGGGTCGAAGCGCGGCAGGCTCGCCGTCGCCGCTTCCTCCCACAGGCGGTAGACCCGGCCCGGGCCCTGGCGGCCGGAGCGGCCGGCGCGCTGGGTGACGGCGGCCTGGCTGGCCCGCTCGGTGACCAGCCGGGTGATGCCTGCGGAGCGGTCGTAGCGGGGGCGGCGGGCGAGGCCGGAATCGATGACGACGCGCACGCCGTCGAGGGTCAGGCTGGTTTCGGCGATCGACGTCGCAAGCACCAGCTTGCGGCGGCCCGGCGGAGGCGCGGCGATGGCGGCACGCTGCGCGGCCGGCTCGAGGCTGCCGTGGAGGCGGTGGAGGTCGACGTCGGCGGGCAGGGCATCGAGCCGCTCGGCGGTCCGCTCGATCTCGGCCACTCCGGGGAGGAAGGCGAGCAGGCTCCCCTCTGTCTCGGCGAGCGCGCGGCGGAGCGCGGCGGCCATCTCGTCCTCGATCCTCTTCTCGCTCGAGCGCCCGAGGTGGCGGACGTCGATCGGGAAGCTGCGCCCCTCGCTCTCGATCAGCGGAGCGCCGCCCATCAGGACGGCGAAGCGCGCTCCGTCGAGCGTCGCGGACATGGCGAGCAGCCTGAGGTCGGGTCGCAGGGCGGACTGGGCGTCGAGCGCGAGGGCGAGGCTGAAATCGCTGTCGAGGCTGCGTTCGTGGACCTCGTCGAACAGCACCGCCGAGACTCCGGCCAACTCCGGGTCGGCCTGGATCCGGTTGCGGAAGATGCCTTCGGTGAGGACGAGGATGCGGGTGCGCGCCGAGCGCCGGGTGTCGAGCCGGGTGGCATAGCCGATCGACTCCCCCACCCGCTCCCCGGCCAGCTCCGCCATCCGCTCGGCGGCGGCGCGCGCGGCGAGGCGGCGGGGGGAGAGGAGCAGGATCTCGCCGGTGCACCAGGGCTGCGAGAGCAAGGCGGGGGCGACGGCCGTCGTCTTTCCAGCGCCGGGCGGGGCGACGAGGACGGCATTCGAGCTCGACCGCAGCGCCGCCAGCAGGGCCGGGAGGATGGTATGGATGGGAAGGTGCGTCATGCCAGCGCAGGCTGGCATCCCGACGCGCGAAAGTCACCGGCGCCTTTCACCCCTGAGTTCCCGGCCGCCGCTGGGGCGACCGCACGCGTCAGGCGGACGACAGACTGTTATTCCCGCTACTGATCCGATGGAGAACGAGCGGCGGGTCGCTCACGGCGGTGACGGGCAGGCCCTGAGGCGGCGTCAGAGTCACTCGGGCGCGTATCTCGTCGGGCCGCACCGAGCTTATGGCGGGACCCGGAGCATCTTTGTCCTCGTCGAGGGACGTGCCTTGAAGGGCGATCAACCGCCGGCGTTCCGGGACGGTGAATGATAACGTCACCTTGGTGTCGGAGCGTCCACCCGGTATCAGGTCGTCCTGGCCGTCCTCGCCGGCGATCGTGTCGACGCCGATCAGCTGGACCGTCTCGAAAAACTTGAGCGGCTCCCCGAGGTCCAGCGAGTTGAAGGCGAGCCGGTAAGTCACCAGCGCCGCGGCAGCGCCGTGATTCTCGACGATCTCGAGACGAACATTGTGGATCGTTGGCATAGCTCCATCCTCCGCATCCCAGCGTCTGCCCGTCGTTCGAAGCGAGCGCGAGCGGCTCGGGAGGGACATACCTAAGTTGGAATCTGACGGGCGGCTGTGACGGGAGTCACACCCTGGCTCCCAAAGATCAATAGGCCCGTGAAATGGCGAACTCGACGGCCTCGACCAGTGCTGCCTTGGCCTTGCCGGCGGGGAAGGGGCCGAGCGAGTCGAGGGCCCGCTGGCCGTAGGTCCGGGCCCGGCCGATCGTGTCGGCCAGCGCGCCGCTCTGCTCGAGCAGGCCGATGGCGTGGGCGAGGTCCTCGTCCGAGGTTCGGCTTCCCGCCATCGCCTGCTGCCAGAAGCGGCGCTCCGCCTCCGACCCGCGGGCGTAAGCGAGGATGACGGGGAGGGTGACCTTGCCGTCGCGGAAATCGTCGCCGACGCCCTTGCCCATCGTCTCGGGATCCGAGGCGTAGTCGATGGCGTCGTCGACCAGCTGGAAGGCTATGCCGAGGTTGCGGCCGTAGCAGTCGAGCGCCGCCTCGACCTCCTCGCCGCGCTCGGCGACGACGGCGGCGATCCGGCAGGCGGCGGCGAACAAAGCGGCGGTCTTGGCGCCGATGATGTCGAGATAATGGTCCTCGCCGGTCTCGATCCGGCGCTGGGCGGTGAGCTGGTCGACCTCGCCCTCGGCGATAATCGCGGAGGCGCGGGAGAGAATCTTGAGGACCCTCAGCGACCCATCCTCGACCATCAGCTCGAAGCTTCGCGAGAAGAGGAAGTCGCCGACGAGGACGCTCGCCGGATTGCCCCAGATGATGTTGGCCGTGCGCTTGCCGCGCCTCAGGCCGGAGCCGTCGACGACGTCGTCGTGGAGCAGGGTGGCGGTGTGGATGAACTCGACCGCAGCGGCGAGCTTGTGGTGGCGGGCGCCGGAATAGTCGAGCAGCCGGGCGCAGGCGAGGGTCAGCATCGGCCGCATGCGCTTGCCGCCGCCGGCGATCAGGTGTCCGGCCAGCTCCGGGATCAGGGCGACCGGGCTCTGCATGCGCTCGAGGATGACGGCGTTGACGTGGTTGAGGTCGCCGGCGACGAGCTGGATCATCGGATCGAGCGAAGGCTCGCGGCCCGGGCGAAGCGGATGGACGGTGGCGCTCATCGCGCCGCGATGTGCGCCGGGAAGGGGGGAAAGGCAAGGTGCGTCCTTCGAGACGGGCCTTCGCCAAGCTCAGTCCCTCCTCAGGATGAGCGGTTCGGGTTTAGGCAAAACCGCTCATCCTGAGTAGCCGTTGAGCTTGGCGAAACGGCGTATCGAGGGACCGCTCCCGAGCTAGCACAAGGGCAGCTTCAGCCGCGCCAGCAAACCCCCCAGGTCCTCGCTCTCCTCGAGGCCGATCGAGCCGCCGTAGATCTGGGCGACGTCGCGGACGATGGCGAGGCCGAGGCCGGTGCCGGGCTTGCCGGTGTCGAGCCGGGCGCCGCGGTCGAAGATCGTCTGCCGCTCCTCCTCGGGGATGCCGCGGCCGTCGTCCTCGACCTCGATCTCGACGCATTCCGGCGTGTTCCTGACCGTGACGAAGACCCGGCCGCCGCCATATTTGGCGGCGTTCTCGATCAGATTGCCGAGCATCTCGTCGAGGTCCTGGCGCTCGACCCGCACCGAGGCGGACTTGTCGCCGGCGAGGTCGACGGTGACGTTGTCGTGCAGCCGCGAGACGGCGCGCTCGACCGCCTCGAGCGACGGCCAGACCGGCGAGCGCGCCTGGGCGGAGGCGCGGCGGCCGATGGCCCTTGCCCGGGCGAGATGATGGTCGACTTGGCGGCGCATCGTCGTCGCCTCTCGGCAGACCGTCTCGGCGAGGTCCGGGGCGTGGGCCGTGGCGGCGTTGGTGATGACGGTCAGCGGAGTCTTGAGCGCATGGGCGAGGTTGCCGGCGTGGCGGCGAGCCTCCTCGGCCTGGATCTCGTTATGCTCGAGCAGGGCGTTCAATTCCTCGGTCAGCGGCTCGATCTCCTTTGGGAAGCGCTCGGCGATCCGCGATCGCTCGCCCGAGCGGATGGCGGCGATCGCGCGGCGCACCCGGCGAAGCGGCCACAGGCCGTAGAGCGCCTGGAGGGCGGCGAGGACGATCAGGCCGAGGCCGAGGATCCCGAACGAGCGCAGCAGGGTCTTCCTGAGCACGCTGATCTGCTCGTCGAGATCCTCGCGATTCTGGGCGACCTGGAAGCGCCAGCGTGCCGACGAGCCGGGCAGCTGGATGTCGCGCTCGACGATCCGCAGCGTCTCGCCCTCCAGCTCGCTGCTGTTGTAGGTGTGGAGATCGACGTCGTTGTGCGGATTGCTGACCTTGAGCTTGCGATCCCACAGCGAGCGGGACGGCAGGTCGATGTCGCCGGTCGCTCCGGCGGGCCGGTTGGCGACGGCGCTGATCTGGAAATAGAGGCCCGAATAGGGCTCGAGGAAGCGCTGGTCGGCGGGCGGGCGGTTGAGGAAGGCCTCGCCCTCGGGTCCCACCTCGGCCGAGGCGATGAGGGCGGTCAGGACATATTCGAGCTGGGCGTCGAATGAGCGCGAGACGGCGGAGGTGAGGACCCGGTCGAGCGTGTAGCCGCCGACTCCGAGCAGGACGACGATCCACAGCGCTGAGATGCCGATCATCCGCCGGGTCAGCGAGCCGGTGCGGGCAGCGCGGGGGAAGCGGCGGAACAGTCGGGGGAGGCGGGGGCGCAGCGAGCGCTTTTCCAGCGTCAGCCCGGGCTCAACCCGGGACCCGGGAACGCCGGCACCGGGGGGTACCTTCACAGGGTCGCGTTCCTGGGTTCCGGCTTTCGCCGGAATGACGTGCTTCATCCTAGGCGCCCGGATCTTCCAGCGAGTAACCGAGGCCGCGGATGGTGGTGATCACGTCGGGGCCGAGCTTCTTTCGGATCCGGGTGACGAAGACCTCGATCGTGTTCGAATCGCGGTCGAAATCCTGGTCGTAGATGTGCTCGATCAACTCGGTGCGGCTGACCACCTTGCCCTTGTGGTGCATCAGATAGGAGAGGAGCTTGTACTCCTGCGCTGTCAGCTTCACCGGCTCGCCGTCGAGTGTGACCTTGCCCGAGCGGGTGTCGAGGCGAACGTCGCCGGCGGTCAGTTCCGACGAGCTGTTGCCCGAGGCGCGACGGATCAGCGCGCGCAGGCGGGCGATCAGCTCCTCGGTCTGGAACGGCTTGGCGAGATAGTCGTCGGCGCCGGCATCGAGGCCGGCGACCTTGTCCGACCAGCTGTCGCGGGCGGTCAGAACCAGCACGGGCACCGAAATGCCTTCCTTGCGCCAGCGGTCGAGAACGGTGAGGCCGTCGATCTCGGGCAGGCCGAGATCGAGGATGATGGCGTCGTAGCTTTCGGTCGAGCCGAGATAATGGCCGTCCTCGCCGTCGGTGGCGAGGTCGACGGCATAGCCGGCGCCCTCGAGCGTCGCGCGCAGCTGGCGGCCCAGATTGGGCTCGTCCTCGACGATCAGAACGCGCATCTCAATCCCCTGTAGCTGTGTCGGCGCCTCAATAGCGGCCCAACTGGCGTCGTGGCCAATTGTTTCGTTCCCGTCAGAGGCCCGACCGGCCGATCACCTCGCCGGTGCGGGCGTCGACGTCGACCCAGACGACGCGCTGGCCGCGCAGGAACTTGAGGCGGTAGCGGCCGATATCGGCATAATATTCCGGGCCCAGATAGGAGAAGCCGCGCATCTGCGGCACGATCCGCGCCTCGATCGCGCGCAGCGGGATGATGCGGCCGTCGCGGGCGCCCTTGAACGCCTCCGCCTGCTCGCGCTCGCGCGGTCCGGCGGAGGCCGGGGCGGAGACGGCGGCGGTCAGGCCGAGGACGGCGACGAGGAGGGCGGAGACGGGACGCATGATGGGCACTGCTTTTGATGATGAGCAGGTGGCATAGGGCCCGACCATTGAATAGCCCATGAATGCGCCGGTCAGGCAAGGGACAGGGCGGGAGGGGAATGCAGCACGGAGAGGCGGGATGTTCGAGCCGCTCGGCGGGCGCGCGAAGCGGAAAGACTAGCGGCGAAAAAGATCAATTCAAGTCTTGCGTGGCGAATCGCGATGATTCATCCTCGTTTTTGCCACAACAAGCGAAAGGAGGTGATCCGATGTCTCATGGTTCAGCTAAGAGGTCGGGTTTGCTCGTTCGGGAGCTGAAGGCCTAGCCTTCCAGTCGGTTTCCGGGCTGGAGCGTCCAGCCGCTGACCATGTTCGGAGGGTCGTCGCGCCAGGCGCGGCGGCCCTTCAACTCGTCGGGGGAAGGCCATCGAGGGAACGCGCTCGCGAGGCGGCGCGTTTTGCCGACATGACCGACCTCCCCGCGGACCAGGGCCGCGCCCCGCAGCTCTACGACGAGCAACTCCAGCGCGAGCAGCAGGAGAAGAGGCTGCTGCGGGGCAGAGAAGCGCGGGCGGATTTGTTGCAGCCGACGCAGGCCCGTCCTTAATTCCTCCCCGGCGAATCCCGGGGAGGAATTGGGCGTAGAGGCTTCAGCTCGCGGTCATGCCCTTGTGCATGTTCTCCCACTGCTCGTGGCCGGAGCGGACCGACTGGTAGCAGTCGCGGATCAGGCGCTGGGTTTCGACCGAGAGCCCGTCGTCGGCCAGAGCGGTTTCCCACTTGCCGTTGAGGTACGACTCGCCGCGGTCGACCTCGGCGATCACCGACTTGTCGTCGTTGCCGGTGACGGCGTCGCGCAGCGACAGGAACTGGCGGTGGGCCTTGGCGAGCAGGCCGCCTTCCTCCTCGGGAGTGCCGCCGAGCTCGGTGACGCGCTGGCGCAGCTTCGCGACCACCTGCTCGCGCTCCTGGGCGCGCTGGCGGAAGATCTCGGCGAATTGCGGATTGGTCGCCTCGCCGGCCGAATGGCGATAGCCGTCCACGCTGTCGATGGTGGTCTCGATCAGGCTGTTGAGGACGGTGACGTCATGCTCGTTGAACATAAGCTACTCCTGCTTGGGGGTGTGGCCGTTCAACCCGCGGCAAGTCGTTAAGGGTCCGTGCCGGAACGGGAAAAGCGGCAGGGCGTTCACCGGGCAGGAAGGAGCTTGACGACATGGCCCAAGGCGACAGCGAGCGGGGGCGGCCGGCGGGCTTCGACCCGAAGACCGGCGAGGTCCACGGCTCCGGCTCGGGCGCCGGCGGCGGCGGCAACCCGAATGAGGATTACGACCAGGACCCGATGGCCGGAGCCGGCGCCGAGCCGCCGCACGGGCCGCGCGCCGCCGAGGATTCGGTCGATCGCCCGATCGACCCCGACGAAGGAGTCTGAGATGACCGGCAAAGGGCATCCGCTGCCGGGCAGCGACGAAGCGCGCCACAACGAGATCCCGGAGGACGTCGCGCAGGAGAAGGGCCGGGGCGACGATTCCAGGCCGGTCGTCCAGCCCGGCCGAGACGCCGTCAATCCCGATGGCGAGCGCTACCGCTACGACGACAACGGCCGGGCGGAGAAGGTTCGGGATTGAGCCCGGGACAGTGGGCGTCCCCCGCCGGATTGCGGCGCGGCGCACGTCCGCAACCGTCCGGCGCTTGGCCCGGACCCGGCGGCAATTCTTAACGTTGATCAAGCTCCCAGTATATTCAGCAGGAGCATGATCATGGCCGAGAACCAGAACAATCAGGACGGCGGCACCAACGGCAGCGGCCTGCAGGAGTCGCAATCGGGCGGCGGCAGCGGCGAGTTCGGCGGCAATCGCGATCAGCAGCAGCAGAGCGGCCAGCAGGGCGGCGGCGCTTCCGGCTCCGATTTCGACCAGGCGGGCGGAAGCAGCGGCGGCGGCGGCTACGGCAGCGGCCAGAACCAGCAATTCCATCAGGGTCAGCAGGACGAAGGCGGCCAGGGCGGCCTCGGCGGCGGCGGCGACCTTCGCCAGGGTGGCGGAAGCTCCGAAGGCCAGTCGCGCGGCGAGAAGTTCGACGAAGCGCAGGGCGGCGGCCGCGGCAATTCCGACTTCCAGCAGGACCAGCAGGGCGGCCAGGGCCAGTTCCAGCAGGGACAGCAGGCTGGCGAGTTCCAGCAGGATCAGCAGGGCGGCACATTCGGCGGCCAGGAGGAGATCCAGCAGGGCCAGCAGGGCGGCCAGTCCGACCAGGGCGGCTTCCAGCAGGACCAGCAAGGCGGCCAGTCGCAGCGCGAGGGCGGCTCCGACATCGAGTTCCAGCAGGACCAGCAGGACAATCAGGATCGTGGACAGGGCCAGAGCGGCATCGAGTTCGAGAGCGACCAGCGCTAGCCGGTCCTGAGCGAATGAAGGGGAGGGCCGTCCCGCTTGGGCGGCCCTTCTTCGCGCGTGCGTGCGAGGGAACCACTCGCCGCGCCGCTCGTCTTCTGTTACGCATCAGTTACAATCAACCGGAGAGCGACATGGCCAAGCAGAATTCGGACCAGGGAAGCTCGGGCGGCGACGGCTCGAAAGGCAAGAAGGACGCCGTCGGCGGCTATGCCGACGTCCTTAAGGAGGCGGGCCAGCGCGCCGCCGATCTCGCCCAGAACCCCGTTGCCCGCTCGATGCTGGCAGCGGGCCTCGTCACCGCCGCGGCGGCGCTGACCGCCAATGCGCGCGTCAGGAAGACGGTCCGGGACGCCGGCCGCGACGCGCTCGACACGGCCGAGGCGGCCGCCGACAGCGCCAGCAAGATCGGCGCGGCGATCGTCACCGCGGCCACCGACGCGGTCCGGCGTCTCCTCGCCGGCGAGGACGGCGGCGGCGGCGAGACCGGCGGCAGCGCGGCGCCGACACGCAAGAAGGGCGCGGCCTCGACCCGCGCCAAGCCTGCGGCCAAGGCGGCCAAGCCTGCCGCGGCGCGCGGCGGCGCCAAGTCGACGACCGCCCGCGGCGCCGCGAAGACGTCTGGCGGCCGCACCAAGGCGGCCGCCGCTCCCGCCGCGGCCAAGACCGGCGGTCGCGGCAAGGCCTCGGCCGGCGGCGCCGCGTCGGGCGCCAAGAGCCGTTCGCGGGCGGCCGGCGCTTCCGCCGGCTCCGGTGGGCGCGGCTCGACCGGCGGCGGGCGCAAGCGTGGCGGCGGAACCGGCACGGGCTCCGGCGGCAGCGGCACCGAAAGCGGCGGCGGCCAGAGCTGAGCACCGGCTTCGAAGCGCCGGGAACGTCGAACAGGGAGCGGATTTTCCTTCCGCCAAAAGGCGGGAGCGAGGTCCGCGACTGTCCGGTTTCGGACTACCCTCTTGACGCCGGCCGGCGGATCGGCTTTGTGACCATGCCCATTGGGGGGCGATTTTCCTGAGGAATGTCATGCACTTGCACAAGATTTCCGTGCGCCTTTCCAGCGCCGCCCTGCTCCTTCTGGCCGCCGCTGCCCCGGTTTCCGCGGCCGATCAGGCCTCTTCGCCCGCCAATGAGGCCAGCATCGCCGACGCCACCCAGCGGCCCGCGCATGCGACCAAGGCGGAGCCCAAGGAGCCCAAGAAGATCTGCCGCTCGATCGAAAACCTCAGCTCGCGCCTGCAGACGAAGAAGGTCTGCATGACCCGCGAGCAGTGGCGCAACGCGAAATATAATTGAGGCGCGGGCGCTAGAGAGCGTCCGCCGGCGCGGCGCGCAATCTCCGTTCGCCCCGAGCCTGTCGAAGCCCCTCCCGATGATCCGCGCCCGAAGCAGGAAGGCCCTTCGACAGGCTCAAGGCGAACGGCCCTGGTCCTGATGCGCTAGAAGCTGAGCCGGCCGCCCATCGACAGCACGAACACGCGCGGGTTGTCGACCCGGCCGTCGGTCAGAACGTCGACCTGGGCGGCGGTGCCGGCGTAGAACCGCTCGTCCCGGCTGATCGGGCCGGATTCGACGTCGATATAGCCCGCCGCCGCGTCCAGCGAGATGCGCTCGCTCATCCGGAAGCTCGCTCCGAGATTATAGTCGACGCGGTCGCCGTCGGGCACGCGCGGGTCGCGGCTGGCGTCGCGGGTCGGAGTGGCGTCGAACTGGATTCCGCCGCGCACGGTCAGCCGCTCGCCAAGAGCCTGGTCGAAGCCCAGCGAGACCGCCCAGGTATCCTTGTAATTCTGCTCGATCGCGTTGCCGATCGGAGCGCCGACCTCGATCCGGTCGAACTTGCTCCAGCCGAAACGGGTCGCCTGGGCGTTCAGGGTCAGGCTCTCGGTCACTCCGACCCGGCCGCCGAAGATCAGCTGCCACGGCGTGGTGAAGGTGGCCGTCGTCTGCGCCTTGACGTTGTTCGCGGCGAGCGGCCCGGCGAGGCCGGTGATCTCGACCGGCCCCTTCAGCTTGTGCTCGACGGCGGACTTGTAGGACAGCCCGAACGTGGCGCGCTTCCCGGCGCGCAGCTGGAGACCGGCGCTCCAGCCGAGATCCCAGCCATTGCCGGTCAGCCGAAGCCGACCGTCGGCCAAGCCCGGCGCCAGGTTGGGGAGGGCGTTCGACAGCCAGGCGTCGGCATATTCGATATTGACCGCCGCTCCGACGCTCAGCCAGTCGGTCGCAGCGAACCCGATCGAGGGTTGGATGTCGAGCGTGATCAAGCGGCTGCGGATCGCCGAGTAGCGCTGCCAGCCGGCCGCATCGTAGTCGCTGGTGAAGCTGAACGGCGAGGTGACCGCGACTCCGACGGCGATTCGCTCGCCGATAGGCATGGCGAACGCGTTGTTGGGAGCCACCCCGCTGACGATCGGATCCTCGAGCAGCGAGATTCCGCCGACCGCCACGGGCGCCGCGCCGGGCCGGTCGATAAGCGTTCCGGAGTCGCTGGCCGTGCTGCGCGGGACGATCGCGCTGGCGCCGAAAGTGGCTTCGCGGTGCTTCAGCCCGCCGATCGCCGCCGGGTTCCACCACAGCGACGCCGGGCCCTGATCGGCGACCTCGCCCGAGTTGGCTCGGCCCAATCCTTTAACCGATTGTTCCTTAAGGTAGAAACCACCGGCCACGGCAGGGCTCGCGGCGGCCATAACCAGCCCCGTGGTCGTCCCGAAAAGCAACAGGCGCCCCCTCACGCCAAGACGTCCGCCCAACCTGCCGATCATCCATTCCCCCACCGACTGCCCCCTGCGGCGCCCCGCCGCGCCCATGGATTAGGGGCGAAATGTTTGTATCTCAACCGTTTTCGTTTAAATCCGAAACGGACATTTGTTTTCTTTCGCTATCTTCCATAACGAGTCATCCCGGCCACAGTCCTACGGTTAACGCGGCAAACCGGCCCGAGTCAGATTGTTCCCCCGCCGCCGATGTGCTTACGTTTACGAAACCATAACAAACATCTGGGGCACAATGATGAATCAACATGTCAGTCTACCGACGTCCGACGACGCGCTTCCGGTAACCGTCGCCACGAAGGGCATGGGAGGGGTCCTGCCCCTCCAGCATCGCGACCGGCCCGCCGGCACCCGCCTGTTCGACCTCGGCCAGCTCGACGTCCGCTGGGAAGCGGCGCACGGCGCCTTGTGGACCTTCATGACACCGGTCGACCGGCCCAATTTCAACCGCTCGATGCTTCGCGACTTCCAGCGCTGGCAGGCGGAGATCGGCCGCGAGTTCGCCGATCCCGACGAGGGGCTCAAATATCTGGTCCTCGGCTCCCGCTTTCCGGGCGTGTACAGCCTCGGCGGCGATCTCAACCTGTTCGCCGGCTTCATCTCGGCGGGCGACCGCGACGGACTCGTCCGCTACGGCCGCGACTGCGTCTCGATCCTCCACAACAACCTGCGCCGGCTCGAGCTTCCGGTCGTCACCATCGCGCTCGTCCAGGGCGACGCGCTCGGCGGCGGCTTCGAGGCGGCGCTGAGCTTCAACGTCATCGTCGCCGAGAAGGGCGTCAAGTTCGGCCTTCCCGAGATCGGCTTCGGCCTGTTCCCGGGCATGGGGGCGCACAGCCTGCTGTCGCGCAGGATCGGCCTCGCCAAGGCCGAGCAGCTGATGCTGACCAACCGCCTCTACACCGCCGAGGAGATGCACGAGATGGGCCTGGTCCATGTGCTCGCCGAGCGCGGCGCCGGCGAGGAGGCGGTGCGCGCCTATATCGCCAGGAACCGCCGCCGGCAGATCGCCCATTGCGGTATCTATCACGCCTCCAGCCTCGCAGATCCGGTCACGCTCGAGGAGCTCAACGCGATCGTCGAGGTGTGGGCGGACACAGCCTTGTGCCTGAGCGAAGGCGATTTGAAGTTCATGAGGCGACTGTCGGAAGCTCAGGTCAGGCTTGCAGCCGCCTGACGTTGTCGGCGACCGGGGCGTCCTCCTCCGTCCATTCGATGCCGCGCCCCTGAAGCTCGAGGCGGCGGTTGATCACCGACTCCGGCATCGGCCGGCCGAGGAAGAAGCCCTGGGCGGCGGTGCAGCCGGCGCCGGTGACGTAGCCGAGCTGGGTCTCGGTCTCGATCCCTTCGGCGACGATCTCCATGTCGAGCTCGGCGGCTAGCCCGACGAGGGCGTGGATGATCGCGCGGGCCTCGCGGCTCTTGGTGACGTCGGCGATGAAGGTGGTGTCGATCTTGATCTTGTCGAACCGGTATTTCTTCAAATAGGTCAGCGATGAATAGCCGGTCCCGAAATCGTCGATCGACAGCTTGAGGCCGATCCTCTGGAACTCGCGGATCAGCGAGTTGGACTGGGCATTCTCCTCGAGCAGCACGCTCTCGGTGATCTCGAGCTCGAGCCGCCGCGCCGCCAGGCCGGACCGATAGAGGGCCGAGAGGATCATGTGGCTGAGGTGGAGGTCCTTGAGCAGCGCCGGCGACATGTTGACGGCGATGCTAACGTCCTCCGGCCACGCCGCCGCCGCGGCGCAGGCCTGGTAGAGCACCCAGTGGCTGATCGGCGAGATCAGCCCGGTGCTCTCGGCCAGCGGGATGAACACCGCCGGGCTGACCATTCCGAGCTCGGGATGGTGCCAGCGCAGAAGCGCCTCGCAGCAGGTGACCTTCTTGGTCTTGAGGTCGACGATCGGCTGGTAATAGACCTCCAGCTCGCCTTTCTCGATCGCGTCCTTCAGAGCCGCCTCGAGCCGGCGCTTCTGCTGGAACTCGTCCTGCATCTTCGACTCGAACAGGCAGAAGTCGTTCCGGCCGTTCGCCTTGGCGTGGTAGAGCGCCATGTCGGCATGCTGGAGCAGGATGTCAGCCTCGATGCCGTGGCCGGGCGCGACCGCCGCCCCAATCGACCCGGTCACCTGGATCGAGGTGCCCTCGACGTTCATCGGCACCGACAGGCCGCGCATCACCTCGCGCGCCAGCTCCTCGGCGAAATAGGGCTTCGAGCCGCGGGCGAGCAGGACGAACTCGTCGCCTCCGAAGCGGGCGACGCTGCCACGGCCGTCGACGATCGAGGAGAGCTGGCGAGCAACGGTGCAGAGCACTCCGTCGCCGGTGGGATGGCCGAGCGAGTCGTTGATCTCCTTGAACTTGTCGAGATCGACCCACAGCACGGCGAGCTCGCCGGTGCCGGCGTCGGCGAGCTCGGCGAGCTCGGTCTGCAGCCGCTCCTGGAAGGAGCCGCGATTCTCGAGGCCGGTCATTGCGTCGAACCGGGCCAGCCGCTCGAACCGCGCGGTCAGCCTTTTCTGCTCCTGGGTCGCCGACATCGCCTTCAGCACCGCCGAATAGGTCTGCAGGGTGATGTCGACCATCCCGATCATGAAGAGGATATTGATGACCCCGACCACCCAGCGGACCGGGTCCGGGCTCGAGAACAGGCCGAGCGAGATCGGACCCGAGGCGAGGGCGAGCTGACCGATGGCGATCACCGGGCGCCCGGCATTTCGACCGCAGATGCCGGCCGCATAGCCGGTCGTGGTGGTCGCCGCGAAGACGTGGAGGATCGCCGTGTCGGTGCGGGTGAGGGTGAAGTAGGTCAGCACTCCGAGCAGCAGCGCGAAGGCCCAGGCACCGAGCTCGTAGACGGTCTCGGAGCGGGTGCTCTCGACCGTGTTGGCGGGGTCGGTGCGGTGGAAGAAGGCGGCGTGGGTAACCCGGAGCGCGCCGGTGACGCCGATGGCCACGGCGGTTGCGGCGATCCAGGGGTCGCCGCTGATGCTGGCGATCATGCAGCCGGCGACCGCCCCTGCGACGGCGCCCGCTCCCAGCGAAGTGGACGAGACGAACAGGGTTTCGACGAGCGACCGGCGCACTTCCTCGGCGACCGAGTGATCGGTCCTCTGGATTTGCCGCAATTTCGCGACAATGCTCGTCACATCTCCCCCCTCGCGTGGGTTGCCCTTGTGGATGAAACTTCTTTATCTTGAATTAAGAGCGTTCCGTCCCGGCGGAGGGGGGCGGGCGAGGAACCTCCTAACCATTTGTGAAGCTTTGGCTGGCATGAGCAATTCCATGTCCGCTTCCGACGAACCCGGCTTCATGTTCCGAGCCGCCGAGCCGCCCAAGGTCGAGCTTCTGCTCCGGCTTGAGGACGGCACCCCGTGGACCCTGACCATCTCGGCCGGGATCCAGCGCTTCATCGGCCATTATCCGCGTATCCGCGGAATCGATTTCGACGGGTCGCTGCTCACCTACCGCGCCGCCTACCCGGCGATCTGAGCGCGCCCCGGCGCAGGCCGGGGCCCAGTCTCGGCGGCTGTCCTGGCCCCGGCCTCGCCGAGGCACATCCTACAGCGGAACCACGTCCACGCCGCGCGCGGCGAGCACTTCGCGCATCTCGCGATAGGCGGCCCTGGTGCGGTGGTTGGGGATGCTCGGATAGAGATGGTGGACCAGATGGGTTTCCATCGCCATCGACATGACGTGGCCCAGCCGGCTCTTGAACACGACCGTATTCTCGTAGCGGCCCTTGCGGTTGCGGGGATGGTGCGGCGCCCAGCTCAGATAGAAGCGGATATAGGATAAGGCGATGTGGCGCGGCAGCCACCAGATTGCCGCGATCACGAGCGCATAGCCGTTCCACGACATTGCGAAGAAGAAGGCCATCGCGCCCAGCTGGAGGATGGCGGTATCGCGCTGCGCCCGCCGGGAGGCCGGCGAATCGAGTTCGGCGAGGATGCGCTTGTAATGGTGGATGGAACCGTCGCTGCGAGGCTGGCGGTTCAGCCAGGTCTTGACGATGGCCTTCCACGCGCTCGGCGCCGCGTCCGGATAATCCGGGTCCCGCTGGGGATCGTTGCAATGATAATGGTGCTGGAGGTGCATCAGCCGCGCCATGCTGAACGGGAAGATCAGCGGGATGGTGCTGACCTGGCCGGTCAGCTCATTCAGCCAGCGATATTTCTCGCCCTTGCGGGCGATGTTGCTGTGCATCGCCTCGTGCGAGGTGACGTAGCCGCCGGTGCCGAGCACCGCCGAGACGATGAAGCCGAGCCACAGCGGGATGATGCCGTACATCGCCAGCGGAAACAGGGCGGCCCACAAGGCGAAGCCGCCGAAGGCGAAGGCGGGGTAGATCCACATCCGGCCGCCGGTAAATCTGGCCGCGATTTCGCGCTCGCGCTTGAGCAGCGCCTGGCGCTCCTCCGCCTGGAGCGGCGCCGCCGGCCGGCCGGCCGGAATGCCCGTCCCGCGCGCGAGCGGCGCGAGGTCCGGGGCGACGGAGGCGGTCGCCTCGCCGCTCACAGCCAGCTGCCCTTGACGGTGGCGTAGAGCCCCCAGGCGCCGCCGATGAGGAGGCCGAAGGTAAGCGGGGTGAGGCCGCTCGGCGCGTCGATGCCGGCGAGCACGATCAGCTCGGCCGTCACCGGCGCGATGAAGCCGAGGCCGAACAGGAACGGCATGATGAAGAAGATCCCCTTCAACGCCTGCTGCATAAATCCGGCACGCCCCCTGTTGACCCGGCCCGGACATAGCAAAGCCGGGGCAGGGCGACAATGTTGGTCAACGGCGCGTTAACCACGATCGGGGCGGCGGCGCAGGCGGTGTCCGCATTCGGGTCACCCGCGGCGCGACAGATTGCCGTCGGGGACAGTCAGGAGACTGTCCCCAAGGTGTCCTTGAGGGATATTGCGGCGCGCCGGGCCGTTGAGCGGCGGATGAACGACCCCATCCCCCGATGCGACGGCCCGCGGCCGCGCGCCGCCCTGTTCGACGTCGACGGCACGCTCGTCGACACCAACGACCTCCACGCCGCCGCCTGGCGCGAGGCGTTCGGCCACTTCGGCCTCGACAAGCCGCTCGAGGAGATACGCTGGCAGGTCGGCAAGGGCGGCGACAACCTCATCCCGACGCTCTTCCCGGACCTCGCCGACGAGCGGCGCGAGGCGCTGGAGGCGTATCGCGGCGAGCTGTTCAAGCGCGACTATCTGCCCCGGGCGACGCCCTTCCCCGGAGTCCGGGACCTGTTCGAGCGGCTTGCCTCGGAGGGGGTGAAGATCGTCCTCGCCTCCTCGTCCCACTCGGAGGAGGTGGATTATCATCTCAGCCTCATCGGCTGCGCGGACCTGGTCAGCGCGAAGACGTCGAAGGACGATGTCGAGAATTCGAAACCATGCCCGGACATCTTCGCCGCGGCGCTCCGCCGGGTGGCGCCGCTCGGGGCGGACGAGGTGGCGGTGGTCGGCGACACGCCGTGGGACGCGAAGGCGGCGGCCAAGCTCGGCCTGCGCATCGTCGGCTTCCGCTCGGGCGGCTTCCCCGACGAGGCATTGGCCGAGGCGGGCGCCTGCGAGCTTTACGACGGCGCCAGCGATCTCCTCGCCCGCTTCGACAGCTCGGTGTTCGGCCGCAATGGCTAGGTCGAAAGCGAGCAAGGCCCTGCTGGCCGCCGACGAGGCGGCGGCGGAAGCGGCGCTGGCTTATCAGGGCTCGCCGGCGATGGAGGCGCTCGGCCGCTTCGCATCGCTCGGCGACCAGCCGCCGCTTCGGACGCTTTGCGGGGCGGTGATCGCCGCCGGCGTGGCGGGCGGCGACCGCCGCCTCGCGCGCGCCGGAGTGCGGATGCTGGTCGCGCACACCCTCGCAACGTTGGCCAAGGACTTCGTCAAGGAGCGCGTAGACCGAACCCGTCCGCGTTCGAAGGGCGAGACGGGCAAGGACCACGTGCCGAGACCCGGCCGCGACAGCTCAAAGGAGGAGACCAGCTTCCCTTCCGGCCACAGCGCCGGAGCGGCCGCCGTGGCCTGGGCTTTCGCCCGGGATTATCCCGAATATAAGGCAGCGGCCTACGCTGCCGGCAGCGCCCTCGCCCTCGCCCAGATCCCGCGCTGCGCCCATTATCCGACCGACGTCGGCGCCGGGCTCGCGATCGGCATCGCGGCGGAGGCGGTAGTGGACATCGGCTTCCGGCTGGTGGAGGAGCGGCCCAGCCCCGATTGATCCGACAGGAGTCGACCCCTTGCGTTCCCTGCTTCTCGCCGCTTTCTCCCTTCTCGCCGCCTGTTCGCCCGCCGCCGACCAGCCCGAGCCTAAGCCGGACCGGGCCGCCGCCACGGTCGCGCCGGTCCTCGAGACGCCGGATGCGAAGGACACGTCCAGCTATGCGCGGCCGCTCGAGGCGCGGGTCACCCATGTCGCGCTCGATCTTACCGCCGATTTCGCGGCGAAGCGGATCGGCGGCACCGCCACCCTCGACATCCAGGCGAAGCCGGAGGCGAAGGAGATCGTGCTCGACAGCAAGGGCCTCGAGATCGCCAGCGTCACCGATTCGGACGGCAAGCCGCTGCCCTGGGCGACCGGCGCCAGCGAGGCCGAGCGCGGGGCGCCGCTCGCCATTCAGCTCGGCGGAGCGCGCCGGATCCGGATCGCCTACAAGAGCGCGCCCGACGCCGACGCGCTGCAATGGCTGACCCCGGAGCAGACCGCCGGCAAGAAGCATCCCTTCCTGTTCAGCCAGGGCCAGTCGATCCTCAACCGGACCTGGATCCCGACCCAGGACAGCCCCGGCATCCGCCAGACCTGGGAAGCGCGGATCGTCGTTCCGGCGCCGCTGCGGGCGGTGATGAGCGGCGAGCGGCTGACGCCCGACGGCGAGGCCGCGCCCGGCGGCGGCCGGGCCTTCAAATTCCGGATGGACAAGCCGGTGGCGCCCTATCTGATCGCGCTCGCCGCCGGCGACATCGGCTTCCAGAGCCTCGGGCCGCGCACCGGAGTCTATGCCGAGCCGGCGACCCTCGCCCGAGCCGCCGCCGAGCTGGTCGACACCGAGAAGATGGTCGTCGCGGCCGAGAAGCTCTACGGCCCCTATCGCTGGGGCCGCTACGACATGATCGTGCTTCCCCCCGCCTTTCCCTATGGCGGGATGGAGAATCCGACCCTCACCTTCCTCACCCCGACCTTCATCGCCGGCGACCGGAGCCTCGTCGGCCTCGTCGCCCACGAGCTCGCCCACAGCTGGTCCGGCAACCTCGTCACCAACGCGGTGTGGCCCGATTCCTGGCTCAACGAGGGCTTCACCTCCTATTTCGAGAACAGGATCATGGAGGCGCTCTACGGCCCGAAGCGCGCGGCGCAGGAGGCGGCCCTGTCCTGGGCCGACATGGAGGATGACCTGAAGGAGCTCGGGGCGACCGCGCCCGGAACCCGCCTCCACGACGACAGCGGCGGCGACGGCGCTTCGGGCATCGTCTACGACAAGGGCGCGACCTTCCTGAGGACGATCGAGCGGACGGTCGGCCGCGAGCGGTTCGACGCCTATCTGCGCTCCTATTTCGACCGCCACGCCTTCCAGCCGATGACCTCGGCCCGCTTCCTCGCCGATCTGCGCGCCAACCTCGTCAAGGGCGACAAGGCGCTGGAGGAGAGGCTGAAGCTCGACGACTGGGTCTACAAGCCGGGCCTCCCCGCCAACGCGGCGCGGCCGGATCCCGCGGCCTTCGCGCCGGTGGATCAAGCCATCGCCGCCTTCGCCGCGGGCGGCGCCGCGCCCGCCCAGCCCTGGTCGGGCTGGACGACCGCCGAGCGGCTTCGCTTCGTCAACGGCCTGCCTCGCGAGCTGCCGCAGCCGCGGCTGGCAGAGCTCGACCGCGCCCTCGCCCTGTCGGGGAGCGGCAATGCCGAGATCCTGTCGGCCTGGCTCCAGCTCGCGCTGGCCAACCGCTACGGGCCCGCTTTGCCGGCCGCCGAGCGCTTCCTGCTGTCGATGGGCCGGGGCAAGTTCGTCGCTCCGATCTTCCGGACGCTGTGGGGCGAGGGCGAGTGGGGCCGCCCGGTCGCGACCCGCCTCTACGCACGGGCGCGGCCGCTCTACCATTCGGTGACCAGCGGCCAGGTCGACAAGGCGATGAAGCAGTAGGGCTCCAATTCCTCCCCTGCTTTTGCAGGGGAGGGGGACCAGGCGAAGCCTGGTGGAGGGGGCTTTCCGACTCCGAAAGAACCCCTCCACCGCGCTTCGCGCGGTCCCCCTCCCCGCGAAATCGCGGGGAGGAATTATCAGATCGGAAACAGCGCGTAGCCCTTCTGGGTCACCACCGCGACGTGCTCGGCATATTCGTCGTGGCATTTGTCGCCGGGGCGGATCAGGCCGAACTCCGCTTCCGAGCGGCGGCTGATCGGAAGCAAGGCGATCGGGGTCGAGGCGGGGGTGAGCTGGGCGCCGGAGCCGGCGGCGAGGGTGGTGAGGATCCCGTTCAGAGCCCCCTGCGGCGAGGGCCGGCCGAGGATCGCGACGCGGTACTGGCCCTCGACGTTGGTCACCAGATAGATGTGGCCGGACAGGTGCGGGAAGGAGACGGAGCCGTGCTGCTCGAAGCTCTGGTCGAGCCTCGAGCTCTCGTGGAAGGCGAGGCAGTGGCTGTCCTCGTCCCAGGCGATCAGCGTGCGGTAGGCGTAGACCGAGCCCGACTCGCTGAACGAGCGGCGCAGGGTCAGATATTCGCCCTCGAGCCAGTGCACGGCGGCGCGCGAATAGGCGCCGAGCCCGTCGGGCGCCAGAGTGGCCGAGTCGGGATTGCGCTCCGGCATCTGTCCGCCGCGAAGCGCGACCCCGAGCGCGGTCTCCAGCCGGACCACCGTCGCCAGGGTGAACGGGCGGTGGCCCGACAGCGCCTTCTCGAGCGTCGACAGGCTCACCCTCGCTTCGTCGGCGAGCCACTGGCGCGACAGCCGCCGCCGCGCGAGCTCCTCGCGGATGCGAAGCGCCGTGACGCTGCTCTCTTCGTCGGTCTGGCTGCCGATCATAGTCCCTCCGTCGGCCGCTCATGCGCACATTTACGTACTTTTCGTCAATAGATTGCCGCTCCAGAACGCGGCTGGGCGGTTCGCGGCAGACATTTGCCCAACAATGTCGTGGATGCGGATATCGCGTGCGCCTAGGCCGGATGCGGGAGGTGCAACGATCGTCTCCCTGCCGAAGAGGATATTCGAGATGGTTCGAGCAGCTCTGTCAGTCGATGGAAGCAATGCCCTGCCGTATCGCTTCGTCAAGCATCCCAAGGTCGGCGATCGGGTCGGCATCTCCCGCCGCGGCACCGACGCGATGGCGACGATCGTCGGCCTGCGCCACGAGCGCGGCCCCGACGGCCTCGGCACCCTCATGGTCATGGCGCGCTCGGCGGCCTGAGCCACGGCTCGCGCCGCCGCGGCGGCGTTCACCAAAATCGGATCAGCGTCGGGCGGCGAACAGCTTGCCCGGTGCCTGGCCCGTAGCTGGCGCCCCGCACCCGCGAGCGAGGGCTCGCCGGGGGAAATGGATGGCGTCACCCTTTCCCCCGCATGGTCAGCGGCCGTCGCCGTCCAGGTCGAGCGTCGGCCGGCCCGGCTTGTGATCGGCCTCGGCCTCGGCCTCCGCCTCCGCGAGGATTCCACCCTTGCTCATCTCGTCCGAGACCGGCTCGAACCCGCCGCCGCCGCTCGTGTCGCAGCCGCGGCGCTTGAGCTCGCCCTCGACGGCGTGGAGCCGAAGGACGTTCTTGGCGGTGCCGCCGACCGCCTGGCCGAGCGTGGCCGGATCGGCCTCCATGCCGGCGCCGCTGCCGTGGAGGAGGCGAAGCTCCAGCTCCTGGCATTCCTCCCGGCTGAGCCGGACCGGAGCGACGAGCCGGTCGAGCTCGCCCTCGAGCGCCATCGCGAACAGGCCCATGGTGAGCCCCTCGGAGCGGAAGGCGGGCGAGACGAAGTCGTCGGGCGCGTCGCCGCGCTCGACGTCGACCGTGACCCGGCTCCGGGCGCCGCCGTCGAGCGGCTGGACGAAGGCGGTCATCCGGGTCGCGACCTTGTCGCCGCTCATCACCGTCCAGGTGACGCGGTCGCCGGCTTGCTCGACCTGGAAGACCGGCGCGACCCCGCCCGACGCCTCGGGATCGGTGCCGGGCGAGCCGGGCTGGCCGGTGATGTCGAGATCGGCGATCGCGGCGATGACCTCGGCCGGCGGCCGCTCGACGTCGCGGCTGTAGGCCCCGCCGAACCCGCCCATGGCCCAGATCGCACCGCCGACGAGCGGCGCGAAAATCGCGAATACCTTCAAGAACATGAATTCCTCCCCTTGGTGAGGCCGGGATAGGGGGCGGAGGTGAAGGCACGGTAAAGACGGGGGAAATTCGGGCGGAGCCTCGGCATCCCATCTGTCCCGGCGCCGCGGCCTCGCCGGCCGTGACCGGCGCCCGACGGCATCGTCTCCGGGGGCGGACGCCTGGTCCGGTCGGTTGCCGCGCGGGGCTGTCCGGAAACGGACGAAGGTCCGGAAAGTCCGTCTCCTACGCGCGCGCGCGCGCGAGGCTCAGCCACCGGCCGGCCCGCCGTCGTCGCCCGCCCCGGCCTCGTCATCCTCCTCGTCCGGCGGCAGATCGTGGAGCCCGTCGAGATAGAGGTCGAAATCGGCGGTGGTATCGCGAAGCGAGTCGCACGCCTTGGCCCGGGGCTCGATCGGCCTGGGCGGCGCATCCCGGCCGAAACGGTCCGGATCGAGCTTGGCGAGGAGGAAGAACAGGGCCTTTTCGGAAGGCCGCTTGCGCTGCCAGGCGATCTCGCCGTCGCGCCAGACGGTCTCGACCATCCCGTCGAGCGCATATTCGAACAGAGTCGAGACGCCGCGCCGGGCGGCGATGACCAGGGCCGCATCCCAGGCGTAGGAGAAGCTCTCGGCGTCCGGGCGGATGGCGAGCCGGTGGGCCGAGCGCTCGCTCATGCCGACGGCGGCGGCGGCGACCCGCGCGATCCCGGTCTCGGCGAGCGCCTGGATGAACCGGCGCTGCTTCTCGGCCGTCCAGCCGTCACGGCGGTGCTGGACGGGGACGGGGTGGAACGGGATGTCGGGGACGGCCGAGGGAGCGCCGGGCGCGGACGCCTCGCCGGGCCGCGGCGGCAGCGGATCGCCCGAGGGCGGAGGGAGGTGAACGGTCATGGCCTTGCTCCGGGTTTGAGGAGAACAAGTCGAGAACATAAGATGGGAGCTTTCCTATGGCAACAGGCTTTTCAAAGGAAGGCGTTTACGGCGGGGTTTCACGGTCGAGACTCGCTCTCACCGCAAGCGCATCTGCTCGGCGCGTTTTCCAGGCCCGTCGTGATTGGTGCCAGATCCGGTTTCTCGCGCAGAGACGCAGAGACGCAGAGACTCAGAGACGCCAGAGACTCGAGAGGAACGGTCGCACCTCACAGGATTCTCTGCGTCGCTCCGCCGGTCACCTGCCGCCGATTGACTGGTGCCAGGTACCCAGGTTTTTTCCTCGGTGCCTGGCACCGGCCGCACGGACTCCCTCGGAACCGGTCACCCGGCCGGCGGTTGGCGCGGCGATGGATTCGAGAGCCGCGGACGAGGATTGGAGCCGGCCCCCGTGGCGGCGGCTGCTGATGGAGGCGCCGGCGGCGGCGCGCCTGCTGGCGGCGCAATTGCGGCCGCCTCGCCTCGCCGAGCCGGTCGGCCGGGGGCGAGCGGTGATGGTGCTTCCGGCCTTCCTCGCCAACGATCTGCCGACCGGGCATCTGCGCCGGACGCTCGCCGGCTGCGGCTTCGACGCCCGCGGCTGGGGCGAGGGCATCAATCTCGGCGCCCGGTCCGGCAAGTTCGAGCGGCTGCTGGCGCGGATCGACGCCGTCGCGGCGGCGGCGCGGGGCGGCCGGCTGGCCCTCGTCGGCTGCAGCCTCGGCGGCCTCTACGCGCGCGAGCTCGCCAAGCGGCGGCCGGAGAAGGTCGCGCTGGTGGCGACGTTGGGCACGCCTTTCTCGGGCGGGCTCAGGCGCAACAACGCCTGGAAGCTCTACGAGGCGGTCAACGATCATGACGTCGACCATCCGCCGGTGCCGATCGACCCGGCCGCCAAGCCGCCGGTGAGGACCCTCGCCTTCTGGTCCCGCCGCGACGGCATCGTCGCCCCGGCGAGCGCCCGCGGGCGGGAGGGGGAGCGCGACGAGGCGATCGAGCTCCACTGCCGCCACAACGAGTTCGTCAGCGATCCGGAAGCGGTGAAGGCGCTGGTGCGGGCTCTGGGGGCGTAGCGGTCCGGCAGGGTTCCTTGGTGCCAGGTACCTAGGGCTTTTCCTTCGTACCTGGCACCGGAGCTCCCCGGAGCGCGAGGACGTGCTCGCCTGCCTCGCCTACGGCGCCCGCGCCGTCGACCATAGCGTGGTGCAAGCCGCCTGATGCGCTTCCTGATCGACGCGCAGCTCCCTCCGGCGCTGTGCGGCTGGTTCGAGGAGCGCGGGTTCGAGGCGGAGCATGTGAGCGAGCGGCTCGGTGGTCAGATTCCGGATGCCGACATCGCCGCGCTGGGGTTTCTTGGCGCCAGGCGCGTAGCTGGCACCAGCGGCCCCCGGCAAATTAGCTTTCCTCGGTGCTGGCACCAGGAACGCCGATCATTAGGAGTAGGGAGGAATCGTGATACCAAGGGAGGACCTCACCTGAGACCGATTACTGTTTGTTAGTATCGCACCTAGGACACTACGCACCGCCAGAAGCCGCGTTCCAGTCAGCTGATCCTTTCGGAGCGTTAGCACCAGAAGAGTGACACCGCGTACGGCAGCGGTGTGTCGACTGCTCCACGGCCCTAAGCGATTGCCATCTGATGATGAAATCTGCACGGACCCATCCCCAGTCATTCTCATATTAACCGCAGAGCTATGAACAGCCTTTGATAGTGTAGCATACTCTGTAGCAAGCGTTGAAACACCTGTTACGCTTGGCGCCACGGAACTTACATCTGGATGCTTATTGAAATAAGTAAGGAGGTCTGAGAAGCCAAGTTTTAACTTGCCGGCTAGCCAGAGCCTTAGTTCAACCGGATGATCAGAAAAATACAGTCCTGACAGAGCGTTTTCTAAAAAGCTTCGCAAGGACTGGAGGGAGGCGCGCCACACGCCGAGGCTGGCTAAGATATGCGCGGTCAGCAGATCGTTTTGAGCTTCGAGAAAGAATGCTGCGCAGTCGCCTCCGCAACCCGCAAGCACGCCCTCCCGTAGGCCATTAAACGCGGCCATCCGCGCATAGCTCAAGCTGAACTGGCCACTCCCGTGCAATGCGGCCCGTGAGCCCTGAAGATCCGCAAACCACTGGCCGGAAAATCGCGTGAAGTTTTCTGCAATTTCAGCTGCCTGAGTCACGGATTCATTAGCAGCTGCAAGGTTCTACGCAACTCAGCAGAAGTAGTGGACCGATCCTTCGGGGGAGAATGGGAAAGTTGATTTCGTGCAGTCGGATTGTTAACTAGAAACTTTAGCAGCTTCCCAAGGATATCGCGAGCGGCATCGCGGGGACGGACATCGATTGGCAGATTATGTTCGCTTATGAAGGCGAGCCATTCGTCCTTGCCAAATTCTGAGAGCATCGCCAACGTTGAAAGCGCCATGGGCACGGCAGCGGAATCAATCTGTCGTGACGCAGGCTCCTCAATACGAAGGCTACCTAGATCTACGTTCGGTCCTGCCCGGAGCGCGCGGGCAAGCTCGCCTAGGGCTTTAGCTAATTCATGCGTCTTCATTCCACACCTATCCGCTCCAGCAGCTTGCGAGAAACCGCTGTAAATTCTTGAATGGCAGTCCGGTCACCGCACTCAAAGACTGACACCTGAGTTTCGGTCCCCTCACTCACTTTAGAGCGCTCCGTCAGCACTGCATCATACACATCATCAAACTCCTCCCGGAGGGTTTGAATCGTTCGCTCTCGATAGTACGAGGTTCTACCCACGCGCGAAATCACAATTCCTGCTGGCTCGATGTCCACCTCAAGAGCCTCTGCAAGCACAGCAATGCGGTTTTTGAGGAGCCCCACTCCTATGCTGGAGAGGAAGTCAGGAGAAACCGGAATCACGTAGTGTGAGCTAAGTGCTATCGCATTCTGCGTCGGAATAGTGAGATTTGGAGGGCAATCGCATACGACAACGTCATAATCGTCTAGCACTGGCTTAAGCGCACGCTTGAGAAGCGTCTCTCGTGCGTTAGCAGCGCCCAAATCAAGATCGACCGTGAACAGATCAAGATGCGACGGTATCAAATCGACATTCTTGAAAACATCCGGGTATATAACGTCCCCTGGCCCTTTACGGTCTCCCTCGGCGCTCGTGTGGTTGCGAACCCCCAAGAGATTCGCAACCGTTCCGTTTTTCCTGGAATGAGCCTGCCATTCTTCGTACGAGATGCATGATAGTGTGGCATTAGTCTGAGGGTCGAGGTCGATCAAAAGGGTTTTATGGCCTTTGAGTCCACAATAGGCCGCAAAGTTCACTGCCAAAGTCGTCTTGCCGACTCCTCCTTTGAGGTTCACGCATGCGAGAATTGCGGTCATTACGGACTCCACGTAGCAGCTCAGCCGCCCCCGGCTGCGCACCCCCTGTTTAGCAGCCTGACCGGAATTGTCGCTCAGATTCTGGCGGGTCGCGCATACTCCCCGCCATGCGGCGACCGTCGGCCTGAAGCTCCGCGTCCGCGCCGCCGGATCGCCTTTCCGAGTACAAGTGAAACAATAACGGTCCAGCGGAAGACGGGGCGGCGTGGCCTCTTCTAGATCACTTCAAACCCATATTTCGCCGTTCGGCAGCCCACGCCTCCTGCAAGGCGGCGAGCGCGCTGTCCTCCGCTTCAAAATCCGCAAGTATCTCTGCCGCCGTCTGCTCGGGCCCATGCTCGGTTATGCGAAACGTGACTTCTGGATGCTCCTCCGCAAAGCGCCGAAACTCCTCGGCGAGCGTTTCGGTCTGCAAACGAGCAGCGGGTCCTGTTGGATCGCTGAAGTCGCCTAATTCGCGAAGCAACTGGAGCGCGGCAAATTGCTCTGCCATGGCTACTCTGCCGCCACGCCAGCCCGCGTGAACATATCGTCCCCGCCGCCGGCCTCAACCGCACCCCCGTCATTCGCCGCCTTCGCGCTCTTCCGCCGGTCGAAATTGTCCCAAACCTCACCCCAGTTCCCCCGGGTCGCCGCCTTCGAATATTCCGTGGCGCGGGTCTCGAAGAAGTTGGCGTGCTCCACCCCGTTGAGCAAAGGCGCGAGCCACGGCAGGGGGTGGTCGTCGATCATGTAGATGGGGGAGAAGCCGAGCTGGCCGAGGCGCCAGTCGGCGATGTAGCGGATGTACTTCTTGATCTCCTTGGGGGTCATGCCGGGGACCGGGCCCATCTCGAAGGCGAGGTCGATGAAGGCGTCCTCGAGGCGCACCGTCTTCTGGCAGACGTCCATGATGTCGTCGCGGACCGCCTTGGTCATGCAGTCGCGCTCCTTGACGAAGGCGTGGAACAGGCGGGTGATGCCTTCGCAGTGGAGGCTCTCGTCGCGCACCGACCAGCTGACGATCTGGCCCATGCCCTTCATCTTGTTGAAGCGCGGGAAGTTCATCAGCATCGCGAAGCTGGCGAAGAGCTGGAGGCCCTCGGTGAAGCCGCCGAACATGGCCAGCGTCTTCGCGATGTCCTGGTCGTTCTCGACCCCGAAAGTGGCGAGGTAATCGTGCTTGTCCTTCATCTCCTTATACTGGAGGAACATGCTGTACTCGCTCTCGGGCATGCCGATCGTGTCGAGCAGGTGCGAGTAAGCGGCGATGTGGACCGTCTCCATGTTGGAGAAGGCGGTCAGCATCATCTTGATCTCGGTCGGCTTGAACACGCGGGCATATTTGTCGTGGTAGCAATCCTGCACCTCGACGTCGGCCTGGGTGAAGAAGCGGAAGATCTGGGTGAGCAAGGAGCGCTCGTGATCGGTCAGCTTCTGGGCCCAGTCGCGGCAATCCTCGCCCAGAGGCACCTCCTCGGGCATCCAGTGGATCTGCTGCTGGCGCTTCCAGAAATCGAACGCCCAGGGATATTCGAACGGCTTGTACTGCTTGCGGGCTTCGAGGAGGGGCATGTTCGTTATCCTTGCACAGCGCGGATGAGGTTGAGGAGGAAGATGGGGGCCGCGCCGCTCACGCGATCGCCACGTCGCACAGCGGCGAGAAGCAGCCGATGCCGAAGAGCAGGGCGGCGACGGCCAGGCTCCAGACGGCGTAGCGCTTGCCGTCGCGGGCTCGGGCATATTGCGGCGTGCCGTAGATGTAGCCCTTGTGCTTCAGCCAGATCGACGCCTGCCACAGGGCGTAGAGGCCGACGAGCAGGCCGAGCAGCATCAGGACGTGGCCGAGGGTGATCGGGTCGGGCATCAGGCGGCTTCCTTCCTACAAAAAGCGGGGAAAGGCGGCGCGTTACGCAGCGCGCGCGTATGCGGATCCGCGCGCGTCATTGCGCTTTGCCTTTCCCCGCCAGGCGCCGCGCCGAAGGGAGCCAGGCGCGGCTCTCTCCCCCCGCTCGGGGAGAACATGAAAACTCCCTCTCCCTCCAGGGAAGAGGGACGGCGCGAAGCGCCAGGGTGAGGGTCCTGACGAACTGTCGTATGCGGAAACGGCGTGCCCTCACCCTCCCACGCGGCTGCGCCGCGCGGGCCCCTCCCTCTCCCCTGCAGGGAGAGGGGGTTGCAAAGAGTCACTGGCACGCCAGGCATTCGTCGTAATCCGTGCTGGCGGCGAGCTCGATCTGCTTGGGGTCGATCGTGTTGTCGGCCTCCACGCCGCCGGCGAAGCCGGCGCGCTGCACCGACTTGGAGCGCAGGTAATAGAGGCTTTTGATGCCGAGCTCCCAGGCGCGGTAGTGGAGCATCAGCAGGTCCCATTTGTCGACGTCGGCCGGGATGAAGAGGTTCAGCGACGTCGCCTGGTCGATATAGGGCGTGCGGTCGGCGGCGAGCTCGATCAGCCAGCGCTGGTCGATCTCGAAGCTGGTCTTGAACACGTCCTTTTCCTCGGGGGTGAGGAAATCGAGATGCTGGACCGAGCCGCCCTGCTCGAGGATCGTGTTCCACACCGCGTCCGAATTCTTCGACTTCCCGATCAGCAATTTCTCGAGATAGGGGTTCTTGATCGAGAAGCTGCCCGACAAGGTCTTGTGGGTGTAGATGTTGCCGGGGATCGGCTCGATGCAGGCCGAGGTTCCGCCGGTGATGATCGAGATGCTCGCGGTCGGCGCGATCGCCATCTTGCAGCTGAACCGCTCCATCACGCCCATGTCCTGGGCGTCGGGGCAGGCACCGCGCTCCTGGGCGAGCATCATCGACGCCTCGTTCACCTGGGCGGCGATGTGCTTGAAGATCTTCAAATTCCAGCTCTTCGCCATCGCCCCCTCGAAGGGGATGGAGCGGGCCTGGAGGAAGGAGTGGAATCCCATCACTCCGAGGCCGACGCTGCGCTCGCGCATCGCGCTGTACTTGGCCCGGGCCATCTCCTCGGGGGCGCGCTCGATATAGTCGGTCAGGACGTTGTCGAGGAAGCGCATGACGTCCTCGATGAAGCGCCTGTCGCCGTTCCACTGGTCCCATGTCTCGAGGTTGAGGCTGGAGAGGCAGCACACCGCGGTGCGGTCCTTGCCGAGATGGTCGCGGCCGGTCGGCAAGGTGATCTCGGAGCACAGGTTCGAGGTCGAGACCTTGAGGCCCAATTCGCGATGATGCTTGGGCATCGACCGGTTCACCTGGTCGATGAAGATGATGTAGGGCTCGCCGGTGGCGAGGCGGGTCTCGACCAGCTTCTGGAAGAGGGAGCGGGCGTCGACGGTGGCGCGCTCGGTGCCGTCCTTGGGCGAGCGCAGGATCCATTCGGAGCCGTCGCGGACCGCCTCCATGAAGGCGTCGGTGACGAGCACTCCGTGATGGAGGTTCAAGGCCTTGCGGTTGAAGTCGCCCGAGGGTTTGCGGATCTCGAGGAATTCCTCGATCTCGGGGTGGTTGATGTCGAGATAGCAGGCGGCCGAGCCGCGCCTGAGGCTGCCCTGGCTGATCGCCAGGGTCAGCGAATCCATCACCCGGACGAACGGGATGATGCCGCTGGTCTTGCCGTTGAGGCCGACCGGCTCGCCGATGCCGCGGACCGCGCCCCAATAGGTGCCGATGCCGCCGCCGCGCGCCGCCAGCCAGACATTCTCGTTCCAGGTGTCGACGATGCCCTCGAGGCTGTCGGGGACGGAGTTGAGGTAGCAGCTGATCGGAAGGCCGCGGCCGGTGCCGCCGTTGGACAGGACCGGGGTGGCCGGCATGAACCAGAGCTGCGAGATATAGTCGTAGACCCGCTGGGCGTGCTCGGCGTCGTCGGCATAGGCCGAGGCGACGCGGACGAACAGGTCCTGGTAGGTTTCGCCGGGCAGCAGATAGCGGTCGTTCAGGGTCTCCTTGCCGAAGTCGGTCAGCAGCGAATCGCGGCTGTGGTCGACCTCGACCGGATAGATGGCCGGGCGATCGCCTTTGGAATTCGCCTTCGGCGCTTCGGCCGTGGTGGTGCTCACGTCGCCCGATCCCACTTCGCTGCTGCCTGACAGGTCCATTATCCTACCCCTTGTTCGATCTTCGTTCCAGTGGATTTAACCCCACCTTAAGCGCATTCGAGGGGGCGCGGGCGCTTAGTTTCGGCTTGTCCCCGATATCCACAGGACAAGCGCTTTCCGCCTGCGTCCGATATAAGGTCCGCAGCCGACTCCTACAAGCTCTTGCGTCGCCCCCTAGGCAGCGCCACTAGCCATAGTGCCTCAAGTCGATTCCGACGCCAAGACGGTAAATGACTTATCCACCATTTTTGCGATGGACGGAGAGCGGATAAATCCTTGCCGCGAGGGCTTTCACCGGTTCGCCGCGCGAAAGCGTTCGGACCGTCCGGAAAGCCGCCGGTTCGCGCCCGCGCCCGGCAAGCTGAACCTTCCACAACGTCGCGTTCATGAAACCCCTCCCGGCCCCGCCCGTTGATGGTCGACCCCGCCGCTTCGGGGCCCGATCCACAGGAGAGTATCATGCGTAAGATCGTTCTTGCCGCCGCCACGGCGGCCTGCGCCATGCCCGTCGCCTTCGCGGCGCCGGCTTCGGCCCAGCAGGGCTACCAGAGAGGTCCCGAGACCCGCCAGGAGACGCGCGAGTGCCGGCGCGAGCTTCGCCGGTCCGACAATCGCCGCGAATATCGCCGCGAGCTTCGCGAGTGCGAGCGCGAGATCGCCCGCGCCCGCAACCGCGACTGGCGGACCTACCGCAACTATGATTACAATCGCTACGAGCCGGGCGTCGACACCTATTATGCCGACCGCTATTATCGCGACGGCCGCTATTACGGCGAGACCCGGCTGAGCCGCAACCAGCGCATCTATCGCGGGTCGGACGGCCGTTATTATTGCCGCCGCAGCGACGGCACCACCGGCCTCATCGTCGGCGGAGCGGTCGGAGCCCTGCTCGGCAATTCGATCGACAACGGCCGCTCGAGCATTCTCGGCACTCTGATCGGCGGAGCCGCCGGAGCGACGCTCGGCCGCGAGATCGAGCGCGGCAGCGTCCGCTGCCGCTAGGCGCGAATTGATCGAAGCTTAACCGGGGAGAGGGGGCACGGGCTGTTCCGTGCCTCCTCCCTTCGCGGGCCGGACCGCCGCGGCCGTTCAGGCCTTCATGTAGGCGACCAAGATCGCCGTGAGCGCCGAAATGACTGCGGCGGTGACCGCAATGCCGTTACCGACCAGCCACCGCCGACCCATCCGCTCGTCGTCCGCAGACTTGAGGATGAAGTCGTAGATGAGTCGAATCTTGTCGGTGTCGAGCGGCGGGATGTCGGTCTATTGGTCGCGCTGGGCGTAACGGGCCTGGAGTGAGAAGAAATGCTCGCCGTTGGAGCCGGCCCGCTTCGACTTGCGAAAGATGCCCGGAAAGCCTTCGAACACCGCTCGCAATTTCGTCCCGTCGAGCGAAAGTTCACCCGCCATCGCACTGGGCGTGCGGGCCCACCAGCCGCGCTGGGTCGCGAGGTAGATTACCGACGCCACCAGATAGTCGACATGCTCCGAATATTTCATTGCCGTGCCCCTCCACCGCGATTTCCGGACAATATCGAAAATTAGCCGATCTTGCGATCCAGTCTCGGATAACGCGTTCTCCTGATCCTTTGCGCCGCGGCGATGGCGGCGGCGGCCGGTAGCTGATATCGCTGCCGGCGGGGGGGT
Organism: Allosphingosinicella sp.; assembly: GCA_036388575.1. Classification (GTDB taxonomy): domain Bacteria; phylum Pseudomonadota; class Alphaproteobacteria; order Sphingomonadales; family Sphingomonadaceae; genus Allosphingosinicella. The sequence goes on from DASVRO010000036.1 coordinate 44,640, forward strand.
AGCGGATGAGCGGGCTTCGGAGCGAGGTTCTCGACTGGTTCGACTCCGGCCGCGTCGCCGAGGGCCGGGAGCGGGACGTGCTTCGGGCGGCGGGGATCACCCCTTCGCCGGCGGACTGGCGCGCCTTTCTCGGCCAGCTGACCCTGTGGCTGGGAACGATCGCCCTCGCCGCCGCGGTAATCTTCTTCTTCGCCTTCAACTGGGCCGATCTCGGCCGTTACGCCAAATTCGGGCTGGTCGAGGCCGGGATCGTGGCCGGGCTGCTGGCCTGCTGGGGGGTCGACCTGGACGGAATGGCCGGCAAAGCCATGTTGCTGCTGCTGAGCCTGCTCGCCGGCGCTCTGCTCGCCCTGACGGGGCAGATCTACCAGACCGGCGCCGACACCTGGCAGCTGTTCGCCTGGTGGGCCGTCCTGATCCTGCCCTGGGTGCTGGTCGGCCACTTCAGCCCTTTGTGGTTGCTCTGGCTCGCCTTGCTCAATCTCGCCGCCTTTCTCTATTTCCAGATCGGCTGGGAGCTGGAGGGCCTGTTGTGGGCGCTGTTCGGCCTCAACAGCCTCGCACTGATCGGGTGGGAAGCGGCGCACCGGATGGGAGTCGCGTGGCTTCGGGATGACTGGCCGCCGCGGCTGGTGGCGATCGGCAGCGGCGTCTTCGCCACGTCCCTGATGGTCTGGGCGGTGATGGGCGGCGGCGATCGCGTCGCCTCGACCGCTCTGGCGGTGCTCGCCTATCTCGCCTGGCTCGCGGCCTTCTACCTTTGGTACCGGCGCCGTCGTCCCGACCTCTTCATGCTGGCCGGCGCAGTGCTGAGCCTGATCGTCGCGACCGTGGCCTTCCTGTCGCGCAACATGTTCGAGTCCGAGTCGGGCAGCTTCCTGCTCATCGGCCTGGTCGTGATCGGGATGTCGGCGGGCGGAGCGATCTGGCTGAAGTCGGTCGGCCGGGAGCCGCGCGCATGATCGCCGCCTCCCTGTGGGACCGGCTCAGCGCCGACGGCCTCGTCGACGGCGAGCGCCCGCAGCACGACCGGTCGGCGTCCCCATGGTTCGTCCGGGTCATGCTCGGCATCGCCGGGTGGATCGGCGCCTTGTTCCTGATCGCTTTCGTCGGCGGGGCCTTCGCCTTCATCATGCAGGATGCGAGCTTCGCGGCCCTGGCCGGCGCGGCCTGCTGCGCCGCCGCCTTCGTCCTGTTCCGAAGCCTCGACGGCAACGACTTCGCCGAGCAGTTCGGCCTCGTCGTCAGCCTGGTCGGCCAGATCCTGATCGCAATCGGCCTCAGCCAGTATCTGAAGATCGAGGAGCCGTCCCTCTACTTCGCCTTTGCCGCGGTGGAGGTGGCGCTGGCCTTCGCCGTTCCGAACTTCCTCCACCGGGTGCTGGCGACGAGCGGCGCCGCGATCGCGCTGGGCCTGGGAATCAACCAGCTCGAGCTGCACGGGCTCGCCGCCCCGTTCCTGTCGCTGGGTCTGGCTTTCGTCTGGATCGAGCCCCGCAGATGGGCCGCCGACGGCAGGATCTGGCGCCCGATCGGCTACGGCCTGGTTCTGGCGCTGCTGATCGTCGAGACGTTCCGGCTGTTCGGCGCCGGGTGGCTGCTCGGGCTGCGCGGGGAGGCGCCCACCTGGTTCAGCCTCTACGGCCCGCTGCTCGGACGCGGACTGACGGCGGCGGTCCTGGTCTGGGTGGCCGCGACGCTCAGCCTGCGCGAAGGGCGTGGAAGCCGGATCTCCGTCTTCGCCGTCGGCGTCGCAATCCTGGTCGGGCTGCTGTCCCTGATGGCGCCCGGCCTCGCCTCGGCTCTCCTGGTCCTGCTTCTGGGCTATGCCGCGGGGAGCCGGATCCTGGTCGCCCTCGGCATCCTCAGCCTGCTCGGCTTCGTCGCCCATTTCTATTACAGCCTCCATGCCACCCTGCTCGAGAAGTCCGGCGTCATGGCGGTGACGGGGCTGTGCCTGCTGGCCGCCCATTTCCTGTTGCGGCGACTTCTTCCCGAGTCCGGCGCGCAGGAGGCCGGCCATGCGTAAGGCGGTCGTCCTCCTCGCCGGACTTGCGCTCCTGGCCTTCGTCAATTTCGGAATCTATCAGCGCGAGCAGTTGCTCACCGAAGGCCGGGTCGTCCTTCTGAAGCTGAGCCCCGTCGACCCGCGTTCGCTCATGCAGGGCGATTATATGCGGCTGAATTACGAGGCCGCCGATCAGGCCTTCCCCTGGCAAAGACGCAGGTCGCTCGACGACGGCCATATCGTCGTCGCGCTCGACAGCCGGAATGTCGGCCATTTCCGCCGCTTCGCCGAGGGCCGGCCGCTCGGGCCCGGCGAAATCGCCCTTCGCTACCGGGTTCGGGCCGGGCAGCCGAGTTTCGCGACCGACGCCTATTTCTTCGAGGAAGGCCAGGCGGCCGCCTTCGCCGAGGCGGCCTATGGCGAGTTCCGGGTCGGCGACGACGGCGAGATGATCCTGACCGCGCTTCGCGACGCGCGGTTCCGGCCGCTGGCGGGCCGGCCGGCTCTGGCGGGCGCCGCGGAGCCGCGCTAGAGTCGGCCTCATCAGGCTGAATCGCTTCCCGGCGAAGGCCGGGACCCAGTCCTTCCGCCGGCGCCGCTGGGCCCCGGCCTTCGCCGGGAACGAGGCTCTGGAATTATCGAGATGGACCTTCGCAAAGCCGTCATGCTCCGCCGACTGCCCCTCATCCTCGGAATCGCCGCCGGCCTCGCCGTCACGCGCCTCGTGCGCCGCGCGGGCTGATGGAAGCCCCAGCGGAGACGGTGGACGAGGCGATCGCCTTCACGCGGCGGCTGGTCGCCTCGCATTATCCGCAGGCGCAGGCGGCCCTGCTGGCCGGCTCGCGAGCGCGCGGCGAGGCCCGGCCCGGCTCCGATTACGACGTCTTCCTGCTGTTCCGCGCCCTTCCGGAAGGGGCATGGCGGGAGAAGACGTGGTTCGAGGGAAGGGCGTTCGAGCTGTTCGGCCACGATCTCGGCACCCTCTCCTATTTCTGCCGAACGGTGGTCGCTCGCTCCGCAGTCCCCTCGGTCCCGGAAATGGTCGCGCACGGCATCATCGTGCTCGGTGAAGGAAGCGCGCCGCTCGCTTCGGCCCGGGAGCTTGCCCGCAGGACGTTCGCGGCGGGGCCGCCGCGGCTCGACGAGGCAACGAAGCGCGCCCGCCTCTCCGCCCTCACCGAGCTTCGCGAGATCCTCGCCAGTTGCAAGCCGGGGCCGGCGCTGACGTCGGTCGGAGCGGCGCTCTATCCGGTTCTCGCCGATTTCACGCTGCGCTCGTCCGGCACCTGGAGCGCCTCGGTGAAGCGGATGCCGGCGGCGCTCGCCGAGCTCGATCCGGTGCTGGGCGACCGCTTCGTCACCGCCTTCGCCGCCCTGTTCGGCGCCGCCGATTCGGGACCGGTGCTGGCCCTCGCCGATTCGATCATGGCCCGGCATGGCGCCCGGCCCGGCGACAGCTTCCGAATCGCCTCGCCGCCGAACTGGCGCGACTGACCAGGCCTCGGCGACGGTTGCGGCGCGCGGCGGCATCGCCCATCTAGCGGCGATGCGCATTCTCGATGTCGACCAGGCGCCCGCCGCCGAAGCCGCCACCCTCACCGACCACCTCGTTTCCGGCGAGGCGGTCCATGCCGCCTATGTCGCTCCGACCGGCGCGATCCTGTTCACCGACCGGCGCATCCTCATCGCCCAGCGCGAGCATCTGCTCGAGGCGCGGATCGAGACCAGCTCCTGGCCCTATCGTTCGGTGCGCCACTTCTCGATCCAGGAAGGCGAGGCGGCGGACAGCCGCGTCGCGGTGCGGATCTGGTTCGGCGACGAGGCCCAGCCGCTCCACCTGCGCGGCAATTCCGGAACCGACCTGCGCGTCCTCCAGCGGCTCCTCGCCGAACGGCTCGGCTAGCGGAGCGAAGGCCTGGTCTGCACATATCGTCATGCCGGACTTGATCCGGCATCCACCTTCTTTCACCCGCGACGACTTGAAGAAGGTGGACCCCGGATCAAGTCCGGGGTGACGATTCAAACTGAAGCCGGCCTCCCCTACCGCATCAGCCCGGCCTTGCGCAGGGCGTCCTCGATGACCTGCTGCACTCCGCTCGCCGCAGCCTCCGCTCGCGGGGCGCGGGTGGCCCGCCGCGGCGCCGTCGCCGGGAGCGGCGCCGGGGCGAGCGATGACTCGGCCGGCCGCCGCTTCGCCTCCTCGGGCGCGATTCCGAAGAAGGCGGCGATATGCGCGGTCGAGCTCAGCCCGACGTCGAGCATGTGGGCGCCGGCCTCGCCGACCGAATCGGCTCCGCCGCCGAGCGGGATGCCGTGGCCCATCCCGGTGATCGAATATTGCTCGATCACCGGCTCGCCGCCGGCACCGACCCACGCCCGGCGCGGATAGGATTCGACTTTGTCGGTCCGGTCCGGCTGGGGCCCCACATCGTGGAGATCCGCCCATTGCAGGACGATCGCGTCGGCGTTGCTCGGCACGACCAGATTGTCGCTGCTGCCCTGCCAGACCTGGACCCGCGGCCAGGGGCCCTTGTGGGGCGAGGCCCGGCGGACGTGGCCGGCCAGCTCGCGAGCGTCGCTTCGGGCCCTGCCGCCCATGCAGTCGAACGCCTCGGTCACGTCGGCGGCGCAGCCGTAAGCGACTCCGGCGATGATCGCCCCCGCCGCGAACACCTCGGGATAGGTGGCGAGCATCGCCGAGGCCATCGCCCCGCCGGCGCTGAGGCCGGTGACGAAGATCCGCTCCGGATCGACCGGATGCGCCTTCTTCATCGCGTCGATCATCGCCTTGATCGACGCCGCCTCGCCCATGCCGCGCTGGGTGTCGTTGCCCGAGAACCAGTTGAAGCAGAGCATCGGGTTGTTGGCCCGCTGCTGCTCGGGGAAGAGCAGCAGGAACCCGTGCCGGTCGGCCAGGGTCGACCAGCCGGAGCCGTGGTCGTAGACCGCCGCGTCCTGGGTGCAGCCGTGCAGGACGACGACCAGCGGCGCCGGCCCGTCGAGGCCCGGCGGAACGTAGCAGCGGGCGCGCAGATTGCCCGGATTGACCTTGACTCCGTCGAGGTCCGACAGCCGGTCGATCGTCGCGGAGGGCGGCGCGAAGGCGGACTGCCCCTTGCGGGCCGCCCTGAGGCGAAGGCCCGGTCTGATCGCTGGCATAAGCTTACTCCCTCCCCGCGCTTACCGGAGTGGAAGCGCATACATTCAGAACGTTGTGCGGCCGGTTTTGTTGCAGTGCAACATAAACCGTCGTGAAGCGGATCAGCGACCCCCTTCCGCCTCGCGCCGCTCCGGACTAGTCTCGTCCGCGGGAGGATTGGATGGACGCGCCGCAGGGCCGCTACCGGGTGGTGGAGAAGGATGGACGCCTGGTCGTCATCGACAACCAGACGGGGGCGCCGATACCCTCGACCGTCGCTTCGCCGCCGCCGCCGCGTCCCGGCCGCCGCGCCGCCGCTTCGGCCGGACCGGTGGCTTCGGCGGGTCCGGGGCCGCTCGACCGCGCCGCCGACGCCCTCCTCGCCCTCGTCGCGAAACGATGGGATTCCCAGGGACGGGCGGTGATCGCCTGGGAATGGCAGGAGAACAACAAGGTGAAGCGCTGGGATGCGGCGCTCGACCAGGGCCAGCAGCGCCGGATGGGCCGGGCGCTGGTCGCCCTGGCGGCGGTGCCGCTTCTCCTGGTGCTTGCGATCGTCACCGGCGGAGCGCTGTTCGGCCTCGCCCTGATCCTCGTCGTTCCGCCGGTGGCCTGGGCCGCTTTCTCGCTGCGCCGGCTCCATCGCGAGACTCACGATCCGGGCCTGCGCGGCTGATCCGCCGCCAAGTTGACGCCCCTTTGCGCCGGTCCTATCCCCGCCGCGCACCAAAGGAGCCTCGAGTGACGGACCAGCGCAGCTTCGACGACCGCGACGGCCTCATCTGGTTCGACGGAGCCCTGGTGCCGTGGCGCGAGGCGAACGTCCACGTCCTGACCCACGCGCTCCACTACGCCTCGTCGGTGTTCGAGGGGCAGAAGGCCTATGCCGGCGAGGTCTTCAAGCTGACCGAGCATAGCCGCCGGCTGAAGCGCAGCGGCGAATTGCTCGGCTTCGAGATCCCGTGGAGCGTCGAGGAGATCGACCAGGCCTGCCACGACACCCTCGCCGCCAACGGCCTCGAGGACGCCTATATGCGGCCGCTCGCCTGGCGCGGCTCGGAGCAGATGGGGGTGTCGGCGCAGCGCTCGAAGATCCATCTCGCCATCTCGTGCTGGCCGTGGGGCGCCTATTTCGGCGAGGAGGCGATCCGCAAGGGCCTGAGGCTCGCCGTGTCGAAATGGCGCCGCCCGGCGCCCTACACCGCGCCGACCGAGTCGAAGGCCTCGGGCCTCTACATGATCTGCACCCTCGCCCGCCACCAGGCGCAGGCCGAGGGCTTTGACGACGCCTTGATGTTCGACTGGCGCGGCCAGGTCGCCGAGGCGACCGGGGCGAACGCCTTCTTCGTCAAGGACGGCGCCCTCCACACGCCGACTCCGGACTGCTTCCTCAACGGCATCACCCGCCAGACCGTGATCGAGCTGGCCCGCCGCCGCGGCATCGAGGTGGTCGAGCGGACGATCTGGCCGGAGGAGCTGGAGGGCTTCGAGCAATTCTTCCTGACCGGAAGCGCCGCCGAAGTGACTCCGGTCGCCTCGGCCGGTCCGTGGAGCTTCGAGGTCGGCGACCTGACGATGCAGCTTCGCAAGGACTATCTCGACCTCGTCCACCGGCGCCTCTCGAACAGCTGAGCCGGCGCCGCCGCCGCTCGACGCGAGGGGTTCCGCCCCCCGCGCCGACCGCTATAAGGCCGCCGGCTGCTGGGGCGTCGCCAAGTGGTAAGGCACCGGTTTTTGGTACCGGCATTCGCAGGTTCGAATCCTGCCGCCCCAGCCAACCGAATCCTCATGATTCGGTCCTAGAACAATGACTTGCACACAGAACGGCCGACAGACCAGCTAGACCCGGTTCGCCTGAATTGGCCCGGATTCGACGCCTATTGTGTACCGATTTGTGTCCCGATTTGTGTTCTGCCGAAGGACCGGTTGGAGTCGGTATGGCAGGCAATCTCGCACTCATAACCCCTTCGGGTGACAACATAATCGAGTTCGACAGGGTTCGACCCGGCTCGGCCGGGCGCGGCTCGGCAGTACGCGATTTGTGTCCTGATTTGTGTACCGATTTTTCAGAGAGTCGCCCCTCTCGGAAGGTCAAAAAGCTCAGGAAAAAGGAGCTAACTCCGGTACTTATAGACGATCTGAGGGCCGGAAAACTGGACGACTCAAAAACCGGTGCCTTGTCGATCGAGGTGCTCCCGAGCGGCAAAAAGAGGTGGATCTTCAGGCGGCGGATCGCCGGGCGCGGAGTGGTCGTGAAGCTGAGCCTTGGCCTCTATCCGGCCTATTCGATCGCCGATGCGCGCGAATGGGCGAACGGCCTCAACCTGCAGATCGACGCGGGGATCGATCCGCGCGAGACGGCTCGGCAGGAGCTTCGCCTCGCGACGATGACCGTCGATCGCGCGCACGAACTCTACATGGACGCCGTCCGGGAAGGACGGTCTTCGCGGGCCAAGCGCATCAACAAGCCACGGACGGTCGCGGACAAGCAGGACATCTACCGACGCGACGTCGCGCCGAAACTCGGTCGCAAGATTATCTACGACGTCAAGGAGGCCGACCTCATCAAGTTGGTCGAGGCCAAGGGGAAGAATGCGCGGGTGCGGGCAAACCGCCTCGCCGCGGAACTCAAGGTCTTCTTCGGTTGGACCGCGTCGCTGCGCGGCCTCGAGGTCGGACTGGAGGTCGATCCTTCTCGGCGACTCGGGGACCTCCGCTTCCCGGAAACCCCGCGCTCGCGGCGGCTGGCGCTCCAGGAGATCGCCTGGTTCCTTCAGGCTCTGGTCGAGGAGGAGCGCGACTATCAGCGCGGCATGCTGCTTTGGCTTCTGACGGCGGCCCGCCTCGCCGAGGTGTGCGAGGCGCGCTCGGAGGAGCTATCAGGCGGGATATGGACCATCCCTGCCTCGCGGACCAAGAACTCGGTGGAGCACCGAATTGCCCTCGGTCCCTGGGGCTGGTCGCTGATGCAGACCGATGACGAATGGGTCTTTCCCGCGCCGAAGCTCGATGGGCCGCGGTCGCGCAACTGCTGGTACCTGGCGCGGAACCGTGTTCGGGAAAGGATGGCGCAGGCAGCCGGACGACCGATCGAGCGCTTCACGCCGCACGATTTCAGGCGAACCTGCCGCTCCAACACGAAGCGGCTCAAGGTCGATTTTGAAACGGCCGAGGCGATGCTGAACCACGTCAAGAAGGGGCTCGAGCGGACCTATGACACCTATGAGCTGGAGGACGAAAAGCAGGCCTGGTTCCTGACCTGGGAGACGGAGATCGCCGGAATCGCCCGCAAGTCGGGCGTGGCGGAGGCGCTGGGGGTTCCGCCAGCTTAAGCGCTTCGGGCTTAGGTTCTTTGGAGCGACGTTATCCGAGATCGGCGAGCTTGGACGGAGTGGCGAGACACCGCCCATTCCTCTCAATGCGGCTGCTCCTTCCCAGCGTAGGGCGAGGAGTAACGCTCCTCTGGCGCCTTCCAGGAGCGGAAGAAGACCAGCGGATCCTGAGTCCCCAGAAAGGCGCGGGCGAGCGCAAGTCGCTCTAGCACATGCCTCCTCTCGGCGTCGGGAAGGTTCTTGGCCGTCCTCTCCACGCCGGCGAGGAAGCCCTCGAGGCTCATCACGTCAGACCAGCGCTGGATGACCTGCCGGAGTTCGGCCTTGCTGTCAGCGATCGACTGTTCGATCAGTCTGCGATCCTCCTCCCGGCGCCGACGCTCTTGCTCCGCGGCCCATTGCTGGTGGCGAATTTCAGCCTGGCGATCGGCCTCCTTCAGCTTCGCCACGAGGTCAGGGGCTGCCTTCTCGATCGCTTCCACGATGGTTCTGATCTGCCCGCGAAGGGACGTAGACCCGCTCTCATGCCACTGCGTCGACCAACGCACCCGGTCGTAGGGCGAGTAGGCCACGATCCGCATGCGCCCCGAGGGAAGGTCGCGCGTCGTCGTCCAGCTATGGTCGACACGGTAGCGGCTGCGAGGGGGGACGTATTCGCTTTCGCGAACATACTTGCCGTTCACATAGCGTAGCGTGACGTTCTCCGACATCTCGATGACCGCAAGGCCGATGGCGACGGTGCCGATGTAGACGATCGTCGGGCGGAAGGGCGTCCACAGCCCGCTATATTCCCAGCGCCCCCGCGCTTTGGTGACGACTTCGCGCTCGTCGACCGGCTCGTGACTGAGCTGTGCATGGGCGGGCGCCAAAACGACGCGATAGCCGACCGACTCGAGCGCGTTGAAGAGATCGTTGGCCAGTTCGAGTGCCTTCCCCAAGCTGGCCTGCGAGGCGGTCACGTTGACCAGCAGCTTCTTGTACGGCTTGAGATAAGCGCCTTCGTCGACTGGCCTGCTGTTCTCGAAATGCGCTCTGGCGCCGCGGATGAGCCCGTGGACCTGATTGCGGGGGATGCGCACCTTCGTCTCGGGCCGGCGGCGCGGCGGCGCCTTCGGCCTGGGTTCAGGTGAGCGATCACCCTCCTTGCTCCAGGAGAGTGGATCGCCGGGCTGCGGCGCCGGCAAGGGCGGCTGCGGCGACGATTTGCCGTGCGCGAGCTTGGCCCAGTGGCCGCGCTCCGGTCGAGGCACGTTGAGGACGGTGCAGACCCTCGCAAGATAGCTTCCGGACACGTCGAACCGCTCGGCCAGCTTCGTCATCGGCTCGGACCACACGAGCCGATAGAGTTCGTCCCGTGAAATCATCACCTACGCCTCCAAGCCACCTGCCACGCCTCGAGGGGATGCGGGGCCACCGCTGTCCAGATTGCGGCGATCTGACAGCCTGCCGAACGGGTTTCGTTTCCTCGGACAGAACTAGACGATGAAGCTCGGCTTCACCCTCACAATAAACCAAGGAGCCAGGGCTGACACATTCCGCGTGAGGAGGAGGGGTTGCGCTCATCGAAGTAGACTCTATCCTTAAAGAGCGTCGCTTTGCGGCGCAGAGGCGTGAGAACCTCTCTTGGTGGTGCCGGCACGAATCTTGGCCGGGTGGCCGTCGCGCATGTCCAGACCGCTCGCGGTTAAAGGCGGCGGCGCATGTTCCAAGCATGTTCTCAACACCCGGCTCTCGCCGGCGCGCCTCGATAACAGGAGAGGCGCACATGGAAGATCATTCCGAGGGCCGGCTGCAAGGGCGCAATCGCATACTGCGCGCGCGGCGGCCGCTTGCCTGATCCATGTACGGCAGCGCCCGCGCCCCATCTGAGACCGGTGAGGAGGAGACCGGCAGGCCCGGTGTTCCGGTCCAGCCGGTCTGCCTCGACGCCCTTTATCGGGATGAGTCGCCCCGGCTTCTGCGCTCTCTCTCGCGGAGGACGTCGAGCCGCGAAGAGGCGCGCGACCTCGTACAGGATATCTTCTGCCGAGTGGCGAGGCTCGGGGCAGCCAGTTCGCTGCGCCTAGATCGTCCGCAGGCCTATCTGAGCCGCATCGCAACGAACTTGCTGCGCGACCGGGCGAAGCATGCTGCCCGCCACATGACGGCAAGTCACGTTGTCGCCGACGAAGGAAAGCTGGCCGGAATGGACCAGCAACGGCTCCTGGAATCCCGAGATATGCTCACCCGAGTCGAAGCAGCCATGCTAAAGCTGCGCCCGAAAACCCGGGAGATCTTCATGGCCCACCGGATCGACGGCCTCAGCTATGCCGAAATCGCGGAGCGGACGGGGCTTTCCGTCAAGGGCGTCGAGAAGCAGATGAGCAAGGCGATCGCGAAGATCGACCGTTTGATGGATCGGGACTGAGGATGCGCTGGCCGTTCGTATCGCGCAGGGAGCGGCTTCGCCGCGAGGCAGCCGACTGGGTCGCCCGTCTGAATGGGCCGCAGGGAGATAGGGACCGCGCCGACTTCGAGCGCTGGTACGCGTCCAGCCCGGACCAGGCCCGGGCCTACGATCGTCTCGCCGGTCTCTTTTCGGCGGCCGGCAAGCTGAGCCGCGCCGATCGCGCCAGCCCGTCAGTGGCCGCGTCAAGGCCGCCCTCGCGTGCCAGACCGCTCCGCTACGTCTTCGGAGCCGCCCTCGCTTGCGCGACGCTGCTGGCATTCGTCCTTCTGTCGGCGCGCACCATCTCTCCACCGGCCGAAGCCGGCGAGCAGTTCGCCGCCTTCTCGGTAGACGACATCGAGAGCCGGCGGCTTGTCCTCGCGGACGGCTCGCAGGTGCTCCTCTCCGCGGGAAGCCGGCTCGAAGTCTCGATCGGTGCGTCCGAGCGCCGCCTCCGGTTGCTTCGTGGCGAGGGGCGCTTTGCGGTGGCGCACGAGGGCCGTCCGTTTATCGTCGAAGCAAATGGCGCGGAGGTGGTGGCCCGGGGAACGTTGTTCGTGGTGCGGGTCGCGGCGGACCGGACGACCGTGTCGCTGATCGAAGGTCGGGTCGACGTCTCCTATCCTGGCGGAGGCGGAGAGCCGAACCGCCGGCGTGTCACGCGCCTGGAGGCGGGAGAGCGGCTAATGGTCGCGGCCGCAGCCGTCGCCGAGGCTGCGCCGGCCGCGGGCGCTCGGCCGCCGACGGGTGCCAGGACCTCCGCGCCGGCCATGCTGCAATTCGACGACCTGCCGCTCGCCGAGGCGGTCGAGCAGGTGAGCCGTTATGGGAGGCCGCCGGTCCGCCTCGGCGATCCTGGGCTCGGGGCGCTGCGCGTCACCGGCGCTTTCCGCGCCGGGGACACGAGCGGCTTTGCGGAGAGCGTCGCCGCGGCGTTCGGCCTCGAGGTGGATCGGGACCGGGACGGCAGCCTTCGGCTCCGCCAGCGGACCCAAGCCGCGGCACCGAACGAGATTTTCGGGGGGTAGTCTGCTTCCCCGGCGTCAGAGCCCCTGCACGACGCGCCCCAACAAGCGTCGGCAAAGGGGGAAGGATGCACCGCAATCTCATCAACTCGCTGCTCGCGGCCGGTTCCGCGGCCGCTCTCGTCTGGGCTGCGCCGTCACAGGCGCAGATCGGCGACGAGGTCCAGATCTCGCTTCCGGCGCAGGATCTCTCGGTTTCGCTTCGGGAAGTCTCCGCGCGCACGGGCCGCAACATCATTGCCCCGGGCGAGCTGGTCCGGGGACGCCGCGCGCCGGCGGTCTCGGGGCCGTTCACCCCGGAAGGCGCCGTTCGAATCCTTCTGACCGGGAGCGGGCTCGACGTCCGCCGAGTCGGCGAGACGCTCGTCATATTCATGCCGGGGACCGGCGAGACCAGCGGTGCGGCCGCCGGCGAGGCGGCAGTGGGGCCGGGGGGTGAAGATGAGACGATCGTGGTCACAGGCACGAACCTGCGCGGAGCGCAGCCGACGGCGCCGGTGATCGTGCTTCGCCGGGAGGATATCGACGCCAGCGGCACCACTTCCGTCGAGCAGCTTATGGCAAGGGTGCCTCAGAACGCCCAAAGCGGCGTCAACCGCGAGAATGCCCGCGCAGTGGGGGCCGGCGCCGATCCGACCGAGCACGGGGCGGGACTGAACCTCAGAGGGCTCGGGCAACGGGCGACCCTTGTGCTCGTGAATGGGCGGCGGCTCGCACCGAGCGGCTCCGGCTCGTTCGTCGACGTGTCGCTCATTCCGCTTTCGGCCGTGGAGCGGGTAGAGATCCTTACCGACGGCGCCTCGGCCATCTACGGGTCGGACGCGGTGGGCGGGGTGGTCAACTTCATCCTTCGCGATGACTTCGAAGGCGTCGAGACGTTCGTCAGCGCCGGCACGGCGACCGAGGGCGACGGCGATGTCCTGCAGGCCGGCGCCACGGCCGGAACGAACTGGGGATCGGGCGGGGCCATGCTGTCCTACGAGTTCCGCGCCGAGGACGAGATTGTTGCCCGCGATCGCGACTATACGATCAATTTCCCACCCAGCACCTCGCTTCTCCCGCGGGAGCGGCGCCACAGCCTCTTCGGCGCCTTCCGGCAGGACCTGTCGTCGCGCCTGAGGGCGGAGCTGACGGGATCATTCGCAACCCGCGACACGGACCGCACCTATTTCTTCGCAGGATCGATCGTCCCGGTCGCCACCGTGGCGGAGGCCGAGACCTTCAGCCTCGGGGGGATCTTTCGCTACGACTTGGGATCCGACTGGGCCGTTCGGCTCAGCGGCGGTTACTCGCAGACCCGCACCGACCAGGAGCAGGTCGAGACCGGCGTCGGGATCGTCAATGCGCGGGCCACCTTCAACTCCATCGCGGATCTTGGACTCACGGCCGACGGAAGCCTGTTCCAGCTTCCCGGCGGGCCCGTCCGCATCGCGATCGGCGTGGAGGGACGGCAGGAATCGTACAGGGACGATTTCGAGACTCAGAATATCAGCCTTGCGAGACGGGAGTCGCGAGAGATGATCGCGGTCTTCGCGGAGACGCAGGTACCGATCTTCTCGACCGCCAATCGCCGCCCGGGTTTCGAGCGGCTGGTTCTCACGGCGGCGGGCCGGTACGAGCGCTATGACGGCTTCGGCTCGACCTTCAATCCCAAGCTCGGCCTGCTGTGGTCGCCCGTCCCCGGCCTCTCCTTCCGGTCCTCCTACGATACGTCGTTTCGGGCACCTCTGCTTCACGAGGCCGCGGGCGCCTACAGCGCCATCTATGTCCCGAGCTTTCTGGTATTCATAGATCCGGCGCAGGCAACCGGGGTCGGTCTGGTGCTCGGCGGCAGCAATCCGGACGTCGGTCCGGAGCGCTCGCGCAGCTGGACGGTCGGCGCGGAGTTCGCGCCGCCCAGGGTCACCGGCCTTCGCGCCAGCCTCAATTATTATTCGATCCGATTCTCGGACCGGATCGCGCTTCCCTCGCCGATCATCACCGTCGTTGGCGATCCGGCATTCGAGTCGATCGTCGCGCGCGATCCCGATGACGAGTTGCTGCGGCAACTCATCGCGGGAGCGCAGGTCGCCCTAGACATATCCGGCCCCGGCTTCACGAACGGAAACGCCACGCCGGCCGACGTGTCGGTCCTGGTGGACGGCCGCATCAACAACACGGCGGTGACGAGGACACGGGGACTGGACTTCAACCTCGGCTATCGATTTGCGTCCGGGGAAAGCCGGTTCATCGTCAACGCGAACCTCAACTATTTATTCTCGTTTGACGATCAGCTCCGGCGAACGAGCCCGCCGATCGAAGCCCTCGACACACCCTACCGTCCGCTCGATTTCCGGGCGCGGACGCAGCTCGGCTGGAGCCGGCGCGGCCTGTCGGCGAACCTGTTCCTGAACCATGCCGACAGCTACCGAGACAATCGCGGCGGCCGCGAACTGCCGGTCGGATCGTTTACGACGGTGGATTTCGGCCTTGCCTACGACGGCGACGGGGCCGGCGCGCCTGGCTGGCTTCGCGGCACACGGATCGCCATCATAGCCGAGAATCTGTTCGACGAGGATCCGCCGCGACTTCTTCCCGATCCCGGAGCGACGAGCGGGCTCGGCTACGATCCGGTCAACGCGACCGGGCGCGGCCGGTTCGTGTCGCTCCAAATCCGCAGGCGGTGGTGACCGCGATGGTCGGCGCGGAAGTGCTTGCGGGCGGTCGAGGTCGGATGCGAGCGCGCCGGTTCCGCCGGCCGCTGCTCCTCGCAGCCGCAGCCTGGCTGGGAGCCCCCGGCGCGGCGGCGGAGTCGCAGCCAGGGCTGCGGGAGCTGGTCGAGGTGGTCGACCTGGCGGTTCCGACCGCGTCGCCTGATGGGCGAATGGTCGCGTTCCGAGAGACGAGACCTTCGATCCAGCGCAACAGCTACGAGCTATCCTGGCATGTGCTCGACACCGGCAGCGGCCGCGTGCGGAGGATCGCCGCGGGGGGAGAGCCGATCGTGGTCGAGCCGGGGGTCGTGTCGGCAGAGCCGCCCATCTGGTCGTCCGACGGGCGCTGGATCTACTATCGGGCGCTCCAGGCCGGCGAGGTGCAGATCTGGCGGTCAGCGGCGGACGGGTCGCGATCAGACGCGGTCACCGCCGAAGCGGGCGATGTGCTCTCGATAGAGCGAGCACGCGACGGTCGCGGCATTGCTTATCGCGTGGGGCCGGCGCGCGCCGCGATCGAGCAGGCGGAGCTGGCCGAATATGATTCCGGAATCCTCGTCGATGAGCATATCGAGCTCGGGCAGAATCTGTTCCGAGGCGCGATCGTCAATGGTCGCCGGGCGACGCAGCGCCTGACCGGCACCTGGTTCAGCCGCGGCAACATCCTTTGGGCGCAGGCGCCGCGGGAGCGGAGGCTCGATTTCGCGACCCTCGCCCGGAGCGACGCGCCTACCGCGGGTTCGCCGGAGCCGCCGAGCGGGGCGAGGCCCGAACCTTGGGCCCTTTCGTCCGCGGGAGACATCGCGACGTCTGACTGGGATGGGGCACAAGGCAGCCTGAACGTTGTCCGCGCGGGCCGTACGGGCACGACGCTCCCGTGTCCCGCGGCCGAATGCCGGAGGGACCGGGTCGCCTGGGCGGCATGGCGGCCCGGCAAGGACCAGCTTCTGTTCGCGTCCATGGACCGCGCGCTCGTGCAGACGCTGCGCCTGTGGGACTTGTCGTCGGGGCAGGTGAGGACGATCGTCCGCGGCAACGGTCTGATGAACGGCGGCCGTGACGAGAACAGCCCCTGCGCGATCCTCACAAGCGAGGCCGTCTGCGTCATCGCCGATCCTCGAATGCCGCCGCGGCTCGAAGCTATCGATCTGGCGAACGGCTCCTCGCGCTTGCTGCTTGACCCGGCCGGAGCGCATCACACCTTTCGTGGCCCCTGGATCGAGCGGCTCTCCTGGCGCAGTCCCGAAGGGAGCGAGTTTACGGCCGTCCTCTTCCTGCCGGAGGGAGCGCCTAGCCGACCGCTCCCCTTGTTCGTCAACTATTATCGATGCGAAGGCTATATCCGCGGAGGCCTTGGTGACGAGTGGCCGTTCGCGCTGCTCGCCTCGAGAGGCATCGCGTCGGTCTGCGTCAATGCCACCCGCATCAGCGGACCGCAGGATTCGGTGGCGACATACCGCGCCGCGCTCTCCGGTCTCGAAACTCTCGTCGACATCCTCGCCAATCGCGGTCTCGTCGATCGCAGCCGCGTCGGCATGGGCGGACTCAGCTTCGGCAGCGAGGTCACCTTCTGGACGCTCATTCATTCCAACCTCGTCTCGGCCGCTTCGGTCGCTACGCCGGATATCGAGCCGGTGAAATACTGGTTCAGCAATATGAGGGGGCGCGACCACGGGACCATTCTGCGCCAGGCCTGGGGCCTGGGATCGCCGGACGAGACCCCCGAAAGATGGCGGCTCATCTCGGCCGCCCTCAATGTCGAGCGAATCCGGGCGCCGCTCCTGCTTCAGCTGGCGGAGCAGGAATCCCGGTACGGAGTCGAGCTTTACACCCGGCTCAGCCACTCGCCGACGCCGATGGACCTCTACGTCTTCCCGGACGAGGGGCACATCAAGGTCCAGCCCCGCCACCGTCTGGCCGTCTATCGCCGGAACATCGACTGGTTCCGATTCTGGCTTCAGGACCATGTCGATCCGGATCCGGCGAAAGCCGAGCAATATCGGCGCTGGAGAGCCATGGCCGCGCGCAGGGCGGAGGCTCAGGCGCGCCAGGAGCGGAGCCAGAGCTCCAGCGAGGCGAGGTCGAATATCCGGAAATAGTCGTCGTCGAGAGGGCCGCCGGCGCACTGGAGATAGGCTTCGACCGCGCGCTCGTCGATCAGCTCACGGCGAGAAAGCTCTCCGCCGAGCAGAAGGTCGGCCAAGGCGCGGCAATTCTGCGCGAAGGCCTGTGAGCACATGGCGGCGAGGCTTCCTTTGGTCCGTCTGCGGACGAGGGTCGGCGACAAGAGGTCGGAGAAAGCGTGCCGTGCTACGGCTCGGTTCCGTCCGCCGCGAACCCAAAGCCAGCTCGGAACGGCGAGGCACGCCTCCATCAGCGGCTGGTTGATCAGCGGGTGGTGCATGGCCTCGCCGCCGGCGTGCCGAGGCCGGAGGAAATATTGGATGCGCACCAGGGCCTCGACATGCTCGAGCTTGCCCGCGCGTGGCGGCTCGGGCGGAACGAGCCAGGGGTGGGGATCGGGCGCCGCGGCCAAGGCGGCGGGGGCAAGGAACCGCTCGTCGCGCGGCCAGAGCGGGCGCGTCCCGCGGCGAAGCCGCTTGCGCAGCGTGAAGCGCCCGGCCGTCCAGAGCGTGCACTCGCCGAGCGCAGCGACATCCTGGAGGGTGGCGAGCGCCTCTCGCAGAGAAAGCTGCTCCAGGGCGTCGAGCACAGGCGCGGCGGTCGTCAGATAGCAGAAGATGTTGTCGCCTCCGGCGCCGGTGACGAGATCGGCGGATCGGCTTTGGCGGGCTGCGCGGGAGAAGGCGCGGTCGAGCGGCTGAAGCACAGGATTGAGCGGCGGTCGGAGCGTCGGGCGTATCGGCGGCGACAGGTCGAGCGGCAGCTCGTCCTCACCCTCCTCGATCAGCTCCATCTCCAGATCGGACGCCAGGCGCCGCGCATAGTCGCGCTCGTCGCCTTCCGGCGTCCGCGTCGCAAAGGTCGCTGCTGTGAAATCGACGCCGCCTTGCTTGAGGCAAGTGGCGACGATCGAGGAATCGAGACCGCCCGAAAGCTGGAGCAGCGGCCGCTCAATGCCGGCCAGTTGGGCGGGAATGGTGGCAAGGGCCACGTCTCGGAGCCGTCGGGCGGCAGTGTCGAAGTCGCGGATCTCGCGCTCGGCTCTCATCGCCTTCCAGGGCGACCAGACGGTCTCGACCGTCCAAGAAGAGCCCGAGCCGATCCGCGCGGTCCCGGGAAGCAGCTCCTCGCAGCCGGTAAGGCCGGTGCGGGCGGTTAGCAGGAAAGGGTATGTGAGCCACTGGCGGAGGAACTCTTCATCGAGGCCGGGAGGCTCATAACCGGCGCCGAGGGCCAACTCGAGATCCGAAAAGCAGATTTCCAGGGGACCCATTGCCGCGAAATAGGCCGGGACCGTGCCGGACGGCTCGCGGAGAATAGCGATGACGTCATCGTCGCGCAGGAAGGCTATGAACTTGCCCCATGTCCCCTCGAGCAAGGAGCGGCCGCGGCTCCAGGCGGCGTGGCGGCTCGCCGAAGGGTCGAGCGCTCGAACCGGCTCGCACGCGCTCGCGCCGCCAAAGAGGCGTCCCACGATCACCCCGCGCTCTTCCGCGAGCGGCACGAGCGGAGTCTCTGGCGAAGCGAACACGACGAGGCCGGGGGCTTCGAAGACCCGGTTCAGCCGCGGGGGGTCACCGTTATCGGGTACGAAGCTTTCAAGCCAGGCCTTGAGCAAAGCCGGATCGCCGCTGAGGGCGAGAAAGCGGGGAGCGCTCATGCCACAAGGATGGGGGTGAATCCGCGCGCGGCGGCGAGGCTGTCGTTGAGGACGGTGGTTCCGTCCTGAAGCCAGCAATGCGCCGCGAACGGATGAAGCTTGGTGCCGATGACGAGGTCGGCGGCGATCGATCTTCGCTCAAGGAAGCGCCGAAGCGCGAGCGAATCGTAGAGGCAGTTGGGGGCGATTGGGAGGGCGCGCCGTGCCCGAAGGAACCGACCCAGCGCCTCGTCGCGCCGCCCGCGACCGCCGTCGGCGAGGGAAGGGTCAGCCCGCGCCCCGGAGACGAGAAGCTTCGGCAGCCGCTTTCGTCGAACCTGGTGGCGAGCGCGAAGGACGAGTATCAGGACCTCCGCCAGGAGCGGGGCACCGAGGCCGCGCCCTAATTCTCCATCCTCGACGAAGCTGTCGCTCGGAAGCGGGTGGGAGGTGGGCTCGATCGGCCGTCCTGCCGGCGGCTCCGACAGGAGCCCCGCGGCATAAAGACCGCCGGCCTCCCCTGAAACGGAGGCACCGCCGTGCACGAGCGCCGAAAAGGCCGCGTCCGCGGCGGGCGGGAGGCTGAAGTAGCGATCGGTCTTGAGGTCCAGGAAGATTCGCTGGCCGCTGACCTCACAGAAGCGGATATGGTCCGCCAGGTTGAGCTCGCTCATAAGCGTTGGCGGGCGCGCGGCGTTCGCCGCGCGCCCGTTCGCGCTCAGTCGGCGCTGATGCCGGTCCTGGGCATGAAGATGAAGCCCTCGACAACCGGGCCGCCGGCCCCCTGCGTGTCCGTGGTGACGGAGCCGAGCTCGATCAGCTCGATCGGACGATCTTCGGTCTTCTGCATGGCATTTCTCCTTGAGCCGCTGCGTCTCGCGGCCGCCGGAGTCTGCGCGGGCCGTCCGGGAATAGAAAACTTATAGTCGGGATATAATCAGGTTGTTTCGGTTCGCTTCTGCACCTCGCCGAACTGGCGGCGGACGCCCGTGGGTCGCCCGCCGCCGGCGACGATCACTCACTCGTCGGAGAGACCGACGCCGTTGAGCTTGAGGCCGCCATCCTCCCAGTGCGGACCGGCGTTGCCCTTCGTGTCGCCGCTGACGGAGCCGAGCTCGACCAGCGCGATATTGTCCTGATTGTCCTTCTTCATGTTGCTGCTCCTTCGCCCGCGTGGGTTCGCGGGTCCGGCGAGGCTAGGAGCGGCACGATCGAATACGAACCTAATAAGCCGGCTATTTTGCGGTTGTTTCAGCGGTCCCGCCCGAGGCTGTGCGCCGTCGCGAGTATCTCTGGCGCCTGCCGCTGCCGGCGACGATGATAGGCGGCCGAGCAGCGGCGGAGCATGAGCATATCCTCCGCCACCCAGGCGGCCTGGATGGCGGCGAGTTCGTCTGCGGCATCCGCAAACAAGGCAGCCTCAACAAGGCGGAGGGCCCCGAGCCTGTCGCTCAGATTGTCGATCGCGGCTTCGATCTCCGGATTGCCGGAGCGACGGCCGATCCGCCGAAAGAGCTCGGCCGTGACGGCTTGGAGATCCGCTACCGGGAAAGGGTCGGCCGGCTTGCCGCCCGTGAGCCGAAGCGCCGGGGCCGCCCGGGCACGGAGGGCGAGTTCGACAAGGTCGCCGTTCCAACCATAGAGGTGCCGAAGCTCCGCCTCGGTCGGCGCCGGGACCCGGAAGCCGTCGTTGCGGGGCGCCTCGACGATCCGTTCTCCGACCAGCCGGTGAAGCGCGTCGCGGACCGGCGTGATGCTGGCGCTGAGCTCGTCCCCGAGCGCCGAAGGCTCGAGATGATCGCCGGGGGCGAAGCGGCCGCTGGTCAGCTGCTCCTTCAGCGCCAGATAGACTCGGTCGAAGGTGGGACCCGGGCTCACCGCTAGCGCCCACCGATAACTGCTGCCGTGGTCACGCGGCCAACGGACGGCGTTGCGCGGCGGCATGCTCGTCGACCGCCTGCTTCTGGTCGGGGCGAAGCGCGTCGATGGCCGACAGGCGCACGGGCCGATCGCCCCGCAGAAGGACCGACGGGCAGCGTCCCTCGAAATTGCCGAGATTAGGCCGGTGCTGGCGATAGCCCACCAGCGCCGCGAGCTCGGGGGAAAAGGTCCGGGCGGTTTCGAGCGGATAAGCGAGGAACTGGTTCTCGTAGGTCTTGAGCCAGCCGAGGCTGTAACCGACGATCATGCCACGCCGCACCTCGAGGCTCCTATTCTCTCCGGCGGCGTGCAAGGTCGAGCCGAGCATCAGCAGCGCGGAGCCGGGGCCATATTCGGGGACCAGCTCAGAGGCTTCAGGGACGTCGAGCAAAGCGCGATGGCCGTGGCTCTCGGGCCAGACTCGGGTCGCGCCATTCTCCCGCGTGTAGGGCGTGAACGGCCACATCACGTTGACGAGATATTCGATCTTTCCGGTCTCCCCGCGCCACATGTCCTGGTCGCGGTGCGGCATTTGGGCAAGCGCGCCGGGATGGATGGCGACCGCCTGGGTGAGGTTGAGCTGGAAGGTGTCGCACCAGGGCGAGAGCACCCGCTCGACGACGCCGAGCACGAGCGGGTGCTGGACGAGGGCTGCGGTGCGGCCGGAGCGCGCGAGGACTGCGCCGAACCTTTTCGTCCGCTCACCGTAGAAGCGGCCCTCGCAAAACGGCGTTTCCTCGAAGTCCGCGGCAAGCTCCGCGTCCAGCGCCGCGACCTCCTCAACCGGCAGGAGGTCCGGAACGACGCAATAGCCGTCGACGAGCAGGCGCTCGGTCCAGCGATCGATCGCAGCTTCGAGAGTGCACGTGTGGGTCATGGCTGTTTCCTTTGCGGATCAGGCGGCCTGGAGGATCTCGAGCCGCTCCAGCACCGCAGGCCGGTAGATGCCGTTGGCGGCGAGCAGAGCGGGTGTTTCGGGCGAGATGTCGATGCGCAGAGCGCCGAGCATCTTGCCGTCGACGATGCGGGGAAGGCCGAGCGGCCGGCATCGCCAGCCGAAGGCGAGGATCTGCTGCAGCCAGCCCATTTCGGCGACGCCCGTATAGGTGGCGATGCCGTTCTCGAGCGCGTATCGGACGAGCGCCGAGACCAGCCGGTTGCGCGTCTCGAGGCGCTCCTTCGAGCCTTGGCCGCGATCGAGGCAGAACCGCGTGATCTCCATCACCTCGCCTCCCCGCGGCGGCCGCGAGGCGCACAGGTCCGGGAAGAGCGTGTCGAGAATGTGGGGCCGTAGCGTCGGCAGAAGCCGCGCGGAGCCGGCATGGGTTCCGTCGGCGCGGGCGACGATCAGATAGGCCGCGTGCTCGTCGTCGAACTGGTCGAGCTCGTAGCGGCCGTCAACGACCGGCACCTCCCATCCGAGGAGGTCGACGAACACCCGCTTGCGGGCCTCGAACATGTCGCGAAGCGGCGGGTGACGAAGAGGGTGAGGAAGCTGTTCGGCGAGGGTGACCATGTCCTGCTCCGGCTGGATGACATGGTCGAAATGGCGCCGGCGGCGGGCCGGCCGCCATTCCCAGAAATGGGCATTGTCAGCGCTTCAGGATGTCGGTGAAGCTGATCGACCCATCGAACAGAGCGTGGACGGCCAGCATTGTCCTCTTCGCAACTCCATATCGCTCCCGGGCCAGCTTGAGATGGCGTACGACCGTCTCATGCTGGATGCCGAGAATGCGGCTGATCTCCCAGTCGGACTTGCCGCGGGCGACCCAGAGAATGCACTCGCGCTGCCGGTCGGTCAGCCTGGGTTGTGCCTCGGCTTCCGGCGAGCGGACCCGCCAGAGCCGGCGCGCGGCCTCGAAGGCGAAGGCGCCGACCAGTTGGGCCGTCGGCAGGTCTCCTTCGCGTATCGGCGTCCCGGCGGGATTGGCGAACGAGCAGGAGCCGTGGGTCTCTCCCGGCACGTTCGCGGGAATGGTGAAGCCATTGCCGATCCCTTGTGCCTCGCCGCGCGCGAGGATCTCATGGTCGCGCGGCGTCAGCCCGATCATCTTGGGGATATCCGACCAGGCGAAGCCGACGCTGGTCACATGGCTTGCCCGGTGGACCGGATCGGAGATGCCGAGGCTGTTGTCGTCATAATAGTGAACCCACTCCTCGGGATAGTTGAGGAGCCGGATCGCCGGCTGAGGCGCCCGCCTGACGTCAACATGATGGCTCAGCGCGAAATAAGTGAAGCCGAGTTCGCGGGTCACGACCGAAAGGGCGTCGGAGAGTTCGACCTCGCTACTGGTCGCGCTGACGTCGCGAAGAAAAGCCTCCGCTTGCTCGAACGTACCCATCACGCCCCGTACACGCCGGAACCGGAGGGACGTCTCCAAGTCGCCTATATCCCCGATCTCGTTCTGCTGCCGCCGCGATCCCGTTCTCAAGCGGGCGCTTTGGCACTTGCAATCCTTATGATCTTAGCTGTTTCTGAAAAGTTTCCAAGAGATCGTCGAGTTATTTCAGGATTATATCGGAGGAGCTTCTTGATCTGGATTATGTGCGGCGTGGCCGCAACTCGGGAGCGGCGCTGGAGCTGAGGTGCGGCCGTGCCTTTTTCCCGCCTCATCGATATCTTCGAGGCCAAGGCGGCGCTCTGCTTTACCGACCGGGACCTTGCCACTCTGCTGGGCGACGCGACGCGTGAGCTCGGCTTCGACTATTTCGCCCTGCTTCATCATGCCAGCCTGGGATCGCAGCGGCCGGGCCTCATCCGTCTCGACAGCTATCCGCCGGGATGGGAGGCTGAGCTTGTCGACCGCGGCCTGGTCGGCGCGGATCCGGTCCATCACGCAAGCGTCCGCACCAATATCGGCTTCGCCTGGGCCGAGCTGCCCGGGCTGGTGCCGATCGGTCGGCGCGAACGCGAACTGCTCGAGCGGGCGAAAAGGTTCGACATCGGCGACGGCTTCACCGTGCCCGTCAATATCCCCGGAGAGCCGGCCGGATCCTGCTCGTTCGCGGTGCGCACGGGAACCGAGCTGCCCGTCCAACGGCTGCTCTGCGCCGAACAGCTGGGCGCTCACGCTTTCCGCGTGGCGCGGCGCCTTCATCATTATACGGACGTCTGCCGGTGCCCCCATCTCAGCCCGCGCGAGCGGGAGTGCGTTCGGCTGCTCGCCGCCGGCAAGACCGACTGGGAGATTGCCGCCATCCTCCGGATCAGCGTCGAGACCGCCCACCAATATGTGAAACGGGCGCGGGCGGCCTACGATGTGGTGAGCCGGGCGCAGCTGGTCGCCTGCGTGCTCAGGGACGCCGTGGTCAGCTACGACGAAGCAATTCCCCCAAATGGGCGAATGGGTTAGCCGCGGCAGGACTGCTTTCGTCGGAGCGTGCAACCGACGGGAGACCATTTGCCGGACTGGAGGGACGCGGCAGCCTACGCGCCGCTCCTCGAGGCCGATCGGTCGATTGTAGCCTGGGAGTGGCTCCGGCGGGACCCGAGCTACCGTGAAGCCGCCCTGGGGTCGCCCAGGCTGCGGGGAACGCCCGCGGCCGCGGCATGGGGCCTCGTCGCCTTCGAAGACCCCGACCTGGCGGCGCCTGGGGCGAGGCCCGTGTGGACCGCTGAGGCGGACGCCTCCGTCCTTGCCGCGCTTGCCTGCGAATGCAGTTCCGGGCGCGACACGCTGGACCTCGAGCGGTTCGGCGCGATGTCGACGATCATGGCGATCTCGGATCGACGTGAGCACCTGCTGGTCTCGGATGGGCTCCGCTCGATCCGGCTCGACCTGCTGGCGGGGACGCTCACGCAGGGACCCGCAGAGCTTCGCTATCTCCTCCGCGGCCTGAGTTCCGCCGAGAAGCCGCTGCTGACGCTTCGGCGCTTCCTTGCCCTGGCACGGACGGGGCGCTTCTCGAGATCGCTCCACCCGCGCGAGCCTCGCGCGCGGAGATGGGCGCTTATCCTGCGCGTCCATGACGCGCTGCGGGCCGAGGCCGATCAACGCGAGATAGCGCGCGTGCTGCTGAGCCGGGACGCGGGGGAGCCCCGGTGGCGCAGCCGGGCGCCGAGCCTCCGCTCGCAGGCACAGCGGCTGGTTCGTGAGGCGCGGCGAATGGCGACCGGCTCCTATCGGGAGTTGCTGCGATGACGTCCGCCCGAGCGACGGCCACGCTCAGGATTTGCGGATGACGAGCTTCTCGCTCCCGCAGAGGCCGCAGCGTCCCTTCCGTCGCTCGAAGCCGCCTGTGGCGGCGACCTCGCGCGTCTTGTGATTGGCGTGCTGGCGAACCGAGAGATCGAGCCGCTCGGCGATGCAATCGTCGCAGACGGGGTCCGGCGCGAGCCTCGCGACGAAGCGGCGGACGTCGTCGAGAACCGTCATGCGCGGCTGACACCCTTGCGTCGGCTCCCGGAGCGTCCTGACGCGCCGCTCCCGCCCCTGGCGCCGCCGGCCTTCCGAGGGCCCGTCTTGCGGCCCAAGCCGAGCGACTTGGCGAGCGCGCGCCTCTGCTCCGAATAATTGGGTGCCACCATCGGATAGGTGGTGGGAAGGCCGTGGTCGGAGCGATACTGGTCCGGGCTCAGGCCATGGGCCGTGGCGAGATGGCGCTTCAGCGTCTTCTGCCGCGCGCCGCATTCCATGCAGACGAGATAGTCCGGCTTGACCGAAGCGCGTGCCGACACGAGCGCCTCCTTTCGTTCGGGCTCAGGTTGCGGGGGAGTCTGCTGAAGACCGGTGAGGGCCCCATGGACGTTCTGAATGAGCGTCGCAAAATCTCCTTGGGCGACATTGTTGTTTGCGACATGCGCCGCGACAATGTTGGCGGTCAGTGTGACGAGATCCTGTTGCTCCATTCCGAATATACCCTCCTCGGCCGTGCCAAATCTTAGAGCAGCCGGCCGCGGCGGACCAGCCACCAGCTGGCCCAGTCCATTGAGGGAGGGTCGAGCAAGGGCGAATCGAGCCATGATTGGATCCGGCCGCTCAACCATGAAGTTCGCAGCCGCCGCTATTTCCCGGCCTTCAATTCCCCGATCTTTTGCCGGAGCGCCTGATTCTCTTCCTTGACGAGGACATTCTCGCGGATCGTACCGGCGGGATCGCACTCGGTCAGCAGCGCGTGGATGAAATGGCGCAGCGGCATCGGTAGCCGGTTGAGGTTCCTTTTCGTCGGGCGCCAGAAGCGGGGCACGAAGAGGTTCTGGCCACGATAGTCGCGGCGCCAGTCGAAACGCTCTTTCCTCACGGGGACCTCGTTGGTTGGCGGCGGGCGAGCCATGGCGCGAGGCTTCAGGTGCCCAACCACGGGAGCCGCTGCTTCGAGCGCCCCCAGCCCTGCAGCTTGCGTGCCCGCTTTGTAAGCGGCGGCCCGTTGCGAGCGCTGAAATGCTGCGCGTCGTTCAACGCGTGCAGCTCCTCCCAGTGGACGGGAGCGGCGATCGGCGACCCGGGCCGCGCCCGAAGCGAATATGGCATGATCGCGGTGTGCGTGCGCTGGTTGCGCAGATAGTCTAGGAAGATGCGGCCGCGGCGCTTGGCGATCGGAAGGCTGATCGTGAACTTCTCGGGCGCCGCCTCGGCCAAAGCGGCGCAGAAGCCCCGCGCGAGCTCCCGAACCTGCGGCCACTCCATTGCGGGCTCGAACGGCACCACGACATGGAGGCCCTTGCCGCCGGTGAGCAGCGGGAAGCTTTCGAGGCCGATCGTCTCGAGGGAGCTCCGCATCTGGAGTGCGGCGTCCCTGACCTGCTCGAATCCGACGCCCTCTCCGGGATCGAGGTCGAAGGCGATCCTGTCGGGCCGCTCGTAGTCGGGCAGGCGCGAGCCCCAGGCGTGGAACTCAACGGCGTCGGCCTCGACGCAGGCGAGCAGGCCTTCGGCGCTGTCGATGTAGAGATAGTCCTCGGTTCTTCCGTTCTTCTGGAGGATCGGAACCTTGCGGATCGGTTCCTCGAAGCTCTGTTCGGTCGCGGGGTGGGTTCGGTTGCGCTGGAAGAAGCAGTAGCGCCCGTGGCAGCGGAAGAGGTTGAGCGGCCGGCCCGAGAGGAAGGGCAGCATCAGCGGCGCAGCCTCGCGATAATAATCGAGGAGCGCCGCGCGGCCGGGCACCGAGCCGCTGTCGACATGATAGCCGGGCTCCCTCGACGGCTTGGCCGAGGGCGAAGGCTTCGGGGCGGCGGGTAGATGAGAGATCGATTTCACCGTGGCGTGCCGAAGCATTTCCTCGCCGCTCAGGTAGCGCACCATCACCCGCATTTCGGGCCTTAGCCAGCTGGTCTCCGGGCGTGGCTCCATGTGCAGCGCCGGCCTCTCCGTCTTGAGGCGCTCGTTGGCGCGCCAGAACGTCGCGCGCTCCTCCTCGGAGAAGGTCACCATCGCCGCGCCGGCATATTCGAGGCGATGATCCTCGGTCTCCCGGGCCAGGAGGGCGACGGGGGCGAGGTCGCCTCGTGAGGTGCCGATGACGACGAACTCGCTCGTGGTGAAGCTCTTCGTCTTCAGCCAGGACCTGGAAGGGCCGCTGCGGTAGCGGCTGCCCAACTTCTTCGAGACGATGCCCTCGAGCCCCATCCGCTCAGCCGCCTCGAAGAATTCGGAGCCGCCGCCGAGCACATGGTCGCTGAACTGGAAGCAGCGGGCGCCCTCATTGTCGCCGAGCAGCTCGCGCAGCCTGTCGCGCCGGTCCTCGACCGGGTCCCTGCGCAGGTCGCGGCCGTCGAGATGGAGGAGGTCGAACGCGATGAAGACGAGGCCCTGGGGCTTCTTTCGGGCGAGTTCGCGGCGCAGGGCGTGGAAGTTGGGGTGACCATTCGCGTCCTGAACGATCACCTCGCCGTCGATGATCGCGCGCTCGCACCCGAGTGCGCGCAGGGCGTCGAGGAGTCCCCGGTACTGGCGGCTCCAGTCGAGGCCGGTGCGGGTGAAGGCGCGACTCTCGTCTCCGTCGACGATCAGCTCGGTGCGGAAGCCATCATATTTGAGCTCGTGCAGCCAGTCGTCGCCGGCGGGCGGGGAATCGACCAGCGTCGGCTTCATCGGCTCTATAAAGGCGAGGCAGGCGGTGAGAATCGTCACCGGCGGGAATCGTTTGGAGCGAAGGCTGGTTCCGACCTTCCGGCAGATGTCTGCTTTCGCGGCCCTCGCAGCTGGCCGTTTCGCCCCGCCGCCTGAGACGGGGGCGAGGCTTTATCGGCCTACGAACCGCTCCAACGACGCGTGCTCTCTGAAGATATGCTCGACAAGCGCGTACTCAGCGTCGGTGACGGCGGCGTCGCTGGGAAGCTCCTCGTAGCGGGAACGGTCAGCGCGTCGGATCAGGTCGAGAAGATCGCCGTCGGCGTGCTCTTGCCCGGCGAACGCGATCTCCTTGATCTTCTCGAGAGGGAACGAGCCTCCGAACTCCATTTCAGCTGACGTGGACTCCATCCGGTCCCAAATCGCGCGCCAGGCTCCCTTCAGTTTTGCCTTGACCCTGCGCCTCGAGATGAATGTCTCCCATGCGTTCTTCAGCCGGTGGCGCCAGTGCGGAGCCAGGATGCCTGTTGCCGCGTCTAAGTGCCGATCCGTGAACAGAACCATCAGCGGGCGATAGACTTTTGCGAGTCGCAGCTTGGCAAGTTCGCGCCGCCGAAGGACTTCGGCATGCCGGAAAGCCACGATCAAGCCGATCGCCCTCGCAACGGTCAACATTCCGAAGGCAAAGGCTGCCAGTGGCACCAGCGCGCGATAGGTCTCAGGCACGAGCGTGTTCAGGGGAGCGATGAGCCAAACGCACAGCGCGACAGCCGTCGCGCCGGCTAGCAGCCAGAGCGGTGCGTCTTTTAGTCCTGCCCAAAGGTCCTTCATCCCACTTTCATAGACGCTGCGCGCCGCCAGCAAAATGTCTGTCGCTCGCAATTGCCTAGGTGCGACTGGAAGTCGCCCGCCCCCGCCCCGTCCGCACGAGCATTGGCAATCCCGGGGGGCTCGAATCCTGACCCGTCGCTTTTCGAGCCTCTGCGCGCCGGCCGAAGCGCGCCATTCCTGGCGGCACGGGTGCGCAGACAGGGTGCCGCCCGGCGCAACGAGGTTCCGATGGACGACGATTTCGCCCGGGCGGCACGGGCCAAGAAGGGCAGCCCCTTCCTCTCGACCGAGCAGGCGGCTTTCTATCTGGGGCTGAGCGCGCGGAAGCTGCAGGCGATGCGCGCGTCGGGCAGCGGCCCGCGCTTTCGGCGGCATAGCCGCTACGTCGCGCTATCATATCGACGATCTCGACGCCTGGTCCCGCCAGTCGGGAGAGGCGGGACGTGCCTGAGCCGCGCGATATGCCGCTCGTCCGGTGGGGCGAGGAACTGCGGCGCGACCGGATCGCGCGCCGGCGGGGCCGGTTCCGCCTGTTCGGCACGGCCGCCGCGGCGGTCGCCGCGACAGCGGCTGTGGCGACCATGCTGTGGCCGCCGCGGCCGTGGCTGGTCTGGAATGCAAGCGAGAGTGCGCCGATCGGCCTTTATGCGGTCTCTCCGGCAGGTGAGGTCCGGACAGGGGATACGGTAATTGCCTGGCCGCCCGCGCCGGCGCGGGCGCTTGCTGCGGAGAGAGGCTACCTCCCGATCAACGTGCCGCTGGTCAAGAGGGTGGCTGCCGCGCGAGGCGACCGCGTCTGCGCCGCTGGGGAAGCCTTGTGGGTCAACGGCCGCCTCGAGCTCCTGCGGCGAGATACCGATGGCGCCGGCCGGCCGCTCCCGTGGTGGACCGGTTGCCTCGACCTGAAGGACGGCCAGTATCTGCTCCTGATTCCGGGCAGCGCGGCCTCGTTCGACGGCCGCTATTTCGGCCTGACGGAGCGACGGGAGCTGGTCGGGATCGCGAGGTTGCTATGGGCTCGGTGAGGCTGGCCATCCTCGCCACCGTCGCTTTCGCTGTGTCGACCCCGGCTGTGGCTGCCCCGGTGGACCGCTGGTCGGGCCATATCGCCGAAGCCTCCAGCCGGTTCGCTGTCCCGGAGGCCTGGATCCGGCGCGTCATGCAGGCCGAGAGCGGCGGTCGCACCCATCTGGGCGGCCGCCCGATCGTCAGCCGCACCGGCGCGATGGGGCTGATGCAGCTGATGCCGGGCACTTGGCGGGAGGTGCGCACGCTGCTTCGGCTCGGCGCCGATCCCCATGACCCGCGGGACAACATCCTTGCCGGCACTTACTATCTTCGCGCGATGTACGACCGGTTCGGCTATCCGGGCCTGTTCGCCGCCTATAATGCCGGGCCCGGCCGCTATTCCCGGCATCTCGCAACCGGGCGGCCGCTGCCGGGAGAGACGGTCGCCTATGTCGCGGCTGTCAGCGGGAAGGTCCCGGCCGCTCCGGCCGTCACGGTCCAGGCTCGCGGCCTCGGGGCCGAGCCCGCGCCGCCTTTGTTCGCCCTGCGAGCGAGCGTACCGCAGGCAATGTCCGCGGAGGGCGAGGTTCGTCCCTCCGGACCCTCCATCTCGCTGTTCGTGCCGCTGAGCGCCGGCGTCCCCCGCTGAGGCCCGAATCTTGGAGGAGAGACGGCGCGTGTGGGACGGACTGAAGGAGAAGCGAGATTTTGGAGCGCGTTCCGGGCGATCTGAACGAGGAGGGCCGAAGGATCGTCGAGCGTCTCGGCGGCCGCTGGTCCGGGACGGCCGGCCTCTGCCGTTGCCCCGCCCATGACGATCGGCGGCCCTCGCTCAGCGTGCGCATCGGCCGGACGAGCCTGCTGCTCCATTGCTTCGCCGGCTGCTCGGCCGTCGGAATTCTGAAGTCGCTGAGGGCCATGGGCCAGCCGATCGAGGCCACCGGCTCGCGCGAAAGCGGCAGCGGCAAGGCTCGGCAGGCCGACCGCTCGCGCGCCTATGCGATACGGCTGTGGGGCGGCGCCGGGCCCATCGCCGGGACGCTCGCCGAGCGCTATCTCGGCGGTCGCGGCCTGGCGGTCGAGTCATCCGAACTCCGCTTCCATCCGCGCGCTCCCCATGGTCCGCGCCCACTGACGCGCTTCCGCCCAGCGATGATCGCCGCCGTCCGCGACGGAAGCGGCGTCGTCGCCGTGCACCGGACCTTTCTGGATGCCCGCGGAGCCGGGCTGGCGGCGATCAAGGAGCCTCGCTGCGGCCTCGGAAGATTCGGCTCGGGCGCCGTTCGCCTTGGCGGCGCAGCCCGGCGCATGGGCCTCGCCGAAGGAATCGAGACAGCCTTGTCGGCCTCGGCATTGTTCGGTCTCCCTTGCTGGGCGACGCTTGGGACGGAGCGATTCCGTCTCGTGGCGCTTCCGGAGGAAGTCGAGGAGCTGGTCCTGTTCCTCGATCATGACGCTGGTGGGCGCCGCGCCGAGGCGCTCGCTCGCGCGGCCTTCGGCAGGCTTCGGATCGAGGCGCGCTATCCGGCGCGGCGCGGAGCCGACTGGAACGACGTGCTGCGCGCCAGGCTCCTCGCCGAAGGGCAATAGAGGAGAGACCGCGGTCGACATCGACCCTGAGCGGCGATGGTGCGGCTTGGGGCCGGAGACACGCAATGGCCACCCTTCCTCTCGAGCGCGCCGACGCTCCCCTGCTCCACATCGCGGTTGCGCGCCGCCTCGTCCCCTACTTTCGCTCGGGCGCCGATGTCGGGCGATCTCTGCTCCGTCGGCTGTTCGTGGAAGAGACCGGAGCGTCCGACGCCGGCGGCGCCTGGTCGATGCGCGAGGCCTATGACGCGCTCGAGCTCGCTCAGGCGCTGTTCCTTTGTGAAGCGACATGTCCCTTGCTCGCGGGCTCGAATCGCCAAGTGCTCGGCGCGCTGGAGGCCTTCCTCGCTCGCCTGCCGGTCCAGAGCTACCGTTCCGAAGCGCAGGTCGAGCT
The DNA here is from genome assembly GCA_036388575.1 of Allosphingosinicella sp. Lineage (GTDB taxonomy): Bacteria > Pseudomonadota > Alphaproteobacteria > Sphingomonadales > Sphingomonadaceae > Allosphingosinicella. The sequence continues at coordinate 75,781 of DASVRO010000036.1, forward strand.
TCAGCAATTCTCGACTCCTCTGCCGCTCGCTTTCCTGGTCGGGCAAGCCGCCCGAGCGCAATCCGACGATGTGGTCCTCGAGCCATCGGCCGGCAACGGTCTGCTCGCCTGGCCCGCCGCCCGGGTCGGTTGCCGCCTGTTCCTCAACGAGATCGACACTGCCCGGCGCGCCAGCCTCGCCGAAGCCTTTCCCCGTGCCTCTCTTTCGGGGCACGACGCCGAACTGATCGACGATCTCCTCTCCGCCGCCTGCCGGCCTTCCCTCGTGCTGATGAACCCGCCCTTCAGCCGCTCGGAGGGACGCGGCGCCGATCGCTACGCCGCCGCCAGACATTTCGAGGCCGCGCTCCGCCGCCTGGGGAGCGGCGGGCGCCTCGTTGCGATCATGCCGGAAAGTTTCAGCGAATTCGGCTCGGGGCGGGAACTGCGCTCCAAGATCGACCGTCGCTTCCGGCTTGCCCTCGACCTGCTGCTCGAGCCCGGCGCCTTCGCCCGCCATGGCACCGGCGTCGCGGTGAGGCTGATCGCCTATGACAAGGTAGAGCCCGCCGCCGCCGCCGCAATTCGCGGGAATGTTCAGCGCCTCGACCAGGCGCTCGAGCTGATCGAGACCATGCCGCAGCGTCCATCGCGGCCGGTTGAGCCCAGGCCTTCCGCACCCCCGGCTCCTGTGCTGTTCACCCGACGGGTCGCCTCACCGGTGCGCCCCACTGCGGCGCCGCCTGCGACCTCTTTTCGAGGCAAGCCCAGCCCGCTCTCTTTCGACGTCCTCGACGAGCCCGCGCCGCTGTCCGAACCCGTCGGAATCTATCAGCCCTACCGGCCCAGCCGCATCGCCATTCCGGACGGGGCCTCGCACCCGACTCCGCTCGTCGAATCGCTGGCGATGGGCTCCATCGCGGCGCCGAAGCCTTCTCACAAGCCGCTGCTGCCTGCGCGGCTGGTCGAGGAAGGGCTGCTCTCGGTCGCCCAGCTGGAAACCCTCGTCTATGCGGGCTCCGCGTTCGAACGGGATCTCCCGGGTCGGTTCGTCCCCGCCGATGAGGGTTGCGACCTCAATCCCACGGACGAAGGCGGCGAGGGCGCTGCCTACCGTTGCGGCTACTTCCTCGGCGACGGCACCGGTGCCGGCAAGGGGCGTCAGGTCGCCGGGATCATTCTCGACCAGTGGCTGCGGGGGAACCGGCGCCATATCTGGCTGAGCAAGAATGAATCCCTGCTGGAGGATGCGCGGCGCGACTGGTCGGCGCTCGGAGGCCTGCCGCTCGACGTGCAACCCCTGTCGCAGTGGAAGCTTGGCGCTCCGGTCGGGATGGACGAGGGCATCCTGTTCGTCACCTATCCGACGCTTCGCTCCGGCCGCGCCGACGCAACGCGGCTCCGGCAGATCCTCGACTGGGCGGGCGCCGGCTTCGAAGGCGTGATCGCCTTCGACGAGGCGCACGCCATGGCCAATGCCGCAGGCGGCGAGGGCAGCCGCGGCAAGGTCAAGGGCTCGGAGCAGGGCATATCCGGAGTCCGGCTCCAGAACCTGCTGCCGCGGGCGCGGGTGCTCTATGCGTCGGCGACCGGCGCTTCGGACGTGAACAACCTCGCCTACGCGATGCGGCTTGGCCTCTGGGGGCCGGAAACGGCGTTCGCGAACCGCGAACAGTTCGTCGGCGCCATCCGCGAGGGGGGCATTGCCGCGATGGAGCTGGTGGCCCGAGACTTGAAGGCGCTCGGCCTCTACACGGCCCGCGCCCTCTCTTTCGCAGGCGTCGAATATGAGGTGCTCGAGCACAACCTGACGGCCGACCAGATCGCGGTCTACGACGCTTATGCCGACGCTTGGGCGATCATCCACGCCAACCTTCAGACGGCGCTCGAGGCGACCCGTATCGTCGATGCGGCCACCGGCGGAACGCTCAACGCCAATGCGAAGTCTGCGGCACTGTCGCGCTTCGAAGGGACGAAGCAGCGTTTCTTCGGCCAGTTGCTGCTCTCGATGAAGCTGCCGAGCCTCGTTCCGGCCATTGCAGCCGACATCGAGACGGGCCACTCCGTCGTCGTCCAGCTCGTCTCGACCGCCGAAGCGATGTTGGACCGCCGGCTCGCCGACCTCAGCCCGGAAGAACGCGAGGCGCTCGAGATCGACCTCTCACCGCGCGAATATGTGATCGACTATCTCTCCGCCGCCTTTCCCACTCGGCAGATGAAGGTGTTTACCGATGCCGAAGGAAATGCGCGCTCGGAGCCGCTGTCGGACGAGGAAGGCCGCCCCGTCCACTCCCAAACGGCGCTGCAGGCGCGGGACGACCTCATCGAGCAACTCTGCGCGTTGCCGCCCATTGGGACCGCGCTCGACACCTTGCTCGAGCGCTTCGGCACGATGGCCGTCGCCGAGGTCACCGGCCGCACGCGGCGGCTCGTGGTCGGCCCTGACGGTCGGCAGAAGCTCGAGAGACGCACCGCCCGTTCCAACCTCCTCGAGGCGGAAGCGTTCATGCGCGGCGAGAAGCGGATCCTAATCTTCTCCGACGCCGGGGGCACCGGCCGATCCTACCATGCCTGCCTCGGCGCCAAGAACCAGGCGCGCCGAATCCATTATCTGCTGGAGCCGGGCTGGCGCGCCGATGCGGCGATCCAGGGTCTGGGACGTACGCACCGCACGCGTCAGGCCTCGGCGCCTTTGTTCCGGCCGGTGACCACCGACGTCCGCGGGGAGCGGCGTTTCATCTCGACGATCGCGAGGCGCCTCGACTCGCTGGGTGCGCTTACCCGCGGCCAGCGCCAGACCGGCGGCCAGAATTTGTTCGATCCGGCCGACAATCTGGAGAGCCGCTACGCGAAGGACGCACTGACCGACTGGTACCACCTGCTGTTCGACGGAAAGCTGCGCTCGACGACCTTTGGGCGGTTCCAGCGGCTGACAGGCCTGAAGCTTGAGGGGGAGGGCGGCAGCCTTCGCGAGGATCTGCCGCCGATCCAGCGCTGGCTCAACCGCCTGCTCGCCCTCAGGATCGAGCTCCAGAACGCGATCTTCGACGAATTCCTCGGGCTGATCGAAAGGCGCGTCGCCGCCGCCCGCGAGGCGGGGACCCTGGACCTGGGCGTCGAAACGATCCCCGTGGACAGTTTCGATATCCTCGACGACCGAGTCGTTCGGACCGACCCCCGATCCGGAGCGACGACGCACCTGCTGAGGATCGAGATCGCCCGCCGGCTGCGCCCGATGCGCCTGGATCGCCTGAACGAGCTTCGTGCAGCCCGCCGCGACGCGGTGCCGATGCTGAACGCCCGCTCCGGCAAGGCCGCGCTTCGCATCCGCGCGCGAAGCCTCATGTCGGAGGACGGGCTGCCGGTTCCCCGCTACGAGCTGATCCGCCCGCTCAAGCACGAATATGTGCCATGTGGTCTGCTCGAGGAGACGAACTGGAGCGAAGCGCCGAGGGACGAATTCGAGCATGCCTGGGAGGCGGAGGTGCGGGAAGCGGACGCGACGCTTCGGCGCCAGACACTGCATCTCGCGACGGGCCTCCTGCTGCCGGTCTGGGACAAGCTTCCCGACGATCAAGTGCAGGTGAGCCGCATCGCCTCCGCGGACGGGCGGTCGCTCCTTGGCCGGGAGATCACGGCGGCCGCGCTCGGAGAGTTGGGCAGCAAGCTCGGGCTGGAGCTCGCTATTGAGCTGCCGCCCGACGAGCTAGCGCCAACGGTGCTGAGAACCGGGCGACCGCTGCCCCTCTCCGGACCGGAGCCGCTGACGCTCAGGCGGTCACTGGTCAACGGCAGCCAGCGGCTGGAGCTAGCCGGCTTCTCCGCCGCGCGGCTTACCTGGTACAAGGCGCAGGGCTGCTTCACCGAAATCATTCGCTACCAGACGCGGTTGTTCGTGCCCGTGGATAAGGCGGCCGAGGTACTGGCGCGGCTCATCAATCGGTAACTCGGGGCAAGGTTCATCCTGGCCGTTTGCAGTCCAACCGCTTTGCAGCCACCGCAACAATAAACGGACCTTCGTTCAGGTTGACGGTCATCGCAGAGCATCCGACCGTTAATTGGGCCGCTCCCGGGCGCCGCGCTGGCTAAAGGACGTGGCGAAGGCCCAGGCTTCATCATCCACGACAGCCACCTGTTCGAGCCCGTTGACGGTCGCCAATTCGCCCGCGCCTTGCAAATCGCCGCCGACTTCTCGGAGAGCACAGGCATCCAATATGTGGCGCTTCTCAACTCGGACGAGCTCGTCCGAGCCGAGCGCGAGAGCGGCGCCAGCTTCGCCAACTATGTCCTCGAGGCGGAGCTTTCGGACACGCCCGATGGCGGCCTCTTGGAATCCGCTTCGACTAGGGCGCCGCGCGATGCCGGTCCATCTCATCGAGGGCCAGGTCAGGCGTCCTCATCATAGTAGAGCGTGTCGAGCATCGCGACCCGATAGTCCCATAACTCGCCGTCGCTCCCGCTGGGATGAGGTGCGTTGTACCAGGGTGACGACTGGATTGGCACGATGATCCGATCCCAATAATTCGCCAGCGAAAGCGTTGTCGGGGCAAAGTTCAGCGCTTCGGCCAGATTGCCCTTATTCTTCCCGTTCGCGCAGACAAACGTGTCTGGGCGCTTCATGGCAAGCAGCCGCGTCGCCGTCGGAAACTCCCCGACATGATGGGCGTCGGCATCCGTGAACGCCTTACGAAAGCGGCGACAATATTCCTCAAAATGCTCGCGGCTGACCGGGTCCTTTCGGGGAATGCAGTCCACCGCATCACCGAGTTGGCGGTCCTGCCTTGAGATCAGGCCCGCAAAATCGCCATTGCCGCCCATCGACCCGAACCATCCCCAGTCATGGATGTCGAGACCCGCAGCGATCCTCTCGGATCTACCGAGGGTGCCGGCGATGCCCTTCCATTCTGTCGCCGTGAGATCCGAGAAGCGCTCCACGCTCGCAAAGAGGCGCTGAATTTCCCGAAGCAGCGTCATCCGGCGCTTAAAGTTATGATGCGGATCGAGCTTCGCCGTCGCCGCGAACTCTTGCCAGCTCATCATCGCCAGGGGCGAGGTCAGGCCCTTCCCGGAATTCTTGTCGTCGGGAAGGATCGGGTCGCGCTGGCCACGCTGCCTTCGTGCCGCGTCGTATTGCCGCCGGTAACTGTCCGCCAGCGTCTGAGTGACGCGCTGCTTGAGCACGTCATAGCCGGACAGCTCGCGTTGGATCTGCTTGAAAATGTCGCCGTCGGCCGGTCCCTCGATGTGGACGCACGCCTCATGGTTTCTATCGAGCCCACCCTTCGTGAAATTGGCGCTTCCAACAATCGCCTGTGCGATGCCGCCAGCCCGAAACAGATAGAGCTTGGGATGGAAGATGCCGGTGTCCGCCTTCGCGACAAAGGTGTTCTTTGTGCCGATTAAGCGTTCCACCAGATCGGGCGACGTCGCAAAACCGTTGAGTCCAAATGTGACAGAACGGAATTTGCCGCTGTTTTCCATCAGGAGATCAGCGAGCTTCCCATTATAGCCCCAAGCCACCGCGATATGGATATCATCATAGTCTTTGATCAGGCGTTTCAGCACAGATCGCGTTTTGCCCGCGTCGAGCAGCGCTATCTTCATCGTTCCCCCATCCCTGGACCGCTACTATTTCGACGACTTTCTGTTCGACGGTCCGCCAGCGCAAGTTGAGAGAGCGGCACGCATTTCTCCCTCGCTACAAACTGCGTGTGGAGTGCTTCCGACGGCAACATGCACAGGACGTGCAGTGGCAAGGCTTCCGCAGCGGAACGGAGCTCGCTCTTGACCTGAGACAGCAGCGAACCGCCGGGACCGACGATCAGAATGTCGATGTCCGCCCCGATACCCGCTATCGCCGAGCCGAACATATAGGCCTCGAAATGCTCCAGCGAGGGGCAGGCCGTCAGAAGGTGAACCGCAACCTCGCTGGCCGACATCATGCCCGTGCCAAGCGCTCTCTTAACGAGTCCCACAGCATCACCTCGCACCCCAGCTCCCTTCCGGCGTCGTTCGCCTCGGGCTGCGGTGTGCCATTCGGATTGGTGTTCCAGATGATGTCGACCGGGCCAAAGCGATCCCACAACGACCGAACCTCGTCAGCCGTCGGCTCATAGTCAGCTATCATTCCGATCCGCAGCACCTCTCCGGACCGCAGCGTGACCCGATGAATGCGGTCGAACTCCCGGTCGACCGCCGCGACGGGGCCATATTGCCGAAGAAGCCGATCCGAGAATTTGTAGACCTTGTGCTGTGCGGTGTTGGCATCGCCATCGAGCACCGCCGACCGCAGCGTACCGAAACTTCCCCAGCCCACCTGGTTGTCTTCGAGATGCCGGATCGCCTCGCCCTCCCAAACACATTCCGCGCGGTAGCCGCAGAGGAAATCGAGGCCCTCAACGCGGTCCCGGTAGCCGGCAGCCGTTGCCTGATCGACCGTCGTAACGGCCGAGATGGCCGCAACGACATCCGGTCGATCCTCGGTAACAATCCGAATGACGTCACCGCCGAGATGCTTCGCGACCGACGGACCCTCTTTCGCAAAATTGGCGAGCGCATATTTGATCTGCCAGCTCACGCGAACATCCCCTCCATTGCTTCCGGAAAGCGGATGGCGCGACCTGACACGCCGCATATATGCCGCTCAGACAAGCCGCGAACATGCTCCTGATACTCAGCGAACGTGCGGCGTTCCTCCTCAGTGGAGAGGCCAAGATTGGCCTCAATGATCGCCAACGCCTGATAGTGGTTAGGCAGGATCACGCTTCTCATGCGCTGATCCCAAGCCGCAGCGGTGCCCGATTCCGGATCATACTCGAAGTCAGAGCCCTCCTCCGGCGCGAATTTTTCCCAGATGGCCCGGTTCTCAGCCATAATGCCGACGACCGCTGCACGCGCCTGCTCGCGACCATCGTAAGCCCTGATGCCTTGCTTGTGCGCAAGCCGCCCGAGATGACTGGCCTTCCAATCAAGCAGGATATTGCGCGGGTAAGCCTCGGGGTCCTTGTCGATCTTCGTATGGCAAGTCGGGCAAAGTAGGATCAGGTTCTCGGAGGCATCGGGATCGAAGTCGTCCGCTGGCCTTTCTTCGTGGCGCGGGCCTGCATCACCATGCGGAATGACATGCGCCATTTCGGCGATGTGTTTGTCGCCACCCATCTCCGCTGGAAACAGGGCTTCCATGCAGTCGGGTTTCTGGCAGAAGCCCGCCGCGTCCGAGAATAGGCGCAGTCGCGTTCCAGCCGGTATCGCCTTTCTTTCCGCCACCCAAAAATCCCCGCTCTTGTGCCCGACACGCATATAGGGATCTCTGCTTCCAGCGTCAGCACACGAAACTATTTTCGCGGCCAGCATCCAGCGTCAGTTCTCCGGCTTTGCGGATTTACGTTTCCACGCGCACCGAAGAAGAACGTCGCTGCGCGACCTCCTTAAAGGCGATCCGAATCGGCGAGGGCTCGTTCTACAACACGCTCAAAAATATGGTCCGCTTTCGGGCCGAGCTTACCATCGCTTCGTCGACCGCTATTGGCGCTTAGTTGCCATCACGGCGCTGGCATAGAGGAGAGGAGTCGGGAGCCGGGTGAGCGACGGGTGCGGAAAGGCCGCACCGGCTCTCATCCGGAGACCGTCCATGATCAGGACCATCCCTCTCAACAAGCTCGTCCCTTCCCCGCGCAATGTGCGGCGGAGGGCCGACGAGCAGGCCGACCTCGAGATCAAGGCCGATATCGAGGCGCGCGGCCTTCTCCAGAATCTGGTGGTCACCGCCGCCGGCAAGCCGCGCGGTAGCTTCGCCGTGGAAGCAGGCGAACGGCGACGTCGGGCGCTGCAGAGCCTCGCCGACGGAGGCAAGCTCGCGAAGGACTTTGACGTGTGCTGCCTCGTCCTCGACGGAGCTTCGGCGGGCCGCGAGGCTAGCCTGGCCGAGAACTTCCAGCGCCTTTCGATGAACCCGGCCGACGAATGCCTCGCGTTCCAGCAGCTCATCGAGCAGGGAGCGGACGTCGAGGGGATCGCCCGGCGCTTCGGCCTCACCGTCCGCTTCGTCGAGGGGCGGCTGCGGCTCGCCGGGCTCGCGCCGGTCGTGTTCGAGGCGCTTGGCGCCGGCGAGATCAGCCTCGATGTCGCCAAGGCCTATGCGGCCACGCCCGACCGCGAGCGTCAGGCCTGGGTGTCCGAGCAGGTGGGGCGCAGCTATGCCGCCAATCATCCCGACAGCATCCGCCGGATGATGACCCAGGCGACCGTCAGCGCCGGCGACCGGCGCGCAAGGCTTGTCGGCGAGGAGGCCTATGTCGCGGCCGGCGGCCGGGTCGAGCGAGACCTCTTCTCGGACGAATCGTCCGCTCGCTGGCTCGACATCGCGCTGCTCGAGCGGCTGGCCGGGGAGAGGATGGAGCAGCTCGCGGCCGAGGCGGCCGCCGAAACCGGGCTCGCATTCGTCCGGCCGATTCTCGACAACTGGGTCGGCCATTCGCATGTCGAGGGGCTCCGCCGTGTGCCGGTCGAGGCCCCGCCGCTCACCGACGATGAGACGGCGCGAGTCGACGCGCTCGAGGCCGAGGTCGAGGACCTGGTCGGCCTCCTCGAGGACGAGGAGACCGAGGACAGCGCGCGGGAACAGGCGGAGGTGAAGATCCGCGACCTCAGCGACCAGATCGACGCGATCGTCGACAAGCGCCCCGTCATCGACGAAGCGCTAAAGCCCCAGGTCGGCACTTTCCTCGTCCTCGACGAGCAGGGACGGCCGCGGCTCGACACGAGCTTCTACGCCGCGTCCAATGCCGACGCCGAGGGAGCCGACGACGGCGAGTCGAGCCTCGCCGGCGCGGCTCAGCCGCGACAGAAGCCCGCCGGGCTTTCGCAGCGGCTGGTCGACGAGCTCGCCATGCAGCGCCGCGACATCCTCGCGGTGCACGTCGCGGCCGATCCGGGCCTTGCCCTCGACCTCGCCATCTTCCTGATGATCGATCGCGAGGCCGGCTATTCGTCGGAGAAGAGCGGCTCGTCGCTGATCGCCATGGCGCCCGCCAACCCCGTGTTCGACTTCAAGACTCCGGACGCAGCCGCGACGATCGCGCGTGAGCAGGCATCGGAGGGGCTCGACCGGAGCTGGACGGAGGGGAAGACGCGGGCCGAGCGGTTCGACGCCTTCCGCTGCCTTCCGGACGAGGTCCGCGCCGCCTGGCTCGGCCATGCGGTTGCTAGGATGCTCGAAGCGAGCCTCAACCTCGCCGGCGAGCGCTTCTGCGCGTTCCACGACCATCTGGGGCGGTTGCTCGGGATCGACGTCCCCCGTTGGTGGCGGCCGACCGGCGCCAATTTCTTCGACCGGGTGCCGAAGAGCGTCACCCTCGCCGCGCTCGAGGAAGTGGGCGGCCCTCCGCTGGCCGGCCGCTACGCCAAGGCCAAGAAGGCCGAGCTCGCCCAATCGTGCGAACGGATGTTTTCCGGCGATTTCATCGCCGAGGTCGAGGTCAAGGAGGCGGCGCTCGCCTGGGTGCCGGAGGTGATGCAATTCGCGCCCGCGGCGGCTTTCGCGGCTCTCGAGGAAGCCGAAGTGGAGACCGGCGAGGAGCCCGACGCAGCCGAGGTGAGCCAGCATGTCGACGAAGACGGCGAGGCCCGACGCCCGACCGAGCAGATCGAGGAAGCGGCCTGACGTCTCCCGGGCCCTTCCTCCCGCGGTCCTGCCTAGGGCCGCCCGGTTCCTCCTCGCCACGGGCTGGGGACGGCGACCGGAAATAGTCAAAAGCGGCCGCAGGGATCGTCCAAAGGGATATGCAGACGCTCCCCACTATCCGCCGCGATCAACGCCGGCCAACGCGCCTAGCCGAGGTGCCTCACTGAACAGTCGGCCATCACCCCAGCCGGAAGGGGCGGCGACGCTTCACAGGAGATTGGCAAGGACGGTGCAACGGCCCGAACGGATCGCCGCCCGGAATCCCAGCCGTCCCCACCCCGTGCCGAGGAATCGAGGAGATTTATCATGGCGAGCGATCGCCCGGCGCTGACGCCGGAGCGGCTGGAGAAAGCCGCCAGGAGCCTCACTGCGATGGAGCGCGAGGCCCTGTTCCTCAGCGCTCGCGAGCGCCTCTCGAACCAGGAGGTGGCGGAGCGCCTCGACATCACCAGCGAGGCGACCGAGCGCCTGCTGGCGAAGGCCCTGCGAAAGCTCGACCGGGCGCTCGAGCGCCAGGAGAGGCCGTGGTGGCGCTTCTGGTGAGCCGGAATCCTGAGCATGGAAGGAGAGACGAGATGACCATCAACGAACTCATTCTGCAGCTTCAGGCCCTCGTCGCCGAAGACGAATTCCGAGGCGACGCCGCCGTCACGTTTGGCAGCGACATGGAGCCGGTTCTGGGCGGAATCATCACCCGGCACCGCGGCACCGGCCTCGTCGTCCTGAACCTCGCGCCGACGAAGCTCCACCGGGTGGGAGGCTTCTGATGTTTGCGACGATAGAGCGTTGGGGCGCGGGCTGGGCCGTCCGTGATCTGAGGAACGGCTTATTGATCCGGCGCGGCTTTGAAAGCCGCGACGAGGCCGACCGCTGGAGCAGCGTCACGGATCGTTCGGAGCTGCGCGAGTTTTTCTACCCGTCATCGGTCCACTGGGGCGAGGATTATGACGAGCGGCGCCGCATGAACCGCATCCTGGCGAGGTCTGCCGAGGAAGCGCTCGAATGGGCGACCGGCCGACAGGGCGCGACGCTCACGATCGACAACATTTTCCCGAAGGACGGCTGAGCGGGTCGGTGCCTGCCCCAGTCAGGAGACGCGCAATGCCGAATGCGATCGAGCAGAGCTATGTGGAGCAGGGCTATCGCCTTCCCGAGGGGCTTAGCTGGCAAGACGTGGAAGCCAGCCGCTGCAAGTGGGGCGTCGATCCCATTCTCGTTCCGGTCGCCGTCGCTCCGGGCTGCGTCGGCTGGGGAGTTCCATTCATTGACGGAAAGCCCCTGAAGCATGCCTGAAAGCAGGTGCCGCTCACTCGAGTTGGATGAACCGGTCACACCGATCAGCGCCTCCCATGCATGCATATGTCGGCTTCGGGTTTGGGCGCCGGTCCGGCGCGAGAGAGCGCCCTGACCCGCCGCCGCCGCGCCGCAACCCGCCGGCTCTCGGCCCGTGTTGCCGCGCTCCGCGCGGCCGCCCGCGCCAGCCTCGGCCGGGGGTTTCCCGCCGCTTCGCTGGCGGTGCGGAGAGGCGGCCGAAGCGGGTCCTCGGGCTCCAGGCGCCGGGCCTCCGGCGTCGGAAACCCGAGGAGACACAAGATGCACACAAGCCTGGCCGCCCAGCTCGCCCAGCTCGAGCTCGGCCATCTCAAGGTCGAGCGGATCGCCAGCAATGCTTCCGCGGAACTGCCGGATCCTGAAGCCGTGGAGCAGACGCTCGCCGCCATCTGGTCGGACCTCTTCGCCCTCTTCCCCGACACCGCTCTCGAGGATGACGCCGAGGAGTTGGCCTGGGGCCTCGTCAACCTGTTCCACCGCGCAACCGCCAAGCGCTCCGCCCAGATCGACCGCGCCACTGACGAGATACGCTGCCTGCTCGCCTCGGCTGACGGCTCCGAAATCCACACCGGCGAGCTCGAGGCGCAGATCGACCGCGCGCGTTCGGCCGAAGTGGCGATGCTCGGGCTGGAAGCCTTCCGCGAGACCGCCGCTCAGCTCTACATGTGCGAGACCGGCTCTTCCTGGCGGCCTGCCGGAGGATCGCGCCTCAACCATTCGAAGGCGCTCACCTCCGCCGTCGTCGACGGCCGCGAGTTCCTGCGCGCCCGCGCCGAAGCGCGTCGCCGGGCGGCCATGCCCCAGGGAACGCCCGTTCTTTTCGCCGGCGGGCGGCTGTCCTTTCCGACCGACGAGCAAGCGAAGGTGTTCGCGGCCAATGTCTGGGAGACGCTCGACAAGGTTCGCGCGCGCGTGGCTGACATTGTCCTCGTCCATGGCGGCGATGCGAAGGGCGTCGACCGGCTGGCGGCGGCTTGGGCCGAGCGCCGCAAGGTCCCGCAGGTCGCCTTCGGCCTTGATACGCGCCTGGGCGCACGCGCCGGGTTCAAGCGCAACGAGCAGATGCTCTCGCTCAAGCCGCGCTACCTGGTCGCCTTCGCCGGCAACGGTGTGCTCGAGCGCCTCGTCATCCAGGCGAAGGAGCAAGGCGTCACCGTAGTCGACCGGCGCGGGCCGCAGGGCACCAACCCGAAGCATTCTGCGCGCACCTTGTGACCGCCTAGCGCGGCCACGGGAGGCGATGTTGGCAACAACACGCCTCCGGATGCTGCGCGCGTTGACGTTCGCGCGGCCCCCTTGGTCGCCAGACAGCGCGCCAACCTAGGACACTCCTTGCGCGGATCGATGATGCGCCGGAAAGAAGCTCAGTCTATGCCTCTGGGATGTTCGAGCTGATAAAGTGGTTCCTAGAACGCGTCGATCCCGTACGCCTGGTCGAAGCCCAGCGGCTTCGGAACAACCGCCGTGCCGCCGCGCGGCTGCATGTCGCGCTGGTGATCGCCTACGACATTATCGAGATATTCGAAATCCTGCTCGATGAGCTGGCTGCGGCGCTCGCTAGCCACCGGAAGGAAGGGGATCACCACCTCTTCGCGCTGAATCTCCACCGGATCACGTCTCTCTTGCGTCAGCAGTCGGACAATCTGGACCAGCTCGACCATATGTTCCGGGACCTTTACGCCGAGATGAAACTTCTGGACCCTGAATTCGAGCGGACCTTCAGTGAAATGTTCAGCGGCAAGGCCGCCGTGCTGCTCGACGCGCAGCACCTGCTGTCATCGGGGCGCCTTCCCGTTCATGAGGACCATCCGCTGCCGAGGGCGGACACGCACGACCTCACCTATCGCACCTTGTGGTTCTCGCCGGAAAGCCTTCCCGCTGACCGCGAAAAAGAAGCACGGCACCTTCATGGCTATACCGGTCAGGAGAAAGCGGTGGTCGACGTTCACGTGACGGATGGCGACCCCTTTTTTGCCGAGCTTGCGCGATACTTCGAGATCGAAAGGCCTTTCGCGCGGCTCGAAGATCTCAGGAGCGCCGCCGAACGCTACAAGCAAGCTCTTGAGACCCATTTGTCTTTATCGGACGTGCTGTCCGAGATCGGCTCGATTGCGCGGCACGACAATTGGGGCAAGCCGGGTCGTCGCGCATGAAGGCGCGCTACATCGAAATTTACAAGCTCCGAGGCGTGCTCGAAGTGATCGGATTGGACCGGCTGGAGCTCGTCTCCGACGGCGATTGTCGGGTCTACCTCACCGCCCAGGCTCCCGATGAGGCGGAGCATCTGAGGCGTCGCCATGCATGTGGCATCATGCTGGCCAACTCGCTCATGGGGGAGCCCGGGATACGCGGCGCAACGCCGCGGAAACGCTTCGAAGCGGCCCTTGCTCACGTACGGGCGCCGGCGGGACTGGAGGGGGATGGGCTTATTCTGGTGGTCGACTGCCTGGTCGACGTGCCTGAGCCGAACTCGAGGCACATTGTCGAGCTTGGCGACCTCGCCATGGGGATAGGACTGATCGGGGAAGACGACTTGCAGAAGCGCGCTCTCGTCGTCCGCAGCGTCGCACTCACGGCGCTGGCCCTGGCCGGGTTCGAGCAACCGATCGGTGGCGGGCTTCTGATCGGCGCAGTCACCTTGGCCAGCGATGCGCCGGATGAGAGACCAATCTATGTGGTCAATCCGTCGATGAGCGGGACGATCACGGTCCAGCAGAAACTGCTGCCGGAGCAGGCCCACGAGGCTGCTGAATTCGCAAAAGCCCTCCTCGCTCTCCCTTCGAACCTGGTCAACGTCCCTCGCTTGCTCGCGCTGTCGGAGGAAACGGGGGGCGACAGGCTCCGCTGCTTTCTCGCGGCCTGGGCTGGCCTCGAGATCTTCACTTCGGCCGCGTTCAAACCTTACGAGGCAGCCTTTATGGGAGCCGTGCAGGCGGCTGTGCCCTCGGGTACCGCGCCGTTGGTGCGGCGTCTTCAGGAGGTCATGTCTGATAAGTACCGGCTCGCAGACAAGTTCACCATCATTGCCAGCGCGCTTAGTCCAGAGGACGCGGACGCGGATCTGAGCCTTTTCCGGGTGCTGAAAAAGGCGCGAGACGAATTCGCTCACAGCATGTCGAGCGACCCGGGGGGGCTTCCTCTGGAGGGAACCCAGCGCCTCTTTCGGAAATATCTGAGGCTTCACCTGCTCTCGGACTGAACGTCTTTCCGAACCTTGGGCCTCAAGGCGCAGCTTAGTCCGAGAGACAGGCATGCGCTGGCGAGCGCCCACGGGTCGCTGTGGGCTTGCATCCTTACCGAGAAACGGGAACGACCGTGACCATGCGTAGGGCAATCGATCATCTTCCGCAGGTTCAGCAGGACGAGCTCGCGCGCGTCGTGCGGGTCCTCATGCAGGAGTTCGAGAGGGCGACCGCACGGGCCACGCAGTCGTGGCGCCGGAACGGCAAGATCTACAGGATCGTCCTGTTCGGGAGCTATGCGCGCGACGATTGGGTGGACGAGCCTGAGAATGGCTACCAGTCCGATTTCGACCTGCTGATCGTTGTCAGCCACAAGGATCTGACCGAGATCGCCGATTACTGGTACGTCGCCGAGGACCGGATCCTGCGTGACACGGCGATCGGCAGGCCAGTCAATCTCATCGTCCACTCGCTCGACGAGGTGAACCAGGCGCTGAAGCGTGGCGAATATTTCTGGATCGACATCGTCCGGGACGGAATCGCGCTGTACGAGCTGCCGCAGCACGAACTGGCTACGCCCATGCCGGCTTCTTCCAAAGATGCTTTCGACATGGCCACGGGGTTCTATCGAGAGTGGCTGCCAGCTGTCGATCGCTCCCTTGCGACGGCTGAGGAGCAAGCCTTCAAAGGCTATGACAATTTAGGTTGGCGAAAGGACGCGGCCTTCTCTCTGCACCAAGCCACAGAGCGGGCGTTTGCGTGCTTCCTACTGGTGCGAACGCTCTACTTTCCCCGCTCGCACAACATCAAGTTCTTGAGGTCGTTGGCGGAGGACAAGGAGCCCCGCCTGATCGCGGCGTGGCCGCGAGCAACGAAGGTGGACCGGCGGCGGTTCGAGCTGCTGAAGCGCGCCTATGTCGAGGCCCGCTACTCCGCCAACTATGAAATCAGTGGAGACGATCTCGAGGCTCTCACCGCATCCGTTCGCCGTCTCCGATACATCGTCGAGGCTGTATCTCGAGAGCGGCTTGAGGAACTGCAGCGCGCGGCAGAGAACTGAACCGGACTCCAGCCGCTGACGCACTCTACTGCTGGAACAGGGTAGCGGCTTCCGGCAATAGATAGCCGAGCAGTTCCGGCCAGGCGCTCGCGGGCTGGTATCGCCGGCTGCCGTTTCGCACCTCGGTGCGAACAGCTTGCGCCTTGCGGCCCCAGCTTCCCGTTCGGTCCTCGTGCCGCAGTCGCTCGTCGGTGCCGTAATGCTTCAGGAGCCTCCCGAACAGGAACAGTAAATCCGGGCGGGCGTATGGCAGACGGAGCAGACGAGCCTCGGCTTCCCTGCGTACATGGCCTCGAGCACCCGCGTCCGCACTCTGACCAGATCCTCGTAGCGATGGCGAGTGATGAACCTCCTCGCGTCCAGCAATCGGCCGGTGCGCAGGCTCAGGACCTGCGCGATCTGGGGTGTTTCGACCGCGGGTGCCGGCGCCAGAGGTTCGATCGTGACGTTCCGCCAAGCACGCATCTCC
Organism: Allosphingosinicella sp.; assembly: GCA_036388575.1. Lineage (GTDB taxonomy): Bacteria > Pseudomonadota > Alphaproteobacteria > Sphingomonadales > Sphingomonadaceae > Allosphingosinicella. The sequence goes on from DASVRO010000036.1 coordinate 91,485, forward strand.
AACCCCTTAGCAGCTGAGCTCGGCGCGGCCCGCTTCGACGAAGCTCTCCAGAAGCTCGGAAGGGACGAGATTGGCTTCGCAAGGCGGGCCCGCGAGCTTTCCGGCTGCCGCAAGCGCATCGCGACACGACGTGCAAAGCAAAATTGTATCGCCGAGCCCGCCCTCGTCGTCGGCGGATTTGTGATACATGCCGAGCGAGGCTTCGGCGTCGCAGGTTTCGCATCGAAGGGCGTGCATACGATCCGTCAGCCACCAAAGATGCAGGTTTCGCGCGTCCTGGAACTCCGGCGTCTGCACGTATTCGGCGTAGGAAAGGGATGCGAGCTCGCGCCGGCGAGCTTCCGAGGCGTCGGTTTCCGCCATCAACTCGCTCAGCGTCTCATCCTGGAGGGCATTCTGGCAGGGGATGCATATCAGCCTGTATCGAAGCCGTGACGAGGGGCCGCTCCTTGCCTGCTCAAGCACCTCCTTCATGTGGCTTCGGCTGCGAATCGGCAGGTCTTCGCCGCGGCGGTCGCAGGGGACGCCGACCGATACAGCCCCGGCCAGCTTGAGAAGCTTGCCGGGGTGAGGTCTGCCAGTCGCTCCCATGGCAATGTCGGTGGCGGGCACCTCGGGCGCGAACCAGTAGGCGTAGAATCCCGCTGCAATGCGGAGGCTCTTGTCCGGAATTTCCGCTAGTGCCCGCGCCTCCTGAGCGACCTGCTCGCGCAGGCCGGCGAGACGCTTTTCGGCGCGATGAATCTTCTCCACCGTCGCGAATATCGCGTCGAGCTGCGGCGCCTCAGGTCGTCTTATCGCCATGCTTTTGGGCCTCACGCTCGGTTTCGATCGCCGCTGCAGCCGTCTCCGCGGCTCGCTTCGTGTCGGCTTCTCCGCGCCCGATCGGCGTCATGCCGTCCAGCTCGAAGGCGGACCAGCTCCAGCCCGGGCGGCAAGGGCGAACGTCGTAATAATGACTGCGGCATGTTGGCATGCGTGAACCATAGCAGGTTCTCGTTTTGTAGCAGCGCCAATTTTCGGGTGTGACGAGGTTTCGGGCGAGCCTTGGCAACGCATCGCCACCGCCTTTCAGCCGGGACAGTCGTCCTCTGGGCGCAGTTCCGAACCCGCTCGAATGCGAAGTCAGACCGCCGCCGCAGGCTGCAGAACGACCTCGAAGTGACCGGTCTCGTCATCCAGCTCCGTCACCTGCCAGTACGTGCCGGCACGTCCTCCCTCGGCCACCCAGGGCTGAGCCGTCCCATAGCTCACCCCCGGATCTCCGCTGACGATGACGACATCGACGCGCCCGCCGAACTCATCCAGCGCTCGGCGCAGGTGTCTGATCCGCTTGATGTTGCCAGGCTTGCGGCCCCAGTTTTCGATGAGGTCGGCATGAACGTGGGTGTTCATCCACAGAAGGCCGTCGCGGCTGCCCATCTCCTTCTTCCAGAGGGAGATGCAGACGCCGTCCTCCGTCTCCGCGCTCCAGTCCTGCCGTTGCGCTTCGACCTTATAGCCCAGGTGCTTGAACGCCTCGACGAACTGCATTTTCTCGTCCCCCATGCTCAGCAGGTTGGTGGCTGACCTAGGGTCTCATTCACCCGGGGCCGCATACTTCGCCCGCACTCTCGAGCACCGCTCGACGAAGTCGGCACTCTGCCGGGCGACCTCCTCGGGATCGTCGCTGAGGTCACAGACCAGATACCATTCGCGCCCTCTGGCGCCGAACGAGCCGGTGGCGCTGACCGGCAACTTCTGGAAGGCGTAGCGAAACTCGCCGCCGCTGATCTGGCTCGTCGTCTCGCGGTTCCTCTGCAGCCGGCCCTGCCGCAGCACGGCATACTGGCCGGGCCGTTCCCGGTCCTCACCAATCGCCGAAAGGACGTTTGCATCGCCCGCCGATGCGGCCGGGTTGATCTGCACCGTGCGCCCCTTGGCGTCGATCCCCCAGCTCAGGTCGCAGTCCGGAACCGGCAGGTCCGTCGGCCGGAGCACGAACTTGAAGCCGAAGACCGGCAGCAGATGCTCGGCTCCCATTCCCGGCTGCGCGAGCGACACCAGCAGCGCGTGCCAGCGGGCGAACTGATCCAGGGAGAGCTTGTCGGCGGTGACGATGCGAAAGGTGCGCCTGTCGGTCATTGCGGCTCCACGGTGAGGTTCCCCTATCGTGCTTTTCGCGCCAGGCAGCCGCTGTGTCGACAGCTTGTTTGGCGCCCTTGATGACCCGTGAGGGCCGCCGACGGAGGTGATTCCTTCGGCCCTGCCACCGAGCGCGCGAACTGAGAACGGATGATCAGCAACCGTCGTGCTCCCAGCCGCCGAACCGGCCCCATCTCCTTCTTCAGCCCTTATGGCGCGGCAGCTTCGGCCCGCAACCCGCTTCGCTTCGGCCCGTGTTGCCCTTCGGGCTGCCCGCGCCAGCCTTGCTTCGGGGTGATCCTCGGGCTGCGCCCTCGGTGCGTACCTGCGCTTCGCCTCGCCTCTCCTCGGGCTGTCGACGGGGCGGTCCCGGCGACCAAAGCAGGAGACGCAACATGACCAACATCGTCCTTCTCGTCGGCAATCTCGGCGGCGATCCGGAGCTTCGCTCCACCAATGGCGGCACCGACATCGCCGTGTTCAGCCTCGGCACCAGCCGGCCCAAGCGCGACAGCGAGGGCAAGACCTACAAGGACGCGAGCGGCTTCACCGCTAAGGACACCGAATGGCACCGGGTGACCTGCTTCAACGGCCTCGGCCGAATCGTCGCCCAGCACGCCACCAAGGGCATGCAGGTCTCGGTTCGCGGCCGCATCCACTACACCAAGTGGACCGACCGCGAGGGCATCGAGCGCTACGGTTGCGAGATCATCGCCGACGAGGTCCAGTTCCTCGGCCGGCCGCGCCAGGGCGGCGGCGCTGAAAATCAGCCGGACGGCGACGACGACCTGCCCTTCTAAGGGCGCCGGACAGGCCCCGGCGGCACGTGCCGCCGGGGCTTTTCGCATGCATTTTGGGTGTGGGCGGCGGGGGTGGGGGAGGGGTTACTTCCCGAATAGACCCAGTGTGGCGGACGGCGAAGCGGCTCTCAAGGATGCGCGGTCCCCCCAATTTGCTTCGCAAATCGGCTCCCCCACGCCCCGCTTCGCGGCGCCTTCGGCGTCCCTGACAGCCGCTCCGCCGCCCGCTCCTCAAGCGCCGTCTTCGATCGGAAGACAAAGCTCAAGGAGACGGACATGACGATGATTTCAGCGATTGAGAACGGGCGGTGCGAGGCTCTGGTCGAGGGTCTTCGGGCGGAGTTCGGAGCCATTCTGGCCGACCGAATCCTCGAAGCCGAAGCGGCCGATTACCTTTGGGAGGCGCGGCTGAAGGAGCGCTATCTCGGCCAGCATGTCGACGTCGGATTCGGCGACGACGAGGACGAACGGGAGCTCGCGCGGGTGGCGATCCTGAGCTTCCTGGGCGGCCGGTGGCACACGGCTTGCTGCCTCGTCGACGGCGAGGGAATGGCGGTTGACCTGCTCTGGAAACGAAGCTTCGATGGCCGCGAGGCGGCGGCGGCCGCGTTCGATCGCGCTGCATGAGCGGCGATCGAGCGTCTGGAATTTGAGGGAGCGGCGCGGGCGGCGTCGCTCCCTTTTTTTGTCGATCAGGGTCGGAAAAAGCGGGTGAAATGGGCAGAAGCAGAGAAGGGGGAGGGGAAGGCAAGATAAAGGCACTGTCTCGCAATGCTCGACAAGCGATTGTCTGCACATCGTTTTTTGAAGAGACACGCCAGCATGGTGCGAGACTAAAGCCGCTCTGTGCTCGTTTGCGCGGAGATGGGCCTGGTCGGGCAGCGCCGTTAAAAGCCGGGGCTTGCGACGGTAAGCAGATTGTCGAGGACGAAGGCCTCGGCGGGGTCCTTCAGGATTACCGTGAGTTCGGTCTCCGAGCACCCCTTCCCGGTGCGGGAGCATTCAGGGAAGCGGCGCAACTGCGCGTAGAAGGCGGGCCAGGATACCGGCCCGCCCTGCAGGAGCGGGCCGCGTCCGGGCAGCCCGACTGAAGGCTTCGTCTGTTCGAACGCGACCACATCTTCCTTGCCGAGGTTGCACCCCCTGCAGAGGACGCGGAGGTTGGCCGCGTCGTTGTTGCCGTAGAGGCTGATCGGCCAAACGTGATCGAAGGTGGGAAAGCGCAACTCCAGCTTGTCGTTCCAGTGCGGCTTCATCGGATCGCGTTTGTCCCGCCCGCGATAACCGAAGGGGGACTCGATGCCCTTGTGCTCGAGCTCCTCATTGCAAAAGGCGAGACCACAATGCTGGCATCGAAAGTCGCATTGTTGGAGATCGCGCAGTCGCACCTGCGGACCGGCACGCTCTTCACTGAACTGGAGGTAGAGCGCCAACGCCGCGTCGAGACGCTTTTTCGACGGGGAGATTCCCCGACGAGCAAAGTGTTCTTTGATATAGGCCAAAGGGTCGTCGGACGCTGTGACGGGCCGTGACCACAGCCTCGCCGGCAGGGCGAGCGGCCGGGCACGTTCGACCAGCAGGCGCAAGACTCCATTGAGGACCTCGTCGTCCGACAATCCCAATGCGCCGGCCAACTCGAACAGCGCCTGGTTGCGGACATCTTGCGTGAGGCCGCGGATAGCCGTGTCGAGAGCGGCCTCATCGCCGATGAGTGCGAAGTCGATCCAGTGGGGCATCGTTCAATCGGAGAAGAGCTTGAGACGCCGATGGCCCCAGTTCTTCCTGCCGAGGTTGCGCCGAGTTTCGGCGATGGCGTCCCTCAGGATCCGGCGCCCGACCGACGTCTGAAGGCCCTTCTGCCGCCATTCGTCGGTGAAGAAGGTGGCGGGGAAGCCGGTCCAGAAGTCATGGGCTGCTTGCCGCGTGTCTGCGGGTGATCCGAGTCGGACGGCGCGGCTGTCCGCCCAGCTGTCGAGCATCAGGCCCTGCACCTCCTGTAGGGTGACGATCTTGAGGAGGTTGTTCGGGCTTTCCGGGGTGGGCCGCTGCCACAGCCGGGGATCGGCGGCTTCGAAATAGTCGCGCACACCACTCCAGAACGCGAAAAAGTGGTCGATCCATTCACCCTCTACTCCGCCCCATTCGCCGTCCGGAAGGAGGACGGACCGGGACTTGGGGATATTCTGAAACTCGCGCGCCAGCCGGGCCATACCCGGAAACTGAAGAAAACCAGGCGAATCCTCGACCTCGAAGTCGATCATCCCGCAGAAGGGTGAAACTTGGTCCGTGTGGATGCGGTCCATGATCTCCGCCCGGTCGACGTCGATGCTGGAAGCGCGAAGACGGCCATAAACAGCCTCGATCTCCTCGGCGTTGAGGGAGGTAGCGATGATCGAGCTCAGGAAGGCCGGCTTAATGGGCTTGGCCTTCTGGTTGATCACGACGAACTGGTAGACGCTCTCGGCCCAGGACGAATTCGGGATCGCGCAGACCGCGAAGAGCATGCCCGGATCGGCTTGCGCGCCGCCAAAGACCCGATGCTGACCGTCGACGATGATGGCAGGCCGAAGGATCGAATAGAGGATCTCCCGCAACTGGCCCTCGTTCGGCCATGGCAGAAGCCGTTGCTGATAGCCGAGTAGCTGCGCGTAGAAGTCAGACAAGTAGGAGCGTTCCTCTGCGCCGGGATCCATGCCCACACCGGAGTCGATGTCGGTGCCCGCTTCTATTCCGAATGCCTCGTCCACCGCCTCCTCATCCTGAAGCCGAAGCGCTTCGCTGAATGCCTCCGCCACATTTTGCTCGATCTGAGTCGCCGTCGCCTCGGGAATCCGGGTCCGAAGCCGCGCGATCGCGTGCGTAGCCAAATCTTCGATCGACATGGCGGCATAATCCGGGAGGCTGATGCGAACCGTCACCTGGGCCGGGGCCGTCCCGGTCGGCTGGGGCCCATCGATCGCTACGTCGGCAGTGAGTCCGACCACGATCGACGTCGGGGACACGTTCTTCGCGTCCTCGCGGAAATATTTGGTGACGTCGACCACCCTCCCCGGATTGAGCGTCCGCTGAAAGCCGTGCTGGTAGTCGAACGCCTTGCGCGGAACTCCGGCCCAGGCGCGAATGTCGGCGGCCGGAGCGACAAAGAGCAGGAGCTCCTGCTCATGTCCCTCGCGGGGCCTGAATCTTTGGGCGCTGTAAGTGAACTCAAGGTCTGGCATGGGCAATCCCGATATCGGTCCGGAGGGTCGCCGCGAGTGCTAAGATATTCCGCGTCTACGGGAAAGACGGGTTGAAGGGCTCGCTTGTCGGGATTCGGAGCCGTCGGACCCCCACTCGAGGTAGGACCGCGACGGTGGTGAATTTTATGGCCGGCTTCGCTCCCTTTGCCATCGATGGGGGGCTAGGGTCCGAAACATAGATTCGGAGACTGGCATAAGCATGGCAAAGGGGCTCAGCGGTTCCACGATCAAATCCTGGTTCCAATACCGGTGCGAACGGAAGACGCGCTACGAGATCATGGAGCCTGCCGAGCTCGCCGCGGTCCCGGTCGTCAAGGATGACCGGGAAAAGCCCTGGGCGATTCTGGGAGTCGATTATGAGGAACGGGTGGTGCGGCGGCTGGCTTCCGAGACGGGGGTCCTGAGGCCGCCGCCCGGCGACCCCGACGGGCTTCCGGCCGCGGCGGCGACCGCGTTCCTGCAGGGGCGGGGATCGGCCGAATATGCGGCGCAGGTAAAGCTCCGGCCTCGGGGGAGGCCCGAATTCCTGAGCGAAGATCTGTTTCTCCGCCGCAGCTTCGCTGACCTAGTTCGGCGCGACCTCTCGGGAGGCGTGCCGCTGTTCCGGCTCATCGACATCAAGGCCACGCGCGGTGCGCGTGCATTTCATAAGACCCAGGTCGCCTTCTATGCGCTCCTCTTAGAGGCCGTTCTCAATGAGTCGAGGGCGCCGGGAAAGGTGGATCCGTTTGGGGAGATCTGGCGCATTCCCGATGACGGGGACGCCGAGGGCGACCGATGGGAGGCCGAAATCTTTCAGCTCGGCCCCTACCTCCGGCTGGTCGAGGATTTTTGCCGCGGCACGCTCCCCGGGATCGCCCGCAAAATTGTCGCGCCTGGCCGTGACGAGACCTTCTTCCACGTCTATTTCAAGTGCGAGCAATGCTCCTACCTGCCGCATTGCATTCAGGCGGTCGGCTCGGACAGGGCGGCCGAGGCGCGGGACGTCTCGGCCGTCGCCGGATTGACTCACGAGGCCAAGCGGACTCTTCTTTCTAGCGGCGCCGGAACCGTCGCGAAGCTCGCCGGAATGGGCGCTGGAGTCGGGCAGATCGATGGCGCCGGCTGGTCCCTTTCGCGGCGCGCCGAGACATTGGTTGTGCGGGCGAAAGCGCTGCGTGATGGCGCCGTGGGCCCGGGCTCGGAGCCGCACACCTTCCTCATGCCGCCTCGTGGAGACATTTCCCTTTATCTCGTCGCGGATCACGATCCCGTCGACGATGGACTCGTGACCCTCGGCTATCTCTACATTGAAGGGGAGACCGTCCGTGAGCATATCGAGGTGCTGCCGAGCGCCGATCGCACGGCCGAAGCCGACGCCCTCGTCAGAGTGTTCGGCCAGGTGGTCGCGGATCTTACCGCTGTCGATGCGCGAAACGCGGCCTTGCCAGGAGGCGCCTCTGACCCGGCGAGCCTATTCGCGCACATCTTTCTTTACGAGGCAGCGGAGGGGGTTGCCCTGCAGGAGGCCGTGAGACGTCATCTGGACGACGACCGGATACGAGCGGGGCTGTTAGACATGGTTCGCCTTTTCCCGCCCGAAGAAGTCGTCCCCGAGCCTGAATTCCGCGGCATGGAGCACCTGCCCGCTACCGCGTTGCGCAGCGTCGTCGAGCAGTTGCTCGCGCTGCCGGTGACCGTGTCCTATGACTTGCGGCAGGTGTCCGGCGCGCTCGCCGCCGCAGGCTTCATCAATGAGCCTTACCGTCCGGCCGACGGCTTTGCGCGGCCGTTCTCCGCCTTGCTGGCCATGGAGGTGAGCCGTGCCCTGCGAGAGGGTCGGCGCGAGGCTCCGGGCGTGGACGACGTGCGCTCCGACGTGTCGGCCCGGCTCAGGGCCACACATTCCATTGCGGAGTGGCTGCGCTCCGAGCACGCGCGGCGCGTCCAATCCGGGCAGCCCCCGATGCTCCGGCTGAACAAGCAGCCGTTCCGTCTCCAGGCAACGTTTAACCCGCTGGCGGCTGGAGATCTCGACGTGCTCCGGGCGTTCGAGCTCCTCGAAAACCGGTCGGGCCTTCTCGAAAGCCTGATCCGCCTGGCGCGGGCGCCGCGCGTTCGGCGCGAGGCAGGCCGCGCGATCGGCCCGATGCGGCTCCTCGGCGCCTATCCGCGGCAGAGGGACGTCGCGATGCTGTTTGCGGTTCCACCAGAGGCCCTCGATGCCGACATCGGCGCCGGTGCGCTCGGTCTCATCCTGAGCGACGGTGAGCCCGACTTCGTCCTCGAGCCGCGTCTGTGGCCGCGTCTCGCCTGCAGCTTGCGCAATTCTCGTGCCGGCGACGCTCCCAACCTGCTTCGAATCAGCGTTTATCGGGGCAATTTCGACAGCGGTCCGTTCCAGGACATGATGCGCAGCGCCGGCGAGGACGGCTGGTGGCTCGACCAGAGCTTCCTCGACCTTAATTCGCCCAAGGCCGACGCTTTTTTGAGCTTCTTGGCGGCCGGGGAGGCGGCGTGACCGTTCGCAGCGAAATATTGCGTTTCTTGAGGGACCCGGAGGGTTTCGCCCGGTCGGCCTCCGACGCCGACGTGTGGCTGGCGGGCCTCGAAGAGTTCGCATTGCCGTCGATCGAGCGCACCGGCGATCGAAGCCTCCGGCCGGCTCAGGAAGCGGCGTGGCGGGGCCTAGCCGACCGACGCGCCGGACTGGTTCTCGGCCCCCCTGGGACGGGGAAGACTCACCTCCTTTCGTGGCTCATCATCGGACACGCCGCGGCCCGCGTGAAGGCGGGGCTGCCAGCCCGGACTTTCGTTTCCGCCTTTACCCGCAACGCTATCGGAAACGTCCTCGATGCAGTCGCCAAGCGGCAGGCTGTCCATTCGGCCACGGCGCCGCGGGCTATCTACTTTGGATCGCCCCCGGCAGCGGGACTGTCGAGCGGAGTGGACCTGATGGGGCCGGGAGACGAAGCCGACCTGCTGCAGGCGCTGGCCGGCGGAGAAACGGTGATAGGCGCGACGACCTGGTCGCTCTACCGGCTGCTCTCCTCCGGGATCGCCGCTGGCGCGGACGGGCCGACGGCGCCGCTCTTTGACCTCGTCTGCCTCGACGAGGCCTCGCAAATGGTGCTCGGTCACGGGCTGATGGCGCTTGGCGGGATGGCGCCGGGGGCTCGGGTGGTCGTCTCGGGGGACGACCAGCAGCTGCCTCCCGTGAGGACCGCTCGCGAAACGCGCGTCGAGGGACGCGACATGGGCGGGTCTCTCTACGCCTTCCTGAAGTCGGCGAACGCCTCCGAGTTTCCGCTCGAGGAGACCTTTCGACTGAATGCTCCTCTGGCGGCATTCCCGGAGCGGAAATTCTACCCCGGGCGCTACGTGTCGGCGGCCCCGGCTGAACGGCTCGCTTTGCGTCAGGACTGGAGCGATGGGCTCGACCTCGTTGCCCGGACCGCCCTCAATCCAGATCTGCCGGTCGTGGTTTTCGTCCACGACGGTCCTCCGGCATCGACTGCAAGCCCCTTCGAGGCGGCGCTCGCGGCCCGCCTGACAACCGCGCTGGCCGAGCGCGTTGTCGGACCCAGCGGCGAAGCGGTTCCAACGGCCCGCTTCTGGAACGAGGCCGCAGCCGTGGTAAGTCCGCACCGTGCCCAGAATGCCGCCATCCGCAATGCGCTTCCGGAGACGCTCCGTACCGACGCGTTCGTCGAGACGGTCGACCGAATCCAGGGCAAGGAACGCGACGCCGTCATCCTATCCTATTGCGTCGGTGATCCGGAATTCGCGCTGGCGGAAGCGGAATTCATCTTTTCGCCTGAACGGCTGAACGTCGCCTCGACACGCGCGAGAACCAAGCTGGTGCTGATCGTCAGCCGTCGGCTGCTCGAAGCGGTCCCGGCGGAGCAGGACGTGATGGACAAGGCCGAGATCCTTCGGGAATTCGTCTTCTCCTGCGCGCCTCTCGCTGAGACCGTGCTGGACGGACCCGCCGGCCGGCGGGTCCCGGTACAGATTAGAACCCGCGGCTTCGAGGGGGAGACGGCAGAACTGGACCTGACCGACGAACCGCCGGTGCAGGCGCCGCTGCCCGACATGACCGCGGCGATCGAAGGGGTCCTCGCGGCGATCCGCCAAGTCGCTGCGGAAGGGGAGTTCGGGTCGGCGGCGCTTTACCGGGTCAAGCAGGCTTTGGCGCGCCCGACTGAGCCCTACGCTGAAGCAAGGGCCCTTCACCTTCTGGGCTGGGTATCACTGAAGGAGAAGAGCAGTCGCTTCGGGCGCTTCTGGACGGCACGACCGTTCGAGGCGCCGAGGCGAGTTTATGCGATCGATCTTGAGACGGTGCGGTCCCGCATCGCGGTCGCAATCCGCGAGGCCAAAAGCGGGCGCCATGCCTTCTACGATGCTGTGCGAGACCGATTCGCCTGGATGACGCCCGAGGGGGACGACGCCTTGCTTCCGGTGCTCCAGCGCCTTGAGCAGGAGGGGCTGATCCGGTTTGGCATGGCCGGCGCCCACATCACGCTTTCAGTGGACGCTGCACCGGTTGAGGAACTGCCCGAGGAAACCGACGCACAGCCCGATCTCCTCGATGAGGACTTCCCGCTGCTCAACCGACTCGAGGATATGGAGGCGGCGCGGATCAATTTCGGAATCTTCGATTCCTGGACGTCCATCGTCGACCTCTCGCGTAAGGCGAATGTCGATGTGAACGCGACGGTTCGGTCTCTTTCGCGCCTACAAGCCGCCGGCCACGTGATGCTCGCCGAGGACGCGCGAGTCCGCAGCCGGGTGGCTGAGATCGCGCGGGAATTGCGGCACGTGAAGCAGCGCTTCCGGTCCGACGACGCCGACCGCAGGCCCTTTCTTGTGCGCAGCCTCAAGGTGGAGCTGCGCGACCGCCAGAAGCCGCGTCGCGACCTTCGGCTGGAAGAGGTGCTCGCTAGAGCGCGCGTTGATGCGACCACCGCGCAGGCCGAGGCACTGTCGGGCTTGGGCGAGGCTCTCGGTCGGATGTGGGGCGAGGAAGCGGCGCTTGCGGCTTTTCAGGAGCGCGGGCTGCAATTGGGTCTCGCCGCGTGGCGAGGCGAAGCGACCCCCACGATCGCCGTCGCCGCCGACACCGGCTCGGGCAAGACCGAGGCGGCCGGACTGCCGCTCATTGCGGGGGCGCTCGCCGACAGGTTGGAGGGAATACGGGGTGTACGCGCCGTGCTTGCCTACCCGCGGATCCGGCTAGCAGCGAACCAGGCGCAGCGTCTTGCCGGCTACCTCGCCGCCTGCGCAGACGTAGAGCGGCTGCCGCTCCTCACTCTCGGGCTGCAGGTCAAAGATGTCCCTGACAGCTTTGAGACGATGCATTCTCGCTATGCCGAAATCTGGCCGCAGGCCGGTCCAAACGCCTTCTCCTTCCCCTTTTTCGGCTGCCCGTCTTGCGGCGCGGCGCTGAACTTGCGTCCAGGTGAGGGCGAGGATGGAGCGGATGCGCTCGTCTGCAGCGCGGGCGATTGGCGCTTCGCCGGGTGGATCGGTTCGAAGGCCCAGCTGCAGGCGCGGCCGCCGGCCCTGTTCCTCCCGACGGCCGACAGCCTCCACCAGTGGATGCACGACCATCGGTACGGCCGTCTCTTCGGCGACGACCCGGATTTCGCCCCTCCCCGAGCGCTCCTCGCGGACGAAATCCATCTCTACACCCACATTCACGGCGCCCAGGTGGGACTGGCTCTGAGAAGGCTTCTCGCGCGAGCCGAGATGAACGCTCGCGACAATCGACCGACGGTGGCCATCGGGATGAGCGCAACGATCGGGGACCCGGCTCAGGCTTGGGGCCGGCTTATCGGCCGAGACGAGGTGTCGGTGATCCGGCCGGAAGCAGGAGAAACCGACGCGAACCCGCGCGGCCGTGAATATTTCTACTTCGTGCAGCCCGAGGTGGAATCTCGCGGGGCGGACATCGCGGGCGCCGCGACGACGATCCAGAGCCTGATGTGCGTCGCCCACGGCATGCGCCGCCGCACCGGTCGCGAGGGCGGCTATCGGTCGCTGGTGTTTTTCGATTCGATCGACAAGATGCGGCGCCTGCACGGCGCCTATTCGGATGCGGAGGAAGGGCGAGAGCTCGCCTCGTACAGAATCAGCGCGTATGGCGACGACGCGCAGGGGAACCCCCAGGCCGAGTGCTGCCGCGAGCCAATCGGCTGCGACCGGTTCCGCGACGGCGAGTGCTGGTGGTTCGCGGCCAACGATCGCCACCAGCGAGGGGCATTGGGGCGACGGGTACCCGGCAGCCCGCTGCGCGTGGCGAAGACGCCGATCTACTCCGGCACCAGCAGCGACGCCGAAGCATTGGTGAAGGGCGCCGACATCGTCTTCGCCACCTCCTCCCTCGAGGTCGGCTATGACGATCCGGACATTACCCTCGTCTACCAGCATTACGCGCCCCAGAACCTCGCGAGCTTTGTCCAGCGGAAGGGGCGCGGAGGGCGGGGGCTCGAGGACAGGCCGATCACGGCGATCACGCTCTCCATCTATTCCCCCCGCGACAGCTGGTGGTTCCGGCGGCCGCACGAGATGTTGAGCCCGACCGGCTTCGACCTGCCGCTTAATCCGGACAATGCCTTCGTGAGGCGCGGACAGGCGCTGAGCGCCCTGCTCGACGGGATCGCGCGCCACGCCTTCCCCGGCGAGCCGCGCCTCGACCCGTCGGGAGAACCTTCGAGGGAGGCGCTCCTCGCGGGCGGCGTCCTCGTGGAAAGGCTGCTGGGCCCGGATATATGGGCGGAATTCGGCGTGGCCGACGTAGTTGCTTTCTGGAATGCGGCGCGGGCGGCAAGGTTGGGTGGCCCGACGCGCTACCTGGGCGAGGTCCGGCGTGATCTTGCCTGGGCGCCGGACCTGCTCTTCGACACGATCAATCTTCCCGCGCTTCGTGTGGCCGGACCCGAGGTCTCGGGGGGAGACCGCGAGGATGTCAGCCTGGCCTTTCCGACCCTCGCTCCGGGCAACGCGACCCGGCGGTACAGCGCCTCGATCGTGCACTGGCGCGCCCCGCGCGACGGCAAGGCGCCATGGTTCGCGAGCTCGGACTATTTGGGGGCGCAACGCGTTCCGCTTGCCGGCGACGAGGCTGCCTTGCTTGCGCAATTACCCGTCGAGGCGAGGTCCGCTCTTGGCGGGCTTCATCTCGACCTCTGCCGACCATTGATCGCGACCCTCGAGCGGGTGGGATGGATGGCGGGCGCCTATTGGACCGCCGAGCTCGGATATTCTGCGGGCAGGACTCGGGTGATCGCCCCGCTGGTCGAGGGGGACAGCCCGATCCGGCACGACAGCCGGGGCGAGCTACGGGGCTTCCTGCTCGTCTCCGCGGAGCCGGTGGCGGCGCGCCGCCTGCCGTCCGAGGATCTGCAGCCCGGGGTTGTATCGATCGATGCTCATGCCGGCGTGGGTCTTCGCAGCGGCTCGACAGGACTCAACGTCGCTCGCGTGTTTTGGGGGGCGGACGCCGAGGTGCGCCTCGATGTCCAGGGCAGCGACCCTGTGAGCTTCGCCCAGATCTTCACCGGTCCTTCTAGCGAACGGCCGCTCCTGCACGGCTATAGCGTCGAGACCGAGGGCCTGCGCATCCGCATAGATGGTCAGCGCCTCGACACTTTCGTTGCCGAGGTTCAGGCGGAAATGGAGGAGGATGAGGGGGAAAGGCGGTGGCGGGCTGCGCAGTTCACCCGTTATCTCGTCGAGAGCCGCGCCCGTGGCCTTGGCCTTAATGGCTACGAAGCGAAGCGAGGCGCCGACCTTCTCGTTGCTGCTGCGGGCGACGCCGACCTGCGCGGACGGCTGAACCGGCTGCTCAAATTCTGGTCGGCGGACCAGTTCAAGGCCCTGCTCGAAGCCACTCGGGCCGCCTTGCTGAGTCAGCATCCACTGATGACGGAGGCGAGAGTGGCGAGGACGGCGGACGCTCTCTCCGGCGAGGCATTCCGGGACCTCATCAAGGCCTGTCTGGCGGAGGTTCGCGATCCCGGCGCGATGGCCGGATATCTGAGGAGCACCGTCCTTCATGCTCTCGCCGTCCGCCTGAAGATATGGGCGGCACAAGTTGGTCAAGGCGACGAGCGGCGGCTGCTCTCCCATATCCGTCTGCCGCTCCAGTTCGGAGACGACGCCGACGACACGATCACGCTCTGCGAAGCAGGCGCTCATGGTGACGGCACGATGCGCGGCATCATTGATCGCTGGAACGAAGCGGTCGGTCTGTGGGCCGGGGGCTTCCTCTCCGCCTGTCCCAACGCGGAGGAGGACGCGCTCGTGCGCACCTTCTGGGCGATGCGAGACCGTCACGACCGATGGCGCGCTGGAGACCCGCGGGATCCACGGGCGCTCGCTGCGATTGCGCTCGAGCTTGGCCCGACGGAGCCGGGAGGAGCTCTCCCATCCTCGCTCGTGCGTATTCTGTTCGACGTGGAGACAGTCGAAGCAGAATCCTTCCCACTGTACGATGTGGCTACGGATCTCGAAGCCGTGCGAGCGGCGGCCGAGCGGCGCAGCGGACGTCCGGTTCTCGAATGGGAGTTGGCGACGGCGGCGGTCGGAGCCGCGACGGCTGGTACCGCTCCCATTCTCGCAAGACTTCTCGCGGCATACCGAGTGGCCGATTCGGAAGGCGAAGGATCATTGACCGCCGAGGCCCGGCTGGCCGATCAGGCGTTCCGCCTCGCGGCGCCGCTGTGTCTCGACGGCTGCCGAGGATGCGTTCACCAGCCCAGCGACCTGATGGCGGATTCGCTAACCGAGGCGAGCGTTAGCCGCAAGCTGCTCCAGCGATTCCTGGCTAGAGAGGCGCCACGCTGAACCGCTCGAGGGCCTGCTTGTCGGCCAGCCATGCGGCGACCTTGGGCGTTACCATTGCGAGCGTCGCCTTCTGCTCGGACAGTGCGCTGAGAAAGGCGCCGATCTCGCCTTCTTCGACCAGGCCGGAACGTTCGGCGTCCAGTCCGTCGCGCTCGGCGAGAAGGGCCTTCACGCGCGCCAGAAGATCCGCGACCGATCCCGAGTCGCTCGGCGCCAGGGCCCGACGGCCACAGTCGCTGAGCCGCCTTCCGAGCCCGGCATCAACTCCGGTGCGCACCAGCATTTCGCCGAAGGGTATGAGCGGACGGAAGGTCTCGGCCGCGAATGAAGACCAGTGGATGCGGACGGCCCGGTCGAGGCTCCCTAAGGTGTTTGAGAACCCCTTTTCATATTCGAGAACCGCATCGCGCAGCTGCTCGGCTGTCTCTGCCTCTTCCAACGCCTGTCCGACAGCCCAGCCTTCCTCGCGAACTTCCTCGAGCATTGCCCGCTGCTGCGGACTGACTCCGAAGCCGATCGCCGGCGCAAGCTCGACGAGCGAGGCGAGACGTCCAGCCTGGTAAGCGGCGGTCCGAAGCTTTTCCATGCTCTGGGTGAGTCGGTCCCCCAGGCGGCGTCGATCGACCGCCCCCGGCAGGGCCTCTAAAAGTGCCTCGAGCCCCTCGAGATTGTCCGTCACGGCACCTGTCCCTCAGGCTCGGCGGCCAGGCCGCTGGCCTCCTTTAGCGAGGCGCCGATCTTGCGCACCTCCTGCAGGGAGCCCGCGCCGGAAGCCTCCCGAACGCAGTCGCGGGCATGGCCGATGAGCTGTTCGATCACTTTCTCTCCAAGATTCGCCAACGCCAGGAAGTCTTCGAGGTCGCGCGCTGGCACCCGCGCCAGCCAACCCGCGCGGAGCGCCGCTTTCGCCGGAAGGCCTCGCTCCGGGTCGTCGAAATCGGCGATAAGGTCCTCGACCCGCTCGCCGGCGCCTTCCGAGAGTCGCGATCTCACCCTCGGCAATGCCATCTTCCAGCTTGACACAGCCTGGGGCGCAGCATCCGGCATCAGGTCCGACACGGCCGTGATGCACGCGTCGAGCCTATTGAAATGGTGGGCGATGCTGTTGCCGCGCAGGAGGGCGTAAAGGCTTTCGACCCGTCCCTTGAGCTGGGCCGCCTCCGTGCGGTCGATCGCAGCGCGTTTGTCTCTCCATTGCGCGGCGAGTTCGCGAACCCGGCGCATGAGCTCGGGAAGCCCCCCATCCTCGGCGGGAACCTCGTCGCCGCGCGCGGTGTCGCGCATGCGCTGGATCGCCCCGGCAATCTCACTGGAGTCGGTGAGGCCGATGCTGCCGCTCCCGTCGGCGATGGACAGTGTTACCATTGATCTCAGCTCGTCCCGAAGCCGGTCGTGCCATTTGTCGGTCTGGGTGAGCCATTCCTGCCAGGGCATTGAACGAGCCTTCGGATCGCTCAACACTTCGGGCTCGTCGGAGAGAATGGCACTCACATGGTCGAGCGTCGAGACGGAGGGATCGAGGGTGCCGCGCAGCCATGCGCGCGCCGTGAGGATCTGAGCGATGGCGGCCGCCGGCGACCAACGCTCGCCGGACGCCAGCCGGGGAATGCGTCGATCGAGATAGGCGACCACCAGCGCCTCGAGGCGGCGCATCATGACAGCAAGATTACGTCGATGGAACGCCGCGTCCTCTCGCGAAACACTCTTGTCGAACTTCAGGGCGAGATAAGCCTCCAGTCCATCCCGCGCCCAAGGCTCCGCATCGACGATCAGATAGTCGAGGAGCCTCGCGGAGCTGCCCTGAAGCTTCACCCTTTCGGGAGTGATAATTTTCTCGAACAGCGGCGGGGCTACTCCGAGCTTCCGCGGGTCGAGGTTCTGGACCAGTTCGAACAATATCCGGTTCCACCCGGCGCCATTGGCAATGCTTCCGCCTTTCGCCCAGCCCCTGAGGTCGTGCCGATATTGCTCAAGCTGGTCCCGATTGGCCGTGAGCCGTCTCGGCTTCGGCGGGACGATGGGGGGGCGGGTTTCGCGAAGCGCTGGGGACCGAGGTGCGGAGACCGAAGGCGCGGCGGCCGCGGCCGGATCATTCTCTTCTTCCGGGTCAGGCGCGAAGAAAGGCTCGGTCGGCTCCACTGGGGCCGCCGCGGCCGGCTCTTCGCCTGCTGCCTCGCCGCCAAGCCAGTCCAGGCCGAATGCTTCGAAGAGGCTGCGCTTTGCGCCGGCGAAAGAGAGCTCGCCGTCCACTTCATGCGTATCGGCGCGCGCCGGATCTGCCCAATAGGCCAGCATCCGCCGCATCCTGGCTTCCTCCTCCGGAACGAGGATGCGGTTCGCAACGATGCGCTCCAGGCGGTTCGAGAGCACAGTATCGGAGCGCCGGTCGCTACGAATGCCGGTCGACTCGATCAGCGCTACCGGGAACCGGCGTTCCTCGATTGATTCGGGCTGCGCGAGATTAGGGTTGAGAACCGCTTGGAGCATGCCTCTGGGGGTGCGCCAGGTCTGCCCGTTGTCATTCTCCTTCAAAGCATCGAAGAAGCGCTCCAGCGCATCGGCAGTAAAGGGGAAGAGGCCAATCCCCGCCTCCTCGCCGAAGATTCGGAAGCAGGTTGCCTGGCGCGAGCAGCCGTCGCAGATGTTCGGCGGCGGCTCCATGGATCCCTGGCGCAGGCCCTCACGCCAAGCTTCGAGTGCCGGCGTGCCGGCTCGAACGGCGGAGAGATAGCGCGCCGCGAAGCTGCGCCGGTCGTCCGCCTCCCGCAGCGTGGCGACGTCCTGCAGTCCGCCGGTCGACTGACCCAGCTTAATCTCATGGGTGATGCGCTGGCGGTAATTTCCCTGGAGACGCTCGTAATAATCCGGCGTGACGCCGACGACCGAGATGAGCGGACACACATCCGCTTCCGCCTCATCGCCGCGTGCCTCGGCGTTAAAAACGAGCACGTCGATCAGGCTGTCATCGAGACCTTCCCAACTGGTGATATCCTCAAGGAGGAGCACGAGGCGCTGACCGCGTGCCTGAAGCGCCTGCCGGACGCTCCTGAACAGCGTCTTGAGACCCTCTGCGGAGACGCCGAGAACATTTTGTATCGCATCATTGCGGCGATTGTTCAGCGCTCGGACCAGAGCAAGGCTGTGGGGGAAATGCTCCGCCGCCTGTGCCGCGAGTTCGTCCGGAAGCCACTGCTGTTCCCGATAGGATCGGATCGTCTCGGCTTCGCGCGCCAGCCGCCGCTGCAGCTCGTAGGCTCGCGCCGAGATCGCAGGCGGCCGCAGATTGGCGCAGGCTGCGGCAAGGCTTTCGATGTGGAACAGGTTGAACGATGCGGTCGCGCTGTTGCGCTCGCCTCCCGCGCCTTCGAGCAGGGCCAGGATGTCCGCGGGCGCTCTCCACGCCTTCTTCACGGAAGGGTAGCCGACGAGGTCGGCGGGTGCATGAGCCGCACACCAATCCTCGTCTCCGATAGGACGGTCGAAATGATCCGGCTCAAGCGTGTCAGCCAGCGTGCTGGCGAAAATATTGGCCCGGCCCTGGATGGCCGCGCGGTGCCTCTGGCCGAGATTGTCGAACAGCGGCTCGAATTCGGGCGGCAATCGCTCCTTGAGCTGCCGCAATGCGCCTTCCAGGCTCCCGTCCGCTCGGCGGAGCAGCAGCTTGACGTCCCCTCCTGCGGGCCAGTTCACCGACAGCCAGCGGATGAGGTGCGACTTGCCGGAACCCGGTTCGCCATGAACGACGCAGAATGCGTGGCGCCGCTCCGGACTGGAGAGCGCGTCGAGCACGGATTGCTCGTCCTGATCGCGGATATCGGCCGCGTCCGTTCCCGCGACGTCGAACCCGGTGATCGGTGTGTGGGTTGCGAGGAAAATGGCGTCGCCTCCCTCCAGCGCCTCGGTCACGAATATCGCGCGGGCGTCCTGGGCGGTCCAGCAGGCCGGAAAGGGGCTGGCGGTCACGTAGTGCCTCCGGCGGTTCGCACGACCACGGTACTGAAGGTCTGAATGAGGTGCGAAGGATCGTCCGAGAGCCGAGCGGCGTCCGCGGCGTCGCCCCGGGGCCGCATCGAAAGGAATCCTTCGTCGTGGAGGTCGCGGAGCGCCGCGCTTGTCAACGGGGAGAGGCGCCGGACCGGCGCCGGATGTTCGATCCGCTGGCACGCCTGGGCGAAGAGCCGGCCCCCATCGAGATAAGGCATACGCTCAGCGAGCACCGCCAGGAGGTCCGCTGCCGCCACATCGACACCTCGTGGAAAATCGATGCGGCCAAGCTCCCGGGCGATTCGGGACGAAGGCATGGGGAGGTCGGGCGTCCCTTGGGCGAGCGGAAGGCTGACTCCGAGACCCATGAATGCCAACCAGCGCCGCCAGGGGAGCAGCTTCGTCGTGTTCATCGCCCGCCCGTCTTCATCGTCCGAGATGAGCGCCTGATTCGCCTTGTCGGCAAACTCCTCGCGGGTGCTCTCGTAAATCCAGCCAAGGCCGCCGCTTCGGTCACTCTCTGCGGCGACCCAGGCATAGCCCTCGAGAAGAACGGCATTGGTCTCGCCGCTCTGCAGACGGCAAAGTCCGTCATGGATATGGTCCGCAAGGTCGGCAGCTGACGACAAAGCGAGCCCCTCCGCCAGGCGCGCTTCATTCCGATCATAGGTGAGGAGGCCAAGGCTAGACGCCGCGCCAAGCGTATCGCGCGCCAGCTCCGCCTTGCTTTGCACCTTTCGGCCTTCCCGGAGGTATCCCGGATTGACGATCGCTTCCAGATCCTGCCGGCTGCACTGCCCCCCAAGGGCGGCGAGCCCGGCGACAAGCGACCAGACGCGGTCCGGAAGGCCTTGTGGGCGGGCGAGTACGCTCATGCCGCCCCGGCTCCTCCGGCGACGAAAGACTCTAGGAGGCTTTCCGGTATGGGCGCTGATTTAGAAACCGTCTGATCCAGCCGTCGACCGGAGAGCCGGCGATCCGGCTCCGCGACAACCATGATCGGCAGCTCTTCGAATGCAGCGAAGGCGGAGAGCCTCGCGAGCACGAAGGACGCGGAAGTCCCGTCCGGCGGCAGGAGAAAGGCGGTGGCGCGGCGGGCGAGCGCCGTCTGCGCCGTCATCGCCATGACGTCGACGATGAGGCCGAGGCCAGTGCCCCGCGAGAGGATCGAAGCACCCTCCGCAGCAATCGACCGCGGCAACAGGAACTGCTCCACACCCGCCGAAGCGAGGCGGCTTAGGAGCTTCTCAAGCCCCGCGCCGAAGCCCGCGTCCTGGGGAGATACGAGGAGCAGACCTGGCGGCAGCCTGCGAGGCACAAGGGCCGGAGCCGTCCACGCCCGCTCCATTCCGGCGCTCAGCAACCCTTCGGGCGGCGGGATCTCCGCCACCCGGCAGGCGGGGCAGCGGCCGCAGGGCGGCGCGAAGGCGGTGGGCTCGATCAGCTCAAACACCGTCCGGGTGACACAGGCTCTGCGGCTTTCGGTCATTGTCGACACGAATGGCCCGAGGAGCGCCCGAGCTTCGCTGATTTCGCCGTTCCGGAGTTCGAAGACTTTGTCCCAGGCTTCTGTGCCGGCTCGGTCGAGGATCCTCGGGTCCATTATCTCCAGCTCCCAAACGGACCCGGGCTGATCCCCTGCCGATGGAACCGAACGAACCTGAATGGCGCCGGCGCGCTGCATGAGGGTCAACAGGCTCATGTTCCAACCGCGATTGTAATCACTCTCCTGCCTGCGCAGCCCTTCGCGAACCGCGTCCAGGTTAACGGACATGCGCTGCCGTCCGTCTTCCCACCGACGATCAGTCGCCGAGGCGGAGAGTTCAGCCCAGCGCGCCTCCGCCAATTCCCTGGTCAGCCAGCCGCCGGTCGCAAGCGCATAGGCACTGCTGACGTCGCTGTTCCTAGGCCCCTCGACGAACAGGCAGGCCGCGAGACCCTGGCCCCCGTCACGGGAGGCTCGGCCTATCTCCTGATACCAGCGGGCCGGACCCTCCGGAAGGCAAGCGTGAACGACCGATCGCACATCCGGCTTGTCGATCCCCATTCCGAAAGCCGAGGTGGCGACGACCAGGTCGAGTTGGTCCTGAGCCCAGCGCTCCACGACCTGTCGTCGCTCGTTAGGACGGCTTTCGCCGGTGAAGAGAGCCAGACGTCGATAGCCTCCGCTCCGACTGAGATGATCGTGAAGCCGCCGCGCATGCTGGACTTCGGTCGTGTAGACGATTGCGGGACGTGGTGCGCGATCAAGCAGATGGTCGAGTGCTTCATCGCGCGGCGTAGCGTCGTCGTAGGCGGCGACGACGACATCATGGTCGTACCGCGGGATGCGGGCGTCGACCTCCAGCCATTCCCCGTCGAAGCGCCAGCTTTGCCGCAGCACTCTTCGAGCCGCCGGCGGCAACGTGGCAGACAGGAGGACCGCTCGGATAGCCGGATTGGCGACGCGCAGTTCGGCGAGCAATGCGGGGAGGCGCTGGAAATCCGGACGGAAGCTGCGCCCCCAACTCTCGATGATATGCGCTTCGTCCACGAAAACGTGCGTCAGGCGCGCATCGAGGCCCAAAAGCGGCGAGTTGGGGCTAGCCGCTTCGATGAGATGCCGAAGCAAGCTGCCTCCAAGAGCTTTTTCCGGCGAGAGCAGGAGAATGGGGACTTCTCCGCGGCGGAACGCATCGACAATTACCTGCGCCTCTGCCGGCGGCGTGTCCCCGGTTAGGGCTCGGCTCTGCTCAAGGCCGGCCAGTCGGGAGAGGGTGCGCGCATGATCGAGGGCGAGCGCGATGGTCGGCGTGATCACGAACGCGCAGGCGCCGGAGCTGCTTTCCCGGCCATGCAGCGCTGCAATCTGGAAGAGGAGGCTCTTGCCGGAGCCTGTCGGCATGCTGACCATGAGGCCCGAGCCGGGAGGCTGGGTCAGGAGCGCGCGGACAGCGGCCTTTTGTGCTTCGCTTTGGTAGGTGGGGTAGCCGGTCAGGCGCAGTAGAATGCCGTCGCCAGCGGCCGGTTCGAATAGCCTGCGATCGCTCATGTCGAGGCGAAGCGCCGCTGAGAGACCCGGAACCTTGTCGTCGGCTTCGGGCAGGATCCGAAGCGCACGTCCATCCCCGGCGATGGCAAGACCAAAGCGCGAAAGCGCACCACGCTCCTCCGGTGAGAGCGCAACTCCTTCAGCAGCAAGATCCAGTCGCCCGTCCATCAGACGGGTGAAGGAGCGCAGCAACGCGAGGCGATCCGCCGCCGCGGTCGCTGCGGTCAGCCCCCGCCGGCAGCGCTCAACGGCGCGGAGGTGCCACGTGATCGTCTCCCCGCTCAAACCTCCGCCTCCACCACGGTTCGCCAGCCCCCTGCGCTTCAAGGCGCATCGGCGCCGCCCCAGCTCGACACTCCAATCAAATTGGCGTTGGCGCAAGCGCTTAGCGCTGCAAGCCGCTCGAACTATGTCCTACGTAGGAAACTGCAACTCATCGGGCTGCGGCGCCTCGCAGTTTTTCAGGGTAGACGAAAGAGGGTCTTCGTAGTAACTGTAAGGCTCGAATTTCGGGTGTTCGGAAAAACTCCTTATGGTTCTTGTGGTGACTTCCTGCACAAACCGCAAGTCGGCGTCACCGGAGCCGGCGCTCCGCGCGGCCACGCTTCCTCTGGGAGCCGCGCGGGAGGTGGCCCGGGAGTGGCATGCGAGGGCCCGGGCCGCAGCGGCGCGCGTGCCGGCGCGCCAACTCTATCAAGGGCGTGGATTTCGCGAGGCCGAAAAGGCGGCGCGGGAAGCGAATGCTCGCTTCGCAGTAGTTTCAGCCGGCTTCGGCATCGTCGACGCCGATACGGCCCTGCCGCCATATGCGCTCACCGTCACGGGTGCTTCCGCTGACAACATTCTTGGTCGCCTCCGCGGCCACAGTACCGAGCGCGCGTGGTGGTCCGACGGTCTGCGGTCGTGCGGCGGTGTCCGCGGGCTCGACAGGTTTACGGCTCAGGAGGACCTCATCCTTCTCGCGGCAGGCCGCGCCTATCTAGACATGATCGCGCTGGAAGTGGCGGATTTGCCCGCACGGCATCGCAGCCGCGTGCGTATCTTCACCGCTGCTCGGTCGGACGCTCTCGATCCTGTCCTTAGGCCGTTCGTCATGCCTTATGACGCTCGTCTCGACGGGCCGGACAGCGGGACCGCCGGAACGCTTTCGGATTTTCCGCAGCGTGCGCTTCGACACTTCGTTCGCCATGTCCTGCCGGAGGCGTCTCTTGCGGACGCGGGTGGCCACGCACAGTCCGTCGGTCAATGCCTGAGCCCGTGGAGGCGGTCTGCGCGCTTACGGGGGGCAAGTCGGAGCGATGGCGAACTTGTTCGCGCAATGCTCGACAATTGGTCGGCCGCCCGCGGACGCTCTTCATATATGCTCCGCCTTCTGCGTGGCCCTCTGGGGCTCGCTTGCGAGCAGCGGCGCTTCAAGCGCCTCTATGCCGAGGCGTGCGCGACTAGGAGCCGCCGGTGACCAAGGATCCTTCCGTCGTCGTCCGGGCGATCAAGACTCAGCAGGCGGACGGCGTTGACGTCTACGCCTTTTTCCTGCCGGGCCGCGACATACTTCGGGTTGCCCAAATCAGTCGCGTGGAGCGGGATGAAGGTGATCTCAAGGGGTTCCAGCGCAAGGAAATCCGAGCGCATGTAAAAGCGATCGTGGAGTTCTTGAACAGCGGACCCGTGCTGTTTCCGAACGCGATCATCCTCGCACTGTCTTCCGAGGTGGGCTTCAAGAAGTCTCGAGGTCCCCACCCTGAGGGACTTATCGACATCGCTCAAGGGGGGTACCTTACCATCCCCGTCCGTGCCGAGGGGCAGAAGGTGGCGTGGATCGTTGACGGGCAGCAGCGTTCGCTCGCCCTTGGTCGCTCCGAGCGAGGAGACATCGCGGTTCCCATCGTGGCGTTCGTGTCCTCCGACCTTGAGACTCAGCGGCAGCAGTTCATCTTCGTGAACAGGGCCAAGCCACTGCCGACTCGATTGATCGACGAATTGCTGCCCGAGGTCTCGAGCTTGCTACCGCGGGACCTCAGCGTCCGGAAGCTTCCGAGCGAGCTGATCAACCTGCTCAACCGGGACCCAAACTCCCCATTCAAGGGTCTGATAAAGCGAGAATCTACCGTAGGCAGCCAGGGGATCGTATCCGACGGCGCACTGGTGAAGGCTATCGAGGGAAACCTCAAGGCGCCCTTCGGTGTCCTCAGCCATTTTGCGCGGGAAGGCGGTGAAACGAATGACCCGGATGCTGCCTACCAGTCGCTGCTCCTCTACTGGGGAGCGGTCCGAGACAGCTTCCCCGATGCCTGGGGAAAGGCTCCCCAGGAGAGCCGCCTCATGCATTCGGCGGGAATCCGCGCAATGGGCGGGCTCATGGACTTCATCCTTCGCCGTGCCGAATCCGCCCCGAACGCCGAAGCCGAGGTGCGGGCGTCGCTCCAAAGGATAGCCCCGCATTGCGCTTGGACCGAGGGGACCTGGGAAGGCCTCGGATTGAAATGGAATGAGGTCCAGTCGACCCCGCAGGATATTGTGAAGCTGAGGGATCATCTTGTCTATCTGGACCGCGAGCTTGCGAGAAGCGGACGATGAAGTTCATTTTCGCGGACAGCCTGGACATGGTGGACCCGGAGTACGATTTCCTCCGGGACCGCAACGCCGTCGGGCGCTCCCCTTATTGGAACGACGTCTATCCGCACGAACTTATGGGCTATGCGCCCTACGACGGCGTCCTCATATCGCGCGGGATCGTGGGTGGAAGCGTCGTAGCGGGCAAATATAGCGAGGCGCAGGCCATGCGATTGCGCCGGGTGGGCGCGCGCGCGTTTCTGCGACTGGAGGGGCCGTTGCTGCGGGATCTGCCGATCTTCGGCGATTGCGGCGCCTTCACCTACCACCGCGAGGAGGTGCCGCCCTACAGCCCCTCGGACATGCTCGACTTCTACGAGGACGGGCAATTCACCCATGGCTGCTCGGTCGACCACATCATCTTCGACTTCGATATGGAGTTGGCCGGAATGAACGGCGGGTCGCAGGAAGCGCGCCGCCGGTTCGACATCACGCTCGAAAATGCCGAAGCCTTCCTGAAAGCGAGCGGCGGAATGTCGGAGGCCTTCACTCCGTTGGGCGTCGTCCAAGGCTGGTCGCCTGGTAGCATGGCTGAGGCAGCTAGGCGCCTGTGCGCCATGGGCTACGACTACCTCGCACTAGGAGGCACCGTGCCCCTGAAGTCGCCGCAGATCCGGGCTTGTCTTGAAGCCGTACGCGACGCGGTGCCTCATGGAACCAGGCTCCACATCCTTGGCTTCGCTAAAGCGGATGATATCGCGACCTTCGGTCGGTACCGGATCACGAGCTTCGATACTACATCGCCTCTGCTGCGCGCGTTCAAGGATGCGAAGCAAAATTACTACTTGCCCGCCGGAGCCGGCCGTCTCACCTATTACACCGCGATCCGCATCCCCCAGGCTCTGGAAAACACGAAGCTCCTAAGGCTCGCCAAGCGCGGGGCGGTGAAGCAGGAAGATCTGGTCGCGCTCGAGCGCGATGCGCTCGAGGCGTTGCGCAGCTTCGATCGAGAGGAAGCGGCGCTTGAGCTAACGCTGGACGCGGTCCTGGCTTACGCGGCGCCGGCACTTCTCGGCGCGACGATCGAAGATCTTCCTGGCTCAAACGACCTCATCACGCTGAGGGAACGCTACCGACGGACCCTTGCGGACCGCCCTTGGAAGAAATGCGGCTGCCTGATCTGCGAGTCCCTGTCGATCGAAGTCGTCATTTTCCGGGCGAACAACCGGAACAAGCGGCGCGGTATTCATAACCTCGGCGTCTACAAAGCATTGATCGAAAGTCTGAACGAAGGAACCGACCATGGCCCACACCCTCACCTTTCCAGCGCTGAGGGCAGCGCAGAGCCCGAGGCACATGGTAGTCTCCTTCGTCGCCAAGGCGTCGGATCTCCGGCGCTTTGCGGCCATTGACCGCATCGGTCGCGACGCCGGCGGCGCTTTGCGCGGATTTCAGCGGCCGCAGATTGCCGGTCACATCCGTGAGATCCGTGAATATCTGGAAGGTGAGGACGCAATCCTCCCGAACCCTATCGTCGTCGCATTCACGACAGGCGTGCTTGTCGAGATGGACAGCGCGGGCGGGAGCGCCTGCCGCCTTACCATTGACGTCGGGCGCGGCCCCTCGGGCCTCGTCGTCGACGGGCAGCAGCGCCTCTCGGCCTTGTTCGAGGTCGAACGAGATTTCGAGGTGTTCGTTTCAGCGGTCGTCTGCGCCGATGAATCCGAGCTTCGTCGACAGTTCGTGCTGATCAACAACACGCGACCGCTGCCGAAGTCGCTGATTTATGAGCTTCTGCCCGGTGTCGAGAGCCTCCCCAAGCGCCTCTCGAACCGGTCCTTTGCGGCTGAACTCACCGCCCGGCTTAACTACGACTCCCGGTCCTCGCTGAGAGCCATGATCCATCAGCATACCAATCCGGCCGGAGTGATCAGCGACAGCGCGATCCAGCGGGTGATTATGAACTCGCTTTCCGACGGGATGATGCGCGAGTTTCTCGAGCGTGACGATCCGGGTGTCGCTGTCGAGCGCTCGGTCGCTTTGATCAGCGACTTCTATGCGGCTGCTGCGCGTGTATTTCCCGAGGCGTGGCTCGGTCACACTCCAAAGACTTCGCGGCTCGTACACGGAGCCGGCATCGTCGCCATGGGCTATGTGATGGAAGTGCTCGCTCTTCTCGACGGCGCGAGGGCACCGGCGGATTTCGCGAGGGGCCTCGGTTGCCTTGTCGGCCGCACCGCCTGGACCGGCGGGGAATGGGATTTCGGCGCCGGCGATGTCAGGCACTGGAAGGCGATTCAGAACGTCAACCGGGACATCGTCCTCCTCGCCCAGCACCTCATCGGGATCGTCAGGGCCGATTTGCGCGCTCGCCGGCAGGCTGCCGCCGAGAACGTCACCCCGCATCGCGAGCGGGCGAGGAGGCGTGCATGAGCTACGCGGTCAAAGAGATATTCAAGACCCTGCAAGGCGAAGGACGCAATGCCGGCCGGCCCGCCGTCTTCTGCCGATTCGCAGGGTGCAATCTATGGTCGGGCCGCGAGAAGGACCGACCGAGCGCGGTCTGCCGCTTTTGCGATACGGATTTTGTCGGCACGAACGGAACGGGCGGCGGCCGCTTCCTCAGCCCGGAAGATCTTGCCGATCGGATCGCCAGCGCGTGGGGGCCCGGCAGCGAGTGCCGCTTCGTCGTCCTCACCGGGGGAGAGCCACTGCTCCAGGTCGATGTGCCCCTTTTGAAGGCACTGAAGTCGCGGGCCTTTGACGTTGCCGTCGAGACAAACGGTACGATTGAGGCTTCCGCCGAGTTGGACTGGATTTGCGTGAGCCCGAAGGCTGGAGCCCCCCTACGACAGCGGCGAGGCGATGAACTGAAGCTCGTCTACCCGCAAAGCGGGCTTGCGCCGGACGAACTCGGAGAGCTCGACTTCGAGCATTTCTGGCTGCAGCCGATGGACGGTCCGAAGAGGGCGGCGAACACCGAGGCGGCCGTCGCATATTGTCTCGCCAATCCCCGTTGGCGGCTCGGCCTTCAGACCCATAAGATGATTGGGATTGCATGATGTACGAATTGTGCAAGCAGTTCCGCTTCGAGGCGGCACACACGCTCGAGCGGGAGATCGAAACCGAATCCAGCCGCCGGATCCACGGCCATTCCTATCGCGCGGAGGTGGCGTTACGCGGATCGCCGGACCCGGTGAGCGGCATGATCATCGACCTCGGCCTTTTCGAGCAGGCGCTGGACGAGGCGCGTCGGCAGCTGGATCATCGTTTCCTCGACGAGATGAACGATCTCGGCCCGGCAACGATGGAGAATCTCTCCAACTGGATCTGGAGAAAGGTTGAGCCCCTCTGCCACGGATTGTTCCGCGTGACCGTCTACCGCGACAGCAGCGGCGACGCGTGCAGCTTCTACGGGCCGCAGGAGGTTCGTCATGCAGCCTGAAGGCGCTCTGGTCCTTTTGTCGGGGGGACAGGATTCAACCACATGCTTGGCCTGGGCTCTGGAGCGGTTCGAACGGGTTGAGACCATCGGGTTTAACTATGGACAAAGGCACGCCGTGGAGCTCGAGTGCCGCGCCCGAATCCTCGCCGGAATGAGGGAATCAGGCAGGCGATGGAAGGAGCAACTCGGGGAAGACCATCTCCTCCCGCTCGGCGTACTTGGCGAAATTTCGGAAACTTCGCTGACGCGGGATGCGGAGATCAAGCTGGGTCGCTCGGCTCTGCCGAACACGTTCGTGCCTGGCAGGAACATCCTGTTTCTGACGTTGGCGGCTGCGGTCGGCTATCGGCGGGGACTTCGGCACCTGGTGACGGGCGTTTGCGAGACTGACTATTCCGGTTACCCCGACTGCCGCGACGATGCGATCAAAGCGCTGCAGGTAGCGCTGAACACCGGCATGGACGCCCGCTTCGTCATCCACACACCGCTCATGTGGCTAACCAAGACCGAAACCTGGGAGCTTGCGCGGGATCTTGGCGGAAGCTCGTTCGTCGAGCTCATTCGGGAACAGACACATACTTGTTATCTCGGGGATCGAAGCCGTTCGCATAGTTGGGGGTATGGCTGCGGCGCGTGCCCGGCCTGCGAAATTCGAGCGCAGGGCTACGCGCTATTTGAAGCGGGCGCGCCTACAAGGGAGGCGGCATGACACAAGTTCGTGCGCCTGCTCGTTCAAGCTCGGGGCTCAGCCGGCTCCAGATTCGCCGGACAGCCACTTAGACGACTGCTCCGGTGCTGGCAGAGAGGTCGGTGAAGACTCTCCCCCACGTTCAGTAGCACGCTCGCTGTGTCAGAAGAAGATTTTGAACCACACCTAGGCCGGATGCGTGCCCGGGGATCGAAGCGTGGTGCGAGATACCTCCACCGCATGCTCGCGGCTACCGCTCTTGCCGGAGGGCTGAGACGCGCAGGCCCCAGGCACTTCGACGGCAGCCGGATCGCACGCGGCGCAGCAACGGGTCGGCTGCTCGGCTTGCGCGACCGCTATGCAGGCGCTCGGACGCGTCGGGCGATCGTCAAGACGCGGCTGGTGCGCCTCGGCGGCCGGGGGCTCGGCGCGGCTCGGGCGCATCTGCGTTACATTCAGCGAGATGGCGTGACTCGGGAGGGCGAGCCTGGGCAGCTCTATGCGGCGAGAGAGGATGCGGTCGACGGAAAGGCGTTCCTCGAGCGCTGCGAGGGCGACCGTCACCAGTTCCGCTTCATCGTCTCGGCCGAGGACGGGGCCGAATATCCCGACCTCAAGCCGCTGACGCGCCGCTTGATGGCGCAGATGGAGGCGGACCTTGGGACCGGGCTGGACTGGGTCGCCGTGGATCACCTCGATACGGCCCATCCGCACACGCACATCATGCTCCGCGGCAAGGATGACAGAGGCGAGAACCTCGTCATCGCCCCGGAATACATAAAGCGAGGAATGCGCGAGCGGCTCGCCGAGCTGGTGACCTTGGACCTGGGGCCGCGCACCGATCTCGAGATCGAGAGCCGCCAGCGGCTGGAGGTCGGTTCGGAGCGCCTCACGTCTCTCGACCGAGGCCTCCTTCGGGACATGGATGGGGACGGCATCGTGTCCGCTGCTCACAGGAACCCGTTCCAGCACGCGCTGCGCGCGGGCCGCCTCCGCAAGCTTGCCGCACTCGGGCTGGCCGAAGAAGCCGGCGGGGCGAAGTGGCGCCTCTTGCCTGGGTTGGAGGACCGACTGCGTCGGTTGGGCGAGCGCGGGGACATAATCCGCGCTCTCCAGCGCGAACTCAGCGCCCGGGGTCTAGCGCGCGCCGCCTCCGACCTGGCGGTGCACGATGCGGTCGCTCTGTCCGATCCGGTCGTCGGCCGCGTGGCGGCGCGAGGCCTCTCCGACGAGCTTCGGGATCGCCACTATCTCGTCCTCGACGGCGTCGACGGGCGCGCTCACTATGTCGAGATCGGCGTCGGTGATGCGGTCGAGCCTCTTCCGGAGGGAGCGATCGTGCGGGTGGCGCCGGTTGGCGCGGAAGTCCGGGAGGCGGACCGGAACGTGGCGGAGGTCGCAGCGGCCAATGGCGGGGTCTATTCGGTCGAGGCCCATCTTCGGCACGATCCCTCGGCCACGGAGGGGTTCGTGGAGGCCCATGTGCGGCGCCTCGAGGCGATCCGCCGGACGGTGGGGGGCATCGAGCGCTACGAGGACGGCAGTTGGCGGGTCGGCGTCGACCATCTGGCGCGAGCGGCCGCGCATGAGGCGACGCGGGTCCGGGAGGCGCCGGTGCGGGTGGAGCTGCTCTCGCCGCTCCCGCTTCCCAGCCTTCCCGAGGCGGAGGGAGCGACCTGGCTCGACCGGGAGCTGGTCGCGGACGCCCCGGAGCCGCTTCGCGACAGCGGCTTCGGCCGCGAGGTGCGCTCGGCGCTCGCAGCGCGTCGACAGTGGCTTCTCGCGCAGGGCCTCGCTCATGAAGCTGAGGGCGGCACCGTTTATGCCGGCGGCCTGGTCGAGCGCTTGCGCCGTCAGGATCTGATGCGCGCGGCGCAGGGCCTGTCGGAGGAGCTGGGGCTCGCCTACCGCCATGTGGACGCGGGATCGGTCGAGGGCAGGCTGGTGAAGCGTGTCGACCTTGCCAGTGGCCGCTTCGCCCTCATTGGCGGCTCGCGGGAGTTCTCGCTGGTGCCATGGCGGGAAGGGATGGAGCGGCGAATCGGCCGGGAGCTCGCCGCGCAGGTGCGCGGGAGCGGTGTCAGCTGGCGGTTGGGGCGGGAGCGAGCCGGGCCGGAGATCGGCTAGTCGCTTCGCGTCTTGGCTGTTGAGCAAGACTGGTGATGGTGAGCATGCGCTAAGGAGCGAACTGGCTCGCATAGTCGCGCAGCGCGGCGTTGATCCGGTCACGGTCAGGCGCGTAGTGGGCTTCGCGGTGGCAATTGGGGCAAAGCGCGACACAACTCCAGACGCGATCACTAAAGCCGATCCCAAGGAGATGGTGAACGTCGAGAAAGCCTGGATAGGGCCTGCTCGTTCCACACCTCGCCCGCTCGCACCGGCCGCCAGCCCGTTCGCGGACGGCGGCGCGCACTCTAGGATCGCGCGGATAACCTGATCGGCTCTCGGCCCGACGTTCGCCGGCATCGCGGCCTAGGGACTCGTCATCCGCGGCTAGATCGTCCCAGCTGTCGTCCTGGACCGCGAGATCTGCGTCGGGTTTCGTCAGAGTAAGGACGTTGATGACGCCGGGCCAGGTCCAGAGCACATCCGCCACTGCATGGTTCCCGGGGCTCCGGTCGTCCTGGAGCCAAAGGGTAGGGCTGGACCCGTTCATCGCGTGATTCTTCAGCACGTTGCCGGTGCGACCGCTGGAGATCAGTTCGGCGCTCACGTCGCGTTGTCGCGCCCAGATGGCGGGAATCTGGTCGCAGGGGAGGATGGCGGCGAATACAAATCCTTGGTCGCTGTCCTGGACGAGCAGCAAGTGAGTGTGGCCGTCGGCGGCCTCTTTCGCGGCGATTGCTTCAAGCGTAGCTTCCCAGCCGCCGTTGTTGAGACGCGCCCGAAGTTGCGTGGCCGAGTAAAGGTTCTCCCTTGGATTTCTGCCGTCGCGCCGCCAGCACAAGCGCACATGCATCCGGACCGGCGCTTCGCTCCCTCGGCGGCCAACGATCACTTGAGTGATCGCTGATCCGCGTTCAATCCTCTCGTCGGCAATGACCTCGAAGCCGTGCCGGGACAGAAGCGGCGCAACGGCGTCACGCGTCGCCCTTTCCGCGCTAATGCTCTCATCCGTCCGAAACTGGCGGGTCGCCATTCTATCATCCTGTCCGTTTCTGCCGCCCGCCGAACATAGTCTCCGGGAGCGAGATTCGTCGAACAGACCTTTCGTTCTCCGGACAGGGAATCCAGCCGACTCGGCCTGACCCGCCATGTCTCACCGCATCGTCGGCGCGTCGCCGGCAGGGGAGCACGGCATGACGCCCACCAAGCTTCTGATCGGCCAGATCCTGATCGTGTTCGGGATCATCGTCCTGGGCGCATGGGCCGCTACGCAGTGGGCCGCTTCGATGCTCGCCTACCAGCCGCAGCTGGGGCCACCGTGGTTCACGCTCCGCGAGCTGCCGATCTATCGCCCCTGGGCGCTGTTCGGCTGGTGGTATCATTTCGAGGCCTACGCGCCGGCGGTGTTTGACAAGGCCGGGGCGCTCGCCGGCGCCAGCGGCTTTCTCGGTTGCGGCGCGGCCGTCGGCGGCTCCCTCTGGCGGGCCCGGCAGAGCGGAAACGTTACCACCTACGGCTCCGCCCGCTGGGCCACCGAGCGGGAGATCGTCGCCGCGGGCCTGTTCGGCGACCGCGGCGTGTTCCTCGGCCGCCTGGGCGGCGCCTATTTGCGCCACGACGGCGCCGAGCATGTCATGGCCTTCGCGCCGACGCGCAGCGGCAAGGGCGTCGGCCTGGTCGTTCCGACCCTGCTGAGCTGGACCGGCTCGGCCGTGATCCACGATATCAAGGGTGAGAATTGGCAGCTCACCGCCGGCTGGCGGTCCAGATTCTCGCACTGCCTGCTGTTCGACCCGACGAACCCGCTGTCGGCCCGCTACAACCCTCTCCTCGAGGTTCGGCGCGGCGCCGATGAGATCCGCGACGTCCAGAACATCGCCGACATCCTCGTCGATCCCGAAGGCGCGCTGGAGCGGCGCAACCATTGGGAGAAGACCAGCCATTCGCTGCTCGTCGGGGCGATCCTCCACATCCTCTATGCCGAGGAGGAAAAGACCCTTGCCCGAGTCGCCACCTTCCTCTCCGACCCCGAGCGGCCGTTCGTAGCGACTCTGAAGGCGATGATGACCGCCAATCACCTCGGCACCACCGAGGCGCCCCAGGTCCATTCGGTCGTTGCGTCAGCCGCGCGCGAGGTGCTGAACAAGTCGGAGAATGAGCGCTCGGGTGTGCTCTCGACCGCGATGTCCTTCCTCGGCCTGTACCGCGATCCCACGGTCGCGGCGGTCACTTCCGGCTGCGACTGGAGGATCGCCGACCTGATCGAAGGAGCCCGGCCGCTGTCGCTCTATCTCGTCGTGCCGCCGTCCGACATCTCGCGCACCAAGCCTCTGGTCCGTCTTGTACTCAACCAGATCGGACGGCGCCTCACCGAGCGGCTCCAGGCGACCGAGGGACGGCCGCGGCGTCAACTCCTGATGATGCTCGACG
The DNA here is from genome assembly GCA_036388575.1 of Allosphingosinicella sp. Taxonomy (GTDB): domain Bacteria; phylum Pseudomonadota; class Alphaproteobacteria; order Sphingomonadales; family Sphingomonadaceae; genus Allosphingosinicella. Next base: position 124,717 of record DASVRO010000036.1, read on the forward strand.
AGTTCCCGGCGCTGGGCCGGCTCGACTTTTTCGAGACCGCTCTGGCCTTCCTCGCCGGCTATGGCGTTCGCGCCTTCCTCATCGCCCAGAGCCTCAACCAGATCGTGAAGGCCTATGGCGAGAACAACGCCATTCTCGACAATTGCCATGTGCGCGTCGCCTTCTCGTCCAACGACGAGCGGACGGCCAAGCGGATCTCCGACGCACTCGGTACCGCGACCGAGCAGCGCGCGATGCGCAACTATGCCGGCCACCGGCTCGCGCCCTGGCTCGCCCATGTCATGGTCAGCCGGCAGGAGACGTCCCGGCCGCTTCTGACGCCCGGCGAGGTCATGCAGCTTCCGCCGTCGGACGAACTGGTCCTCATCTCCGGCCTGCCGCCGATCAGGGCGACGAAGCTTCGCTACTTCGAGGACCGCAACTTCACGGCTCGAGTCCTGCCGGAGCCGCTGCTGACCGAAGGTCCCTATGCCGACCGGCCCGAGGCACGGGCGGACGACTGGAGCGGCCGCTCGGCCGTGGCGCTTCCCTGCGAGGTGCATGCCGACCTCGGCGAAGAGACCGGCGGCGGGCTTCAGCAGGAGCGGCATCCCGGGCTTCCGCCCAAGCGCCGCGTGAAGCGGACTCATCCGGACCAGCTCGACCTGCTCGGGCTCGGCGATGACGAGGCCAACCCGGTCGTCGATGCCGCCGCGATGGACCGGCTGCGCCCCCTGCCGCCGGTCCTGGCTGCCCATGCCGTCAACGAAGGCTCGGGTCGCGGCGGCGACCTGATGCCGAGCTTCTGAGGGGGATGCGATGGCACGGCGCGACCTCGTCCGGCACCAGCTCTTCCTCCCCCGCGACGTGAGCGAGCGCCTCGAGGCGCTCGCGGCGAAGCCCGGCGCCACCAAATCCTCGATCCTGACGGCCGCCGTCACCGCCCTCCTGGACCGGCGCGGCACGAGCGAGCTGGACGAACGGTTCGGGCTGCGCCTCGACCGGATATCCAACCAGCTGGCGCGGATCGAGCGTAACGGACATGTCGAGATCGAGAGCCTGGCGCTCTTCATCCGCTACATGCTGACCGTCAATGCGCCGCTGCCCGAGGAAGACGAGGTCTCCCGGGCGATCGGACGCGACCGCTTCGCCGCCTTCGTCACGCGCGTGGGCCAGCAGCTCGCGACCGGCAGGCTCACCTTCCTTCCGGAGGAGGGGCGATGAGCGCCGCCGAAACCTCAGACCGCAAGCGCGCGATGCTCCGCACCGCGATGGGTCCGGCGATCGCCGCGGCCCTTTCCGACCCGCTCGTGATCGAAGTGATGGTCAATCCCGACGGCGCGCTTCGGCTCGACCGGCTCGGGCAGGGGCGGTGCGACACCGGGCATGTCCTCGAGCCGGCCCAGATCGAGCGGATTATCCGACTGGTCGCGAGCCATGCCCGGACCGAGGTTCACGGCGCCGCCCCGATCGTCAGCGCCGAGCTTCCGCCGCACGGCGAGGGTCTCGCGGGCGAACGGTTCGAGGGGATCCTGCCGCCGGTCGCCATCGGGCCGTGCTTCTCGATCCGCAAGCCTGCGTCGCGCATCTACACCCTGCTCGACTATGTGAGCGACGGCATCATGAGCGCGGAGGCGGCGAGGGCGCTGTCGCTCGCCGTGGTCGATCGCCGCAACATCCTCGTCGCCGGCGGGACCAGCTCGGGCAAGACGACGCTCGCCAATGCGCTTCTGGCCGAGCTCGCGGCCCAGGACGAGCGGGTCATCCTGATCGAGGACACGCGCGAGCTGCAATGCGCGGCGCCGGACACGGTGGCGCTTCGCACGCGCCCGGGCGTGGCGACCATGGCCGACCTCGTCCGCTCGACGCTTCGCCTGCGGCCCGACCGGATCATCGTCGGCGAGGTGCGTGGGGGCGAGGCGCTCGATATGCTCAAGGCCTGGAACACCGGCCATCCGGGCGGGATCGCGACCGTTCACGCCAACAGCGCCAGATCCGCGCTCTACCGCCTGGAGCAACTCATCCAGGAAGCCGTCGTCACGGTGCCGCGGCGGCTGGTCGCCGACGCCATCGATCTCATCGTCTTCATCGAGGGGCGGGGCAGCGCCCGCCGGATTGGCGCCATCGAATGCCTCGAAGGGCTCGATGCGGCCGGCGACTACGCGCTCCGCCCCCTCGCTCTCGAAAACCCGAACCCTTGAGGAGGATGATCTATGTCAGTTTCTAAGCCTGTCAGCTCGACCCGCCGGATCGCCGCGGTCGCGCTTGTCGCCGCGGCCGCCCTCGTCGCCGTCCAGGCTCAGGCGGCCGGCTCCGGAATGCCGTGGGAGGAACCGCTCCAGCGCGTCCTGGAGTCGGTGCAGGGGCCGGTCGCGAAGATCGTCGCGGTGATCATCATCATCACCACCGGCCTGACGCTCGCCTTCGGCGACACCGCGGGCGGGTTTCGGCGCCTGATCCAGATCGTCTTCGGCCTCTCGATCGCGTTCGCCGCCTCGTCCTTCTTCCTCTCCTTCTTCAGCTTCGGCGGCGGGGCTCTGATCTCGTGACCTCGGCCTCGCAGCATATCGAGGGGTTCGAGGCGCCCATCCATCGCGCGCTGGTCGAGCCGATCCTGCTCGGCGGGGCGCCGCGCGGCGTGGCGATCGTCAACGGCACGGTCGCGGCCGCGCTGGGGCTCGGCCTCCAGCAGTGGATCGCCGGACTCATCGTCTGGGCGATCGGCCACACGCTCGCGGTGTTCGCTGCCAAGCGCGATCCGGACTTCGCAGCCGTCCTGGTGAGGCACCTTCGCCAGAAGGGGCATCTCACATGCTGAAGATCGGCGAATACAGGAACCGGGCCGACCGGCTGGCAGACCATCTGCCCTGGGCGGCGCTGGTGGCGCCGGGCGTCGTCCTCAACAAGGACGGCAGCTTCCAGCGGACGCTCCGGTTCCGCGGCCCCGACCTCGAGAGCGCGACCGAGGCCGAGCTCGTCTCGGTGTCGGCCCGGGTCAACAATGTGCTGAAGAGGTTCGGCTCCGGCTGGGCCCTGTTCTTCGACGCGGAGCGAGTCGAGGCGCTCGGCTATCCGGAGAGCGCCTTCCCCGATCCGGCCTCCTGGCTGGTCGACAGGGAAAGGCAGGCGAGCTTCGAAGGCGAGCGGGACCATTATGAGAGCCGCTATCACCTGACCTTGGTCTGGCTGCCGCCGCCCGACAGCCAGGCGAGCGCGGAGCGGGCGCTGATCGAGCGGAGCTCGGGCGAGAAAAGGCGCGACTGGCGCGAGGCTTTGTCATCGTTCGTTGCCGAGACCGACCGGGCGCTCGACCTCATCTCCGGCTTCATGCCCGAGGTGCGGGCGCTCGATGACGAGGAGAGTCTCACCTTCCTCCACAACAGCGTTTCGTCCCGCCGGCATCGCGTGGCGGTGCCGGAGACCCCGATCTATCTCGACGCGTTTCTTGCCGACACACCGCTCGCCGGCGGGCTCGAGCCGATGCTGGGCGAGCTTCATCTGCGCACTTTGACCGTGCTCGGCTTCCCGAGCCTCAGCCGGCCGGGCATCCTCGACGCGCTCAACCATCAGGATTTCGGGTACCGCTGGGTCACCCGCTTCATCGCCCTCGACAAGGCCGAGGCGACGCGGGCGCTCACCCGGCTTCGGCGGCAATGGTTCAACAAGCGCAAGTCGGTCACCGCCTTGCTTCGCGAGGTGATGTACAACCAGCCGGTCCAGCTCACCGACAGCGACGCCGACAACAAGGTCGCGGACTCCGACCTCGCGCTTCAGGCGCTCGGCCAGGATTATGTCGCCTTCGGCTATCTGACCGCGACGATCACGGTCGCCGACGCCGACCCCGCGGCCGCGGACGAGAAGGTCCGCGCCGTCGAGCGGGTCGTGAACGGCCTCGGCTTCACGGCCAAGCGCGAGCGGCTCAATGCGGTGGAAGCCTGGCTCTCGAGCCTGCCGGGCCATGTCTACGCCAATGTCCGGCAGCCGCTGGTCCATACGCTCAACCTCTCCCACCTCATGCCTTTGTCCTCGGTCTGGGCCGGGCCGGCGCGCAACGCGCACCTGGACGGCCCGCCTCTGCTGTTCGCCGAGACGAGCGGCTCGACCCCGTTTCGGCTGTCCACCCATGTCGGCGACGTCGGCCATCTGCTGGTGGTCGGCCCGACCGGCGCCGGCAAGTCGGTGCTGCTCTCGCTGCTGGCGATGCAGTTCCGGCGCTACCCGGGCGCCCGCATCACCATGTTCGACAAGGGCTGGTCGGCGCGCGCCGCCGTGCTGGCGATGGGCGGCACTCACCACGCGCTCGGGTCCGGCGCGGAGGCCGAAGCGGGCACGGGCGCGCTGGCCTTCCAGCCGCTCCGCCGGATCGACGAGCCGCCGGTGCGGACCTGGGCGGCCGAGTGGCTGGCGGCCCTTCTCGAGCATGAGAAGGTGACGGTGACGCCGGAAGTGAAGGACGCTCTCTGGTCGGCTCTGGGCAGTCTCGCCTCGGCGCCGGAGCCCGAGCGGACGTTGACCGGCCTCTCGCTCCTCCTCCAGTCGAACGCGCTCAAGGCCGCGCTCGCGCCCTACACGCTCGAGGGGCCGTTCGGCCGGCTGCTCGACGCGGCCGAGGACCGGCTCGCGCTCGCGGACGTCCAGTGCTTCGAGACCGAGACCCTGATGACCCAGCCGGGCGCCGTCCTTCCCGTGCTCACCTATTTGTTCCACCGGCTCGAGGAACGGTTCGACGGCAGCCCGACCCTGCTCCTGCTCGACGAGGCCTGGCTCTTCCTCGACAATCCCCTGTTCGCCGCGCGCATCCGCGAATGGCTGAAGGTGCTTCGCAAAAAGAATGTGGCGGTGATCTTCGCCACCCAGTCGCTCGCCGACATCGCCGACAGCAGCATCGCTCCGGCGATCATCGAGAGCTGCCCACAGCGGATTTTCCTGCCCAACGACCGGGCAGTCGAACCGCAGGCGCGCGCCGCTTATGAAAGGTTGGGGCTCAACGAGCGGCAGATCGAGCTGATCGCCCGGGCGACTCCAAAGCGGGATTATTACCTCCAGTCGAGGCGCGGCAACCGCCTGTTCGACCTCAGCCTCGGCCGGATCGCGCTGGCCTTTTGCGGCGCGTCGGATCCGGCCGCGCAGCGGCGGATCGACCGCGTCTTTGCGGAAGAGACCGGGGCGAGCTTCGCGCGCCGCTGGCTGGAGGATCGCGGCCTCGACTGGGCCGCCGCCGCCCTCGACCGATTTCCCGGCCCCCAAACCCCCGAAGGAGAAGAGAAGTGAAGAGAATGAGGATGGCGATCGCCTTTGCCGCGGCCACGGCCCTGTCGATCGGCGGCACGATGGTGCTTCCGGTCAGCCCCGCCGCGGCGATCCCGGTGTTCGACCCGACCAACTATGCCCAGAACCTCCTCCAGGCGGCGCGGGCGCTCGAGCAGATCAACAACCAGATCGCCTCGCTTCAGAACGAGGCGGCGATGCTCCGCAACATGGGTCGCAACCTCGAGCGGATCGACTTCCCGCAGCTCGAGCGGGTGACCTCGGCGATGCAGCGGATCGACGGACTGATGGGTCAGGCGCAGGGCATCGACTTCCGGATCGACCGTCTCGACGAGCGCGTCAGGTCGATGTTCCCGGGCGCCGTCCAGCGCGTGCTGGGGACCGATCAGCGGGTTGCGCAGGCGCGTGCCCGCCTCGATGCGGCAAGCGCCGGCTACCGGCACGCGATGAGCGTGCAGGCGCAGGTGGTCGAGAATGTCCGCGAGGATGCCGGCACGCTCGCCGAGCTGGTCGGGGCCAGCCAGGGCGCCGTCGGCAGCCTCCAGGTCGGCCAGGCCGCCAACCAGCTGCTCGCGCTTTCGATCAAGCAGCAGATGCAGCTCCAGAACCTGATGGCCGCCGAGTTCCGCGGCGCGGCGCTGGAGCGGGCTCGGCGCACCCAGTCCGAGGAGGAAGGGCGCGCCGCGACGCGCCGGTTCCTCGGCACCGGGCGCGCCTACACGCCGCGCGGCGACTGACGAGATGGGCCGGCGGCAAGGCCGCCGCGCCCGCCGCGGGGCTTCCGTGCCCCCTGGGAAGCCCCGCGGCACCTTTTTCTAGAGCGATCGGAACGCGCCGAGATGAACGACCTCAATGTGATCGACCGCTTCATGACGGCGTTCATCCGCTACATCGACAGCGGCTTCGGCCTGCTGGGCGGGGACGTCGCCTTCCTGACGACGGTGCTGGTCGGGATCGACATCACCCTGGCCGGCCTGTTCTGGGCGATGGGCGGCGAGGATGACATCATCGGGCGCTTCCTCAAGAAGATCTTCTATGTCGGCGCGTTCGCGCTGATCCTCGGCAGCTTCTCGACGCTTGCCGACATCATCTTCCGCTCCTTCGCCGGCCTCGGAATCACCGCCGGCGGCGGCGGCATGACCGCGGACGATCTGCTCCGCCCCGGCTATGTCGCGAGCACCGGCTTCGAGGCGGCGCACCCTCTGCTCGACCAGGTGAGCGAACTGCTGGGCCCGATCGCCTTCTTCGACAATTTCCTGACGATCGCGACTTTGATGCTCGCCTGGTTCTTCATCATCCTCGCCTTCTTCGTCCTCGCGATCCAGCTCTTCATCACCATCATCGAGTTCAAGCTGACGACGCTCGCGGGCTTCGTGCTGGTGCCGTTCGCGCTCTGGAACCGCACCAGCTTCCTCGCCGAGCGCGTGCTCGGCAACGTCGTCTCCTCGGGCATCAAGGTGATGGTGCTCGCGGTCATCGTCGGAATCGGCTCGGGCTTCTTCGACGAATTCGCCGCCGCCGGCAGCGCGGAGGAGATGGACCTCGCCCAGGCGATGAGCATGGTCCTCGCCAGCCTCTCTTTGTTCGGTCTCGGCATCTTCGGGCCGAGCATCGCTTCCGGACTCGTCGCCGGCGCGCCGCAGCTCGGCGCCGGAGCGGCCGTGGGAACCACCGCCGCGGCGGTCGGGACGGTCGCGGTCGCGGGCGGAGCGGCCGTTGCCGGAGCCCGCGGCATTGCAGGCGCCGGGATGGGCGCGCTCCGCGCCGGCACCTCGATGGGATCGGCCGCCTCGACCTCCTACCGGCTCGGCCAGGAGACTTCGGGCTCGAAGAGTGTCGGCGCCGGCCTGGCGGGCGTCTCCCGCGCCGGGGCCGCAGCCGCGAAGGCGAAGCTCGGCGACGCGGGCGGTCTCGGCGCTGCGGCCGAGCGCGGCCGGCGGTCGGCCTTGTTCGCAGGTTCGACCGGAGTGGGCTCGATCTCGCCGGTTTCCGGCGGCGGCGCCGCCGCCGACGAGGCCCCGCAATGGGCGCGGCGCCTGCGTTCGGAGCAGAACGCGCGCCACCATCGCCACGCCGCGCTCCAGGCGGTCCGCGAGGGCGATCGCGGCGGCGCCGCCGCCACTCCCGACATCAGCGAAAGAGAGGACTGAAGATGAGATTCAGGCGCGCCGTGCAGCGCTACGGGCGAACGCCCGAACCGGAAACGCCGTATCAGCGGGCCGGGCAGGCCTGGGACGAAAGGATCGGCTCGGCGAGGGTCCAGGCCGGAAACTGGAGGCTGATGGCCTTCGGCGGGCTGATCCTCTCGGCCTCCCTCTCCGGAGGACTGCTGTGGCAGTCGATGCAGAGCCGGGTCGTCCCCTATGTGGTCGAGGTCGACGCACTCGGAGAAGCGCGGGCGGTGACTGCGGCCGAGGCGGAATATCGCCCGACGGACCCGCAGGTCGCCTGGCATTTGGGACGGTTCGTCGCCAAAGTCCGATCGATCTCGCTCGACCCGGTCCTGATGCGCCAGAACTGGCTCTCGGCGTACGACTTCGTCACCGATCGCGGCTCCCTGTTCCTCGGCGAATACGCCCGCTCCGCGAACCCGTTCGGGCAGGTCGGCGAGCGGACCGTATCGGTGCAGGTGACCAGCGTCGTCCGCGCTTCGGACCGCTCTTTCCAGGTCAAATGGACGGAGACGACCTACGAGCGAGGGAGCCTCGCCGGCACGACGCGCTGGACCGCGATCCTGTCGATCGTGGTTCGGCCGCCCTCGTCGGCCGACACTCTCCGCAAGAACCCGCTCGGCCTCTACGTCGATGCGATCGACTGGTCGCGCGAGCTCGACGTGCCCGCGCCCGCGCAGACACCGGCAGCGGCACCAGCTCCCGCTCCCGCGGAGCCGCCGGCCTCACCGTCGCTGCCGGTCGGATCTCCGCTCGATCCGACCCTGGCCCTGCCGCCCGCTTCCGAACCTTTGCCTTCCGAGAGGAACAGCCAATGACCCGAACGACCCTTCTGACGATGGCATCCGCGCTCAGCCTCTGCGCCTGTGCCGGCGGCACGCGCGCGGAGGCGGCGGCCGCTGCGCCGGCCGCCGGGTACCGGCCTGCCGCCTTGGTCCCAGATCCGCCGCCCGAGCCGGCGGTGGCGGCCGCCGTGACGGAGCAACGGGAGGAGTTGCGTCTGCCCCCGCCGAGCACGGGCCGCAGGCGGGCGAGCGGGCCGCCGGTGACTCGGGTCGAGGCCGCGAACCGCGCCGCCATTCGTGAGCCGAGCCGAGAGGGCTATGTCAATGCGGTTCAGGTCTATGCCTGGACGCAAGGCGCGCTCTACCGGCTCTACACGGCGCCTGAGCGGGTCAGCGAGATTGCGCTCCAGCCCGGGGAGACCCTGATCTCGGTAGCGGCCGGCGACACCGCCCGATGGGTGATCGGCGACACCACCAGCGGCAGCGGCGCCGCGCGTCGGACGCACATCCTGGTCAAGCCGTCCGCCGTTGGCCTCAGGACCAACCTCGTCATCACCACCGACCGGCGCGTCTATCACGTCCAGCTCGAGAGCACGGCGCGGACGGCGATGGCGAGCATCTCCTGGACCTATCCTCAGGACGAGCTGCTGGCGCTCAGGCCCGGCGATGCCGCCGATCTGGACCGACCGGTAGCGGCGGGCGTTGCGGTCGAGGCGCTCAACTTCGGCTATTCGATCGAAGGCGACGATCCTCCCTGGCGGCCGGTCCGCGCGTTCGACGACGGCAATCAGGTCTTCATCGAGTTTCCAGCCAGCCTCGCCCAAGGGGAGGCTCCGCCGCTGTTCGTCCGGGGGACAAGCGGGCGGACCGAGCTCGTCAACTACCGCCTGCGCGGACGCTATTATGTGGTCGACCGCCTGTTCGCCGCCGCCGAACTGAGGCTCGGCGAGCGGCGCCAGCAGGTTGTGCGGATCGTCCGCGAGGACGCGCGCGAGCAGCGCCGGCGGCGCGGGAGAGCGTCATGAGCGACGCTTCGCGTGAAATCCCGGCGCCTCCGAAGGAGGATCCGGAAACGCTGGTGCTCCGCGGCACCCCGCGGCCGGTGGTGCGGTTCCGGCGCGGCCTCATCATCGGCATCACCGGCGCCGTTGCCGCGGCTCTCGTGACCGTCACATGGGTGGCGCTCGAGCCGCCGAGCTTCCGGATCGCCGCCGGGGACGATCAGGGCTCGGAGCCGCTCGCAAAGGCGGCGCCCGAGGCGCTCGCCGACGCCCCGGCCAGCTATGGCGACGTGCCGCGGCTGGGCCCGCCGCTGCCGGGCGATCTCGGGCGGCCGATCCTGGAGCATCAGCGGAGCCAGAGCGGGGAGGCGTCGCCGCCCGCTGCGCAGGCGGCGCCGAGCGAAGCCGAGGCCGTCCGGGCTGCCGCGGAGGCGGAGCGCCAGCGCCGGGCCGCGGCCGAGGAAGCCGCGCGTTCTTCGGGCGTGATCGTGCAGATTACCGGGCGCGGAGGGGCCGGAGCTCCCACCCCGGCCGCGGCAGAGCGTGGGCAGAACGGCGAGACCGAGCCGGCTGTGAATCCGTCGGCTTCCGCCGGAGAAACGCGGGCGGGACAGGCGCGGCGGGCCGAGTTCGGACGGTCGGAGGGAGACGTCAATCCGCATCCGCTCCGGCCGGCGCCGTCGCCCTGGACGCTGAGCGCCGGCACGATCATCCCGGCGAGCCTGGTGACGGGGCTCAATTCCGACTTGCCCGGCACCGTCATCGCCCAGGTCACCGAGAATGTGCGCGACAGCACCACCGGGCGCACGATCCTTGTGCCTCAGGGCGCGCGGCTGATCGGAAGCTATGACAGCGCGGTCGCCTACGGGCAGCGCCGGGCTCTGCTGGTCTGGCAGCGGATCGTCTTTCCGGACGGATCCTCGATCCGGCTGGGCAACGCGCCGGCGACCGACCTCGCGGGCTTTTCAGGCGTGGAGGACGGCGTGGATTTCCACACTTGGCGCCTGCTGAGGGGAATAGCGCTGTCCACACTGCTCGGCGTCGGCACCGAGCTCACGTTCGGCAGCGGTGAAGGCGATCTGGTGAGGGCCGTCCGGGAGTCGACTCAGCAGAACGCGGCGCGCGCCGGCGATCAGATTACGCAACGCAATTTGAACGTGCAGCCCACTTTGACCGTCCGCCCCGGCTGGCCGCTCCGCGCCGTGATCCACAGGGATCTCGTGCTTCGGCCGTGGAGGGGATGATGGGCGTACTGAGACTCGCGAGGCTTCCCGACAGAACCCCGGTCAAGATCACGATCTCCGTTCCGCCGGATCTTCACCAGGCGCTAGCGGACTATGCGGAGCTTTATCGGGAGACCTACAGCCAAGAGGAGTCCGTCCAGGATCTCATTCCGGCGATGCTGGCGAGCTTCCTAGAAGGCGACAAGGCATTCGCTCGCCGACGTCGCGGCCAGGGCGCCTGATCTCGATGAGCGAGCTGCGCTCGAACGCGATCGGCAATGCGGCGATGATCACGGTCGAGGAATTTGCGCAGCTCGCGCGCCTGTCGCGGCGCCAGATCGACCGGCTGCGCCGGCGTCGGCCGGCGGGTTTTCCGCGGGAGTATGAGCTCGGAAGCGGCGGCAGCAAATATCGGCGCTGCCCGCGGTTTAAGCTGGCCGAGGTTCAGACGTGGCTGGACTCGCGGGCACTATGGTAAGGCGCCGGAACCTAGCGCGACTTGATGAGCGAGGAGGTGTTTGGCGGCGTGTTTTGCGAGGCAGATGGCCCTGTCAGGATAGGCAGGCAGCCAGATCTTTCTCAATCTCTCCAATTTTGGTGACATGCGTGCCGGCGCATTCGCGATGCGTCAATCCGCGCTCCGAGCCGTAAACCATGAGCACGACAAGTACCGCGTCGGGCCGTTTTCGCTCATCGCTTATCCGCGAGCCTGCGCAGTAGTCCGGATCATCGCTGAAGGTTCGCGATCGCCGCGCCATGCCCAATCCGGGAAGGAGCCAAGGCCATAAGTTTCCGTCAGGCAGCCCGTTCGAGGCCAAGCGCGGTGACGGCGAGTGCCGCGCCACCCGTGTCGACTCTGCGTTCGCCGAAGCTGACCCGCCTCGGAAGGAAGCTGCATTGCTTGACTGCCGTTCCTGCGCTGAAACAGCCAGTGGCTCGGTTATCCGAACCTGGCCGACCGCGGCTGAGCGTCTAGGCCCGTCCCCGCCTCGAGCCAGTCCGACACCTCACCCGGCTCCGACGGGAGGCGAACGAACAAGGCCGTGGCTTCGGTTTACGGCGGAAAACCCGAAAAGATGATATTCTGCGCTTCCTGAGTCTCGAGTTCGTCGCGCTTCCGCTGCCCGGAGCCGAAGAGGAAGACCAGCAGTGTGCATCGGTGTCGGCGACTGCGCGGGAAAGGCCGTCCTCGATCATCGAATTGCGACGGATTTGCTGTGCGGTCAGCTTCGGGAAGCGACTGAACCAGCAGCGCGACTCCCGCTGCTGACGCCTCACCCAGCGCTTGAAACAGTCGCCGGCCTTGGCGTCGCCGCCGATCAGGAAGCGGGTTCGGGAAAACCTCGGCGCCCGGAACTCGCCGCGCCGCCTCCGAACTGGCGGCGCACCATGCGACCGCTCTGTCCGAGTCGCCCGTGGAATCTGGTTGGGTAGACGAACGAGGCTTCCTGCTCGTCGGGGACGCAGCGGCGGCAAAAACGCGGTATATGCCTGGACTTTCCACCAAATCCGAGAATCGAGACAGCTGCTCTAATAGCGCGCTGCGGCGCGGCCGCCGTCGATCCGATCGCGCGCGGTCAGGAAGGCGTTTAGTTCCTCCGCTTCGAGCTGACTGCCCGACCCCGTTTCTACCTCCAGTGGGTCAACCGGCGCTCCGTCGATATGGACCTCGTAATGGAGGTGAGGCCCGGTCGAGGCTCCCGTGCTGCCGACCCGGCCGATCAGCTGGCCCTGGGAGACCCGGCTGCCGCTTTCCTGGCCGGGCGCGAAAGCGCTGAGGTGGAAATAGCGGGTCTGCCAGCCATTATCGTGGTTGAGCCGAACGAAATTGCCGGTGCCGCGGCCGAAACCCGACTCGACGGTCCCGTCGGCGGCCGCATAGACGGGCGTGCCCGACGGAGCCGCGAAATCGATTCCGCGGTGGAGCTTGCGGTAGCCCTTGATCGGATGGATCCGGAATCCGAATTGCGAGCTCACCCGCGCCCCATCGACGGGCGTGCGCATCAGGGCTCGGATCGCACTGGCGCCGTTGCCGTCGAACCAGCCGGCCTCCTCGCCTTCGGCGGCGAACGCATAGAGCGCACGCGATTTTTCGCGGGTGCGCAGCGACACATAGACCAGCCGCGGTTGACCCACTGGGTGCCCGCTCGAATCGACCTGCCGCTCGAACGCGGCTTCGAACACGTCCCCCGGCCGCACCTCGCGCTGAAAGTCGAAATCGAACGCCAGGGCAGAGGCGAACTGCGGGATGAGGACGTCGGGCAGTCCGGCCCGGACCGCGGCGGTATAGAAATCCTCGATTCCCATCTCGCCTCGCACTCCGGTAAGGCGCAGCGAGAGATGCGTCGCCACCGGCTTGCCCTCGAAGCCGCCGCGTGCTCCTGGCAGCACCACGCCCTCCCGCCCGTCGTCGCGGCCCAAGCTCAGCCGGGCCAGCCGGACCGAGCCGCCGCGGTTGACGATTTCGAGCCGGACGACGATTTCGCCGGGACCGTCTCCGACCGCGGAGCGAGCCGCCGACGCCGCGGCCGCGGCGTCGGCGGGATCGAGGCCGAGATCGGCTAGCGCGGCCTCGATCCCGCCGACCTCCGCCAGCGAGAAAGCGCGGCGTTGAGCGAACGGGCGCCCGCCGGATCGAGGCGAACCGGAGGCCTGGCTTACGGTCGAGGAGACGAGGCTCGACGCCGGGCGCGGCGGCGCTTTGACGAGGCTGACGACGACGGCGCCAAGGATCAGCATCGCGGCGCCGGAGGCGGCCGCGACCAGTCGGGCGCGCTGGCCGGAGTCCGACGCCGCCCGCGAAGCGGCGGCAGTCGGGAGATGCGGATCGATCGACTCGCTGTCCAGAACCCCCTCCCCCTGTGGGCACCTGCCACGACTTAACAGAGGCGCGCCCTTGCCGCAGCCGTCTTTCGCTTCGGGTCCGCCGCGCTAGACTGCGCGTCGAATCAGCGGAGCCCAAGCGAGTGACCTGGAAGGATCAGTCTCCGCCGAGCTGGCGACCGGGCTCGAAGCCGCCGCCGGGCCGGAGCCCGGTTGACTCCGCCCGCGGGGTGCCGGCCGCGCCCGTTCGCGCCGCTAATCCGTGGTTCCTGCTGAGGTCGTTGCCAATGCTCGGCTTCGTGGCAGAGATCGCGGCAGGAAGGGTCGGGCAACCAGAAGCGAGGCGGCGCAGCGAGGGATTGCTGCGCTCGGCGGATCGAAACATCGCCAGGCTCGGCACCGAGGCCGACCGCAGGCAGGCGTCATGCGCGCTCGGCTTGCTCGTCGACGAGCTGGTCGCCCAACCGACCGGCGGGCGCCGGCGCTGGACATCCCCGCAAGATCGTCCAGCGGGCGACCCGGTTCCACCCCTCCAGGCCGGTTTTGCGGCGGAGGCCATCCGCGCCGGCGACGCGCAGGCCGACCCCGGGGTCCTGGCGCTCTGGCGCGCTTGCCTGACTCTGTCCCCATCCGAGCGGGCGGACGCGGCGCGTTTTCCGGTGCCGGTTTTCGCGCCCGATCTCGTCCGGACCGTGTGGAGCGGAGAAGTCGAGAGCCGCGACAGGCTCGTCCTGGTCGGTCCGAGCGGCGGGGGCAAGACGTGCTTGATCGAGCAGTCCGGCGTCGGTTTCCGACCCGCCGGCCGGACGCGCCGTGAGGGACATCGGCTCTGGCGGGCCAGCGCCGCCGAAGCGATCGAAGTCGCCGGCCCCGCCGTCGGCTTCTCGCCAGAAGAGATCGTCGTCGCCGTCCTGCCGGCGGACTGCTTGCCCGACTCCGTCCTCGCTTCAGCATTGGACTCGTATCTGATTCTGACCGGAGTCGACCGGTTCCCGGGATTCGACGCTATCTTCGCCGATCTGGCGGGCAGCGAACGACATGGCGCTTGCGGGGTTCGAGTCGCGCCGGGGGAGAGCGCTGCCTCGGCCTTCGCCGCCGCCCTCGGCGAACGGCTGCTGAGGCGCCTCGTCGACGAGTCGGATCGGGGCCGGCGCTCAGACCTGCTGGCGTTCGCCGCGAGGCTCGCGGAGGCTTGCGAGCAGATCGCCCATATCGAAACGCGAGCCTCGCACCCGCCGCGCCTGCGGGGCCTTTTCGTGACCGCCTGCCCGGCTGCGGGCGAGGCGGACGGCACCGGCCGGAGCTGGTTCGTCCGGGGCCTGTTCGAGGACGTCTTGCTTCCCGGCGCCTCGGCGGCGGCGGCCCGGCGGAGGCACCTTCGGCCCGGTGCCGGACCGACCCTCCTGCTGGCCCTCCTTCTCGCCGGCCTGCTGGCGGCGTTGTGGCTCTGGAGCTTTTGGAAGTCGGACCGACCGACACCCGGGCCCGCGGAGCGGAGCCCGGGGGCCTGGGTCCTGCCGGGCCGCCCTTCCGGGGTGGAGCAGCAACCGGCAGCACAGGCTGCACCCGCGCAGGCGGAATGGCTGGCGCCGGGTCCCTTTTCGTACCAGGGGGCTCCCGCCGCCGCCTACGAACGGGTCGTCCAGCCCGCCTGCCAGGCCGCCACTCAAGATCGCTACCCCTTCTTCGGAAGCAGCGCCGAAGATGCCTCGGCCGCTGAGATGCGCCGGGTGTTCGGGTCAGGCGGACTGCTGCCCTCGTTTCTCGAGGCGAAGGTCCGCCCGCTCATCACGACGGACGGCCCGGTCTGGCGGTGGCGACGCGGGGTCGGGACCGACGGCTTCGATCCGGTGACTCCCGAGCTCTTCGCCAAGCTTCCGGCACTCGGCGCGCTGATTGGGCAAGGGCTGGAGATCGGGATCGAGGCGGTCGCTTTCGGCGGCGGCGTGACCGGCGCCAGGCTCGAGCTGCTCGGCGCAGCTTACGACTTCGACCGGCTGGGCCGCGCCCGCTCCGTTCACTGGCGGCTGCGCGAGCAGCCGGCGGACGCCAGCCTGGCCCTGCTGAAAGGGGGTCGCCAGGCACGACGTTACCAGGAAGGCGGCGTCTGGTCGCTGTTCCGGTTGATCGGCAAGGGCGACTCCGCCCCTGAGGCCGACGGCTCGACCTTATTGACGTTCAGCGATGGCGAGCATGTTGCCCGCTTCCGCCTGCGCGTCGCCGGCGGCGCCCGGCCCTTCGAGCGGGGTGGCATGTGGTCGTTCCGTTGTCCCTCGAAGCTGTAGGGCGGCTGCCTAGCCGCCCGTCAGGACCGTGGGCAAGCCCGCGACGATCCGTCCGCCGTGAGCGGTCATGTCTCCCAGCCGCGCCGCCTGCACGCCGCCGATGATCACCGTGGCCGAGCCGAGGACGATGACGTCGATTGGGCCGACGCAGGTCGCCAGGTCGGTGACTCGCGCCGCCGGCAGGCCGCCGACCAGCACCGTCGGACAGCCCTTGACGATCGGGCCGCCGACATGGGGCACGAGGCCGGTCACCATCGGACAGACGTGCGGGTCGGTAATCCGCGCCTGCGGCTTCCCGCCTCCGCCGGCGCCGGAGAACATGGCGGCAAGGGCGGCGATATAATTGCCGAGCGGGTGATTCGCGCCGGCCAGGCCGAGAATGCCGACGAGCAAGCCGAAGAAGCCGCCGAGAGCTATTCCGGCGCCGACGGCCACGACCGTCTTGAAGGTCGTGAACCCGGTCGGAGTAATCGCTACGCGCTGGCCGACATGGTCCCCGCACATACCCACCGGGTCGCCCGGCAGGACAAAGTTCACCACATTGGTCTGAGCGGCCGCGCGTTGCTGCTCACTCAGCGCGAAGGCCGCCCCGGGAGCTGCGAAGGTCATCGCGTGGCCGCCCAGCCGCCCGGCTTGAACCTGCGCTTCAGCGCCCCCCAGCGAATGTCCGGTGTAGCTGATCGTGGCGTCCGGGTTGGCCGCCTTCACCGAGCGGCCGAAATCCTCAGCGTCATTGAACGCTCCCGGAACGCCCAGGCTACCCTGCGCCGCGATTTGAACGTCGGACGTACCCCAATCCTGCTTCAGGCCCTCAAACGTCGGCCGGCTTCCGCGGTTGGCTAAGACGATCTCCCCGGTGGCGTCGTCGCGGTACGCAGCCCCGAAATAACCGTTAGCGGATCCCGCGGAATTGGGAGCAGACGGCGATTCCGCGATCTTCGACCAGCCCGGCGGCGCCGCCGTCGATCCAGGACCGGCGTAGACTGCCTGCGAAAGAGCAGCAAAGTCCGACGGCGTCGCCATGCCGCTAGCCTCGCCTTCTAGGGAACATCATAGAGCGCCATCATTGCCAGGCCGGTTCGAAGGACAGCCAGACGCCGGGAATCCGGACTGAAGCGAGCAAGCGCGGTCGTCGGGTGAAGCCCCTCGGCGACAGTTGCGACCGGGCGCAGCGTCACCGCATCCCAAAGGCGGCAGGCGCCGTCGGACGTGGTCGTCGCCAACCAGCGGCCGTCGGAGCTGAAGTCGACCGACTCGACCCCGCCTCCCACATCGATCGAAGCTGCGGCAACCCGCTGACCCGTCGCCGAGTCCCACATTTGCAGAACGTCCTTATCAATGCGGGGACCGTAAGCTCCGGTGGCGGGATCGCGGCCGAAGCCCCTCCCCATCGTGCCGGTGACGAGGCGCCGGCCGTCAGCGCTCCAGGCGACATGCTGAACGTCGTTGCGGCTGGCCTCGATCCGGAGCAGTGGACGACCGCTGGGGAGCTCTAGCACCGTCACCCGGCCTTGCTCCGCCGCCGCGGCCCGGGCGCCGTCCGGCGAAAGCGCGAGCGCGGTCGCCGAGCTGGCGCCCGATCCGATTATCGTCCAAGTCCGGGCATCGTACAGGATCATGCGGAAGGCCGAACCCGAATGCTCCTCGGCCTGGTGGAGGCCGAGAAGAAAGCTTCGGGCCCGGTCGAGCGAGAAAAGGTGCAACGGGTGCCCCGAAGGCGGTCGAGGCTGACCGTTCACTCCCCACACCGGGAGCGTGCGCCCCGTGGCCTGGTCCCACACCATCAATAGGCCGCCCGGCACGTCCCTCGGCGGGAGCAGCACCCGACCCTCGCGATCAAAGTCGATCGTCGTGCCGCCGCCGACCAGATCGTCGAATCGCGCGGCCGGTCGGCCGCTCGCCGCGTCGAACACCGTTGCATAACGCTGCAGGCGCGCCAGAACCGCGATCTGCCGGCTGTCCGGGCTCCAGGCGAACGCCGCCGCGTCCGGATATTCCCCCGCAACCGAAAACTCGATCTGCCTTTCGACCTTCTCCAAGCGAGCGCCCCCCGAGTCGCAGCCGCCCGCCAACAGTGTCGCCGCCAGACCTGTACGTGCCAGCGCAACGAGGGCGCGAGCCGATAGTCGAGAAGCGACCATGATGCTGCGTTACCGACCTCAACCGGGACTTTGCCACAGCCCCCGCGAGCAATCCACTTGCAAAATATTCGCTCTTTCCCGAAGTCGAGGGCGAGACGCCGCGGCTGCTCGCGAATGTGCCGCGGCGACCTTGCTTGACAAGGACGGACGCCGGGCTTGAGGGTTAGTGCGTGGGCACATCGGCGGCCCGGGACAGTGAGATGAGCAAGGACGGGGACCCGGAAAGGACGGTGTACCGACCGGCGGCGCCTCCGCCGCCCGGGGGTTCCGCCGTGCCGCCGGGCTGGCGCAAGGAGATCGCCGCCCGCTTGCCCGCCGAAGGCTCGTCCACCCAGGGTTGGCGCGCAGGCGTGGCGCAGGCGCCGACGGACTTCCGCGACGCGGCGAATGGCCGTCGTGAAGCCGATCTGGACGATGGCGCCGCGATTGCCCCGGCCCCTCCGGCCGAAGCCGAGGCGGGCCTGCGAGGCGCTTCGGCCAGCCTGCGGCCGCTGCTGCTCGGTGGGGTCGGACTGGTGCTTGCGACGGCCGTCGCCGCGGCATTGCTCCGGCCCGACATGGAACCTCAGCGTGTCACCCCACGCCCGCCGGACGCACTTGCCGCCGGCCGTCCCGAAGCGTCATCCGCGGGGTCGCCGGAAGCGGGGGTGATTGCCGCCCTTCCGACGGTGAAATGTGCATGGTTGGCCCTGTCGAGCGCACAGGTCGAGACCGGCGGTCTCTCCATGTTCTTCCGAGGCGCGGTCGGATATCCGGTGAAGGCGCAGAACGAGATCGAGGCGGCCGCGGAACGAGCCGGCGGCAGGCTGGCGCAGATCGATTTCAGCGCGGTCGCCCAGATCCATCCGGAGCTTTGCGGGGCCATCGATTCCTATTCGAAGATTCGCGATCTCGGGGTGCGGCGCCTCTCGATGCCCGGCCAGTCGGTGTGGGAGATCGCGCCTCAGGAGCTGGAGACCGACGACGGCAGGATTTATGCCCAGCCGCTGATGGAGGTCAATATCGGCAATCCGGGCGCCGACTTCGCTCTCTATGGAGTTGAAGGCACTTCGGGGCTGATCGATCCGATCGTCAGCAGCCGAGCCGCGTTCGACTTGATCGAGAGCAGCACGATCACCCGGCTGCCCAACGACCGTTTCCGGCTGAATCTGGCGACCGGGCATACCGGCTGGTCAGGGATTCTCCTGATCACCGGCCAAGGCCCGTTTGACCCGGCCCCGATCGTGGCGGCCGGATCGCCCGCCGACCGGCCGGCCAGGTTCGCGGCGCTTGCCGCCGAGCGAGGCTGGAAGACCGAAATGCTGTGGTACAAGGTCGTAGACGCGCTTCCCAATTGACTGAGGCTCTGGAGTTTTCCGGCAGGAGATGTGCGGGCACGCACATGACCGGCGGTCAGCTCATGACTTTTTCGACCGTCGCTCAGCTCGTGCTTGGGCAGCGTATCTGGTTGAGCAGAGCGCTGCCGAACGGATTGGCGACTCCGATAGCGCGTACCTTGAACTGGAAGCTGGATTCACCGAGCGTCAGGCGCCCGTCCGCGGAGGGGGCGAGGCCCCTGGCCTTCACGCCTGCCGCCTGCATCAGCCGGAACGCCGCCCAGGTGCCGCGCCAGCTCTTCACGACGGACGGCGCATTTTCCCGCTCGAACTCGATTGAGGCGCCGCCATCGCCCGGCCAGTCAACGGGCGCGGCGCCGCTGACGGCCGGGGTGAAGGTAAGCGCTTGGCCGTCGATTCGAAGCGTCACCTGACTGGCGCCGGTGATTGCGACCGGGACGATCTGGTAGGAAAGCTGCGGGCGGGAAGGATCGACGCTGAAGAAGATTCGACCGATCGTCTGCGCTGCCTGGAGCGCTTCGACATGGTCCTGGCCGAGACCGACCTCGGCCGCCGCCGGGCGCGCCTGCCAGCTCGGTCCGGTCATGTCGATCGCGCCCTGGTTCTGCTGGGCGAAGCGGGCGAAGGCGCCGCTCCCGGGGGCGAAGAAGCGGGCGAAATCCTCGAGCGTGATATCCTGGGCGGCGCCGGCGGCGATCGGATAGCGGGCAGAGAGCGCCTGGACGCAGGAATCACCGAAGTTCGACCCTACCGCCTGGCTGAACTGGCTTCGGCGCTCGCCGGTCAGCGCCCCGACCGCGTCGCCCGCTACGGCTCGAACCAGACCGGCGACCGGCGGCGGCATGCCGACGGCCTCCTGGTCGAGCTGGGCGATCAGCGCCTTGGCCTCGACGACCGTCGGGTTTGACGGATCCCCGCCCCCCATCTGCTCGATCGTGGTGAGCTTGTTGGCCAGCTGGGCCATATTCGCGAGGGTGGCGTCGAGCTGGCTCGAGCCGGCGCTGCCCGGGCTCGGCGGCGGGCCCACGAACTGGCGGAGGGGCATGAAAGCGGCCACCACATTGGCTCGAGCCGCCGCCGCGCCCCCCGTCGGAGCCGCGCCGGCGAGCGCCGCGCTGCCGACGGGGCCCAGCGCCGAATTGACCCGGCTCATGGCCGCCGCGCCGGCCTGCCGAGTCGCCGCCTTGGGGGTCATGTCGGTCGCCGTGGCGATCTCGCGCAGCAGCAGCGGGATCGGCGACATGGGCCCGCTCGCGCCGCGCAGGCGCAGCAGGTTGTCGCGCAGCGAGTGAACCGGGCGCGGACGCAACCCCTCCATATAGCTGGTCCAGCGGGACAGGAATTCGTTGAGGTAGAGGCGCTCGAGATCGCCTTTGAGGCTCACGATCTGGGCGGGACTGAGCTGGAGCTCGCCGGTATCGCCGACCACCCATTTCTCTTCCTTTAGAAGAGCGGGGCCTTCAGCGAGCTTCGGCAGAAACTCGCGATCGTAACCCGCGCGCGTGAAGAGAAATGGGATACCGGCGCCAGGCGCGAAAGCGCCGCCGGAATCGAAGAACAATCCCGGCTGCGGGCCGGCCTTGTCGCTCGCGGACCAGAGCGGATGACCCGCCGCCATGGCCCGGCTCTTGAGCCGGCCGTACACCCTGAAAGCCGGATCCTGAGCGCGCAGGATCGCTCGCGCCGATTCGACCCGCCGCTCGTCGATCGCGATCGGACGGAAGCCGCCGTCCAGCATCGCTTTGCTGTGGCGGGTGACGGTGCCAGCCTGAAGCCTGGCCTCGGGCGAGTCCGAGCCGGTCGCCCACGCGTCCTGGGCCCAGGTGACCACATGCTGGGTCTGCGCGGCGCCGCCGAACTCCGACCGGCCGCCGAGGATCAGGTAGGATTTGAGGTCGTCGTAGAGGATGGCGGGATCGTCGGAGTAGGCCGCAATTCGCCGCTCTGCAAGGTCGATCAGCAGTGGGGCGAGCTTCTGGCCGAGATCGCGCCTGTAGAGGCCCTCGACTCCCGCGGCGAGCCGGCCGCCCTGGCCGAGCCCGAGACCAAAATCGCCGGCCTTGCGCAGCCGCTGAAGCGAATTGCCGAGTACATCGAGCGAGGGCAGCGGCTCGCCCCCGGCATCCTGGTAGCGAGCGACGTCGTCGCGGACGCCCGCAATCAGCGCGGCGTTGCGGCCATAGCCCCAGACCCAGATCGCGGTGACCAGCAGAAACGCCGCCGCGGCCGCTGCGAGGCTGCCGATATAGAGCGAGCGACGGCGCCGCTCGGCATGCGGGTTGTGGCCGGCAAGACCAGCCTCGGGGATGATCAGATCGGAAAAAAGGCCCTTCAGGAAATAGCTCCTGCCGGCGCCGACCGCGTGCGGCGATGCCATCGGCGGCAGCCCGATCGATATCAGGATCCGATCGACCGGGTTCCCGGTTTGGGTACCGCTTGTGAGATAAACGCCGCGGATCCGGGCCGCCGGTTCGAAGCGGCTCGGCTGGGTGAGGCCTTCCAGCAGATGGGCGAGCGGCTTGCGAAGCAAGGCCACCTGCTGCGGCAATCCGGAGAGCTGCGCGCGCAGGGGCAGCTGCGGCTCGAGCTGAACGCGATCGGCGACTCGAGCGCCGAGGCTTTCGATCAGCGCCTCGAACCCGGCCATGATCTCGCCGACGGCCGCATGCGGTTCGACCGCCGGATCGGGCGCGGTCGATCCGAGCACCTGGTCCACCTCGCCCTCGGACCCGCGTGCGAAATATTCGCGGAAGCCGGCCATCAAGTCGGTCTTGGTGATCAGGAGGTAGACCGGAAGATCCTGGCCGAGGGTTTTGCTGATTTCCACGAGCCGCGCCCGAACGTGGCCGATATGGCTGTCGACCAAGGCACGGTCGGCGAGATCCGGCGCAGGCAGCGCAACGAGTAGGCCGTTGAGCGGCTGGAGCGGCCGGTGGGTCTTGAGGAGGCCGAGGAAGCCTCTCCAGCCCTCGGCATCGGGCGCCTTGTCCTCCTGGGTGACGTAGCGGCCGGCAGTGTCGATCAGGACCGCCTGGTCGGTAAACCACCAGTCGCAATTGGGCGTGTTAGGCTGACCCCTCAGCGCTCGATATTCGCCGGCGACGGCGGTCGGGAATTCGAGGCCGGAATTGAGCAGGGCAGTGGTCTTGCCCGCGCCGGACGGGCCGATGATCGCATACCAGGGCAGCTCGTAGAGATAGGCGCGTTGGCGGCCGATCTTCATCGTCCGCAACATGGCCAAGGCGTCGACGAGCTTGCCCTCGATTTCGCCTTTCTCGCGAGCCCCGGCGGAAGGCCCCGCAAGGTCGCTCACCAGCGCGGCGTTCTTTCGGGCGGCGCGGCGGCGGTCGAGCCACCAGAACAGACCAACCAGAAAGAGCGGAAGCAGAGCCAGGATCAGACGGACGAAATCGTTTCCGAAGGGCCTGAGGTCGGCAATGGCGATAAGCGGTCCGACGAACCAGATGAGGAGGCCGAGGAGGACCGCTCCGACGATGCGCCAGGTAAAGCGATTGGACGCGATTGCGCGCAACTTTGCCATCGGGGCTCCTAGGAATGCTGGGTTCGGCTCATTTTTTTCGGTCCTCGCTATTGGAAGACGGGATTGGCGACGACCCGGACTTCGACTCGCCGGTTCTGCCGGCGCCCTTCGGGGTCCGCGTTGCTAGCGATCGGCTGGGTATCGGCGAAGCCCTGGACGGTGATCCGGCTGTCGGCGATCCCGGCGTCGGTCAGGCCGCCTGCGACCGTCTCGGCGCGGGCCAGCGACAACGCCTGGTTCGACGGGTAGGCCAGGGAGGCGGACAGGCGCTGGTCGTCGGTGTGGCCGTAGACCCGAAGCGGACCGCCCGCGATGTTCGCCGCCTCCGCCATTCGGCGGAAGGTCGGGCCGTAATCCGCCGCAAGCTGTGCCGATGCCGACTCGAACAGGCCCTGGCCGATCATCCGGATGACGATGTCCCCACCTTCGCCGAGAACCTGGATCCGGCGAGCGTCGACGTCGGGCTTTAGGATCGAGCGGATCCGGTCAAGGTTCGGCAGCGGCGCTTCGGGAGCGGGGGCGATCGCCTGAATGCCGACGGCGTCGCTGAGCGCAGCGACCGCCGAGTCGCTCTTGCCGTTCAGCCGGAACAGGAGAATCGCGAAGATGACCAAGGCTGCGAAGGCGAAGCTTGCGACGGCGGCCCACAGCGGCACCGGGAAGTTGCGGATCAGGTTGGTCACCGGCCGGCCGCGCCATTGCGGCGATAGCTCCGGCGGCCGCGGGCGGCTGCCCGCCGCGATCGCGCCATGGAGGCTGTGACGGTGCTGATGCAGCAAGGCCTGGCCGCGCGGATCGAGCGCCATGCGCCCCTCGAACCCGAGCGAGAGGCAGAGGTAGAGCAGCTCCATCAGGCGCGGTTCGCGGCGGGGATCCTGTTCCATCCGCTCGGCGAACTGGAACAGGCGTTCGCCACCCTGAACGTCGTTATGGTAGGCGGCGAGCAGGCTGTGTTGAGGCCAGACGCTGGCCGCCCCCCAAGGTGTCGTCATCACGCAATCGTCGATGAATGCACACAATATGTAGTGGGCAAGCTGGATGGTGCCCGGCTCGAGGGCGAGCGACTGGGCGCGCTTTACGAACAGCTCGAGCTCTCGAATGACGAGCTGGCGCAGATGGGGGAGGTCGGGCGAGACCGGCACGGTGCGCAGCTGGTTGCCGAGCCGGATCAGCCGCGAGGCCGCGGCGACCAGTGGCTCGGGTCCGTAGAGCTCAGGCTCCGCCTCGGCGAAGTCGAAAAGGACCGCTCCGGCCGGTGCCGGCGGCTGGCCGGGCATCGCTCCCGGCACGGACTGCCCGACGGGCCCGGCCGCCGCTACCGGATGCGGAGTGAAGGCCGGGATCTGCGGCGCAGGCGAGGGCGGCGGGGTATAGACGGTGCGGTCGCGCTCGTCCTCGGGCCTGTCGCTCACGCGGTCTCTCCGCGGATCGCCCAAAGCTCGAGCTGGAGGTCGGGTATGTCGCCGGCGAAGTGCACCGCGACCGCCCTGGAGGCGCGCACCGGCTGCCAGTGTTCCGAGCGGATATTGACCGAGAAATAGACGGTGTTGGCCCGGAAGGGTATTTGCCGGGGCTCGGAGGGCATCGGATAGATCTCGACTCCGGCAAGATGCCGGTTGACGAGTTCCCGGATCGTCTCGACCGACCCGATCTTGATCCGGCGCGGCAGGTTAGCCCGCAGCGCTTCCGGATCGACCGCGGCCCGGGCAGCGAGCACGAACGCGGCTTCGTTGAGCAACGTGCCGTCGTGGATCACGCCGACGCGGATGCCGTAATTCCGGTCTTCGAGCGGGATCGGAACGGCCTTCTGCGCAGTGGCGAAATTCAGCGACCGGCGAAGCTCCCGGATAAGCGGGCCGAAGCAGGTATTTATCGACCGGTGATCGTAGGTCGGCATGAAGTTCGGACGGTTGGCGGGGCCGGTAATGGTGGCGAGCTCGCCGGCGAGGACGAGCAGGTAGAAATAGAGGTCGACCGGATGAATGCCGGGTGTCGCGGCGAGATGCTTCACCCCGGATTCGGCCCTGTTGATGATCATCAATGTGAGGAAATCGGTAATGTCCGCGACGGACTTGCTTCCGGCCGTGCCGAGCCTCCCGGCGATCGCCTCGCCGCGTTGATGGAGTATGCCCTCGAGCTCGGTCATGAAGCTGACGAGAGTTGAGCTGGCGAGGTGGTTCTGCACGGTTGGTATGAATTCGCGGTCGAGCAGCACCGACTCATCCGCCGCTCGCTCGATGACGCGGGCGATCGGCAGTGACGAATAGCCCTGAAGCGGCTCGGAGTCGGATCGCAGCAGCAGCTGGAGGCGGCCGACTTCAATCGGTTCGATTCCGGCCGCACCCTGCACAGAATCGCCGGCCTCGAACTCTTCGGCGACGAACCGGGTCTCGACCTGCGCGGCGGCGTCGAACCGGACGTCGGCCGTCCCTGCCCGGCGAACGGGCACGCACAGGTGGACGACGCTCTCCCTCAGGGTGCGCGGGATCTCGAGCGGCAACGGCGCCGCGGCCTCGGCGGGAATTCGGAACGGGGTGCCGTCGTCGAACACTCCGGCGCAGCGCACGATGGCGAGCTTGCCGATCTTGAGAAGGCCCTCGTCGAGGTGGAGATCGGTGAGGCCCCAGCCATAAGGCCGCAGGCCCTGGACACGGGATTCGAGCTGCGCGGTGCCGAAGCGCTCCATCTGCTGGAAATGCTGTGGGCGAAGGAACATGCCTTCCTTCCACACCGGCTTGTTTTCCCAGGTCATTGCCCCTCCACGCCAGGCGCCTCAGTTGCGCCGAAGAAACGATTCGTAACCGTCCCGGAATGCTACGCTCATCACGCTCGAGGCGCTCGACCCGGCCTCCTGCTTCAAGCTCTGGAACATCGTCTGATAGATCGTCCAGGGATCGGCGCCGCGGCGGAGCCACTTGGGGCCGTCGCGGGCGTCGAGAGCCTTCACCCCAGCCTCAACGGCCTCGGGCGAGAGGCGCTCGAAGAGCGTGCGCAAGGCGTGCTGCACGCCGGCCAGCATGGCGAGCTGATGACGCTTCACGTCCTCCAGCCCCTCCCGGACGGTCTCCTCCGCACCGAGATAGCCACCAAGCGGCGCCTTCAGCATCATCTTGCCCGCCTCGAACGGCGGCAGCAGCTTTATCGGATTGTTGCGGCCGGCCCCTAATTGCGTTCGGGCGACTCGGAACTCATCCTTGAAGGAGGCTCGGTCGCTCATCAAGTCGGCCAGGCCGAGCACGGTCTGGCGGTAGAAGGCGCCGAGGCGGCGCATCGAATCGAGGCTCGGCGGATCGAGATCGTCGGGGGCAATTTCCGCGCCTTCGCAAAAGGCGCGCCAGGCCGCGGCGAGATCCGAGGAGGGATCCGCCGCGGGCGGGGCGGCGGGAGCCCGCTCGAGTCCGGCCATCGGCGCGGACGGCGGCGGCGGCGTTGGAGGGGCCGCCGGAGCCGGGTCGAAGGGGTCCGGCTGCGCACGTCCGCCCGTTTGCCAGTCGGCGGGGATATCGAACATGTTCTGGGCCGGTTCGATCGGCGCCAGGATAGGTCTGCGGAAGGCTTCGTCCAGGGGACTGGAATAGATTGGCGGCGGCGGCGGGGGCGGCGCAGTAAGGGCGCCCGCCGGCGCCAGGAATTCGTGGGACTGTGAGAAGAAGGGCGGCGGAGTGCCACCCGGCAGCGACGGTGTCGACGCCGAGGCCGAGGCCGGCGCCCCCAGGAAATCGTGGCCGCCCCTCGGCGGCGCCGCCGGATCCTGCCATGGCGCGGAGCCGTTGAACCAGAGGTCGGGCTGGTCGAGCTTCTGCTCGGCCTCGGACGGCGGCGGGCGCAGCTCGCTCATCGAGCGCTCGCCGACTCCGCCGTAGGGGCTCGCCACCTCGATCACGATCGTGTTGAGCAGCAATTTGTCGCCGACGCGGATCTGGACGGGGATTTTGGGCGCGATTCGGTTCGACTCCGTGTTCAGCGCGATGCCGTTCAGGCTGAGGTCGGTGACGTAGAGGTCGAGGCCCTTCACGGTGAAGCGGGCATGCTGCCGCGAGACCCATCCGGTCTCGTCGTCGATCACCCAGTCGCACAGGCCCTGGCGGCGGCCGACGCTGAGATCGCCGCTTTCCAGCTCGCGCCGCTGGACATAGCTGCCCGGCGGATCCGAACGACGCGAGAGGAGCAGGACCCACATCGGATCAGAGCCTACCCTCGCCCGGAGCCGCCGAGCGGGCGAAGGCCTCGCGCCCGCTCTCGCC
Source organism: Allosphingosinicella sp. (assembly GCA_036388575.1). Classification (GTDB taxonomy): domain Bacteria; phylum Pseudomonadota; class Alphaproteobacteria; order Sphingomonadales; family Sphingomonadaceae; genus Allosphingosinicella. The sequence continues at coordinate 151,515 of DASVRO010000036.1, forward strand.
GGCGAGGATCTCGACTCCGATCTCGACCATCTCTTCCCATGCGGAAGGCCGCGCCGCGGCGGTCATGAACAGGGCGGCGCGCACGGCGACGCCGGTGAGGTGCGGCTCGGGCGGGACCGGAGGAGCGCCGACCGCTCCGATCGAGCCGCCGCTCCAATAAGCCCCAAGCGCCGCCCAGGCCGCCGCGCCGTCATGGTCGAGCGCCTCGGCGGCCAGCGCGGCCGACTCGCGAGTCTCATCGGACTGGGCCTGGACCCACGCCTCCGCCGCCTGGATCGCCGCGGCTTCGGGCGAGCCCTTAGCGGGGCCGAGGAGCCGGGCGGAGAGACAGGCCCACCACACCGCCTGCCGCTTGGGCAGCATCATCGCGAGCGCGGCAAGGAAATCGCGGTTCGAACCCGAGCGGTGCAGCCCTTCGAGTATGTCCTCGGGCCCGCGCGCCGACTTCAGCAGAGCGTCCGCCTCGGGGCTGAGATCGGCATGCGCGGCCAGTTCGGCGCGCTGGAACCGAACCGGTATGCCGAATGCCGGAAGTCCGATCGTCGCTGCCGGCACGGCCCGCTCCCTTTTACCCCAGCGAACACCTTATGGAAAAAGAACAAGTGCATCAACCTGTAGGAAGGCTGACCTGATCCGGATAGACAAGGTTGTGCGCGCGCAAGGTTGACCGTCCAAGTCGAGGTCTTTGCTCCACGGAAAGACTGGCTTATGTTGTCGGCGAGCTTGTCCAAGGGGCGGACGTCCCCGTCAGCGGGGAGCGGAAAGATGACGACGCGATTGGGAGCCAGCGTAGGACGCCGCGCCGTCAACGCCTTCAGCGACGTCTGGACGGTGCAAATGCTGCTGGAACGGCATGGACGCTGGCTGATCCCACTGCGCCGGGTGGAAGCGAATGGGGTCTGCGATGAACTTACCATCGCCTCCATCGAGAGGTTTCAGCTACGCGCCATGGGGATGACCAAACCCACCGGCGTCGCCTGGCCGAACGGGCTGACGATCGCTGCCCTCAACCGCCTCGCAATCAACGACACGCCGTCCGCCGCTTCTGGCACCGGCCTTTCGGATCCGGCCAAATTTTTTGCTGCGGTGAACGCGCCGCCGCTCTTTACCGCGGCGCTGAAGCCCGATCAGAAAGCCGGGCTCGACGCCATCCTCGCTGCCGCCGCGGCGGCCAAATGGCCGCTGTCCTTCACCGCCTATGCGCTGGCGACGGCCTATCTCGAGACGGGCCACACCATGCAGCCGATCAAGGAATATGGCGGGCCGTCGTATTTCCGGAAAATGTACGATATCCAGGGCGCCAGGCCGGCGAAGGCGCGCGAGCTCGGCAACCTGACGCCGGGCGACGGGGCTCTGTTCTGCGGCCGCGGATATGTCCAGCTCACCGGCCGGACCAACTACTCGAAGGCGGGCAAGGCGCTCGGCGTCGATCTTGTCGCCGATCCCGATGCCGCGATGAAGCCGGAGGTTGCCGCTGCGATCATGGCGCAGGGCATGTCGGCAGGGTGGTTCACCGGCAAGAGCATGGCGACCTATCTGCCCGCGACGGGCCCGGCGACGACGGCGCAGTTCAAAGAAGCGCGCCGGATCATCAACGGGCAGGACCGGGCGGGCGACGTCGCCTCCTACGCAGTCGCCTTCCAGCAGGCGCTCAAGGCGGGTGGCTGGCAGGATTGAGCCCGGTCACCTTCCCTCCGATTGGGGATTGCGAGCGCAGGAAAGCTATCCAGCGGGCGTCCGAGCCCGCGCTGGATTGCTTCGCGCGCTCGCAATGAGGGGATTAGCCGCGACAGCCTCGCCGGTCAGCGGGGGATCGCGGACATGAGCGTGTTATGGGCCGTCGGCAGCGTCGGCTCCAGGATTGTGTAGACGTTCTGGATTTGGCGCGACTGCCGTTGCACCGGCTTCAGCTTGATATCCGCCGTCTTGAGGAACAGATTGTAATATCCCTCCTGAACGAACTCACAAGAATTCCCGATCTCTAAAGCATCGAGAAGGAGCAGGCCAATCCCGGCGGTGATACCGATCGGACCGCCTTTCGCCAGCCCCAGCCTGCTGTTAAATTGCAGGATCGTAAGCGCTATTTGGGAGATGCATTCCACCGTTTGATGGCCTCCCATCTGACCGATACCCTTGGCTCCGCTCGCCAGGATCTTCGGTGCATTTTTTGTAACGAAGGCGATCATGGAGGTCTTCGTATAGGGTATCATGTTCGGCGTTACTGCACAGAAGGCGATATAATCTGTCGCATTAGAAGCGAGCCACTGAAGTACATCTTTTTGTTCTTGTGGAAGAGGCAGTGAGTTGATCAGTGGCTTAATAGCTAAAGCCTTGAGCCCTGACTTTCCTACATCGATACCCCCCTTAGCCCCTGTCTGGAGTGTCTTAAAGGTGGGTCCCAAATTTGTCGTGGGAATGATTTGCCCCATTGTATCGAAGGTATCCACCGGCCTCTCCTCCGCATTTAGTTTATCTTCACGATCCCGCCCTTGATCACCACCGTCGCGTCGCCCTTCACCTCCACCATCGGCGCCTGCTCGGTCAGCTTCGCCCCGGCCTTGACGTCGATCGTGGTGTCCGCCTTGACGGTGATCTTCGGCGCCTTGATCTCGATCCCCTGAAGGGTGAGCCGGATCGTGCTCGAGCCGACCTTGATCTCGATCTCCTTCTTCGATTCGAACAGGGCCTTCTCGAAGACGGTGACGGTCTGGGTCTTCTCGATCGTCGCGTCCCGCTTGCCTTTGACGGTCAGGGTCTGGTTCCCCTTTACCGTCTTGACGTTGTTCGCGTTGATCGTCGCGAGCTCGTCCTTGTCGATCTGCCGGCGGTAGTTGCGGCCGGTATACATGTGGATCTCTTCGCCGCCGGCCTTGTCCTCGAACATCAGCTCCTGGACGATCCCGCCGTTCTTCTCGGTCTTCGAGCGCCAGCCGCTGCGGGTGGACTTGGTGGGCAGGTCGAACGGATATTTCTGGCTCGGCGTGTAGAAGCAGCCGGAGATGAACGGCAGGTCGGGATCGCCGTAGAGGAAGTCGATCAGCACCTGGGTGCCGATTCGCGGGATGAACTGGGTCCCGTAGGAGGCTTGCGACCAGGCCTGCTGGACGGGAAGCCAGATCAGGGTCGCGCGCGGGTGGCCGTGGGTGATCCAGACCGGCACCCGCGCCTGGCCGTCGACCTCGATCTGACCTTCCTTGGCGTCCTTCTTCGAGACGATTCCGACGATCGGGCCAGGCGCGCGGCGGCGGGAGGTCGGGACAGGGGCCCGGAAGGTGCGGTTGGCGTCGATCGCGGTGAAGCTGTTTCGGTAATGGCCGCCGCCTTTCTCGCGCAGCGGCTCCGAGCAGGAGTGGATCACCGCCGTCAGCACCAGCTTGCGCGGGCGCTGGCCGGGCGCGTTCGGCATCCGGCCGGCGGCGCAGAGCTGGGGGAGCGAGCTCGTGCCGCTGATCAGCTCGGCCTCCTGCTCGTGCCGCTCGGTGGCGACCCGAGTGCGCTCGGCGAGCTCGGCGGCGCTGGCCACGCCGCCGGCAATCTCCTGATGGCGGCTGTCGAACGTCTTGCCCCAGAGCGGCCGAAGCGCCTTGTTCTCGTGGGCGAGCGTGTCGAGGCCGTTGATGATCGCGCCGCCATAGCCGTGCAGGTGGGCGAAGCTGTGGTAGCTGTGCTGGAGCGCGGTCACCGAGTTGCGGTCGTTGGCGAGGCCGAAGTCGATCTTCGACGCATTCTTGATCTCGAGATAGGCGCCCGCGCTGTTGGCGAGCACCATCTTGTGGCGGAAGCTGCCCGCGGTCTTGTCGTGCTTGAAGAAGTAGAGGATGCCGTCCTGGGCGAGCAGCCGGGTCAGGAACTCGAACTCGGTCTCGTCATACTTGACCGCATAGGCGCGCTTGGGCGGGCTGCCGGCCTGGCCCTTGTCGAGCACGAAGCCGGGCAGCGTCTTGGTCAGCTCCTCGAGGATCTGGACCGAATTCTTGTCCTGGAAGAAGCTGATGCCCCGCGCGAAGGCGGTGCCGAAGAAGACCGGCCGGATCCGGATCTCGATCCGCTGATGGTCGACGCCGCCGCCCAAATCGGTCGCTTCATGGACCTGGCCGGCGAACCGGCGGCGCTCGTCATGGCCCGGGGCGACGAAGAACTCGACCGGCTTGCCGATCCAGTCGCCGAGCTTCGGCGATCGCGAGGTAACGATCTCGAGCGCATATTCGAAAGGCTCGCAGATCGCCTCCCGCCCCTCGAAGCGCACGAGGCGATATTCATCGACGTCTTCGCCGGCCAGATAGACCAGGTTGAGCAGTCGGTCGGCCATTGCAGCGCGTACGGCTCTGGGCAGCGGACGCGGCGATCGCAGAGCGGGCCGGGCCCACCTGCGCTGCCGCGCCGTCTTGGCCTCAGGCCGCCTTGTTGGTCTTCAGATCGTAAGACACACGCTTGGGTTGCGGCGAGCCCTTCTCGTCGCGGACCTGGTGGCTGAACTCAATCTTGGAATAGTTCAGGCTGACGGACTCGCTGGGCTTGTCCCCGGCCGAGCTCTGCTGGAAGGCGCTGATGATGATGTTCTCGAGAGTGACCTCGAGATATTTCTCCGACTCGTTGTTCGTCGCGGCGACGAAGGTGAAAGTGCCTTTCGGGATCACTTTGCCCTTCAGCATGTGGTTGAGCAGCTGGTGCGTCGCCGTGTCGAGGGGCTTGGTGATCGAGACGTCGGCGAGCGATGCCTTGCCGGCGGTGCGATCGGCCATGTTGCCGGTCCCGCCCGAAACCGGAACACCGGCGCCGAACGAGAAGGATTGAACGACGATCTGCTTCTCGAAGCCGGCGTCCGTCGCGCTCCCGGGGATACCGTCAAGTTTCAGGTAGATGTTGTCTGCCATGAGTCCGTCTCCACTTCCGAATTCGACATGCGGCCCGAGGGGGACCGCGCCCTTCACTCATTTGACCAGAGCCAAATCCTGCTTGTCCGCTCCATCCGCCTCGGCCCCGGCCGCGCCCGGCGGCGCTGGCGACGGGTCCGACCGGTCGGATTCCTCCTCGTCGATCGCGATTCGATAATCCTGGGCGGGATCGGCCCGGATGACGATCCGGCGGGGCTCCACTCCATCGGCCCGCATCGCGAGCAATCGCTCGGCGAGCTCGGCGAGCAGTCCGCGCTTCAGGATGTTCTCGATGTTGCGCGCCCCGCTCTCCGTCTCCGTGCAGCGCATCACGAGCTTGTCGAGCAGCTCCGGCTCCCAGGCGAAGGTGGCGCCGTAATGGGTCTCGACCCGCTTGCGCAGCCTCTCGAGGCTGAGCGCCACGATCTCCTTCAGGATTTCCGGCGGCAGCGGGAAGAAGGGGACGGTGACGACCCGGCCGAGGAAGGCCGGCTTGAAATAGTCGAGCAGGGCCGGTCGGAGCGCGGTTGCGAGCTTCTCGGGGCCGGGCATTTCGGAATTGTCGCGGCACAATCGCTCGATCGTGTCCGTTCCCGCATTGCTCGTCATGATGATCAAGGTGTTCTTGAAGTCTATGTCCCGGCCCTGACCGTCCTTGAGCTGGCCCTTGTCGAACACTTGGTAGAAGATGTCCTGCACGCCGGGATGCGCCTTTTCCATCTCGTCCAGCAGAACGACGGAATAGGGCTTGCGGCGGACGGCCTCGGTGAGCACGCCCCCTTCCCCATAGCCGACATAACCCGGCGGCGAGCCGACCAGCAGGGAGACCTTATGTTCCTCCTTGAACTCGGACATGTTGATCGTCGTGACGTTCTGCTCGCCTCCGTAGAGGAGCTCCGCCAGCGCCAGCGCCGTCTCCGTCTTGCCGACGCCCGACGTCCCGCAGAACAGGAACACGCCGAGCGGCTTGCGAGGATCGGCAAGGTCGGCGCGGGCGGTCCGGACCGTCTGGCCGATGACTTCGAGCGCGTAGGGCTGGCCCTTGATCCGCTCGGCGAGATTCTCCTCGACGGACATGATCGTGGCGATCTCGTCCTTGAGCATCCGGCCCACCGGAATTCCGGTCCAGCCGGCGAGGACTTCGGCGACGATCTGGCCGTCGACGACGTCATAGACCATCGGCGTGGCGCCGCGGACGGCCGCGACCCGATCGCGGGCCGCCTCGAATGCAACGCGCGTGCCCGGATCGTCGGTGGCTTCGAGCGCGTCGCGAGCCGCCTTCAGCGCCTCGATCGCCTCCCGCTCGCTTTGCCATTGCCCGGCCAGCTGATCGAGCTCGGCGACAAGCTCCTCCCGCTCGGCCCGGCGGGCGGCGATCGGTTCGGCGGTGGCGCCGGAGGAGAGCTCCTCGCGCTCCAGCATGCGCAGCTCCGTATCGATCAGGCCGATGCGCCGGTGGCAATTCTCGAGCGCGGGCGGGGTCGCCGCCTGACTGACTCCGACCCGGGCGCAGGCCGTGTCGAGCAGCGAGATCGCCTTATCCGGAAGCTGCCGGCCAGAAATGTAGCGGTGCGAGAGTGCGGAGGCCGCTTCCAGCGCCTCGCCGAGGATTCGCACCTTGTGATGCTGCTCGAGGACCGGGACGAGCCCGCGCAGCATCGCCGTCGCGAGCGCCTCCGAGGGCTCCTCCACCTTCACGACCTGGAAGCGCCGGGTGAGCGCTGGATCTTTCTCGAAATATTTCTTATATTCCGCCCAGGTCGTGGCGGCGACGGTGCGCATCTCGCCGCGGGCAAGCGCAGGCTTCAGCAGGTTGGCCGCGTCGCCCTGTCCCTCGCTGCCGCCGGCGCCGATCAGGGTATGCGCCTCGTCGATGAACATGATGATCGGCGTTTTCGAATTCTTCACCTCGCTGATCACTGACTTCAATCGGTTCTCGAACTCGCCTTTGACTCCGGCGCCGGCCTGGAGGAGGCCCAGATCGAGCGAGAGGAGCCGGACGTTCCTGAGGCTCTCCGGCACATCGCCCTCAACGATGCGGAGCGCGAACCCCTCCACCACCGCGGTCTTGCCGACGCCTGCTTCCCCGGTGAGGATCGGATTGTTCTGGCGGCGTCGGGTGAGGATGTCGACGATCTGTCGGATCTCGGCGTCGCGCCCGTAAATCGGATCGATCTTTCCATCGCGCGCCTGCTGGGTGACGTCGATCGTGAAACGCTCGAGAGCCGCGCCCTGAGCCATCCCCGGCGCGCTCGGGCCCGGCAGCGGCTGACTCGCCGACTCGGGCATCTCTTCCTCGGAACCGGCCGTGATCTGCTCGAACGACTTGCGGAGCGTGTCGAACGGGATTTTCGCCAATTGCTGGCTGATCTCGCCGCCGACGCCGGTGGAGGCGGGGTCCAGCAGGACCAGGAGCAAGTCGCCGGAACGGATCAGACCCCGACCGCCGAGGGAGGCCAGCATCCAAGCTTGCCGTAACGTTTCGATTACGGTCGGAGCAAGGCCGGGACCTCTCCCGCTGCCGGTCTTGAAGCGGTCGATGTGGCGATTGATGTCCTGCGTGAGACTACCGATATCGACTTCGAAATGCTTCAGGATGATCGCGACGTCCGAACGTTGTCGATCGAGGAGCGGCAGAAGCCAATGCTCCACCTCGGTCTCATAATTGCTGCACGATGTGGCAAGACGGATAGCTAATTCGAGCGTGCTTCGCCCGGTATCGTTTAGCTTGGCGACAAGCTCCGTCAGATCAATCTGCGCCATTCAGCCCCCACATCCGCCAACCCGCCCCCCTCGCCTGGCTTGGGGGGCGCCTCTTGATTGTGCTGTTACGCAACTCTGCAGGGCTGCGACCGCAATTTAAACTGCGTCCAACAAGAGCCCCCAAAAGGGTATCTTAACGTTCTTCGTCTCTCAACCTGATTCTTGATAACCGTGTAAATCGAGGGGCAAGCTGCAATCTTCGAGCGGCTCTTCGCGGTCGGAATCGGGACAAAGCCAAGTTGTCTGACCGAGAAGAGCAGGCGTTTTGGCGACTCCGAGCTGTAGGGGCGGCACCTGCGCCGGCCTGATCAGAACCCGGGCTCGCGCATGATAGGGCAGGCCGGCCGTGAGCGCCGTAAGCTCGGCGAGCCGGCGCCGTCCACCTTCCGGTTTGCAGAAGTTGAGGAAGGCGGAATAGTCGAGCGGTCCGATCTCGACCGTGAAATGGTGCTGCACGTCGAGGACGGCGCGGCCCACCATTGCCGAAACCCCGAGCACAGCGGCATGGCCTGGGCCGAGTGGAGATCCGAGCCGGCTCTGTTCGGAAACCGGAACCGCCATCCAATTGGGCTGCGCTTCCCGGATCCGGACGGGCATTCCGGTCGCCTCGGTGAGCGTGGTCGCGACCGCCGCGGCACTGCGGCGGATGCCGCCGAGCTGGCCCGCCAGCGGTGCGAACGCCTGATCGGCGTCGACGAGCCGGCCGCGCAGCGACTCCGCGCCGAGCCCGCCCAGCGCGAGCAAGAGCCGGGTTACCTGGTCCGAGCCGCGGACGGGCTCGCGTTCATAGGCGAGCGTCCAATGATGCTTCCGCGCCGCCCGAAAGAAGAAAGACAGTGTGCGATGATTGAAGATGTTGAGGAAGTTGGCGAGCGACGGGTCGCGCAGCCGCCGCCGCTGCAGCTGCAGCTCGCTATAATAAGCGGGCAGAGCGGGCGTCGCGCCGGCGAGACCGAGGATATTGGCGGTCAGGGTCACCTGGCCGTCGGCCTCCACACCTCCGGCGTCGAGGTCGCCGGTTGCGGTGGTCATTCGGGGCGAGGCGGTGAAGCGGATCGGCTCGTCGGAGTAGCGCGTGTCGGCCCCGACTTCGTTCGGGCCGGAACGGCGGCCGCGGCGGCGCGCCGAGCGCTCGATCAGCCGCACGGCCTGAGTGAATCCGGTCCGTCCGACCTGCCCCAGCACCTGGGCTACGAGGTCCTTCACACCAGCTCCCTATCGCCGAACTTGGGATGCCACGTCTTCCACAGCCCGTCTTCCCGGCGGAGCCGGGCGGAGAGACGGACGAAGCTGTTGATCGTGGCCGCGCTGGCGAGGAAGTGGTGCAGCGCTTCGCACAGCAAGTAAGAACCCGAACCGGACAGGCGCTCATCGTCGAGCTCTAGCGTGACGGCCGTCCCGGAGCAGAGAGCGGTATGGCGGCCGAAGCGGATCCGGGCGACGTCGCGTTTTGACTCGATGCCGACGAGACGCTCGCGCAGCCGGATGCTGTCCGCGGAATCGGCGACGTCGTAGAGCGACAGCAGCTCTCGCAGGGCGGCGGCGCCGCGATGGTCGCCGGTGAGGCTCAGATAGTTGAGCGACAGCTGGCTGATCAGCTTCCACGCGATTCGCTTGCGCCGCGGCGGGCGTCGCGTCGGCGTCGGCTTGGTGAGCGCCTCGACCGCCTCGAGGCCGTTGACCGGAGTCTCGACGCTCAGGTTGGGATGGCCGCCGCCATAAGGGAGACGGGACGGCAGCTCCCGGTTCATCGCGAGGATCGAGGGAAGCGCCACGGCGCCGGCATCGCCAATGACGTTTCCTGCCGGGTCGGCGATCGCAAGGAACAGATCGTCGCCTCCACCCGGTCCGAAGCTCGACCGCCGCGCGACGCTTCGAAACAGCTGGCCCGGCCGTGCCGCGGCGCGGTCGATCGTGTAGAGCGGCGGAACGACATGGTGCGCGCCGGCACTGTCGTGAATGGTCAGCTCGGTTACCGAATGGACCTCGAGCGCGTCCTCGCGGCGCGCGTCGGGCACGATCCTGTTTTCGAGCGCGGTCTGATCGAGGAGGATGGGCTCCGCGACCATCTCGAACAGGTTGATCGCGGGGGCGGCGAACAGCTCGAAATCGTCGGCATCGACGAGACGCTCGAGATCGCTGGAAATGCGATCGAAATAGAAGAAGAGGTCGAGCCGGTCGTCCGTGCCGCGCAGGATACGGGCATCGAGACCCGAAATCTCCACGAACAGGTGTTTCTCGGGATAAGCGAAATATTCCTGCAGAACGGCATAGGTGGCCGACGCGGCGTTCTTCTGCGGCAGCAAGGCTTCCGACGGATCGAAGCCGCCGATGCGAAGGGCGGTGGGGGGCAGCGGCACTGCGTGAGGATCGTCGGCGCCGCAGGCGACTCCGATGCCGATCAAATCGACCCCGAGCTGCTCGACGAGAATCTGCGCCTTGCGCGAGTCGGCGCGGAGGTAGAGCCGCAGCGAGCCGAGCCCGATCTTGGCAAAATCGATCTCCGAAGAGGTCGTTGCAAGCTCGATGTGAAGCACGCCGTCGGTCCGGCCGCGAAATAGATCCGGTGCCGGGAGTGGCCGCCCCGCCATTGTCGCCGAGACGATCTGGATCGGAAGCAGGGTGGTGTCCGCGGCAAGCTGGAACCTGAGCTTGACCTTGTCGACCTCCTCGGTCAGCAAGATCGTTCCCCGCGGCACCACCACCGGCTTGTCGAGATGCGGAGAGGGCTTCAGCCGCGCGATGAAAAAGGAGGGGAGAGGCTGAACCAGATGCGGATAGAGCATCTCCAGAAGCGCGTCGGAAAGCTCCGGAAACTCGTCGTCGAGCTTGTGCCGGAGACGGGCATTAAGGAGCGCGACCCCCTCGATCAGGCGCTCGACATGGGGATCCTCGATGGTTTCCCTGGTAATGCCGAGACGGCCGGCGATTTTCGGATGAGCGACCGAGAAGGGTCCGGACGCGTCGCGCAGGAAGGCGAGCTCGCGCTGATAGTAGCGGATCAGGTCCTCGATCATCGGCCGCTTCCGATCTGGATCATGCGGTCGATCGGCCGGATCCGAGCGCTATACTCGACGGGTATTGCAACCCCGAGAAGCTCGCCCCGGATCCGGAACTTCAGGCCGGCGGACGGCGATGCCGCCGGGTCCGCCTCGACCTCGACCGCGCTCAGGCGCGGCTCGAAGCGGCGGATGCACTGCGCGATGGCCGCCGCAATCCGGTCGCGGGCCGACGTGGAGCTGAAATCCTCCGCCGTCAGGTCGGCCAGGCCATAGCCGACGACGCTGTCCTCGACGCCGTTCCGCCAGCTGGGGTAGGGACGGCATGTGTTTAGCAACGCATTGAGGTCACGCTCCAGGGCGCTCAGCACGGCATCGAAATCGTCATCGTCCTTTTGCCGGTGGCGCGCTCCATCCTCGGCCTCTGCGCTCGCCTCGTCGTCCCCCTCCTCGATCGCCTTGCCGCGCTCGTCGTCGAACAGCCGGTCCAGAAGCGACCGCATCACCCCTGCTCCACGTCGTGGCCGATCGGAGTCGTCAGCGCGAATTCCGGCGAGATGTGATCGAGCTGGAAATGAGGGCGAAGGAGGACGGTCGCTTCGAAGCTGCCGGGTGCGTCGGGCCGCTCGCTGACATCGATCGACGCTTCTCCGAGGGGATAACGGGCGCGCTGCTCGTGACTGGCATCTTCGGTGGTGGTCACATATTCCTGGATCCAGTTCTCGAGCAGACGGCGCGCCTCGTCCGCGGTCCGGAAACGTCCGATCCATTCGCGCGCAATCACCTTTACGTAATGGGCGAAACGCGAAACGCAGAGGACGTAGTGGAGGTTGGCGCTGAGCCGCGCATTCAGCCGGGCCATCTCGCTGTCATAGGACGGCGGCTGGTGCAGCGACGGCACATTGAAAAAAGCGGCGCTGCCGGTGAGGTGGCATTGGCGAAGGGCGGTGAGGCCGAGCTGGTTCAGCTCGACCTCCTGGCTCTGCGAGACTGCAGCCTCCGTAGGGAATCGCGCGACGACGCCGGGCTTGTCGCTCTCCAGGAACAGCCGCTCGGGCCCGTCGACGATGCCGCCGTCGTTCGGGGCCACGGCGCCGCGGATGTTGGCCGGCCAACGATGGAGCCTCATCGCCCGCGCCGCCACGCTGGCGAGGCCGAAGGCGGCGGAGCCCCAGAGCAGGTGGCGATGGTCGTCGATCCGTTCGTCGTAGCGAATCCCCAGGCGAGGAAAGCTTCGGCTTCGATGCGGCCGCCGCATCAGAAGGCGCGGAAGCGCGCAGGCGAGGAAGCGGGCGTCGGGTTCCGAGCGCAGCTTGTTGAAACGCGAATATTCGGCCGTCCGGAACGTATCGCCGGCGTCCTGGCGAAGATCGAGCTCGTCATAGCCGTCGAGGCCCAGGATGCGCGGATCCGCGCCGACGACGACCGGGCAGAAGGCCGCGGCCGCGACCTCGGCGAGGCCGCCGAGAACGGTGATGTCGTCGGGTCCGCGCGGGTCCGGGTGGTGGCTGACCTGATGGTCGACAACGAGCAGCCCGAACGGTTCTCCGCCGGGACGGCCAAATTCGCCATTATAGACCATTTCGAACAAAATGGTCTGATCGAACATGGCGGCGCGCTCGATGTCGCGTTCCAGCTCGGCCCAGCGCAGGTCGAGAATCCGCAACTTCAGCTGCGAGTCGCCGGCCATGTTCCCGCTCAGCCAGGCCACTCCGCGCCACAGCGATTCGAGCGCCTGGAAGCGCGGATGGTGAAGGATCAGGTCGAGCTGCTCGCCGATACGCGCATCAATCAGGACGATCAGCCGTGCAATCTCGCCGCACAGCGCCTGAACGTGTCGCGAATCGTCCTCGCCCGGCGCCGCCGCTTCGTTCGCACGGGAGGAGATGGCCGGGAAACCGGTCGACGGCTCGGTTGCGACTCCATTGTCCATACCTCGCCGCCGCCGGCGCTCAGCCGCCCTTGGACGGGATATTGGCGACCAGCCTCATCGAGGCGGTCAGCTGCTCGAACTGGAGCCACGGCCGAAGATGGGCGATGGCCGCATAGGATCCGGGCGAGCCGGGCACTTCCTTGACCTCGACGCTCGCCTCCCTGAGGGGATATTGGGCGCGCGCCTCCTGACCCGCGCCTTCGGTCGCGTTGACGTAATTGCCGATCCAGCGGTTGAGCTTCTTCTCGCAATCCTCGGCCTCCATGAACGAGCCGATCCAGTCGCGTGCCATCACCTTCAGGTAATGGGCGAAACGCGAAGTCGCCATGATGTACGGCAGGCGCGCGGAGATTGCGGCGTTGGCGGTGGCGTCGGGACGATCGTATTTGGCCGGCTTCTGGGTGGTCTGGGCGCCGAAGAAGACCGAATAATCCTGGTTCTTGTAATGGCAAAGCGGCAGGAAGCCGAGATCCGAAAGCTCCTTCTCCCGCCGGTCGGTGATTCCGATCTCGGTCGGGCATTTCGCGTCGAGATCGCCGTCGTCCGACATGAAGACGTGGGTCGGCAGGTCCTCGACCTTGCCGCCCCCCTCGGCGCCGCGGATGGCCGTGCACCAGCCGGATTTCGCGAAAGCGTCGGTCAGCCGCCCGGCCAGCGAGTAAGCGGCGTTCGTCCAGCAATAATCTTCATGGCGCAAGGGCTTGGGCTCGTCCCCGTCGCGCGGCGCCTCCTCGAAATTGAACTCGGTCACCGGCTTGGTGTCGCGGCCGTAGGGAAGCCGGGCCAGGACCCGCGGCATGACCAGGGTGACGAAGCGGGAATCCGCGGTCTGCCGGAAGCTGTTCCACTTGATGTAGTCCGCCGTCTCGAAGAGCTGCTTCATGTCCAGCGGCTGGGACAGCTCCGTGAAGCTGTCGAGCCCGAACACCTTGTGGTCCGCGGCGGATATGAACGGGCAGAAACCGGCCGCCGCGACGCTCGAGACGTTGGTCAGCAGCTCGATGTCGGACGGACTCTTCGAGAAATAATAATCTCCGACGAGGACTCCGAACGGGGCGCCGCCGGCCGTGCCGAACTGCTCCTCATAGACTTTCTTGTAGAAGTTGCTCTGGTCGAAGTCGGTCGCCTTGTCGAGGTCGGAGGCCAGCTCGTCCTTGGTGACGTTGAGCAGCTGGATCTTGAGCGTCTCGCCAATCTCGCTGTTCTTGACGAGGCGGTGGAGGCCACGCCAGCTGCCTTCCAGCGCCTTGAACTTCTCGTGGTGCATGACGGCGGCAAGCTGCTCGGAGATCGTCTCGTCGATCCCTGCGATCATCTTCTTGAGCGTCTGGTTGACGTTCCTGTCGTACTTGACGGTATCGCGCATGACCTCGCGGGTCAGGGCCTCCATCAGCTCCTTGACCCTGCCGCCGTCGGTCTGCTTGGTCGCGCTGATCGCTTTGGCGAGAACGCTTTCCTCGCCGGTCTCGACAGAGGAGACGGCCTCCGGTCCCGTCTGGGACGTGCTCTTGGGATCGGCCATCGGGTGCTACTCCTTGGTCTCGGCCGGCAGACCGAGCTCGTTACGCAGGCTGGCAAGCTGCTTATTGTCCGTGATGATCTCCTCCAGCAGCTTCTCGAGCTTCTCCGAGGTGCCGGCCTTGGCCTGGAGGTCGCGCAGGCGGTTGCGGGTTTCCATGAGCTTGCGCAGCGGCTCGACCTGCTCGGCAACCCGCGCCGGCTCGAAATCCTCCATCGAGCGGAACTTCAGGTGGACCGCGAAGGGCTTCCCGCCCTTCCCGATCGTGTCATCGACCTCCATCTTCACGCCCGGCTCGATCTTGGCCATGACTCGATCGAACTTGTCCTTCTTGAGATCGATGAACTTGCGATCCCTGAACGACTTCTTCTCGATCTCGGAATCGGCCGAGAAATCGCCGAGCACGCCGACGACGAATGGCAATTCCTTAACGAGCGCGGCGCCCCCGGTCTCGACCTCGTAGGTGATGTGCACGCGTGGACTGCGCACCCGCTTCAGCTTGTCATGCACGCTATCTGCCATGATACCCGTTCTCCCTGCCCGGCCCGCGCTCTGGCACGCGAACCGTGGTTCGACTGCGAGAGGCACAAGCTGTCGACATTCGCCCCCCCTATTCCTCCGACGCCGGCGGCTTGATGCCCAGCCGGGTGTAGAATGCCTCGCGTGACACGCTTTCCGGAAGCAATTCGGCCACGAGATCATCGAAGCTCAGTTTGGCGCGCCGGTGAAGGCTCCTGAGCGCCGGGCCGATCGGAGAAAGCGGCTCAGTTTTCTCGAAAAACTCCGCAATGGCAAGCATTGTTATGAGAGCGTTGTCGCGGCCGGCAATCGCCCGCGTCCCCCCTGGCCCGGGCGTCGAACCGGTGTCGGAGCGAAGCTCCTGGCCGCCTGGTCCCTCGGCCCCGGCCGCCTCGGCTCCGGCCAGACGGTTGCCGAACAGCCCGGTTAACCATTCGCGGATGGCCTTGAGTTCCTCGGTCAGGCCGGCCGACCCCAGGGCTCGCGAATCTGTGTGCTTGGCGATAAACTCCAAAGTCGCGCGCCATTCCCGTTCGGAGCGCTCCAGCAGGTCGATCGAAGCCTGGGCGGAAGCCCCGTCGACGCCCCGTGCGACCGCCCTGAACCCTTCGAACGCGGCATCGGCCGAATGCTGCAGCTTCGCCCTCGATTCCGGGTCCGTGCTGTCGGACTGGGCGTTCTTGAACTTGGCTTCCGCCGCGACCTTGTCGACGTAGAGGAGGCCGCCGGCCAGCGGCGTCTGGCGGAGGGGAGCGAGCAGGCTGCCCTCGTTGCGGACGCCGCCGCCGCTCAGGCCCGTCAGCGGGTGGAAGCGAGCCGTAACATCCCCGGGGTCGTCGATCGGAAACATCCCTCGTTCCCAGAATTCCTCGACGAACCGGCGCTGCAGCTCGAGCGCCCTGGCAAGGCCCGGCAGGCCGTCGGCGCGAACCGAAGCCTCGACCAGGATGGCGAGAATCTCGAGGTCCTTGGACCGTTCCGTCAGGTAGCGGACCGAATCGTCCCCGAGGGCGGCCCAGCGGCCGCGTATGTCGGGCGGGTCCTCGCCGTCCTCCGGGGTCCTCGATCCCCGCTCGGCCCTGCTGATCGCCTTCCGCTCCCGCTTCAGTCCGCGGAATTCCTCGGCGAGCGTCTCGTCCGCCGCATTTCGGCCGTCTGGACCGGCCGGCCCGAAATCGCCATCGAACGGCCGCATCACCGAGTCGACGATTTCATCAGTCAGAGTCATGCATGGTCCTGATCAGTCAACGGCCGGTCATGCATATTCGAGCGGCAGGCCCAGCGGAAGACTCTTCTTTCGCTGTCGCCGGGACATCCGAGTCGAGCCGGTGAAACCATGCCAAGCCATTGCGGGAACGGCGTGCTTTTCTAGCAGTCGACAGCTTTTGCGGTCGCCGTCGGCAATCTTGATGGATCCCGCGCGCGAGGCGCTAAAGTTTAGTCCCCGGTGAAAGCAATCTGCAAAACCGGCATCCGGCCGAGGTCACTAAAACTTGGTTTTACGACCCGTTTGACTCTGGCTCATCATTAAGCATAGCAATGAGTTGATAGTAGGTCGCTTGAGTCGGGTGCTGCGCCCGGGGGCAGGTCGCGGCAGAATCGTTGTATCGCATGCGTACGAAGACAGGGGGGCGGCGGATGCGACGACGTTCGGCGACGCGACATGGAACGGCATTGGCGTTGGCGCTTTTCGCGCTTCCCGTATTTCCGGGGAGCGGCCAGGCGCAGACGCCTGCCCCGCCTTCGCCGGGCCCGGACGCTATTCCAAGCCGCGAGCAGGTCGAGATCCCGAAACCGACGGATCCGTCGTCCGACCCATCGTCGGTCAGGGTCGATTCCCGAGCCGTCGAGCGCGCGCCCTGTCCGCTCGAGAAATTCAACCTCGACGTGACGATAAACACAGTGCGCTTCACGGGGCCGAACGGGGATACGCTGGATCCGGCGATCGCGGAGCTGCTGGCCGACGTCGAGGCTCCCGGCGCTGGACGGCCGGTCCAGGTAATCTGCACCATACGCGACCGGGCCGTGGACCGGCTTCGCGACGCCCGTTATGTCGCGTCGGTCCAGATCCCGCCCCAGGCCATCGAGACCGGCGAGCTGCGGCTCGAGGTGGTGACAGCGCGGATCGTCGACGTTCGAGTGCGCGGCGACGCGGCGCCCTATCGGGCCACCCTCGCCGACCGGATCAGGCAGCTCATGGCGCTGCGTCCCCTCAACGAGAGGGACGCCGAGCGGATCCTGCTGCTCGCCAGCGACGCGCCCGGGCTGAACGTCCAGCTTCGGCTCAGGCCCAGCCCAGGCGGCCAGCCCGGCGACGTGGTCGGCGATCTCGAGGTCAGCTTCGTCCGAGCCGCCCTCCTGGCGAACGTCCAGAATTACGGCTCGCGCCAGCTGGGCCGCGAGACCGCCTTCGTCCGCGCCGACTTTTATGGTCTCACCGGCGGTCCGAGCCTGACCTATGTCGGCGGATCGACGACGCTCGACTTCGACGAGCAGAGGGTCGTGCAGGCCGGGCATGTCCAGGAGCTCAATCTGCGCGGTCTCTCGCTCGGCGCCGACTTCCTTTACGCCTGGTCGCGCCCGGACCTCGGCGATCTTGACCTCAGGTCCCAATCGCTGATCGCCCGGCTGGAGGCCGACCTTCCCCTGGTCCGGAGCGTTGCCACGGAGCTCGATCTCACCGCCGGCTTCGAGATGATCGAGCAGCGGACGCGCGTCTTCGGAAACGCCGGCCAGGGCGGCACGCCGCTCAACCGCGACAAGCTGCGCGTGCTGTTCGCGCGTCTGAGCGGGAGCCTGCGCGAGCCCAAGGGCGACGGAACCGACTCCTACTCGCTCGGCGGCTCGATCGAGCTTCGCAAGGGCATCGACGTCTTCGGCGCCACCCGCCGCGGCTTCGTGTCCCCGACCAGCGGCTACTCGCCATCCCGGATCGAGGGCGACCCCAACGCATGGGTGGTCCGAGGAGAGGTGGCCGGGGTGGTCGGCCTGGGGCCGGTCTTCAGCCTGGCCGCCGAGGGCGTCGCGCAATGGGCGAACGAGCCGTTGCTGAACTTCGAGGAATTCTCGATCGGCAACCTCACCGTGGGGCGGGGATACGATCCCGGCGCCAACACCGCGGACCGTGCCATCGGCCTTCGGATCGAGCCTCGGGCGCGCATTGTGAGCCGCCCCAAGCTCACCGTCGACCTGTTCGGCTTCTACGACAGCGTCTGGATCTACAATCTCGATTCCAACACGGCCGAGAACGGCCGCCGCCTCGGCTCCTACGGCGCCGGCGCGCGGCTTCTGCTTCCGGGCAGGGCCGTGCTCGAGGTGATGTATGCGCGGCCGGAAGACGTCCCGCTGCTGATCCCGAACGCGCGCCGAGCCCCCGACCGTCTACTGATTTCCCTGACCTTCCAATATCCACCCGGCGGCCGCTGAGCCGAAGGAGGAGAGTAACCATGGCGACTGCCGTCTCGATAACCAAGCTCCGCCGGACGCTCTGCATCACGACGGCGCTGTGCGGAAGCATGCTGCTCGCAGCTCCGCTCGCGGCGCAGACGGCGCCGACCGGACCGACCTTCCCCGCGGGAACCCCTCCCACCATCAATTCGACGACTCTTCCCGATACCAGCGTTCATCTCGAGATCCTGACGAACGCCAACCGTTCGGTGATCAACTGGCAGTCGTTCAGCATCGGCCTGAACGATTCAGTCACCTTCAGCAACGGGTCGACCGTCTTGGGCGACCGGGTCGCCGTCCTGAACCGGGTTGTCGGCAACGGGGTGAGCATTCCCCAATCCTTCATCGACGGCAAGCTGACCTCCGCTTCGAACATCTCGGTCTTCCTGCTCAACCCGACCGGGATCGTGTTCGGCCCGAATGCGAACGTGAACGTCGGCGGGCTGGTGGCAAGCACGCTCGATCTCGACAATGGCGATTTCACCGACGGAGACGACAGCTTCCATTTCTTCCCGGACCCCGACGGTTCGGACGGGATCGTGCTCAACTCGGGCGCCAGGATCGACACGCTTGCCGGCGGCGACCGGATCGCCGCCTTCATCGGCCATTTCGTCACCCAGAACGGGGCCGTCGGTGTCAGGGCGGACGGCACCGATTCCACGCTGGCAACCCCCGATGCGGTGTTCGTCGCGGCCAGCGAAGTCACGATGGTTGCCCGGCCCAATTCGCCTCTCGCGCTGACGCTCAATGCCGGCACGGCCTTCGACACGACGAATTCGCCCCTCGTCGTCGGCGGTACGGTGAACGGCAGGAACGTCTACATCGGATTGGCGACCGCGAGCGCGATAACCGACGCTGTCCTCAACGTCTCGGGCGTGGTGACGGCGACGACCGCCAGTGCGACCGATCGCGGCATCGTCCTCGCCGCGGGAACGAGCTCGAAGCTGATCCCGGATTCGGTCGACCCGCTCATCTTGACCGGGATCGCGGTCGCCCCCGGAGCGAACGGCAATGCAGGGATAACCATCGGCGGCAGCCTGACCGCTCTCGACGGCGGCACGCCGGCCAACACCGCCGACGTCGAGATCCGAGCGCGCAGCACCAATATCAATATCGACACGATCGGCGGCTCGGGCAGCGTTTCCGCCGACGACCAGGTGCTCATCCAGAGCTTGGGCCGCAATATCAATCTCAGCGGCGCGATATCCGCGGATTACGACGTAGCCCTGGACTCGCAAACGTCCATCGCGACCGCCGGCATCACCGCGGGCGACGACGTGGTCCTTCGGGCCGGAACGACAATCGGCACGGGCGCGCTGAGTGCGGGCGGGGTGGAGCGGACTCCCGCCGGCAACCGTCCGGACGGCGAGGGCGACCTGCTTGCGCAGGCGACCTTCCCCACCGCCGACCTGACCGGAGGCGGCTACGTCCTCGCCACCGCGACCGGAAACATCCAGACCGGGACGATCGCTTCCGATTACGACGTCGCGATTCGAACGGACGGCTCGATCACGACGCAGGCGATCGGCGCCGGCGACGACGTCGTCCTCCGGGCGGGCACCTCGATCGGAACCGGCGCGGTCACGGCGGGCGGGATCGAGCGGACCTCCGCGGGCAACCGCCCGAACGGGGTCGGCGACCTGCTCGCGGCTTCGCTGCTGGCCGGGGCCGACCTGACGAGTGGCGGCTCGCTGCTCGCGGATTCGGGCACCGACTCCGTCCTCGGCGGAACGGTCTCGGCCGACTTCGACGTCGCCGTCCGAGCCGCAGGCTCGCTCTCAGCCCAGGCGATCGGCGCCGGCGACGACGTCGTCCTGCGTTCGGGCGGTAATATCATCACCGGCGGCATCGTCGCCGGCGGCACCGAGCGCAGCGTCGGCGACCGCGGCAACGGCGCCGCCGACCGGCTGGCCGCGGGGCTGCTGCCCGGAATCAGCCTGACCGGCGGCGGCAATCTGCTCGGCGACGCCGACGGCACGATCTTCGCCGGAGCGGCGGTCGCCGCCGACGTCGACGTCGCCCTGCGTGCCGGCGGCACCCTCACCACTCTCGCCCAGAGCGCGCGCGACGACATCGTGCTTCGCGGCGGCGGGGCGGTCTCGACCGGAGCCCTGACCAGCGGAAGCGCGGCCTCGGACGACCGGGAAGGCTCGGGCGACGCCCTTGCCTCGGCGGCGCTGCTCGCGGGGGAAGCCGCGGCCGACCCGCTCGACGGCAACGACGTCAACGCCGGCGGAAGCTCTATCCTGGTCGCGAGCGCCCGCACCGGCTCGGCAGCACCGGCGTCCGTCGGGATGCTCAGCGACCTCAGGCTGACCGCCTCGGCCGGCCAGCTCGAACTCGGCACCGGCAATTCCGGAGGCCGGGCCCAGCTCGACAAGCGCGGGACCGTCGGCGAGCTCCAGGTGACCGACCTCTCCGCCGGCGAGGCGGCCGGGGCGGCCGGCGACGCCCTTCTGGTCAGCGCCACCAGCGTCCGCGCCGGATCGGTGCGGTCCGCCGGCGGAAGCATCGATATCCGGGCCGGAGAGCAGGCCGGAGCGGCGACTCCCGGCGCCATCGCCAGCACCCCCGTCCGCGACGGCTCGGTGACCGGCCTCGCCGGCGCCTCGAACGGCATCGCCCAGAATTTCGGCCGCGCCAACCTCGCCGCCGTCGCCGCGACCGGCGGCTCGGGCTCGGGCTCGGGCTCGGTCGCGGTCACCGCCGGCGGCCTCGTCCAGCTCGGCTCGGTCCAGGCCGGCCAGGACATCTCCGTCACCGCCGGCTCCGCCTCGATCGCGGACCGCGACGGGGCCATCGACATTTCGAGCGCGGCCGCGTCCAACGGCGCGCTCATCCTCACCGCCTTCAACGACGATCCGGCCAAGGCGAAGGACATCCGCCTCGGCGCCCGCTCCATCCGCGACGGCGGCGGGGTCGAGACCGGCTTCACCACCGACGAGACGGCCGCGGACAGCAGCGCCGGCGCCGGAGTGACCCTGACCACCAGCGGCACCCGCGGCGACATCATCGTCGCCCGCAACCTCACCGCGGGCGGCGTGTCCGAAGGCACGGTCATGATCACGTCGGTCGAGGACGCCCATCTGTCGAGCGGCGCGTTTCGGATCGAAAGCCTCAGCGGCGATATCGACGTCCAGGCGGCGATCGACGTGACCGGGATCGTTCCAGCGAGCGCGGCCGAGCGCTCCGGCGCCGACGGCCTGGTGATCGGAAGCCTGACCAGCGGCGCCGGAATCGACCTCGATTCGCCTGGAGACATAAGGATCGGAAGCGCGACCAGCACCGGCGGCGACATCGACGTCGACGCCGGCGGCTCGGTCACTGGCCTCGCGCTGGCCGCGGCGGCCAGTCCTGCGGGAGCGAACCTGACGGCCAGCCGCCCGCCGAGCGGCGATTCCGGCCGCGACGTGACCGTGGTCGCCGGAGGCCTGGCCCGCCTGGGTACGGTCGAGGCGACTCGCGACATCGACGTCGATGCGGGCGCGATCTCGATCGAGTCTGCCAATGCCGGACGCTCCGTCTCGCTCACCGCGACGGGAGTCGGCGCCGGCGCTCCGCCGGCACCCGTCAACCTCACTTCGCTGACCGACAGCCTCGCCGCCGGTTACGGCTTCGCCGACCTCACCGCCGCCGATCTAGGCGATTCGCGCGACAAGCGGATCACCGTCGACGCCGGCCAGGTCGCCCAGCTCGGCTCGGTTCGCGCCGGCGGACCTGCGGGCGCAGCGGAGAGCACGACCCCGACGTCCCTCATCCGGGTCGATGCGCGCGCCCTGACGGTCCGGTCGGCCGAGGCCGTGAGCGGCCGTATCGAGCTGACCGCCAGCCACGGCGGCCTCTACCTCGGCACCGGCCGGGCCGGGACGACGGCCGTCCTGATCAAGCGCGACGACGATTCCGACGGCCTGACGGCGGCCGAGCGCGACCGCGACGAGCTTCGGGTGACCGGCGCGCTGACCACCGGCGCAGCCACCGGGGCCGCCGGCGACCAGACGATCCGTACCCTGACCCATGCCCGGCTCGGCCTGCTCGAGGCGCGCGGCGGCTCGATCGACGTCCGCGCCGGCGCCGATGCCGCGGGCACGCCCGTGCAGGACGGCGACGTCACCGGCCTCAGGACTCCCGCCGGCTCCAACGGAATGGACGGCGATCACGGCCGCGCCGACTTGAGGGCGGTCGCCGCCACCGGCGCGTCCGGCCCAGGATCGGGCTCCGTCACCGTCGAAGCCGGCGGTCTCGTCCAGCTCGGCGCGGTGAGCGCCGGTCAGAACATCAGCGTCACCGCCGGAAGCAGCTCGATCGCGGCTCGGGACGGCGCGATCGACATCTCGAGCGCGGTCGCGGCCAACGGCGCGCTCGACCTCTTCGCGTTCAACGACAGTGCGGATCCTGCCCGCGACTCCGATATCCGGCTCGGCACCGTCGTTTCGGAAAGGACGAGCGCTGAGGAGGAGGGCGCGAGCGACCCTGCCGCACTCGACAGCAGCGCTGGCACCTACGTCCGGATCGAGACCCAAGGCACCCGTACCGGCAGCGGCGGAACCGCTCTGCGCAACGACGTCGTCGTCGGGCGAAGCCTGACTGCCAACGGCGCTCTCGGCGGCGGCACGCTCACTCTGATCGCCCAGCGCGACGTTCGGCTCGCCGCCGCCCCGCACCGGATCGGGTCGACCAACGACGACGTGACGATCACCGCCGGCCGGATGGTGACGGGCCTTGCACGGTCCGACGACGGCCTGCTCGCCGCCGCGACGGCCAATGGCGGCGAGCTTCGGGCCGGAAGCGTGACCGGAGTCGGCGACATCCGGATCGTCGGAGGCGGCGCGCCCGCCGGCGATTCGGCGTCGATCGCCGGACCAGGCAACGTCCGGCTGCGCGAGGTGACAAGCACGACGGGCAACATCGCCGTCGACGCGGGAGGCTCGGTCACCGGCCTTGGCACCGCCGACCCGGGCGACCCGATCCTCCGGGCCGGCGAAATTTTCGCAGGCCGCGACGTCAGTGTCGGGGCCGGCTCGGCGGCCAGGCTGTCCTCGATCGACGCCGTTCGCGACATTGCCGTGACCGCGCCGATCGTCGCCGTCGGCGCCGCCGATTCGGGCCGCGACCTCTCCCTCGTCGCGTCCGGCGCGGGGCTCCATCTCGGCACCGGCGATTCCGGCGGAACCACCTTGCTGCGCACGTCGCAGGCCGGCAACGCCGTTGATCCGCAGGCCGGCCCTCTGGACGATCCCGCTTCCGCCGATCTCGATCGGGTCGACATCGGCCATGGCGCCGCCAACCTCCTCGCGCGCGACGATGCGGACCAGCGCAACCGCACGGTGCGGGTCAGCGCCGGCCTTTCGACTCCGGGCGTCGTCTCGCTCGGCGCGGCCCAGCTCGGCACCGTCCGGGCCGGTACCGCCGCCTCGCCCGAATTGGCCTCGGCGAACCCAGCGATCACCGTCACTGCCGACCGGCTGAGCGTCGGCGATGCGACCGCCGTCAACGGCGAATTGCGGCTGACTGCCCGGGAAGGACCTCTCTACCTCGGCATCGGCAGCTCGGGCGCGCAGGCGCTTCTCGACAAACGGGGCGCCGGGAATTTCGCCGGAAACGAGCTTCGCATCCGCAACCGGCTGACCGTCGGCACCGGAACTCCCGCCGGGGCCACGATCGTCACCGCCACCGACGCCCGGCTCGGAACGATCGTCGCTCAGGGCGGCGCGATCGACATCCGGGCGGGCGAGGACATCGCCGACTCGGACATCGCCCGGGACCCGGACGGGTCGTTCACCGTCGTTCGCCGGCCGACCCGCGACGGCGACGTCACCGGGCTCGGGCTCGCCGCCCCGGCGGCTTCGCCGCGTTTGGACTCGACCCGCGGCCGCGCCATTCTGACCGCCGATACGAGCGTTGACGTCCGCGCCGGCGGACTCGTCCAGGCCGGTGCGGTGGCCGCGGGCACGAGCATCCGAGTCGAGGCCGGGACCCCGGCGATCGCCGATCGCGACGGAGCGATCGACATATCGAGCGCCGTCGCCAGGGGCGGCTCGCTGAGCCTGACGGCCTATAACGACGATCCGACCAAGGCTGCCGATGTCCGCCTGGGAACGGTCGCACGGGCGGGCGGAGCGGAATCCGATCCGGCCGCGGCGGACAGTGATGCGTCGACGACAGCGAGCCTCGTCACGACCGGCTCGCGCGGCGATGTGGTCGTCGGGCGCAGCCTGCGCGCGAGCGGAAACGTCACCCTCGCTTCCGTCGCCGACGTCAGGCTCGGAGCGGATCCGAACGAGGTGCGCAGCCGCACCGCCGACATCCTGGTGAATGCGGCGCGCGACGTGACCGGCCTCGTCCCCGGCGGCAGCGGCACCGGCGGCGCCGGCGCCAATGGCGGCGAGCTCAATGCGGGCGCCATGACCAGCGGCGGCGATCTCCTGGTAGACGGTCGGGGCAATGTCCGTCTCGGCTCCGCGACCAGCACCGGCGGAAGCGTCACGGTCGGCGCCGACGGTTCGGTGACCGGCCAGCGCGCTTCGGCGCCGGTGACCGGCGCCGGGCGTCTGTTTGCCGCGGGCAACGTCGCCGTGACTGCCGGCCCGGGAAGCTCGGGGTGGGATTCGGTGGCTCGAACTTCCACCATTGCCGCCGGCACCACCGACGGCGGCGCCACGGCCAGCGCTTCGGGCGGCAACGTCACCGTCACCGGCGACCTCGTCGCGGTCGAAAGCGTTCGTGCGCGCCAGGGCAGCGCGGCTCCGTCTTCCGGTGGCGATGTCACCCTGACCGCCCGGCGCTCGGGGCTGCACGCGGGAACCATCCAGGCGGATCGGCGGCTGACCCTGACGAC
This sequence comes from Allosphingosinicella sp., assembly GCA_036388575.1. Lineage (GTDB taxonomy): Bacteria > Pseudomonadota > Alphaproteobacteria > Sphingomonadales > Sphingomonadaceae > Allosphingosinicella. The sequence continues at coordinate 176,404 of DASVRO010000036.1, forward strand.
GGGCGCCGCAGGCACGCTCGCCAGCCCGACCGCTGGAGACCTTCTCGCGCCGACCGGCGCGACCCGCGACGTCCTCGACGTCGATCATGGCCAGGCCAACCTCAACGCCGCGACATCCGTCGTCGTGACGGCCGGCCGTTCGGGACCGGGGGCGGCTCCGATCGGAGCCGCTCAGCTGGGCGATGTGAGGGGGGGCAACGCAGTCACCGTTGTCGCCGACCGGATGACGGTCGCTGCCGCGACGGCCACGACCGGCGCCTTGCAGCTCACCGCCCGTGAAGGGCCGCTGTTCCTCGGTGACGGAAGCGCCGGCACGACGGCGACCCTCACCAAGAACGGCGCCGACTCCGGGACGTCAAACCCGGTCGGCAACGAGCTTCGGGTGCGTGGTACGCTCAGGGCCGGGACAGCCGCAGGCTCGGCCGGCGACGTCCGGATCGCGAGCGACAGCGACGCCAGGCTCACCGTGGTCATCGCGCGCAACGGCTCCGTCGAAGTCAATGCCGCGCGCGACGTCACCGGGATCCGCCTTGCCGCCGACGCCACCGGCCGCGGAGGCAGCCTCGCTCATGGCGGCGCCGTCCTCCGCACCGGGGAAAGCGCCGGGAGCCCGAGCGGGCTCGACGTTGTCGTCAACGCGGGCGAGCTCGCCCAGCTCGACTCCGTCGCCGCCGGACGGGCCGTCAATATCGCCTCGAACTCGATCGAGCTGATCGGGGCGGTCGCGGCGCCCGCCGTTACCCTCACCAACCGGCCGCTCCGGAGCAATCCGACGCGCCTCGGCGGGACGGGCACGGCCAACGACGTGCGCCTCGCCAACGGTGCGGGTGTCGATTCCCTCCACTTCGTGCTTCGCCAGGACGAGATCAATCGGATCAGCGCGAACCAGCTGACGATCGCATCGGGCGTCCAGAACGTCGAGATGCAGGGCCTTGCGCTTTCCGCCGACGCGGGGCGGAACGATCTTCGTATCCTGACTACCGGACGGATCGACGTCGTTGGAACGGTCAGCGCCGTGGGCTCGCTGGATACCCGGACCATCCGCCTCGGCGGAAGCACCGGCGAAGCCAACGCCCAGGATCCGGCCACCTTGGCGTCGGTCATCGCCATTGCAGCCGAATCGAGCGGCGGCGGCCGGTTGCTCGCCGGCGACGCAAATCTCGATCTTCGTGGAGTATATATCGGCCTCGGCCAGGCCGCCTTCCTCGGCCAGATCGGCCTTGCGCCGGGAAGCTCGCCGCAGCCCAACGGCACGATCAACAATGTCTATATCGGCAACCCGAACTCGACACTGTACCGGGCGCCGGCGCCTTATTCGGACCGGATCGTGCTCACCGCCAATCGCCTGACCGTGACCTATGGCCAATATGCGCTGTTCCAGAACACCGCGCCGCCGCTCTCCGAACCGAGCGGGGTCGACATCGGCGGCCTCAACGTGCTTCGCACGCTCGCGCTCGGCTCGAGCGGCGAAACGGCGCCCAACGGCTTCGCCATATTCGGCCGGATCAACGACCGGGGCGGAAACAATGCCGCCCTGCTCGGCCCCGAGGTGATCCCGCTCGAGAACGTCAACCGCAGCAACACCCGGATCAACGGCTGCCTGATCGGCTCCGGCGGCGGCTGCCTGATCACCGCGTTCGGAACGCCGCCGCTCAACGAGTTCGACGAGAGCGACGCGAACATCCTGCAGAGCGCCGAGGAGCTGGAGGAGCGCTTCAGCCCGATCGTCGGGACCAACAACGAAGCGCTGTTCACTGGCGTTGACGAAGCGGACGAACCCGCGTTCGATTGCGAGAGCGATCCCGACAATCCGCAATGCCCCGCCGCCAGCCCGGACCAGGGCGCGCAACAGGACGACAGCCAATGAATCGCCGAAGCAAAATGCGAACGGCCGCCTCGCCCTGGGCGCTCGGCCTGCTCTTCCTGCTTCCGTCCTGCGCGTCGGTCAACGACGAGGCTCTGAAGCAGGACCGGCTCCAGCTCGGCCGCAACCTTGAGGGCGATCCCTGCCGCGCGATGTTCACGCGGCAGGACCAGACCCTGACCGCGCAGGACGATTCGAGCTTCGCGATCGCCTGCCGCAGCGCGACGTCGAGCCGCTCGATCGGCTTCCTGCGCTCGACCCGGAGCTCGGAGACGATCGCGAAGATCGAAGCCACCTTCGCCTGCGGCGCGTCAACTCCGGTCACTCTCGCCGGGGTCGGCCGGGCCAGGGCCCGGCGCTGCTTCGATTCCACCGTCGGAGCCGAGACCGTGGTGCTCGATTTCGAGCGCGGAGGACGCACCTTCATCGGCTCGGCGCAGCCGCTAGCCCACGGTCCGCTCGAAGACGGCCTGCGTCAGTTCGCCGGCGGCGTCGACCGGAGCAATCCGGATCGCGCCACGGCCCCGAGCTTCGCCCTCGCCGCCGTTGCGGCTCCGCCCGAATCGGCGACGAGGGCGGCCGGCGCCGAATTCGATCCTCAGGCCGCATTGGCCGAAGGCACGTCGCTCAACCAGCGCGGGCTTCACAGCGACGCCTCGCGTCTCCTGAACGATGCGATCAGCCGGATCGGGCCGGACACTCCCCGGCTGATCAGCGCCAATCTGTATCTCGAGGCCGCGCTCGCCGACTCGAACATCCGATTCGCGGAGTCGGCGGCGGAGCGGTTCGCCCGAGCGGACCGCATCATCGCCGAGGCCGGGCTCGAGGATCCCGTTCTGCTTCGCAAGCGCGACACCTTCCGGGCCCTCGACCGCCTCAACCGGCGCGACTTCCGGGGAGCGCTGGTCGCGCTCGACCGGTTGCTCGAGGCCTCCGACGTCCAGACCGATCCGCTTCGGAACCCGGCGATACTCGATTCGCTCAACCAGTCCCCGGCCGCCGACCGCCGGTCCGCCGCACGCGCGATCGCGCCGGCTCGCGACGACCAGCTCCTGCAGATGCTGCTCGCCGTTCAGGGGCACTGGGGCCGAAGCAATGCACTTCGGACGCTGGGCCGCTCCGACGAGGCCGAAAAGGCGCTCGCGAGAGCGTTCGAAATCTACGAATCGATCCTGCCGGGTCGGCCGACTAAGGCCCAGATCCTGTGGCTCAAGGCGAGGCTCGAGCGCCAGCGCGGCCGGCTTGCCGCGGGCCGCGGCGACTGGGGAGCCGCCGATTCCGCTTTCGTCGAGGCGATCAAGGCTTTGAACGAAGGCGCCGCTGCGAACGCCTGGACCGGCCGCGAACCCGCCATCGCCGACGCCATGCTCGAGCGCGCCGTCATGCTTGGCCGCCAGGACGCCGACAAAGCGCGCGTACGCGAGGCCTTCGTCCAGGCGGTCGACGCGATGATCGAATCGAAGGCCGCCGGAAGCATCGATCCGAGCGGGCTCGAGCTGTATCTGGACCTGCTCGCCCAGGAAGCCATGACGGCGCCCCGGGCCGACACGCACGAGCTCGCCCTGCGCGCGCTCCAGGCCGTGGGCCAGCCGGCCGTGGCCCGGCAGCTCAACCGGCTCAACACGGTGGTCGCCGCCGATCCCGAGCTCGGAGCGCGATTCCGCGAACGGGAGGACCTCGGCCGAAGGCTGACGGCCCTCCGCTACGAGATCGGTTCGGCCCCGGAAGCTCAGCGCGGAGCGCTCGAAAAGGTCCGGATCGACGCTCAGCGAAAGCTGGACGCGATCGAGGTCGAGCTCGCTCAGAGCCCGCGCGCGAGCAATTTCGAGGACCGTCCCGTCAACCTCGCCGAGATTAAAGCAGCGCTTCGCGAAGGCGAAGTCTACTTCAAGGTCGCGCCGGTCGGGCGGCGCCTGTTCGGCTTCGTCCTGACCAAGGAAAAGCCGCAAATCTATGCGATCGACTCGACGCTGGACGCGGCGGCCGGGCTCGCCGCGACGGTCCGCGACTCGATCGACGGCGGCCTGCGGACCCAAAAGCGGGACATCCGACGCTTCAAGGTCCCGGAATCCTATCTCCTGTTCCGGCTTCTGACCGGGCCGGCGACCGACACGCTTCTGGCGGCGCGAGCGATCGTCGTCGAACCTGCCGGCCCGCTCGAGCGTCTGCCGATCGGCGTTCTCGTCACCGATCAGGCGAGCGTCGAGCGCTACAAGCCGCGTAGTCGAAGCCGGGACGTGCGGGTCGTCTACGATTATTCGGACCTCGCCTTCCTCGCCTCGCGGGTCGAGCTTTCCACCGCGGTCTCGCCCCGTTCGTTCATCATCGCCCGCAACCGCGGGGCCTCGACCGCCCCTCAGCCTTTCATCGGCTTTGCCGAGCACAGCCAGCAGAGTGCAATCAACCTCCCGGCGGCCGGGAACGTCGAGGTCGGCGGGGCCTGCTTCGCCGACGCCGCCCGCCTCCGGGAGCTGATGCAGATAAACGCGCCCATCTCCCGCGACGAGGTCGTCGTCGCCAAGACCGCCCTCGGCTTTCCGCAGGCGCCCGTCGTCGCGGGTTCCGACTTCACCGATGTGAGCGTGCAGGCGCGCCGCGACCTCGACCAGTATCAGATCCTCCACTTCGCGACCCACGGGCTGGAGGAAGGGCGTTTCGGCTGCCCCATGTCCCCGCCCGCGCTGTTGACGTCGGTTGGCGAACCGAGCTCGACGGGCGACCGCAATTCCGATGGGCTGCTTAGCTTCGACGAGGTTGCGGGGATGCGTCTCGACGCCAATCTGGTGGTTCTGTCGGCCTGCGAAACGGCCGGCGGCGCCAGCCAGGAGCTGGCCCGGCGGTCCGGCCAGGAAGAGGGCGGCTCGACGCTGGAAGGCCTGGTTAGGGCGTTCCTGACGGCGAACAGCCGGGCCGTCCTGGCCACCTACTGGCAGGTTTCCGCGGAAGTCGAGACAAACGACCTGATCAGGAATTTCTATGCCGCGGCGCGGACTGAAAATATCGGCGCTTCGCTGCAGAGCGCCCAGCGAGGGCTGATCCGCACCAAGGACGTCTCGCACCCCTTCTTCTGGGGCGCCTATTTCGTCGTCGGCGACAGCAGCAAGATGATGCTGTCGCCCCCCGGCGGACCCGGTCCCCGGGTGGCAGGGCGCTGAGCCGATGCGAACGACGGGAGGGTGGCAGGCGACGGTCGCCCCGCTGATCACCCTCTCGGCCGCCATCGGGCTTTGCGCCCTCGTCGTGCTGGTGGCGCCCGGCCTGGCCGACCTTGTCCGCGGCCTGATCGGCGAGGCGGGCCGAAGCCATTATCCTGCCATAGAGACGGTCGGAACCCTCGTGCTGTTCGGATCCCTGCTGTTGTGCGCGCTCGCCGGCGCCGCGGTCTCGAAGGTCAATCCGCTGGAGCTCGGGCGGAACTTCGTGCGGATCGGATGGATTGGCGCCATTGCCGGGCTGGGCGGCCTGAGCGCGGCCGCAGCCTATGCGTGGTTGGGCGGCGCGCTCGAGCCGGGGACCGGCCCGCCCGTCGGCGCGGGCCTCCTGATCTGGGGGACGCTGCTCATCCTGTTCGCGACCACCGCCGAGGAGATCTATTTCCGCGGCTGGGTCCAGCCGGTCCTTGCGCGCAGCTTCGGCGCGGCAGCCGGCGTCCTGCTGTCGGCGCTGGCCTTCGCGGCGCTACACCTGATCGGCGGCGCGCGCAGCCCGGTCTCCCTCGCGAACCTCTTCCTGGGCGGTCTTCTGTTCGGCCTGCTCGCGGCGCGCGGCGGCGGCATTGCGGGCGCGGCAGCTGCCCATTTCAGCTGGAACTGGGGCGAGCGAATCCTGCTCGGGGTCGATCCGAACCCGGGCGTGGGCAGCTTCGGGGCGATTTTCGATTATGACCTGGTCGGGCCGGCGCTCTGGGGTGGCTCGGACGAAGGACTGAACGCCAGCGTAACGATGACCATGGCGCTCGCCGCGCTCGTCCTTCCCCTGCTCATCCTCCTCCGCTTCGAGCGGAGCGGGCCGGGCGACGGCCTCATCCGTGACCGCGGCAGTCAACCGCAGAGTTCGACGGAACCGGGTCGTGCCCGCGCTTCGCGCTGAAAGCGGGGCCGGCTCGCATTCGGGCTGCGTCCGCGAGCGCAACGAGGACAGCTTCGTAGCGCGCGAGCAGGAAGGGCTCTGGGCCGTGGCCGACGGGATGGGCGGGGAGGCGAATGGCGACTGGGCGTCGGCGACCTTGGTTGAGGCGCTCGGCTCCATCCCGCTTCCGCTCGCTTTCGAGGAGGCCTGCGAGGCGATCCCGGAGGCGATCAGCCGGGCCAACCTACAGATTTACGAGCGCTCGCTCGAGCGCGGCCGAACGATCGGATCGACCGTCGTCGTCCTCTTCGCTCAGGATCAGCGGTTCGTGGTCTTCTGGGCCGGCGACAGCCGGGCCTATCTGCTGCGCAATGGCGCCCTCCATCGGATCAGCCGTGACCACAGCCAGGTTCAGGAGATGGTCGACTGCGGAATGCTCCGCCCGGAGGAGGCCCCGGGGCATCCGATGGGCCACGTTCTGGCGCGCGCGGTCGGCGTCGAGACTGATCTCGACCTCGATGCCGTGCAGGGCGACATTCGGCCCGGTGACGTGTTCCTGCTCTGCAGCGACGGTCTGCACGGCTATGTGCCGGAGGCCGACATTGCCCGCCTGCTCGTCCGGGCGGAGCCGCTGGAGAGCGTCGAGCAGCTCATCGCCACCACGCTCGAGCTGGGCGCCCCGGACAATGTGACGGTGATCGCGATCGGCTTCGGGGAGCCGACGGTGCTTTCGATTGGAGGCGGACCGCGATGATGGACGACGAGCGCGAGGCCGAATCCCCGGGGCCGGAGGCGACTCCCCGCGACAAGGAACCGAAGGATGGTCCGGCTCCGGACGGCTCCCCGCCGGAAGCCGGCGGCGAGGAAAGCGGTGCCGCGGCGCCCGACGCCGACGAGCCTGCGCCGCTCGGCACGGAGCCGGCGGGGCGCGAAGCGTCGCCGGAGGAGCCGACTCTCATCGGCCCTCTGGGCCCCGCCTCCCCCGAGCAGGAGAGGGAGCCGACGATAGCCGCTATCTCCGGCCGCGTGCAGCCATCCGGCGCGGCCGCCAGCCCGGATTCCACCATCTACGCCGGACGAGCCGGGCCGACCGCCCCGCGCCCCGACGCCGCGGTGGGGGGGCTTTCGACGACGATCGGCAACTTCGCCCCGCGTACCGACAGCCGCCCGATCCGGGTCGGCGACGTCCTCAACAATTCGTACCAGGTCACCCGCTTCATAGCCCGCGGCGGCATGGGCGAGGTCTTCGAGGGCGTGAACGTGCTTTCGGAGGAGCGGGTCGCGATCAAGGTCATCCTTCCGTCGCTCGCGGCGGACGTCAACGTGATCGAGCTGTTCAAGAAGGAGGCGCAGACCCTCATCAAGCTCGCCCACGACGCCCTCGTCAAATACCGGCAGATTTCCCAGTCGAAGGAGCTCGGGGTCATCTACCTGGTGACCGAATTCATCGACGGAACGAATCTCGCCGACGTTCTCGGCTCGGTGAAACCGACCGACGGGGAGCTCGTCGACCTGCTCCGGCGACTGGCGTCGGGGCTCGCCGTCGCGCACGATTGCGGCGCTGTTCACCGCGACCTTTCGCCCGACAACGTGATCCTGGAGGGCGGGTCGCTGAGTCGGCCCAAGATCGTCGACTTCGGGATCGCCAAGAATCTCGATCCGGGCTCCAAGACGATCGTCGGCGACAACTTCGCCGGCAAGCTCAACTTCGTCGCCCCCGAGCAGCTCGGGGCGCACGAGGGGCGGGTCGGACCCGCGGCCGATATCTACAGCCTCGCCTTGACGATGCTGGCGGTGATCGGGGGGCGCCCCTTGGCGATGGGCGGGTCGCTGGTCGACGCGGTCCGCAAGCGCGAGACCGTGCCCGATCTGTCGGCGGTCCCCGCCTCGCTTCGGCCCGTCCTGACGAAGATGCTTCAGCCGGACCCTGAGGACCGCTATCAGACCATGCGCGAGGTCGTCGCGGTGCTGTCCGGCGGCGGCGGCTCCGAGCATGACCTCGGCCCGCGGCGGACGGGTCCTCGGCAGCCGGGGCCGGTCATTTCCCGGCCGATGCTGATCGGCGGGGGCGCCGTCCTGATCGCGGGGCTTGTCGCACTCGTCGCGGTCACCGGCGGCGACGGGGGGGACCCGGCCGAAGCATCCGGACGAGTCCGCCTCGCGGTCGACCGGGCCGCCGCGAGCATTCCGTGCAGCTGGCTCAGCATCGGGGAGATCGCCGGTTCTCCCCCGACCGTGCGCATGACCGGAGTTGCCCGTTCCCTGACCGACGCCGGCAGCCGGCTCGACCAGGTGCTGACGCAGGCGGGGGTCTCGGCGCAGGTCGACATGGAAGACGTGGCGACCATCCTCCCGGCCGGCTGCTCGGCCCTCGACACGTTCGGGGAGATCCGCAAGCCGGGAATGCGCCACCTCGCCGCCGAGGAACGGTCGTTCGAGATGTCGAACGAAGGCAGTCTGGAGCGGGGGAAACCGGTCTCACTGGCGACGGTGACGTTCAATCCCCCCCCGGGCAAGGATTTTACCCTGTTCGGAATTGAACCGGAGGGACTGTTCTCCGATCTGGCCGCCAGCCGTGCCGACCTCGACGCTCGCGCGCGCCGGGAGGCCTTGATGCCCGAACCGCGGCAGGTCAGTCGCACCCCGTCCGGCGGATATGTGCTGAAGCTGTGGATCGACCATGTCGGCTGGTCGGGTCTCGTTCTGATCGCCGGCGAGGGACCGTTCGAGCCGGCCCTGACTCAGCCGGTGCCGGCGGCCCGGACTGCGGCCTGGCAACGGAGCTTCCGCGCGACCGCGTCCGAGCGCAACTGGACCTCCGAAATGCTCTGGTTCCGATCGGTGGATCGGACCCCGAACAACTGACCCCCGCAAGTGCGTTCTCCGGCCGGGCCATGCCGCTTCGAACAGGACGATCGATATGTCCGCAAAAGGGAGTCGGCGGCTTGTCCTCTAGTAGTTTTACGAGTATCTAATCGGACTCGGGAAATAGGCGACTCGCATGCACCGTCTGGGGGGCAAGATGAAGACATTGGCAATAGCCGCGTTTGTCGGAACGACATTGGTCTCTGCTTCCGCGGCGCTTGCCCAGGGCGAGGCCGACGGGGCCAGGACCGAAGCGGATTACGCCCGCATGCTTGGGGTGGAGCTTTCCCCCGAGACCGAAGGAGAGGAAACGCTCCCTGCGGGACGGCTGAAGGGTTTCAGCCTCGAGCGCCGTCCTCTCACCACGCAGAGCGCCGCGCCGCCGCGTCACACCCCCAAGCCGACCCGCACCACCGTCAGCGTCGCGCCGGGCCCGAAACCCGGCAAGCGGACGATCGCGACCGCGCCGCGCCAGCCGGTCGTCCGCCCGGCCGCGCAGCAACGCGGCAATCTCAGCCTCACGTTCGAGGTCGGCTCCGCGGTCCTGACCGGGCAGGCGCGCGCCAACGCCGCGCAGTTCGCCGCCCTGCTGAAGCGGCCTCAGCTGGCTGGCAGGACGGTGCTGATCGAAGGGCATACCGACCGCCAGGGCAGCCGCGAGTTCAATATCGACCTTTCGTTGCGCCGGGCGCAGGCGGTCGCCGACTTCCTCCAGTCGCGCGGCGTCCCCGCGGAAAGGCTGCGCGTGAAGGGATATGGCTTCGACAAGCCCGTTTCGGCTTCGGCGGCGCGCAACCGCAGGGTCGAGGCGGTGCTCGACTCCTGACCGCCAGACGCTTCACCGAGGCCAAACGAATCGGCTGAGTGCCGGTGCCGTTCCGGGCCGAACATCCAGTCGGTCGGTCATTCGTTATGTTGGATAAGCTCGCGCGGCCTCATTCGCGAAGCATTTGCGCGCGAAATCGTGGCTCCACCAGCGCGGAGTAACGCCCTCTGAAGCCGCCGCAGGTGCTGCTGGAGATAACCTCTCGCTTCGAGCGGCTAGCCTGGAAATGCCGTTCGATCAGCTATGCGATCAGCCTCAAAAACGTGGGGATGCTGTGCCACACGATGTACTTGGTAGCGACATCGATGGGCCTCGCGGGGTGCGGCCGGGGATCGGACAACGACTTGATTACCGGCCGGGTTTTCGACGTCGCCCGAAACGGCTAACTTCCGATCGGCGAATTCCTGCTCGGGTGTCCCTGACGGAGGGATCGCCCATTCCATGGCGGTGAACGCTCAATAGCTGGCGCTAGCTGGTGGCCCCGGGTTGGAATGACAATAACGGGTATGCCAATCCGGACAAAGCTTCAGGCGCAGGGTGGAATAGGCTCGGTCCGACAACGTCAGCATGTTTCGGCATCGGTTCGCCCTGATCGCGGATTTCGACCCTTCTATCCCGGCGGCAAGCGGTCTCGGCAATCTCAAAAGCGAGCCGGCAGAGTCATCGGCAACGTGAACGGTAAATTTGTGTCCCGATTTGTGTCCCGATTTTCGTTACGCATGTGGCTCAGCCTGCTAAACTATTGATTAGCCGCAGACTTCGGCGTCCTTCGGATGGTTGGGGCGGTTTTTAGTACCGGCATTCGCAGGTTCGAATCCGCCCGCTCCAGCCAGCCGAATCCCCCAAGACTCGGTCTTGGAACGCTAGCTTGTCCTCTGATCAGCTGACAGACCTGTCAGAGCCGATTGGGCTCAGATCGACCGGTTTTAGACACCTACTCTGACCTGACCAACGTCGGCTTCCGCCTTCTGGCGATCCGGTCTGGGGTGATTGGGGATGGAGGTGCAGCGAACGCTCACGCGACTTCTACCTGCGGCACTAAAAATATTCAGGGCAGCTGTCATGCTCCATTGACATTAATTCGCTTTGGCGGCGGAACGAGGGAACAAAGCTCGAGGCGTCTAGCGGCCAGAAAATATCCGCCACTGACCAAGCAGCATCCGGAAAAACGCTCTACTTCCTCAAGGGCCAATTGACGCAACGGGACAATCGATCCAATCTTCTTCGGTCTGCGGAGTGATGCCCGAAAGCTAAACGACGCGAGTCGGACAAGCGTTTCCTCCATCAAGGCAGATGCTCGTGGCGCTTCTCCAAATCACAGCTCGCGCAACTTGGCTTTCATCGGCGATGCCGTCACTGCCCCCGGGCGTCTTCATTCACATCTGGACCAACACCGAAGGCATCGGCCCGGCGCAGATCTTCCACGTTCGGCTCGACGGCACGATTGCCGGGAACCTCGATATTGGCGGCGAGGACGTCAACGCTGAGAGCGGAAGCCGGAAATGCCTGGTCAGGGCCTATTCGGGGGAGAGGCAGATCGCGGCGGACGCGCCGGTGCTCCTGTGGCGGCAGAACAGGATCAGCGGACCGCTCGCCCTGGGCTTCCTCGTCCGGGGCAGGGTGACGATCGGACGGAGTCCTCCGGTCGATTCCGGCCAGGTCGAAGTGATCGTGGGCAGCGGTGCGAAGGCGGCCGACGTGCTCGCCAGGGCGCCCCTGCTCGAGGACGGCCGCTTCCTCCTCACCTGCGCGACCGGCCCCGCCGGCGAGCGGCCGGCCGCGATAAAGGTGCGCTATCCGAGCGACGCCGCGCCCGGCACCCTCCAGCTGTCGAGATCGATCGAACAGCCGGGGCCGGAAACCGAGGTCGACCTGGTCGGCGACATCGCCGCCTTCCCGCCGCCGCCGCCGATACCCTTCATCCTGCGCGGCGGCCTTGCCTACGAGGACCGCGAGGGGCTCGGCGAAACGGTGGAGTTGCGGGTCGTCCTGCACCATCTCGGCGTCGAGCGGGTGCTGGCGACTCGCTCCGTCGGCGCCGCAGCGCGCTACGAGATCGAGCTTGCCGGGCCGCTGCCGCCGGGCGATCTCACCCTCGAGGCGCATATGCCCGACTCGGTCGGGCGAACCTCGACCCGGCTGGCGACATCGACGCGGCTGGTCAGTCCGGTTAGCCCGCTCGAGGTCGACCTGCTGATCGGCGCCGTCGCCAGGACCCTGCCGCTGTTCGAATCGATCATGGCCCGGATCGCCCCGCACCTCGCGGGCGCCGCGCTGATCGGTCTGCGCGACGAGCAATGGGCACTCCTCGCGGACGCGGCGGGCCTGTCGGAAGCCGAGCGATCCCGACTGCGGCGCTCGGCCGGGTTGGCGGGCGAGCTGGCGCAACGAGCCGGCGGCGATCCCGTCCGTTTCCTGCCCGCCTTCTTCGTGCTCGCTTCCGGAGCGCCGGGCGAGTCGCTCGCCGCGCTGCTGGCGGCCGGCGACGAGGCGCAGGTGGCGCGGCTCGCAGCGGCGCGCGAGGCCGGCGAGATCGGCGCCGAGCCGTGGCGGGTCGTCCAGGGCGAGAGCGTCGCCAATGTCACCTTCGCAGATTATCTGAAGGCGAAGGGCAGCGCGGCAGCCCAGCGGCTGCTGTTCGATCCGAGCGCCGAGGAGGCTCCGGTGGCGGCGCGGCTGGCGGCGCTCGGCGTGTCGACCATCGCCAAACGCCGGCACGTCATGACCCTGATCGAGGGCAATGCCGATCTCGACGCGTTTCGCGCCGAGGTGCTGGCCAGCCCGCTTCTCGGCGATGGAGAAAAAGCGCGAGTGATCGCGGTCCAGGCGGCTGCGTCGATGGCCGAGTTCCAGGCGCCTTTGGTTGCCGCTCTGAGCGATCCGAAGGCACCGCACCCGCTCACCGAACCGGCGTCGGTCGCCGCCTACCGGCCTGACGAGCTGGCGAAGGTGATCATGGCCGTCGATTCGGTGCCCTCGCGCTATGCCGGCGCTGGCGATCCGGCGATGGCCTACGCCCAGGCGATCGTCCAGCGCAGCTTCGCCGAGTTCCAGACCGGCGCGTTCCTTGCCCGAATGGGTGCGGCGTCCTCGCTGCCGCCCGTGGCCGCGCTGGCGGCGGAGACGTTGCGCGGCCATCCCGATTTCAACCTCTACGCGACGCCGGTCGAAGACCATTTCGCCGCGGCCGGGCCGGGCGGAGTCGATCCCGATCGCGTGCCGCTGGACACGAGCCGGTTCGAGGCTCTCCAGACGGCCCAGAGGCTCAGCCGCCTCACCTCCGCGGCGCTCGCCCCGGACGCGGTGATCGGCCTGACGGCGATGGGAATCGGCTCCGCCCATGATCTGGTTGCGATGGGCGCGGTGCGCTTCAACGATGCGGCGCAGGCCCAGGGGTGGGACCAGGATATGACCCGCACCGTCCTGGCCGGAGCTCGGGCCGTAAGCCAGATCACCGACCTGTTCTTCGAGGCGGGCATTCGGCCGGATTACCGGCTTGGGGCCGATTCCATGTTCGGGGACCGGACCGAGACCTTTCCCAAGCTTGGCGACCTGTTCGGATCGTTCGATTCCTGCGCCTGCGTCGAATGCCGGTCGGTCTATTCGCCCTCGGCCTATCTGACCGAGCTGCTGAGCTGGCTGGAGCGCGAGTTCGTCCACAGCGGCGGGGTGTCGGGCTACGCCAAGCTGATGGAGCGGCGCGCCGACATCGCCCATCTCGAATTGACCTGCGAGAATTCGCACACGTTGCTGCCGCATATCGACCTCGTTCTCGAAACGCTCGAATATGTGGCGAGCCAGAGCCTCGACCTCTCCGCCGCGGCCCACCAGACCGACTGGCGGACGCCGGCGCTGCTGCGCGACGGCGAGCATTTCGGGGCCACCGAGATTCCGGCCTACCAGAACGGACGGCTGCTCGACGCGGTCTATCCTTGGAGCCTGCCCTACAATCTGTGGCTCGACCAGATGCGGGCCTATCTGGGCGCGATCGGAGTGGAACGCGCGGAGCTGGTCGCGCTGGCGGCCGGCCTGAAGCCCTGGGATCCCGATTCCGACCTTGCCGCCGAGATCCTGGGGATGAGCGAACTTCAGTTCAGAATCGTCGCCGGCCAGCACGTCCCGAGCGGCGGTGGGACGGCTTACTGGAATGGCGTCAACATCGTCGGCAAGTCGGTCGGGGAAATACTGCGCCTGTCGGGCCTGACCTATGAGAACCTGCTCGACATCCTCAGGACTGAATATGTCCGCCACGCCGCGGGCGCTCCGGCGATCTTCTCGATCGTCTTCGACCCGGCCGATCCCTGCGACCTTTCCAAAGCCCATGTCAGCCCGCCGCTGGCGCCGCCTCACGCCGATCATATCCATCGCCTCGAGCGGCTGCGCGACTGTCTGGGGTGGAGTTATTGGGAGGTGGACGAGGCGATCATCGCCCTCGCCACTCCGGCTTCCGCCGCCGACCCGCTCGACTCCGCCTGCCTCGTCAGGCTCGCCGGCCTGCGCGCGCTGGAGCGCGACACCCGGCGGCCGGTCGCGGAGCTGATCGCCTGGTTCGGCCGGATTCCCGCCTATCGGGGCGAGGCGACGTCGCCCTTCTACGAGGCCGAATTGCTCAGCAAGGCCGGGTCCGCGCAGGCGTTGGGCCTGATCGGGCTCGCCGCCGCCCCGGACGTGCCGGACCGCCAGCTCGCCGATCCGCGGCCGCTGGCAGGCTTCACCGCCGGCGAACGCGACCAGCTTCGCGAGTGCCTCGCGATGAGCCAAGCCGATTTCGACGCCGCCGCGGAGTCGATGGGCGAGTTCATCCTCGATCTCGACATGCTGACCTGGCTGTACCGGCTCAACAGCATCGCGCGTGTCGCGCAGATGTCCGTGGCCGATCTGGCCGCCGTGGCGAGCGTGGTGCCGCTGCCGACCGCCTGGACGCCGCAGACGGCGCTGCGCTTCCTCGACTTCGCACATTGGCTCGGCCGGGCGGAGCTGTCCTGGCGCTCCCTGCATTACTATCTGACCGGCGACCCCGACCGCGATGGCGGGGGCCTGGGGCTGACGGCCGACGATCGGGCGCGGGTCACCGGGCAGCTCTACGGTCCGGGCGGGCGCTTCCATGCGCTGCTGTCCGACCCGCCGGTGGCTGCGGCCGGCTCTCCCGATGCCCAGATCGACCGCGTCGACCGCCTGTTCGCCGGGGTCGTCGCGACGCTGGCCTCGGCGGACGACTCGGCCCTGCTGGGGGCGGTGGTGGCGGGCGACCGCTTGAAATTCCCGTCGGCGGGATTCGACGCCGGACAATATGTCGACACGCTTTTCCGGCTCCAGCCCGCCAATCCTCCCTGGGGATTCAAGATCGCCGACGCGGTGAAGCACGCCTCCTATCCCCGCGCTGCGGGCTCACCGGCCGTGTCGTCGGACCCGCTGCTGAGGACCGCGGCCGAGGTCAAGGCGGCGCTGGCCGCCCACATGGCGCCGGAAATCCTCAAGCGAAGCCTTCGGGACGCGGCCCTGACGGCCTATTCCGACCTGTTCCAGATCCCTCCCGACAAGGTCGCGTTCCTGCTCGAGTCGGTGCGCTCGCCCCTGATCCCGGCGAACGCCACGCTTGCCGATCTGCTGATCCCCGCGGCCGACCTCGCCTACGCACCGTCGGCGCCGATCGCGCCGCCGGCGGATTACGACATGCTGCTCGCGGAGCTGCACCTGGTCGTGGCGCGGCTGCGCCGGCTCGACCTGCTCGACGCGCCGCTGGCGGGGCTGAAGGCGCTGCGCGACGAGCCCAGCCCCGGAGTCGCCGCCGGCGCCACGGAGGTGCGCTGGTTCGAGCCGTTCCGGTCGGGGTCGCTGACCACGCTCCGTGAGGCGGCGATGCAATGGCGCAACCTCGAGGAAGTGCTCGCCCTGGGCGAGACGCTCGGGGCGACGCTCGAGGCGCTCGTCCACGGGCTCAGCCTGACCGCCGCGTCGTCCGACCCGGTCGCCAACGCCCGAGCCCTGATGCTGGGGCCGAAGTCGCGCTTCGCCGCCCGCCCCTATGACGAGGTCGGCGCCGTGCTCGCCCGACTTGACGGCCAAGGCTCCGGCAACAGCGTCGCCGGGCTGATCCGGGCCGCGGCGCTCGTCTTCGACTCGGTCGCGGCCTGGGGGCTGAGCTTCACCCAGGCGATCGGCTTCGCCGCCTATCCCGTCGGCGCCGCGCTTCCGGCCGAGGCGCGCCGGGTGGCGCGCGCCCGGTTCGCCGACGAAGCGCTGTGGGACAAGGCGATCCGCGACGCCAACAACGCGCTTCGCACCACCCGCCGCAACCGGCTGGTCGATTTCCTCACCGCGCGGCACGGCTTCGCCGGCGCCGACGCGCTCTACGCCCATTTCCTGGTCGACGTCGAAATGTCGACCTGCATGAAGACCAGCCGGCTGCTGCTGGCGATCCAGGCGGTGCAATTGTTCGTCCAGCGCATCTTCCTCGGTCTCGAGCCGGGCATGCGCTACGACGAGGTGGAGCAGCCGCGCGAATGGACCTGGATGAAGAATTTCCGGGTGTGGGGCGCCGCCCGCGAGCTCTTCCTCTACCCGGAAAGCTACCTCGCCGCCTCGCTTCGCCTCGACAAGTCGCCCTTTTTCGAGACTCTCGAGGAGGAGCTCCAGCAGGGCGAGCTCAGCGACGAGCGGATCGAGGACGCTTATGTCCGCTACGTCGAGAAGGTCGCCGACGTCGCCCGCCTCGACATCCGCGCCTTTTGCTTCGACACCGAGAATGTCCTCCACGTCGTCGGCCGCACCCGCTCCGAGCCGCACCGCTATTGCCACCGCGAACGGGATACAAGCGGGGTCTGGACGGCGTGGCGGCCGCTCGAGCAGGAGATCGAGGGCGACCATCTGATGATGGTGTCCTGGAACCGCCGAGCCCATCTGCTGTGGCCGACCTTCCTCGAGCGCCGGCTCGGCGACGAGGATTATTACGAGATATTCTTCAACCACATGTCGCTGCGCAACGGCAAATGGACTCCCAAGCGCAAGCTGCCCGGCAAGATCCTCTCCGGCCGCTATTGCGGGCCCGGCCTGCTCAACGACCTCGACCGCAAGTTGGGCAAGCTCAAGCCCCACACCTACAACAACCTCACGCTCAACGAGAACGGTTCGCAGCAGGTCATTACCGGCTGGCAATATGTCGGCTCGCATTGGATCATGCGCCCAGGACCCGACCTCTTCATCAGCCAGCCGCTGATCGTGCAGACGTTGCAGGATATCCAGAATCTATACCCCAACGAGCCGTTCGCCTGGTTCGAGGTCCGCAACCCCAACCACTGGCAACCCCTCTATGGCACGGGCCCCGTCCCGGACGCCGTCCAGGACTTCTCGATGGCGTCGATGAAGCGCAAGTCCTACTTTTTCCGGGCGGTGCGCGACTTCCCGGCGGGCGGCAACCTCCATATCCAGGTCCGCCGCGAGTTCGCCGAGGAATGGGAGACCTATCACAGCGGCTATCTCGAGGCCGCCTATGAGGACGGCCTCAGGCTGTCGAGCGACGGCCAGGTGACTCTCGAACCGATCTACGCTCCGCCGCGGCCGAACCCTTTCTGGCTGAAGTTCCTCGCCGCCCGCCCGCCCTACACGACACCCGACGCGATGAAGCTCAGGAACGGGTTCGACACGATCCGCGAGAAGCAGGCCACACCGTGGCAGGCCGGCAAGCTCTATTCCAAGCGCGTTCCCACCCATGTCGGCTTGAGCCCGGAGAGCTACGTCCTGTTCGACGCGGCGCCGACCGACTACGAGCTGATCTTCGAGCAGTCGAACGAGCACCACCTGTTCCCCGCCCCCTTCTTCTTCGAGGACGAGGCGCACAGCTATTTCGCCGCGCTCGACCCGGACGACGCGCAGCGCTACCGCTTCACCAGCTTCAACATTCCCGGCACCGCGCTCTATCTGGCCGAGCTCAACGCCCGCGGAGTCGCCGGCCTGCTCGCGCCGAAGCCGGACGACGGGCCGTATAACGTCGACCTGAAGCGCCAGCAGCGTGTCTTCGACAACGGCTTTCCGGGCCGCTATGCGCCCACCACCCGGGTCCGGCCGCTATGGCCGGTCGAGCATATCGATTTCACCTACGGCGCGCCCTCGGCGCCTTATTCCTGGGAAATCTTCTTCCACATCCCGATGCGCATCGTCGAGGCCCTGCGGACGGCGGGGCGCTACGACCGAGCCCTCGACTGGATCGGCTACGTCTTCGACCCGACCGACCAGGAGGACAAGACCGACCCGCACCGCTACTGGCAGGTGAGGCCCTTCTACGAGCACCAGCCCAAGGGCCCGATCCAGACGCTGATGCGACTCCTGTCGACGGCAACGACCCCCCAGGAGCTGGCTGAGAAGCAGGCTTTGCTCACCCAGATCGCGATCTGGCGCGACGACCCGTTCGATCCCCATTCGGTCTGCGCCGTGCGCACCTCCGGCTACATGCTGTGGGCGTTCATCACCTATGTCGAGGTGCTGATCGAATGGGGCGACAAGCTGTTCCGCCAGAACAGCCGCGAATCGATCGCCGAGGCGACCCAGCTCTACATCTTCGCTCGCGGCCTGCTCGGCGAGCGGCCGAAGGAGGTGGAGAAGGCCGACGCGCCGCCCAAGACCTACGACCAGATCCGGCTCGCCCTCGACGCCTTCGCCAACACCGCTGTGACGGTGGAGAACAATGTCGTCGCCTACGATCTCGTCGCCGGCGCGACCCACAGCGCGCCGATCGCGCTGCAGGCGGCCCGGTCGCTCTATTTCTGCATCCCGCGCAATCCCAAACTGATGGGGCTGTGGGACCTCGTCGAGGACCGGCTCGGCAAGATAAGGCGCTGCCTCAACATCGACGGGCTGGCCAACGAGCTGCCCCTGTACGCGGCGCGCATCGATCCGGGCCTGCTGGTCCGCGCCCGAGCCGCCGGAATGGACATTTCGGACGTCCTCGCCGATCTCGCCGCGCCGCGCGCGCCCTATCGTTTCGCCTATCTGATCGACAAGGCGCAGCAATTCGCCGGGGAAGTGAGGGGCTTCGGAGCGGCATTGCTGTCGGCGATGGAGAAGCGCGATTCCGAGCAACTCGCGCAGCTGCGCAGCCAGCACGAGATCACCATCCAGAAGGCGATGCGCAACGTCCGGGTCCAGCAGCGCGACCAGGCGCGGGCGCAGGTCGATTCGCTCACCCAGAACCGCAAGTCGGTCGAGGTGCGGATGGCCGCCTATGCCTCCCGCCAGCCGATGATCGGCCCGGAGAAGAAGCAGCTGGTTCTGCTCCACGTGAGCCAGGGCTTCGCCACGGCCCAGGCGATCCTGCAAGGGGTCGCCTCGCTCATGCATGCGCTCGACGCGGAGATCGGGGTTCCCTGCAACTCCAAGATCATCCGCGCTGGCAACATTGTCGGCGCCATTGCCGGGATGGTGGGCTCGACCGCCTCGGCCGCTTCGCTCTCTTCCACCATGGCCGGTCTCACCGCCGCCGCGGATCGACGGAAAGAGGAGTGGGAACTCCAGATCGCCTTGGCCGGCGAGGAATTGAAGCAGATCGACAAGCAGCTGATCGCCGCCGAGATCGGGGTCGCCATCGCCGAGCTCGAGCTCGAGAATCTCGACCGGCAGATCGAGCAGTCGAACGAGGTTTTGAGCTTCATGAAGCTCAAATTCTCGAACGACAAATTGTACAGCTGGATGGCCTCGCGCCTCGCCGCCCTCCACCACCAGGCCTATGACCTCGCCTTCGATCTCGCCAAGAAGGCGCAGGCCGCCTTCGCCGACGAATTGAGCCGCCCCGACGCCGACTTCATCCGCTTCGGCCATTGGGAGGGCGACAAGCAGGGCATGCTCGCGGGCGATGCGCTCGGACTGCAGCTGCGCCAGCTCGAGGCCGCCTATATCGAGGGCAACCGCCGCACCTACGAGGCTCGGCGGCCGGTCTCGCTCGCGCTGCTCGATCCGGCGGCGCTGGCGACCCTGATCGCCGACGAAAGCTGCGAGTTCGAGCTTCCGGAATGGCTCTACGACCGCGACCTGCCGGGCCTGTACGACCGGCGAATCAAGACCCTGAGCCTGCATTTGCCCTGCGTCACCGGCCCGCACGTGCCGGTCCACGCCAAGCTCACCCTGCTCAGCCACCAGATCCGCCGCAAGCCGAATTATGTGGATGCCCCGGAGGCGCGCTTCGACTCGATCCAGTCGATCGTCACCAGCAGCGGCGTCGGCGACACCGGCCTGTTCGAGACCAACCTGCAGGACGCGCGATACCTCCCCTTCGAAGGCTGCGGCGCCGTCGCCCGGTTCCGGCTGGAGGTGCCCGACTACCGGCAGTTCGATCTTACGACCTTGTCGGACGTGATCCTGACCGTGAGCTACACGGCGCGGGAAGGGGGCGACCTGTTCCGCGACAAGGTGATCGATGAATTGGACGATCTGACCATCAACCCGCGGCTGATGATGTCGTTCAGGCACGATTTCCCGGACGAATGGCAGACGTTCTTGGTGGACGGGGCGGCGGCCGCAGCCGATGTGGCCAATCAGGACGACCCCTTCGAATTCACGGCGCCCCCGGTGCCTCGCGAAGCGGAACCCTATGCGATCCGCGCCGTGGCCGGCCAGTTCACTGTCCTGCAGGCATGGGCGCTCAGGGTCGACCAGCATGGCAGCCTCGCGCTTGTCCGGATCGACGATGACGCGATCCCGCTCGAAAACGGGGAGGATTTTGTCCCCGAGAAGCCGTTTTTCGGGACCGACGGCTTCAAGTGGATTCCTGCGAACACGACGAGCCGGCAGGACGTGGTCGATCTTTTACTGGTTTACGAGAAATCTTGATTTACACCGTTAATTGAATAGCGTCTGCAACAGAAAATACTCTGTAGTAGTCGGATCCATCTGGTACTCTAGATCGAATCCAGTTTTGCTGTCATCCATGTTGTATGGGAAGAGTGCAGTGAAGCCAAGCTTCTTGAAATTGTGAATTGCGTCTTGAAATAGAGCTCCTTCCTTCCCGCCGTATCGATAAAGACTCGCCTCTATCGATCCAATTGGGCCGGAATAGGAAGCCTTAATTCCTATCTTTCCGAACAGCAGATCCTTGTTCAAGCCGATAGTACGATACACGCCCTCGTCGTTGCCCTTGTGGAACCGGGGGTCCTCTTCGCATCCACGGTTGCCGGGCGTCTTGTCCGGAATGCCGGTTATGTCCTCGAACTCCGCTGTCAATCCCACAACTTCGTTTCGTCTCATGCCTCGGCTGAACGTGACCGCCCCTGTGCCGGTGATACCGTAGTCCGTACCCGCTCCAAAGTGGGGAGCAATTGCTACATCATTGAACATCCTGAAACCGATATTGTATTCGGCGAAACTGGCGCGGAGCAGGATGCCGCCGGTGCGGTTTGAGAGTTCTTCCATTCCACCCGTGAAGCTGTTTATATTCCAAGCGTAACCTATGCCAGCAAACCCCATGTTGTTGGTATTCTCTGGCGCATACAAGGAAATTCCGGTACCTGTAGACTTCGATCCCGCCAGGTTACTGTTATTCCCGTAGCCAACCATTCCATAGATTTGAACATTTCGAAACGACCCTCCTCCCGTGGTGTTATTATACATCTTCGAAAAACGATTAAGGCTGACATTGAATCCAAATTCGGTACTGACATACCGCCCGGGAAGGGCCGCGAATACACTCCCCATTACACCAACCTTCTTATGCATGGTGCCGCCAGCGGCGGTGATCTTGATCCCAACGTTGATCGAGGGGGGGCCCGGCTGCGAGAAGGTTCCGCTCGGATCCCGGGCATTGATCGGAGTCGATTGGGCGAACTGGTAGAGATTGGGCCCATCCACCAAGCCGGCGGGATCGGCGCTGCACCACCTGCC
Source organism: Allosphingosinicella sp. (assembly GCA_036388575.1). GTDB lineage: Bacteria > Pseudomonadota > Alphaproteobacteria > Sphingomonadales > Sphingomonadaceae > Allosphingosinicella. The sequence goes on from DASVRO010000036.1 coordinate 197,892, forward strand.
TAGATGAGCGCAATAATAGCGAGCGGAGTGGTAGCAGAACCCACTTTCTTCGTCTCGCTCCATGCCCGTGAAACGGTATCGTTTCTGGCTGATCCCGCCATTTTTCCAGTGCAGCGCGCTGGTCCCGTAGGGATGATATTCCTCGTACGATATTGGCTTCCCGACCTCGTCCACTTCGGACCAGGCGCTCTGGATGTGGTCGTCCAGCTGATAGCGAAGAACCGGCGCCTGCCCCGCCGCGATCGCTCCCGCCGTGTCCTTCTCGGTCTCGATCAGAAGCACCCGGCGCTCGTCGTCCTTGACGTGGAGGGTGTCGCGGCGGAGGTCGAGGGTGCCGCCGGTCCAGCGGCGGTAGATTTCGTAATTGCCGAGATAGAGGCGCTCCTCCTTGACGTGACCCTTGTCGACGAGCTTGCGCACGCGTTCGCCGGCGCCGTCGTAGCGATAGTAAGCGTCGAGAGTGCCGATGTGCATGGTCTCGGGCTGGTTGTCGTGGTTCCAGGCGATCGCGGAGACCGAGGGCAGAGCGAGGATGTTGCCCGCGGCGTCATGCTCGTAGAGCTGGGCGGGAGCCGAGCCCAATGTGGTCGAATAGAGCCGGTTCGAATCCCCCGGATGCGAGCTGGCCGGAAAGGCGCCTGGTCCGGTCCGCTGGTAATCGTAGAGATAGTCGCGGGTCCAGCCGCCGCCGGGGGCGACGTGGCGCATCCGGGTGATGTTTCCGACCGGGTCATGTTCGTAATGCTGGGTGTAGGGGCGCAGATTCTGCATGTCGGAATCGGCGGGCAGGGCTTGGGCGAGCGCGGCGGGGGCGTTGTGCTGGGCACCGCCGAGCGTCTGGCCGCCATGCTCGCGGCCGGTGGCGGCGGTGAGGCGGTAGAGGGCGTCATATTCGTAGAGGCGCCGGGGCTGGACGATGCCCTCGTTGAAGACGAAGTCCTGGGCGAGGTCCTCGATCTCGACGATGTTGCCGGCGGGATCGTGGGTGTAGACCAGCCATTGCAGGGGCGCCGGCTGGGCGGCGGCGGGGGCGGGGTCGCCGTCGGCATCGCGGACGATCACGGTCGTCGCCAGCAGCTCGCGCAGCCGGTCGCCGGTGGCGTCGTAGGTGGAGAAGGAGACTATGCCGTTGCCGTGCTCGATCCAGCTGCGCCGGCCTCTGGCGTCATAGCCGATGTCGGCAACCACCGTGACGGGGGACGGCCGACCGGCCAGGCCGGCGACCGCGACCGTTCGAAGGGCGCCGCCTTCGTCATAGAGGTAGCGGGTCTCGGACCCGTCGGGAGCGGTCTCCGTCACCGGCCGGTCGAGCGCGTCGAACGCCGTGGCGGCGGCCAGGGGGGCTTCGAACAGGCCGCCGCCGAGCGAGCCGAGCCAGGCGTCGAGCTGGCCCTCGGGCGGCAGCGCGCTCCAGTCGGCCGCCGCCACCGGGTCGGCGATTAGGAAACGTTCGTGGCCGAGCGGATTGCCCTTGAAGTCGTAGCCCGCGGTGCGCGCCGCGCCGGCACCGTCGAAGACCAGCCAGGGCCGGCCGAGCAGATTGGCCGCGGCGGCGCCAGCCGCGGCCTCGCCATAGACGATCCGGTCGGCGATCATCGCGGCTGAGGCGGGGCCGGTGACCTGGGTCGCCGTCGGCCGGCGCAGGCTGTCGTAATCGTGGCGGATGTAATGGCCGCGCGCAGTCCACCGGTGGCGGGGCTGGCCGTCGACGCCGGCGAGCGCGAAGCTTTCGCCGGCATCGTTGCTGTGGGCGTAGAGCAACTGCCCCGCCAGGTCGAAGCGCTGGAGCAAAGCGCGATTGCCGTTGGCGTCCCAGACCTCGCGCTGCATTCCCAGAATATCGAGGATGGTCCGGGTCTTGTAGGTCGCCGCTCCCTGATTGTCCTCCTCGGCGAGGAGGGGCCGGCCGAGCGTGTCGAAATGGACGATTCCGGGCGTGCCGGCATGGGCCTCGGCCAGGGCGCGCGCGCGCTGGTCCTTGCCGCCGGCCAGGTTGGGCGTGGCCGCCTTGTCCCAGGGCGCGCCGGACGCCAGGGTGTCGTTGCGGTCCCAGCTCTCCTCGCGCCAGGCGCCGCGGACGTGGCGGGCCGTGGTCAGGTCCGGGAAGCGGGTTTCGACGAGCCGGCCGAGCGGGTCGTAGCGCATCTCGGGCGAGACGCCCCACAGACGCAGCGCGTCTTCCTCCTCATGGGCTTCGGTGACGCTGAAATAGGGCTCGTAGCGGCGCAGCACGTTGCCCTTGTTGTCGTAGACGTTCCGGCCGGTGCCGACCCAGCGCGGGTCGGCATGGCGGCTCTGCAAATCGCCTTTGCCGTCGACATAATGGGCCCGGCCGGGCCGCACCTTCGTCTTGGTGGCGAGCTCGCGGCCGAAGCCGTCGGAGTAGATCCGGGTCTCGAGCCAGCGCGTGGCCGGGTCGCCATGACTCTCGCGCGCCTTGGCATGGGCATAATTGGGCTGGCCGGACCCGGACCATTCGGTCTCGACATAGGCAAAGCTTTCGGTCGGCGCGGCGAGGCTGTCGCCATCGGCCGATCCGGCCTTGCCCGCCACGGCGACCGCGACCGGGCGGCCGAATGCGTCATAGGCGGCGAGGCGGCGATTGCCGTTGGGGTCGGCGATCTCGCTCGGCGCCAGATGCCGATAATCGATCACCGCGGCGCAGTGGTTGCCGAGCGGGTCGGTCAGCGCGGCCGGCGTGAGCCAGGCCGGGTCGTAGCCGATCTTCCAGACCGCTCCGAAGGCGTCGCGGCTCTTCACCGGCTGGTAGAAGCCGGCGGCCGCGAAGGATTCGAGCGGCGAGCCGATCCACCAGCCGTCGACCGGGATCGCAGCCCCGCCGGCGCCGGGAAGCGTTTCGCTGCGCTGCTCATAGCCCTCCAGGGCGAGAGCGACCCCGGCGGCGGCCGGCCGGCCGCCGAGGGCCGCGGCGACGAGGCCGTCGGTCAGCGCCAGCGCATAGTTGCGATAGGGGAGGGCGAGCGGATCGAGGGTGCCGAGCGGCAGCGCGGCCGCGCTCAGGATGTCGACGTCATTGGGATCGGCGTCGGCGGTGGCGTCGCTGCGGTAGAGGTTGACGCTCGCCGCGAGCAGCCGCCGGGCCGGGCCGGCCGCGCCCTCCTGCTCGAACGGCAGAACACCTGTCATTGCACCCAGCTGGGCGCGGGTTTCGCTCCAGGCCAGGATCTCATCCTGGCTGGTGAGCCCGGTGACCTCGAACTCCGCGGTCCAGACCGGCACCGAGTGGCGATGGCGTCTCGGCTGGGCGACATCCTCGGCGAAGCCCCCCTCCGCCACCGTCGCCAGGATCCTGCCCTGGGCGGTGGCGACCGCGCTCAAGGCGGGGTCGGACGGGAGGCTGGCGGCGCGGCGGGGATAGGCCGCCTTGAGCGTGCGCAGCGGGTTGCCGTAGCGGTCGACGTCGAGGATCAGCTCGTGGGCGACGCGGGGATCGGCGGAGTCGCGCTCGAGGTGCTGGCTCAGAGTCTCGAGCGGGTGGGCGGCAAAGACTCCGTGATCGCGCTCTCCCTCTCCGCAAGGCTGCAGGCGGCGTACCTGCGAGCGCGTTTCGGTGACGAGATAGGGCACGTCCTGCAGCGCCGAACCGTCCAGGGCATAGATTTCCTGACGAAGCATCCGGCCGCGCAGCGCCCGGTGCGCCTCGCGCTGCTCGCGCGGCGTCGCCGCGCCCTCGACGCGGCTGTCGGGAAGCCGGATCGCGCCGGAAAAATATTCGTCCGCCAGACCGTTGCTGACCGCGCCGAGCGCGTAGGCGCCGGTGTGGAACCAGCTGCGGGTCAGGACCGGCGGGAGATCGTGCGGCGCGGGCTCCGCCACGCTTTCGACATCGCGCTGCTCGACCATGGCAAAGCCGCGAAACTCGCGCTCCGCCCTGTCATAATAGCCGTGGCGGTAGGAATATTCGGAGGTGAGGCGTCCGCCCGACACGAGATCGTGGTGGACGATTCGGCGGACCAGCTGCACCGGGAAGGGGAGCTTGGTCCGCCACGGCCGGCCGGCCCGCCGGTCCGCCCGGTAATAGGCGCCCGACGCCTGATATTCGATCTCGCTGCGCGCCCCCGCCCCATTGTCGACGCCGGTGAGAAGATAGGGTTTCACGCCGCCCATCAGATCGATGAACCTGAGCGGCCGGGCCTGGTCGCTCGGCCGGCTCGAGGACCAGACGAGGCAGGAAGTGCCGATGCCCATGAGATCGGTCAGCTCGACCTGGGTCAGCGGATCGAGCGTCGGCAGGCCCAGCGCCAGCTCGCGGGCCGCTGACCAGCGGTTGCCGGCCTGGTTGATCCACCACAGGCTGGCGTGCCGGCCAAGGTAGATGAGGTCGGTGGTTCCCGATCCGTCGATGTCCCCGAGCCTCAGGCGGGCCGGATCAAACAGGTCGGCGCGATCGAAAATCGGCGCGTCGTTCATGCTCACCCGGGCGCCGAATTTGCCGTAGCCGAGATTGGGCCAGTAGGAGATTTCGCCGTTTCGGACCCGGACGATGTCGGCGAGGCCATCGCCGCTCATGTCGGCGAGGAATATCCCTTCGAGGGCCTTGTCCAATACTCCGGCAGGGCCCGATTCCTCGTCCGTGCCGGTGAACGTCCGCGTCTCGGCGGAATAGCCGCGCCGGCCGCCATTGCGGTACCAGCGGATCGTCTCGTCCCCGAGCAACAGGGCTTCGGCGCGGCCGTCGCCGTCGAGGTCAGCATGGCGCAGCGCCGGATCGGACCAGTCGAAGGCGGGATTGCTCGCAAATGGCCGGAACGGCTCCCAGCCGCCGTCGTCGGCGCGGGCGGCATAGCCGGCAAGGCCGGCGCGGACGGTGGCATAGAGGCGGCCGTCCGCCTCGAGCTGCACGAGCCCGGTACCGGCGCCGAGGCGCGCCCAATTGGGCTTGTCGGCGACCCGCTCCGCCGCTTCCAGCCGGCCGCCGTCGTTGCGTTTGAAAAACCAGGCATCGGCTTCCTCGACGAGCACGCCGGGTGCCGCCTCCTCATACAGATCGACGAACCGGTATCGTGCGCCGTCGACGCCCTGGGGCAGGTTTTCCAGGGACTCGGAATCCAGCGTCCGGACCGCGGGATCGGGCGTGACGCGGCTGTAGCTGAAGCTCAAGGCCGGCCGTGTTTCGGTGACGCCGCCGACCGCCCAGCCGCGCTGCACGGCCCGGGTGAGCCGGGCTCCAGCCGGATCCTCGTCATACGCCAGATCGAGGCTGCGAGTGAGAACAGGATCGGGGCCGAGCTCGGTGAACCGGTGGAAGACCAATATTCGGCGCGCCAGACGGCGCGTCCGCACCTCGAAACCCGGCCGGAAGTCGGAAGAGGCGTCGGCGCGATAGTCCCAGGGCCGAGCTTCCGCAGGCGAAGGCGCGACCGCATCGTGCTCGCCATAGTCGATGACGATTTCGAAATGGAAGGCGGGCGGCGAGACCGGGCCGGCCTCCGGCCGGTACGGCGTCGCAACGCTATATTCGAGGCGCTTGAGGTAGCGCTGTGCGGTCGCTCGCCCGGTACGCCGGTTGCGTTCGAAGGGCGAGGCGGGGACTCCGGCATCGTCCTCGGCCTTGTAATGATAGCGGACCAGATCGCCGCGATCGTCGCGGACTTCGCAGAGCAGCCAGGCGAAGACACGCGAGGGATCCTCGGGGTCGGCAATGCGGCTGGCCGCCGTGACGCCGTAGCGGCTGGAGATGTTATCCCTGGTGATCGAGGTCCAGAACGTCTCTCCCGTCGTGATATGGCGCCACTGCTCGATACGAGCGAACAGCCCTTCCTGCCGCGGCACGAATCGCGCAACCCTATAGGCACCGTCCTGGCGGACGTCGGGAAGCCAGGACGTGCCGTCGAAGGAACGCGCCGGGACCAGGTCCTCGGCCCCGGAAAGCACGAAGGTGTCGGTTTCGCCTTCCCGCCCGTAGCGGGGGAGGGTCCGGTCCGTGCTTCGGCTGATGCGGGGGACATCGAACGACCAGCCCATGCCGAACGGTCCTAGTCCCGCGCCGGAGCCGTAGGTCAGCGACAGGGCCGGGGCGGTGCCGCCGCGCCCCGGCGGCAGGGGCAGGGGTACGGCGATGGAGGAAGTGCCGGTGGCCGGGTTGACGGAAAGCTTCTCGCCGATCCCCTTCAGCGCTCCGCCGCCCTTCGGCAGACTGAGCTCCGGGACGCCCGGCGGGCGGGCGCCCACTGAGGCGCGGGGAGCGCTGGGGGCGGCTCCGAGGCGAATGGCCCCGCTCCCGTTCGAAGCCGGATCGGCCAGTGGATGCGGATTTTGCGGCCCGCCGCCGCCCCTGCTTGGTGCCCGGGTGCCGGTCGAAGTCTTTTGCCTTCGATCGAAGTGTTCGTCACTCGGCATTATTTACCCCGGCCGCAACATCTGGCCCGGCCGGCTGCAATGATGAAACAGATTGAAGGTGCGTGCAACTGAGCCGGGAAACTCCGGCCAAACAATTGATGCTCTAGCGAATGAGCTTCAAAAGGCGCTCACAGTACCATCCAATACCAATCGGTGCACCGGGCATTTGGTGAATCCGGGCGGTTTATCATGCTAAAACTCGCATAAATCTGCGGTTTTTCGATTGGCAGTAAATCGGACAGATTTTTAGTACCGGTACGCATCGGCGATCCTCGAAGGACCGTTGCTGCTCGCTTTAGGTGGCCGAAGATCATGCATCTCGCTGGATGCTCGCGCCGTTGCGACTTTAGACTGGCTAATCGGCGCTCGGTTCCTCACGTCGAACCCCGCCAGGCTCGTAGCCGGCATCGTCGGCGGGGAGTCTTGGGCGAAGTTGACCCAGCTTGGCCGCTCGCTCGCGTTAGGTCCCTGAGCCGGGGTCGTCGGCTAGGCGAAAACGATATCTGTGTACCGATTTGTGTCCTGATTTTTGTTGCGCAACCGGCTTAATCTGCTAAGCTCTTGATCGGCCGTGGATTTCTGCGGCCTTCGGTCGGCTCGGTGCGGTTTTTGGTACCGGCATTCGCAGGTTCGAATCCTGCCGCCCCAGCCAGCCGAATCCACATGATCCGGTCCTGGAACAATGACTTGCGCACAGGTCGCCGACGTGCGCGTCCACCTACCGCCTCTCCCACGCCGAGTTGATCGACGACGTAGCTGCGCGTGCGCTCATCTCCTTCTATCAACAACCGCATCCGCAGCGGCGCCCCTGCATCGGCAATCCCGAGGACGTGCAGGTCGGCGGGCATCCTCGCGCCGAAGTCATTCCAGTCGCCCGCGTCCGGAACGATGATGACCGTGGGGCCGTCGATCCCCCGGCGTTCGGCAGACGCCCGCGAGGTCGCGAGATAGATGTCGAGATCTGAGGCGACGGGAATAGCTGGCATAGGCGTCGTTTCAGATCAGTCGAAATGCGACTTGCTGGTGGGCTGACGGCAGTCAGAATAGATTGCAGGATGGGAACCTCAATCGGCCGGGATTCGACGCCTCTCGGGTGCCGATTTTTCGACGCCATTGTCGTCCCATCTGCGAAGGCGCCGTCGGTCGAGAATCTCGACCCGATGCCCGACGCACCTCTCATCATGATTGTCGACGATCAAATATTGGCCGGTCTCGACTGAGAAAAGAGACCATAGCGACTTTGCTGGTGTCATCTGCAACAGATGATGCTACGTAAGCCGGTGTTGCCATTTGCCGTGGTCGGCCCGTGGCCAATCTTCCGGACGGGGGGGAAGATCAATGACTAATATCGTCTACAACCACGATGCCGCTATCGACGAATATATGGCAGGCCTGTTGCTCGACAATATGCCTGGCCTGACGCTTCGGGCAATCGTCCTCACCAACGGCGACTGCCTCGGTCAGCAAGCGATGGAGGCTGCCTGGAAGATGGCGCAATATACCGGGCGGCAGGAAGTGCCGCTGTCCTTGAGCGAATCGCGCATCTACCAGGCCTTTCCCTATTCCTACCGGAGCGATTGCATCCGGCAGCGTGACATTCCCTGCCTGCGGCGCTACGCGCCGGCGCCCGCCCCGCCTTATCCGTCGGGGAACGAGGCGCTGGCCGGCTTGCTCCGGCAGGCGATCGCCGACGGCGAGCCGCTGACCCTGGTATGCACCTGCTCGCTGACCACCCTCTACGACGTGCTCTCGGCGGAGCCGGAGCTGGAGCAGGGGCTCGAGCACCTGCTCTGGATGGGCGGCGCCATCGCCGTGAGGGGCAATCTCGACGCGACGACGATTCCGCCGGAGATCGCCAACGGAACCGCCGAATGGAACGTCTTCTCCGACCCCGCGGCGGCCGACTGGGTGCTGAACCACCCGGGCCGAAGCTACAAGGTGACGGTCTGCCCGCTCGACCTGACCGACCAGGCGAAGATCACCCAGGCTTTCAAGGATGCGCTCAACGCCCAGGCGAGCGAGTCGCGGCTCTCGCTGCTCGCCTCGCAAAGCTACGCGCTGGTCGCGGCCGAGCCATTCTACGAATTGTGGAACGTCTCGAGCGTCTGCTTCCTGCCGCGCCCCGACTTGTACAGCGCGCCGGAGACGATGCGCCTCGGCATCGTCCGCGACGGCTTCGACCAGGGCACGATGCGGCCGACGCAGGATCCGGGGTCGCAGCCGGTCGACGTCGTCCTCAACCTCATCGATCCGGACGGCTTCTACGCCTACGTGCTGGAGCTGTTCCGGTCGTATTGACAACCTCCGGGGGAGACACCGCAATGCCGTCAGCCATGCCGTCGCACCGCCGCTTCGCGCTGATGCTGGTCCCCGCGCTCCTTTGCGTGGCCGCCGGCGCCGAGCCGCCGGCCGCCTATCGCGACATCCCGGCCCAATATGATTTCCCGGCGGCCCCGGCGGTGCTGGAGCAGCTTCGCGCCAGCTCGGACGTCACCGGGCAGCGGCGCCACGCCTGGCAGCTCTTCGCCGGAATCACCTCCCCAGCCGCGGACGGTCGGCCGATCTGGGAAACCTGGTATTCTCGGCTCGACACCTTCCAGGTGCCCGGCAAGACAGCGACGGCGGCCGGCCGGCGCGCTTCGCTGGTCAGCCTGCGGCAGGCGCGGCTCGCGCCCGGGGACCGGCTGGTGCCGCCGTCCGACCCGCATCTGTCGGACATCCTCTTCAATCGCCCGGCCTATGACCATATCCGCAGGAACAAGCTCTATCTGAAGAGCACTCTGGCGAAGCTGAACGCCGCCTTCCCGCCGGGTACGCCGCTGTGGTCGCGGGCTATCCCCGAGTTCCCGGCCCAGTCCGTGGTCCTCAAGGTGGTCTACTGGCCGGTCAAACGCGACGGCATGACGCCCATGCCGGTTTGGGATTTCGCGCCGGTCAACCGCTACTCGCCGGCCACGCCGCTGCCGTCCAATCCGCAAACCAGCTGGGCGCGCGTGGTGGCGATCGACCCCGGCCGGTCGTCCGTGCCCCCCGGGACGGTTGCCGACATCTTCTACAACAATCGGCTCCGGCCCAAGTCCAGCGTCGTTCCGCTCGATTCCTTCTACCGTGTCGAGCTCGACGCCGGCCTCGTCGCGATGATGAAGCAGAACCGCTATTTCATGGATTCCGTCGATATGGTGTTCGGCAAGGGCCGGACGATCGAGCCTGGCGACTGGATCGTGGTTGCGGCGGTCCACATCACGACCAAGGAGATTCCGGCCTGGGTGTGGGCCACGGCCTGGTGGCACGACAAGCCGAACGACGGCCCGCTCGCCGTCGGCCGCCCCAACGCGATCGAAGGCGTGTGGCGCAATTATCTGATGGACACGACTTTCGACCCTTATCTGCCGGTCGAGAGCGACGGTTCGCCCAACATCACCTACAATCCCTGGATGGAGGGGGTGGAAGCCGGCGGCATCCAGTCGAACTGCGGCGCCTGCCATTCCCGGGCGACCTATCCGGGGGTGTCTTCCGATCCGGCGACTCGCGGGCTGAACGATCCCTTTTACAATGCCCCGATCTTTCCCGGCGGCAAGGATCCGGCGTTCGACGGCAGCCGGCTCATGCTCGACGCCCTGTGGTCGATCTATATCGAGAGCTATCCGCCGGTCGTGCCCCACCCCAGGCGGCCGGGTGCGGCCCGGAAGGCCGGGGCGGTCCGTTAAGGCGGCCGGAGCGGGGGCGGTTCCTCTCAGGCCGGCAACCACGCTAATGGACGGCGCCAACCAGCGAGAAGAATGGAAAGGTGGTGGAGCCACCAGGGCTCGAACCTGGGACCCGCTGATTGAGAGTCGTTGCACTGCACGTCGGCCGCGCCGGGGCGCGGCTCATCTTGGATAATGAATTCTTAACGACCCCATCGCTACGCGTCCCCTATGAGCCCGCTTATGCCCGACGCCATCGAGCCAGCCTCTCGTGCGGAGAAGCTCCGCCTGGGGGGGCACCTCGGGCGACTGGCGCTGTTCGCGGCGGCATCGGGTGCCGGGCTTGCGATCGATTTCCTTCTCTTCCTGGCGTTTCTCGCCGGCGGAACGGCAGCCGGTTACGCCAATCTCCTGTCGGGGACGGCGGCAGTGAGCTTCGTCTATTTTGCCTCGGTAAGGCGAATCTTCTCCTATGATGGGAGGTTCCTCCTCGGCCTGTTCATAGCCTATCTCGCCTATCAGGCGGCGGGGGTCAGCCTCGCCTCCTGGGCGGTGGCATCGCTCGCCGCGTGCCAGGTGCCGCCGCTCCTCGCCAAGCTGATGATCCTGCCGGTGACCTTCCCCGCCAACTATGCCTTCATGTCGCTGCTGACCGCACGGCGCGAGGCCCGGGCATGAAGATCCTGATCACCGGCGGCGCCGGGTTCGTCGGCTCGCAGCTCGGCAAGCACCTCCACCGGCGCGGCGACGAGGTCATTCTCCTCGACAACATGCGCTTTGGCCATCTCGACAACCTACTCCTGGAAGGGGCGCCGTTCGGTCGATTCCACTGTCGCGACGTCCGCGACCGCGATATGGCGGCCCTGCTCGACGGGGTGGACACCCTGTTCCACCTCGCCGGAATCGCCGCTCTGCCCCTCTGCCAGGAAGCGCCGGCCGAAGCCTATGACGTCAACACGGGCGCCGTTGCGAACATGCTCGAAGCGGCCCGTCGCGCGGGCGTGAGGCGGGTCGTCTTCTCCTCGACCTCGGCGGTCTACGAGAAGACGAAGAGCGACCTTTTCGCCGAGGACGATCCGATCGCGCCCGATCTGACCTATGCCTGCACGAAGGCGGCGGCGGAGACCATCTGCGACGCCTATGCCCGCAATTACGGGCTGGACGTGATCATCTGCCGATTCTTCAACGTCTACGGGCCGCACCAGGACGTCACCCGGACGAGCCCGCCCTTCACGAGCTACGTGGCGCGCGAGCTGGTGATGGACCGGGCGCCGATCCTGTTCAACGACAGCGACGCCAGGCGGGACTATGTCCACAGCGACGACGTCGTCGACCTGCTTGCCCGGATGATCGGCGCCGAGGGGCCCTTCCGGGCGGAGCGGTTCAACGTCTGCTCGGGGCACGGCTACAGCGTTCCCGAGCTCTACGAGCTTTTCCGAGCGGCCTCCGGCAAGTCGATCCAGCCGGTGTTCCGCGATCCCCGCCTCTATTGGGACTCCTATCCCGAGCTGTTCGGCTCGGCCCGGCCTTTGTCGCGGGAGCGGATTACCGAGGAAGTCTACAAGAACGCGATCGGCGACCCGGCGCGGACCCGGGCTCGGTTCGGCTGGACCGCCAAGACCGAGATCGGCGCCGGCATCGCCTCCGTCTATGCCGACGCGCAGCGGCGCCTGCTCGGACCGCGGCCGGCGTGACCGACCGGATCCTGGTCTTCATTCCCTGCTACAATTGCGCGCCGCAGATCGGCCGGGTCCTCGGCCAGGTCCGCGGCGCCGTCGCCGGCGAGGTCGAGGAGGTGCTCGTCCTCGACAATGGCAGCCGGGACGGCACGGTCGAGGCGGCGATCGCCGCCGCCGAGCTTGTGGAGGCCGGCGCGGTCACCGTCGGGCGCAACCTCGAGAATTACAATCTCGGCGGCTCCCACAAGGCCGCCTACGCTTATGCGCGGAAAGAGGGTTTCAGCCACGTCGTGACGCTCCACGGCGACGACCAGGGCGATTTGCGCGACATCCTGCCCGTCCTTGCCGCCGGCGCCCACCGGCGCTTCGACGCCTGCATGGGCGCGCGCTTCGCCAGGGGCTCGCGGCTGACCAATTATTCGGCTTTCCGGATCTTCGGGAACCGCGCCTTCAACCTCGTCTTTTCCGCCGCCTCGCGCCGGTGGGTCACCGACATGGGCTCCGGGCTGAACATCCTCGCCCATAAGGCCTATGCGGACCCCGCGCTCCTGCGCCTGCCCGACGACCTCCACTTCAATCCCTATCTTCTCCTCGACATGTACGACCGCGGCAACCGCGTCGCCTTCTTCCCCATTTCGTGGCGCGAGGAGGACCAGGTGTCGAACGTCAAGATGGCCTCGCAGGCGCTCAAGACGCTCGGCGCCGCGGCCCGCTACGCCTTTGCCCGGCGTCGCTTTCGAGCCAGCGACTTTCGCGCCGTCCCGCGCCCGACCTACGCCTTCGAGACGATCGCGCGGTTCGAAGGCGGCGTTCGTTCGATCTGAGCCCGTCCAAGCCCATTTTTACCATTCGCTAAGGATGTTCCTCCAGACAGCGGCTGTGCCCTACGATCCCCAAAGCCGCCGCGAGACAGGCTACCGCGCCGAGGCCGATCCGGCCCCCCTGGCGATGGTGATGCCGATGGCGGGCCGCGGCTCGCGCTTTTCGAGCGAAGGCGCCGGGCTTCCCAAGCCGTTGATCGACCTGTGCGGCAAGCCATTCTTCTGGTGGGCGACGGAGAGCGTCCGGCGGATCGCGCCCCTGGCGGAGATGGTCTTCGTCGTGCTCGAGGAGCATGTCCGCCGCTTCGCCATCGATGCCGCTGTGCGCCGCCACTATCCCGACGCCTCCGTCGTCGCACTGCCCGACGTTACCGACGGGGCGGCCGAGACCGCCGCGCTGGGCCTTGCCGCGCTGAAGGGAGCAGGTCCCGTCGCGATCTGCGACAGCGATCACGCCTTCGCCTGCCGAGACCCGGGGCCGGTCATCGAGAGCCTTGGCCGGGGGACCGACGCGGCCTTGTTCTGCTTCGAGTCGACGGATCCCGCTTATTCCTATGCGAGGCTGGACTGCGCTGGAGCGGTCCTCGGCACGGTCGAGAAGCAGGCCGTCAGCCCGCTGGCGATCGCCGGCTGCTACCTGTTCGCGAGCCCGGGCATTTTTCTCGACGCCTACCGAAGCTACCGTCTCGACTGCCCGTATGACGAGCATTTCGTCAGCGGAGTCTACAACCGGCTGATCGCCTCCGGCGGGCGGGTCGGCAAGCACGTCCTTGCGAGCCACGTCTCGTTCGGAACGCCGGCGGAACTGGCCCGGTTGCTGGCGGCGCCGGAGGCCCTTCCCCCCTGGCCGGCCCGGCCATGAGCGCCGGCGAGATCGCGCTGCTGGTCGCCTCCGTGCTGCTGCTGCTGGCGGCGCACGGCGCGCGTGCCGTGCGCTGGGGCTTTCTGTTCCCGAAGAAGCAGGCGCAGAGCGACCGGACCGGATTGCTGGTCGGCCTCGGCATCGGCTATGCGATCAACGCGCTCATCCCCTTCCGGGTCGGCGAGATCGTGCGCGGAATCGTCGCCAGCCGGCTTCGTCGGAGCCGCCTCGCCGAAGTGATGGCGACCATCGTCGCCGAGCGCGTCGCCGATCTCTTCATCCTCTCCCTGTTCATCGCCGCCACCTGGCGGAGCGCTCCCGATCCGGCCTTCGCCTTCGGCACCGCGGCGCTGTTCGCCATATCCGCCGCCTCGATCGGCGCCGGGGCGGTCCTCATCCTTCGAAGCGCGGCTTCGCGGCGCCTGATCTGGCGCGCCGCCGGCATCTTCAACCCCGCAATTCGGGTCGCCATGGCCGATTTCGCCTGGTCGACCGCGGAAACGATCGCCGGAGGAACGCTTCTGCGCTGGCGATTCACGGTTGCGACCGTCGTCATGTGGGGCCTCTACGCGGGCGCCTATGCCAGCTTCTCCTACGCGAGCGGAGTCGGCTTCGCGCAGGTGCTCCAGGCGGTGCTTCAGCATCCGCTCGCCTCGTTGACGGTCGGACTCGGGCCGGCCGCGGCGGCGGCCGGCGGGCTGCTGCTCTACGTCTTCGTGCTGGCACCGGTGCTTCTGATCCTGCTGCTGAGCCCGCTGACCCGGAGCCGCCCCGTCCTCCGCGCGGCCCTGCCGCTGCTTCGCATCGGCAAGAGCGGCCGCTGTTCGCCGCCGGCGCGCAGCGAGCGCTTCACCGGCGCCGCCGGCTATGAGGATTTCCTCGACGCGCTGTTCAGCGACGCGCGGCGGGCCGTCAGCGGGTTCGGAATGGGCGCGGTCGACGACTGCGTCGTCCACCGATTCTACCAGGGCGGTTCGGACGCTCTGGCGGCGCTGGTCGAGACCCAGGGCCGGTTCGTCATCCGCAAGTTCGCGATGGGCGGCGCTGCCGTGAAGCTCGAGGTGCAGGCCGACTGGTTGCGGCGGCACTCGGCGCCGTCGCTGCCGCTGGTCGAAGTGATCGCCGGCCGCAAGTCCAACGGCGCCTACAGCTACGATATGCCGCTGATCGACGGCGCCAGCGACTTTCAGGACTGCATCCACAGCTCGCCCGCGGACCGTAACCGGACGCTGCTCCTGCGCATCCTCGACCGGATCGATGCGCTTCACGGCGAGACCGCGCAGGGGGCCGCGCCGGACGTGCTGGTCGAGCGCTACGTCGAGGAGAAGATCGTGCGCAACGCGGAGGCGATCGCCGCCTTCGCGCGACGGATGGTCGGCTCGGATGACTACAGCATCAACGAGGAGCCATTCGATTTCGGCGAATGGCGCTGCTTCAGCGACCGCCGCTGGCTGGCGGCCCAGCTTCGGCGGCGCGAGGCCTCGACCATTCACGGCGACCTCACGGTCGAGAACGTGATCGTCGCGCCCGACCGGCCTTACGGACTCTACCTCATCGATCCCAACCCGGAGAACATCTTCGAATCGCCGCTGATCGACTGGGCCAAGATGATGCAGTCGCTCCACCTCGGCTATGAGGCGCTCAACCGGTCCGTCGCCTGCGTCCAAGCCGGCAGCGCGCTTCGCCTCCCGATCGCCCGGTCGCAGGCTTATGCGGAGCTCCACGCCATCCTCGAGAATGAGATCGAGGCCCGCTTCCGCGAGGACGCCGTGCGCGAGGTCTATTTCCACGAACTGGTCAATTATCTGAGGCTGACCACCTACAAGATCCGCCAGTCGCCGCAACGCGGGCTCGCCTTCTTCGGCTGCACCAGCCTGCTGCTTCGCCGCTACAGGGAACGGTTCGCGTGACCGCGCCCAAGGCCCTGCTGGTCGATCTCGACGGGACCCTCGTCGATACGCGCGTCGCGAATTATCTGGCTTATGCCGAAGCTCTCGCCGCCCGCGGCGTCACCATCGACCGGAAGCGGTGGGACGAAGCCGCGGAGGGGCGAAACTGGCGTCAGTTCCTGCCGGAGCTCCTTCGGCCGGTCCCGGATGCCGAGCCGGAGCAGGTCGCCGCGCACAAGGCCCGGCTCTACCCGGCGAAGCTCGCCCACAGCGTCGTCAATCACGCATTGGTCAAGCTCATCCACAGCGGTCGCGGAGCGTCGCGGACGGCGCTCGTCACGACCGCCTCGGCCGCGAACGCCGGGGCAGTGCTACGACACCATCGCCTGGAAGGGCTGTTCGACCTCGTGGTTACGGGAGACGACGTCGAGCGCCACAAGCCTTTTCCCGACGCTTATCGCCTCGCCGCGGAACGGCTGGGGGTGGCGCCCGCAGAGTGCCTTGCCTTCGAGGATTCGGACATCGGAATGGCCGCGGCGGCGGCCTTCGGGGCGCCCTGCCTTCGAGTCTCGTTCGCCGCGGACCCGGCGCAAAGCTCAACGGGATATTAACCGCGCTCGTCCACCCTTGTGCGCGAACGAGGAAGTGACGCCGAGTGGCAACCGTTAAACCCGAGCTATCGATCCGCGACCGTGGGGCATTGCCCGCGGTCCGCGCCGCATCGGTGTCCCGGGCCGCGGCACTGGCCGCCGCTTGTCTCACCGCCTGGCTTCTTCTGCCTATCCTCACCCCCGCCCATCTGGAGGGCTTCACCGCGGCGCTCGCCGCGCTCGGATTCCACGTGGCGAACGGCAGCCTGCCCGCCTTCGACAGCCTGCAGCCGCTCAACGCCGAATATTTTGGGCTCACCAAGCTCGGCGCGGTGCTCGCGCTCGCCGTCCCCATAGGGCTCGGGGTCGGAAGCGACCTCGCCTTGCGCCTGATGATGTGGTTCGGCCTGGCATTGCTCCTCGCAGGGTCGGCATTCCTTGGGCGCAGATGGTCGGGCGCGCGCTGGTGGTTCATCCTGCCGCCCCTGGTCCTCCTCCCGGGCGTCGTCGAGAGCGCCTACATCTATAACGACAACGTCCTTTCGGCCGGCCTCGCGACCGCAGGCCTGTGCTTCCTTTACGCGCGGCACGGCCTCGGCTTCGTCGCTGCGGGGCTGTTGCTCGGCTTCGCGGTCCTGACCCGGACGGATACGGTGCTCATCGGGGTTTGCGTACCCCTCATCCTCCTCGAGCGCTTCGGCGCCGGCGCCAAATCGGCAAAGGCGCTCGCGGCGGTCGGGGCCTCGGCTGCGGCTTCGCTGATGGGTCCGCTGGCTTTCTTTCACTCCACCATCTTCGACGTCCTCGATGTGGGGTCCGCCGCGATCGGGATTTGGGACCGGCCGACGTCTGGAAGCCAGGCCTTGATCATCGCGCTGTATTTTCTCGGTCCGCCGGGGCTTGCGCTGGTCGGAATCGGGGTGGCGACCCTCGTTCGGGAGCGAGATAGGCTCGCCGTCGCCCGCCTCCTGCTGACGCCGCTCGTGCTTCTCGTGATGCTCTACGACAAGCTCTGGGAAATCCGCCAGCTACTCGCTTTGACTCCGTTCCTTTGCACTTTGGCCACGATCGGCCTCACGGCGATATTCGAAGGCCGCGAAAACCAAGCCCGGCAGTGGCTTCGCCTTGCCTTGGCCGCCCTCGTACTGATTTGCCTGGCGGGCCCGCCATCGGGTCTCCGTCGCCAGGACGGACCGCGCGTCCTCACCGGCCGGGTCTGGACGGTGCCGATGTGGCGAGCTTGGCAGCAAGCGCCCCGGCACGACCTTGAAATGCTGGATCGGCTCGTCCGCTCCGCCGCTCCGGCGCGACCCCTCGTGTTGTTCGCCGACGAATGGACCGAGGACCGCTATCTGCATCTGACGCTTCTCGATGCCGGTTATGCGCCAACCTACCCCGCTGCCCTCGCGCCGCCTTGCCGCCCGATCGCGGAACGGTTCACCAAGGGCCCGTCGACGGTGCTTCTCGTTCGCCTGCACCACGCCATGGTTCCCTACTGGCGGGAGATCAAGGAGGAGCGGCTGGCGCTCTGGGCCCTGCCATGCCTGCGCAGCCTGCCGGAGGCGGACGCCCTATTCGTCGGCACTTCCGCGCATGTGCGTGCGCTAATGCTTTCCGCAGGGCAAAAACCGGCTTTCGGACCGGGCGAAGGCGATCCGCGGCGAATCCCGTTCGTTGGATGGGCCTCCTATGGACCGATCGTGGCGCTGCCCCTCACTCCCGATCTCCAGTCGCAGCTGCTTTCCGGGTACCGACGCGAAGCCGCCGAGCTTCCGCGCAAGGCGGGCCGGCCGAAACCCACGCTTCGTGAGGCTGTCGCTGCAAGCCGCAGACGCACCGGGTTTCCCGGCTAGCCTTCCCTGACCTGCGGCGCGTGCGAGGACGGGAAGGGTGCCTCGCGCATTGCTTCTACGGGTGTGATCGCTTGAGGCTAAGCATTTCAAACGTAGAACCGCTGCAATGAGTTTGGCCATGGGTGAGCTAAACTGGCAGCAAGGGCTGTGGTAACCAATAAGAAAACGGGGATGCGGCACCGCGTCAAATTGGCGCCGCGCAGGACTGTTCCCGGAGAAGGATCGATTCGTGTTGAACGTGATGGTTCGGAAGAGTAACGCTGGCGTAGCATTGCACGTCTGACGCAGTGGAGCGTTTCGAAGGCGGCAATAATCGCGCACTCTTTCCGATTGGAGACGATGATGGCGGATGACTCGACAACGACGCTGGCTAATGGCGCAAAGCTGATCGGCGAGGCCGTCCTGCCCGGCGCGAGCCTGCTGATGGACGGTCGGATCCGGGAAGGTGCAGTTCATGCCATCGTTGGCGTCGGCGCGCGAATGATGCTCGGGCCGTACGGGATGATCGGCGCGCTCCTTGTCGCGGCCGATTCGTTCAGCAAGTCCGTCACCAACCGCAACATCTGGGACCATGTCCCCGATGCCAGCGAAGAGCCGGCCCCCGCGTTGAGCGGCCCGGCGCCCACCGGTAAAGGCGGCGCGTCAGCCTAGCACGATCCGGGCGCCGACTCCGTTGGGGCGGCGCCGGGCAATCTCGATCAGCGGCCGCGCAATGCGCGGGTCTTGGCGCTCATCCGGCGGACACCGGCATCCGGCGCCGACTCGAGCGACTCCAGGGAAACCCACTTCGCCCTCGGGAAGAGGGCGGCGTCGGGCATGGGTTCGGTGGAATCCGCCCAGATCAGGAAACGCGCGTCGAGATGGTCATGGGGAGGGTCCGCGCCGCAGGCGGGAATGGCGTTGACGTCGAAGTCGAAGATCGCGTCACTATCGAGGCGGAGGGTCGTGAGGCCGGTTTCCTCGTGCGCTTCGCGAAGGGCCACGCGCGGCAAGTCGGCCTCGCCGTCGGCGTGGCCGCCGGGTTGCAGCCACCGGTTCAGCCGCGGGTGGAACAGGAGCAAGGCATTGCGGCAGGCGCTATCGACAATCCAGGCCGAGGCGGTCCAATGGTGGGGGAGGGTGGCCCGGTCGAACAGGCATTCCCCCTGCGGCAAGATCCCGTCGAGGACCGCGAGCATGTCGCGCTCTTCGGGGTGGCGGCCGAAATATGCCTCCAGCGAGGCCCGCAGCGGGTCCGAGGTCATTGGAGGTGCGGCCGGACATGGTCGCCGAATAGCCGAAGGCTCTCCTGCACCGCCCCGGTGGAAAGATTCCCCCATTGCATCTGCAGGCCCAGAATCCCCGCGCCGGTCCGCTCCTTCAGAGCGAGCAGCTGGTCGAGGACGGCCCCCGGCTCGCCGCAGATGATGCCGCCATAGGCGATCCGTTCGGCGACGCTTTCGCGCTGGGTGTCGAGAAGATGGCCGGCGCGCCCGTAATAGCTTTCCCGCAGAGCCTTCTTGCGATCTTCGAACGATCCCGAAATGTAATCGCGGACATAGACCGCCGCTTCGTCGGCGCGCGCTCGCGCGGTTTCCCCGGTGGGCGCGATGACGCAGGGAACGCTGACCAGGAAACGGTCCTCCCCGGCTGACCAGCCGGCGGCTTCCGCGGCCTCGCAATAGGCCTTTCGGCTGGCGCCGAAATGGTCGAGGACCCGCCGGTCCTTGACGTAGACCTCGGCCATCACCGCGCGGTGCCGGACGGCGAGCGCTACACTTTCGGGGGACTTGGACGAAAGCACCAGCTCCGGAGTTCGAGTGGGCTGCGGCCAGATCGACACGCGCGAGAAATTATAATGCTCTCCGCGCCAGTCGAACGCCTCCTTGCTCGTCCACGCCGCGACGACAAAGGCTATCGCCTCCTCGAGCTTCGCCCTGGAATGCTCCGGATCCACGCCGTAGGCGGCATAGTTTTGCGGGACCCCCCGCGGAAATCCGGCGACGAGACGGCCGCCGGACAATACGTCGACCATTGCATATTCCTCCGCGACCCGGAGCGGATTCAGGAGGGGCAGCGGGTTTCCGAGGATGCAGAGCGCGGCACGCCGGGTCAGCGGCGCGAGAGCGGCCGCTATGAGGCACGGATTGGGGACGACCCCATAAGCGTTCATGTGCTCTTCGCCGATGCCCAGCCAGTCGAAGCCGACGGCTTCGGCGAGACGGAAGAGCTCGAGGGAATCACGGTAGAGGGCGACGCCCCGCTCCGCGTCGAACAGGCCGCTGGCATGAGGGAAGGAGGTGCAGCGCGCGTCGAGGTGTGGCCAGGATATCGGCGAATAATAGAGCAGCTTCACGCGGGCGACCATTGCGCCGCCACGCGGAGAAATCGGGCCGCGGTAACCTCGGGGTCCGAGTCGGTCGGGAGCTGGACGTAGCGTGCGATCATCGACGTCGCATTGGGGAAGCTTGCGTTCGAGTCCGCGAATAGGGGGTGCTCGTTCGCCGGCTTGTAGCCGTACTTTCCATTGTCGGTGTCAATCCCCGCCTCGGCGAGTGCCTCGAAAAAGGCAGCGGGGCGGTCGGCGCAGTCCACGACGAAATTATAGCCGTTCGGATCGCCGACGTGAGGCCTCTCGCGCAACCCCGAGCCTGCGATGGCTGCCGCGAGCGCCTGCCGGTTCGCCCGTCTCCGGGCGATCACGTCGTCGAGTTTCTTCAGCCGGGCGAGGCCGATCGCGGCGGTGAAGGCGGAAATCTTGAAGTTCATCCCCGGCGAGCGCCCGTCGAGCCCGCCGAGGCGGGCGAACCTCGCCGCCCGTTCAGCCAGGGCCGGGTCGTCCGTCAGGATGAACCCGCCTTCCCCCGTCGACAGCAGCTTCTTGTGGTGAGTGGAAAAGCATCCCAGGGTTCCGAATGTCCCGACCGGGCGGCCCGAAAGGGTCGCTCCGTGCGCCTGCGCCGCGTCTTCCACCAGCGGCACGCCTTTGTGTCCCAAGGCGTCGACGAGGGGCGCGTAATCGATGGGATAGCCCCAGAGCGGAACCTCGACCGCGGCGACGACGGTGTCATCCACCTCGAAGGACGGCGCGCCCGGGTCGATCGCCGGACTGTCGGGCCTCGAATCGACGAAGCGGAGGGTGGCGCCGGTCGCCGCGATGGGGAGCAGGGTCGGAAGAGGCGCCGCCGCGCTCACCAGCACCGTCCTTCCAGGCGCGGCGCCGAGGACGGTCAGCGCCGTCTGAATGGCGGCGCTGCCCGAATTCACGGCGATCGCGTGGCCACTTTGAAAGTGGTGCGCCAACGCTGCTTCATATTCGGCGACGAGAGGCGATTTTCCCGACTGGTTGGGGGAACGGAGCGCCCGGCGCAGATATTCCTCTTCATCCATAGGCGAATAGAACCTTCAGCGGCGGCGTCGTTTGACCGTCGATAACCCTATAGGCTTCGGGAGCCGTCTGGAACGGCACAATCGACGTGATCAAGGGCAGGACCTCGAGCGATCCGTCGGAAATGAGGTCCGCCGCCGCCTGGTTGAGGCGCTCCAAGCTCCACAAGGGCGCCTTGGGGTGAGGACAGCCGTTCACGGTCATGGACGAGACCAGGGTGATCCGGTTTCTGTGAAATTCGTGTCCCAGCGAAAGGCCGGTGACCTGGTTGCCGTACGACGACACCACCACGACCCGGCCCATCGGCGAGAGGCAGCGAAGCGCCGAGGCGAGACCCGCATAGCGGCCGGAGGCTTCGATCGCGACGTCGACTCCGGGCATCTGCTTCTTGATCGCCGCGGCAGGATCCCCCGGTTCGGCGAGAACGGGTATGATGCCGAAGCGCTCGGCAAGGGCCAGCCGATCGGGATCGCGGTCGATGCCGAAGACATGGCGCACCCCGGCGAGACGGAGCAACTGCCCGCAGAGCTGACCCACGACGCCCAGGCCGGAGACGACGGCGGAGCCGCCGAGCACCGGCTCCGCGTCGTGAACCGCTCCGAGCGCAACCCGCGTCAAGGCGAAAAAGGCGAGCGACCGCGGATCGCAATGCTCTGGAAACCTCCACATGGGCGGCGGCCGCTTCGTATCGATGATGTGAATTTCGCGATGGGGAGCGTCAACCCAGACGAGGTCCCCCGCCGCCAGGCCTTGGGCTTCGGCCCCGACTTCCACGACGCGTGCGACCGATTCGTACCCCAAGGGCAGCGGAGCTTGCGGGGTGGTGGGAGTGCGCGGGACGAAGTGACGAAGCTCGTCATCCCAGCCGTGCAGGAACTTGGGCGCCTCGCCGCGGTAAAGCAGCATCTCGGTGCCATGGCTGACGGCGGAGAAAACCGTCCTTAGCATAGCGGAGGTCGGCGTCAGTCGCGGAGGCTCGTACTCGGCCAGGGCGACTGTGCGGGGCGCGACAAGGAGCAACTCCCTAGGCAAGTGGAGCCTCTTTCGGACGATTCGGTAGCCTACCCATGTCGAGCTTCAATCCCCCCTGTCGGCATCGACGATGTAATAGTCGATCCAGTTGGCCTCGAAGCATTTGAGCCAGCTCCGCCCCCAATTATCTTGTTCTTCAGCCTTGTTGCCGAGAATTGCAAGCCATCGGTCGAAACCCGCGAAGACATGGTCGCCGATCGACTGGACGCGCAAGTTGCGGAAGCCCGCGTCCTCCAGCGCCAATACGAACTCGCCTATGGCAGTCGGGCGTGTGATGCCGCTCGCGACGGTAGGGATCAAACGCCGGACGTCGTCGATGTGGCGGGCCTGGCGGAGAAAAAAGGTGGTGACGGCGAACCGACCCCGCGGGCGCAGCACGCGCCAGGCCTCCCCGACGAACTCGGAGACCGAAGTCAGATGCTGAATCGCCTCCACCGAATAGAATGCGTCGAACGACCCCGCCTCGGCCGGCAGCGCTTCCCCCTCCCCGACTCGACCCTCAAGCTTGCCGGAAGCGACGAGGTCCGCCTGCCAAAGCTCCAGCCGCTCTATCTGTTGCGCCGAGCGGTCGACTCCCACGACTTTGGTCAGGCCGAATTCGGTGAGCCCGATACGTGAGCCCATGCCGCGCCCAGCGCCCACTTCCAAAGCCGGCCCGGTGACGCCCGAGGACCCCGCCAGATGTTCGAAAAGCTTGCGGTACAGCGCGGCCGAGGCCTCGGTGCGTGCCGACATGTCCTCCGTCGTCGGCATCTCTTCCCAATAGCCGAAGTTACAGAAGCCCCCAGTAAAAACCTGGCTTTCGGCAAGGTCTCCATCGCCGTACATCCAGTCGAGGGTCGTTATTTGACGCACACCCAACTCCCCTTCGGACTCGGGCGCTCTCCGCGCCCGCTCCTCGATGTAACCGGAACCTTCGAAGTTGGCGAGACTCGAGCGGAGGGAGCCCGCTTCAAGTCAGCCTGGTCGCCAGGGCCCCCGCCAGCCAAGACGATAATGCGAGGATCGTGAGACCGGGATTTGCGGCGCCGGCCCTTGGAAAGACGCCGGGCCCGTTCAGATAGACTCCGGGCAGCCCCGGAACGGCGAGGTCCGAGTCACACAGGTCGCCGAAAGAGTGGCTGCACGCCTCGTGGTCGACCGAGCCGAGTGGCCGCTCATAGCCGAACCAGGATTGCGGCGCCGTCAGGGCGGCGTCGATCGCGACGCCTTCGTCGGCGCACTCGCTGATTTCAGCCGCACTTCCTAAAATGCTGTCGACGAGCTGCATCCCCCGGCGCCGCGCGGCAGACAGGCGCTCCCGATCTTCGTGGGACAGGCGCGGCTCGATCGAGACCCGGGCTGCGCCGTCGGCGCCCGGGGCGCACGTCAGTCGGCTCGCTTCGCCGGGGCTTTGCTCGGCGAGGACCCACAGGTCGATAAGGCGGACGTCCCCGGCGGCTTCGGCGAGCTCCTGGAAGAAGATGTTGGCGCCCAGTCCTTCATCCCGGACATAGCCAAGCAGGGTCGCGGAGCCGCGCGGGCGCGCCGGGGGAGGGAAGGGATTGGTCCACCCGCGGACGGCGCCGGCGCACAGATGATCGCACAGGGGTACGCGGAGCTCGACCTGGAGTGACTGAGCGAGGATCGCGACGTTCGCGACGGCGCCGGCGCTGAGCACGCAAAGATCGACCTCGAGCGGCGGTCCATCCCGGCGAAGGAGCTGCCACCGCCCGTCCGCTCGCCGCACCTGAGTGATCGGCGAGTTGGCGATCAGCGTCAGGTTGGCGAGGTCAAGGGCCGCCTCCAGCGGAGAATAAGCGGACCAGCTCCGCACCACCCCTTCGCCGTCGACCTCGAGGCGGGCCGCCTGCGGAACCGGGAGAAGGCCGGCGGCCGACCAGGGCCCCGGTGCGGGGGCCGGAGGTTCGACGAGCGAAGCGAGTTCCGAGACGATCCCCGCGCAGAGGCGAGGCAGGCGCTCCTGCCACACCGGCGGCCACCCGGCCAACGCATAGTCTTCCAGCGGCACCAGCTGGCCGTGCCAGCAAAGTGACCGGCCGCCGACGCGGGGCTTCACCCCCCCCGAGGGCCCCCAAAGTGGCGTCCCTGTGTCGCCCCAGAGGCGAACGCGGCCATCGCCGCGATGCTCCCGGCGGTCGCGACCCTCGTGTTCGAGTCTCGAAAGGGGCCCCGCCTCGACGAGGAGGATCTCGGCGCGCGGCGCGGCCGCGGCGAGATCGACCGCGAGCCGCAATCCGCTCAACCCGCTGCCGACGATCGCCACGCGAGCGCGTTCACCAATGCGCTTCAAGGACAAAGGCCGACGCCTTTACTCGCCGGTATCATCAGATCTTCGAATCCCATTGAAGCCTGCGTCTTATCTGACCCTTCAATATTCGCAATTGCCGCCGTCACCAGCGGGTGATACCGACGCGCTCTCGGCGGTGCGCCCGGCGCTGCCCGAGGGCAGCCGCCTGCACAACCCTTGGATTGCGGCTGATCTTGAGGAGCAACGAGAATGATGAAGTTTTTGCTGGGCGTGGTCGTCGGCTATGTCGCGCGCGAAGAAATACGCCGTGTGATTAAGGAGACGGTGAAGACGGCGGTTGCGTTGCGCGAAGATGTCGTCGACGCGGTCGCCGAGCAGCGGTCGGCTTCGCCGAAGGCGGATTAGGTCCGCGATGGCGGCGGCGCGACGCCGGTCGACCTGCCTTGGCGGCGCATCACAGCGCCGCGTTCGCCCAGCTTGGACACGATCAGCGATGGGCGCTGAATGAAACTCTATGAGGCGTTCGCCGAGGCGCTCATGCGCGAGGGGACGAAAATCCTGTTCACCCTCGTCGACGATACGATATTGCCGCTGGTGCAGGCGGCGAGCGAAGCCGGTATCCGGATCGTCGCCACCCGCCACGAGCAAGCGGCCGTGGCCATGGCAGACGGATATTCGCGCGGCGGCGGCTTCCCTGCCGTCGCTGTCGTCGGAGCGGGACCGGCGCTCGCCCAGACCGCGACCGCCCTCGTCACCGCCGCGCGCCACCGCTCGCGAATCCTCGTTCTGGCTGGCCAGACGCCCGAAAATATGGCGCACCATGTGAAGCGGTTCGACCAGGCCGGTTTCATCGGCGCCACCGGTTGCAGCGTAGATACTCTGTCGGACGACGAGGATGCGTCGGCGATTTTCTACCGCGCGCTGCGTCGGGCCGGCAGCGGCACCGGTCCCACCGTCTTGTGCTTGCCGGCCGACCTGCTCGAACGTCGAGTCCCGGGGCCGTTTCACGACCGTGCTGAAGTGACCGCCGCTCCGCCGGCGCCCGACGAGGCGGACGTAGCGAGGGCCGCGTCGATGGTCGAGGCGGCACGCCGGCCGATCATCGTTGCCGGCGCGGGCGCGCTGGAAGCTGGCGCGAAGGACGGGATCCAGGCGCTCGCGGCCCGATCGGGCGCCCTGCTGGCGACGACCCTGCAGGCGCGCGAATGGTTCCGCGGCTGTGCGGGCGACATCGGCCTGATGGGCTCCCTCGCCACGCCGCCCGCGCGCGCGCTATTCGGGCGCGCCGACCTGCTGGTGGCGGTCGGCACCACGCTCAACCCCTATGTGCTGGGCACCGCCTTCGGCGATGCCCTGCTTGGGGCCGAGACTCAGCTGCTCCAGATCGACCGGGATCGGGCGCGCATCGGCCGGGACCGGGAAGCGGCTCATGCGCTTGTCGGGGATGCCGGAGCTTGCGTCGAAGCCCTGCTCCGCAGGCTCGGCCCGGGCGACAAGCCACGCTGGGTCGAAGCTCTCCCACAACCGAGCGATCCAGGCCCGCGGCCGCGTGACGGGCGCCCGTCGGCGCGCGAATTCCTCGCCGCGCTGGAGCCGATGCTCCCGACCGAACGCTCCGTCACCGTCGATTGCGGGCTTTTCACCTTCGCCGTCGTCGACGAGATACGTTGCAGGCCGGATGACTTTCACTGGACGCTGGATTTCGGCTCGGTCGGTCTTGCCCTTCCACTCGGTCTTGGAGCGGCGATGGCCAGGCCTGAGCTGCCCGCTTTCGTCTTCGTCGGCGACGGCGGCCTGGCGATGTGCCTCCCCGAGCTGATGACCGCGGCCGCGCAAGGCGTAGCCGCGACCATCGTCGTCCTCGACGACGGCGGCTTCGGCGCCGAAGCGCTAATCCTCGAGGAGCGGGGCAAGCCGGCCCGCCTCGCAGATTATTCGAACCCGGATTTCCATACGGTCGCCCGCAGCCTCGGAGTCGAGTCCGCCCGAGTGGACAGCCTGGCGGAGCTTGAGACGCATCGCGACAGGCTCGGGAGGCCGCAAGCCGGGCCATTCCTCCTCCATGCGCGGGTGGTCCGCGATATCGCGCATCGGCCGGTCGCGCCGGAACCGCGGCACGGCGGCGGCGGTCCCAGCGACCTTCCCGCCGCCGGCGGGGCGAAGGCGCCGCCGCGCGCCGCGCGCCGGCGGTGACCGCGGTGCCGACGTCCCCCACGCTGGTGCCGATGTCGGTCCTGCCGGGCCGCGTGCGATGGGAAGTGCGAGGGCTGCTGGACGACCCGGCCTTTGCCGCCCGACTCGCCGAAGCGGTTGGCGCCCATCCCCTGGTTCGCTCCGCCGCGGCCAGTCCCGCGAGCGGACGCCTGCTCGTCCATTTCGACCCCGCGACGCCGGTCGGACGGGTGGCCGAGGCGGTCGGCTCGATCGCGGAACGGCTGGGGCCGCCGGCAGCGGCGGGCCCCTTGCCCGGGGCGCGAGGGCAATCCCGCGCGGGCGGGCGTCCAGCCGAATCCGGGCCGCCGACGGCGATGCGCCGGATCCTGGCGCTGGCCTCTGGCGGCGGCCTCGCGGGCGCGGCCGAATCCGACCCCGACCTCCGCTTCCTCCTCGACCTGTTGCGCCCGCATCGGCGGCCGCTGCGGCTTGCCCTCTGCGGCAGCGCTGCGGCGAACGTGGTCGGCCTCCTGCGGATCGTGCCGATCGGCTTCGCGATGAACGCGCTCGCCGACGGCCGTGCTCCGCCGGTCCTCGGGACGCGCATGTCCTCGTCCGCGTCGGTGGTGGCACTGACGGCCGCGACCGTCCTCGGTACCATCCTGCGCGGCTGGCTTCGCCAGCGCAGCCAGGTCCTCTGGACCGGCGCTGCGAGAGACATTCAGCACGATCTGCGCATGCTCGTCTGGGAAAAGGTGCAGCGGCTGGACACCGCCGTGCTGGAGGACCAGTGGGGGGCCGCGGCGGGGAGGATCCTGGGCGAGGAGATCAACCAGTTCGAACGCGGGCTCGACGCGGCTTATTCGCTCATCGACATCGGCTTCAATACCGTCATCCTGTTCGGAGCGCTGTTCGCCTTCTCGAGGTCGATCGGGAGCATGACGGCGCTTCCGGTCCCCCTCCTCATCCTCCTGGCGGTAACTCTTCATCCCAGGGTGCGTGCGGACTTTGCCGAAGCGGGCGAAGCCAATTCCCGCCTGACAACCACGGTGGCCGACAGCGTCGGCGGCATCATAACGGCGCGCAGCTTCACCCACGAGGAGGAGGAAAGCAGCCGCATCGAAGAAGCCAGCGACGCTTATCGCCGCGCGAGCCAGCGCTCGGCGACGTCGGCCGCCATTCTGCCGATGTGGCTCGAGACGACGATTCTGGTCGGCCAGGTCGGCATCTATCTATTGAACGCCCGCCGAGTCGCGAATGGTGCGACGGTGGGCGAGATGTCGGTCATCAACAGCCTCGCCGGCCATCTGCTCTATCCGCTGACGAGCCTGGGCCCACTCCTGGAGAACCTGCAGCGCGGGATGTCGGCCTTCGACCGGGTCCGGCGCTTCCTCGCCGAAACCTCGATCGAGGTCGATGAGGGGCGGGCGCTCGACCGGTCGGAGGTGCGCGGCGAGATCAGCTACCGGAGCGTGCGTTTCGCCTACCCCTCCGGCCCGCCGTTATTCGACGCGCTTTCGCTCACCTTCCTCGCCCAGTCCTGGAACGGAGTGGTGGGACTCACCGGGTCGGGGAAGAGCAGCCTGATCAAGCTCCTTCTTCGTCTATACGAGCCTCAGACCGGGGAGATCGAGCTGGACGGCCGCGCTATCCGCGACTTGCGCCGCTCCGATCTGCGGCGGTCCATCGCGCTGGTTTCGCAGGACATCTACCTGTTCCGCAGGTCCATCTTCGATAATCTGGCGATCGGTTGCCCTGGCGCGTCCCGGGCCAGCGTCATCAAGGCCGCGAAGGCGGCACGGGCGCACGCGTTCATCATGGGCTTTCCCAACCAATACGATACCGTGGTGGGCGAAGGAGGCCAGGGCCTGTCGGGCGGGGAGCGTCAGCGGATCGCTATCGCTCGAGCGCTGCTGAAGGACGCGCCGATCATCGTCTTCGACGAGGCGACGTCGAGCCTCGATTCGAACACGGAAGTCGAGGTTCAGAAGGAATTGCACCGGCTTTTCCACGGACGGACGGTGATCGTCATCGCCCATCGACTCTCCGCAGTGCGGAATGCGGACCGGATCGTCGTCCTCGATCGCGGCAAGGTGGTGCAGGAGGGAACCCACCGTGCCCTGGTGCGCCGCGCCGGCCCGTACCGGAGCTTGTGGCACTCGCAACTCGGCCTTGCGGCCGGCGAGGAGACACTCGCCGCCAAGCGCACTGAGGACGAAATGTGACTCCGCCGATCGCCGACGGCACCGCCTCTAGGCTTGGGTCCGCAAAGCTTCCACCCGCCGCTCGAGGGAGTCGGCCGCGGCGTCTACTTCGGCCGGAGTTGCGATGAAGCCGTGCACATGGCTCGGCAGCACACTGATGACATCGAACGGGCTTAGACCGCGCTCGCCGGCCGCGCGGCGCACATGGTCGCGGGACAGGGAGTCGAGGCCGTTGATCGCGTAGCAGACCTCGAGGGGATCGATGCCGCGCGCGACGTTTGGATATCGCTGCCAAAGATCCAGGCTTAGCGCGAACAGCCTTTCGAGTTCGATGTCCCGGCACTCGCCACGTTTCTGCAGCAGTGCGACCAGAAGCTCCATCTGCACGTTTCCGCCGCCCCGGCCGATTCCTCCCACGGTTGCGTCGACGAAGGTCGCGCCGGCGTCGATCGCCGCAAGCGAATTGGCCGCCGCATAGCCTGTATTGTTGTGCCCGTGGAAACCGACCGGGGTAGGGAAGGCGTCGTGCAGGAGGCCAACATAGAGGGCCGCTTCCGCGGGCATCATGCCTCCGACCGTGTCCACGATGTAGATTCCGTCGGCGCCCTGCCCAATCAGCGGCCTCGCCCGCTCCGCGAGGTCTTCGGGCGCGATGAGGTGGCTCTTCACGAGCTGGATGAAGACCTGTTTGCCGCGACGGCGGGCGTCCTGGATGAACGGGCCGCCGAGGTCGAATTCATGCGGCGCGAGCGACAGCCGGACGAAGTCGACAAAGTCGAACAGAGGGTGCAGCGCCTCCAGAGCAACCAGCGCCGGTACGGCCAGGACGCCGAGCCGCGCCGAGGGCGCGGCTTCGCGGGCAATGGCCACCGCTCGCGTGTCGGAGCTCTTCGCCGCGCGATCGTGGCCGGCCAGCCCCGCCGATACGCCGTTCCCGACCTCGATATACGAGATCCCGGCGCTCACCAGACCCGATACGATGGGGCCGATGTCCTCCTCCAGGAAGCCCGTCTCGAGGGCATTGCTGCCGTCGCGGATCGTGGTGTCGAGGAAGATCACGGGCGTCGTTCGCCCTGTGCCGCGGAGTTGAGCCGGGGAGGCGGATCGCTCGGGATGGGACAGAGTTCCCCGATGTGACGCCGGTCTTTCCATCCGCCGATCCTAACAGGTAGGTCCGGGCAAGGGAACGCCGCCCCGGACTGCATCCGCCGTTGCGCCGAGCGCCCTTGTGGTCGAAACGCACCTCCATGAGCGATCCACCGCCACGCGTCCGCGGCTTGTTCGTGATGGACCTCGACGGCACTCTGATCGAGGGACCGGGACCGCTATGCCAAGAGAACCAGGAGGCGCTTCGGCGTGCCGCTCAAGCGGGCATCGCCATCGCCATCGTCACGGGCCGGCGGCGAAGCACTTTCCGGACCGAGCGCGATCGACTGGACGGACTGAGCTTCCGCTCATCGGTCTCAAATGGGGCCGTGCTTTTGCGACCCGACAATGAAGGCGTCGAAGCGGTTCACCAGATAGCCTGGGAGGACGTTCTCAAGCTGATGTCGTTGCTGCCGGCGGGGACGGGGGCGCGATGCGTGGCGGTAACCCTGCCGCCGGAGGACCGGATGCACGAGGCGGAGACGCCGGACGCGCTGATCGTGACAGCGGAAGGACGATTCTTCCATGCGCCTGACTCCATCGAGCCCGAGTTGCAGGAGAGCCTGGAGGAAAATGCCATCGACCGCCGCATGGCGCTTTCACGCAGGCTCGTTCACGCCGCCGTCCACGTCCCTGAAGCGGAGAGCGTCGCGCAAGTCTGTGCGCTCGTGCGGGCAACATTCGGGGATGCCGTGAGCATGCATGTGGCCAAGCCTCCGCGCGCGCCCGGCGCGATGGTTGAAATCCTCCCGCGAGGGGGCAAGGGGCTGGCGGTGCGAAATCTCGCCGCCTCCTTTGAGGTCGCCGAGGAGGCGATCGGCGCGATTGGCGACGGCGCGAACGATGTTACGCTGCTGGAAGCGGCGCGCCATCGCTATGCAATCAGGGGATCCGTGCTGGCCGAAGTGTTTCCTTCGGCCATCCGGGTCGGTCCGCAAGCCGGCGTCGCCGAGGCCTTGATGCTGTTTCAAAAAGCGTTGGGGTAGGTCACTCGCGGGTTCTCGGCTCGATCGCCTCGCGGCCCATGAACGGGCGCAGTGCGTCGGGGACGAGGACCGTCCCGTCCGGCTGCTGATAATGTTCGAGGACCGCCGCCCAGACGCGCGGGGTCGCCATTCCGGAGCCGTTGAGGGCGATCGGGAATTCGGGCTTGCGATCGGGCCCGCGGCGGAATCGCATGTTCGACCGGCGCATCTGGAAATCACCGAAGATTCCGACCGACGAGACCTCCAGCCAGCGGTCGACACCCGGCGAATAGACCTCGATGTCCCACACCCGGCGCGACGAGAAGGTGAGGTCCCCGGTGCACAGGTCGAGGATTCGGTAGGGCAGGCCGAGCAGCTCGAGCGGCCGGATCGCGTCGGCCAGCATGGCCTTGAACTCCGCTTCCACGTCCTCCGACGCGCAGATCCGGACGAGCTCGACCTTGTGGAACTCGTGGAGGCGCTGCATCCCGCGGGTGTCCTTGCCCGCCGCTCCGGCTTCGCGGCGGAAGCAGGACGTGTAGGTCATGTAGCGCAGCGGCACCGCCGAAGCGGGCAGGATCTCGTCGCGGTGGAGGCCGGTCAGGGGCACTTCGCCGGTCGGGATCAGCCACAGATCGTCGGCTCCGATCGAATAGGCGTCGTGGCCGAACTTGGGCAGGTGCCCGGTTCCGGTGAAGGTGGCGCTGTTGACCATCGAGGGAACGATCCATTCCTCGTACGTCCCGCTGTTCAGCCGGAAGGCGAGGTCGACCAGCGCTCGAAGCAGCCGGCTACCGTCGCCGCGAAGGGCTGCGAACATCGAGCCGGTGATCTTCGACGCCCGCTCCTGATCCAATATCCCCAGCTTCTCCGCGATCTCCCAGTGCGGCAGCCAAGTCCGGCCGGCGAACCGCTCGGGATCGTAGCCGACGGTTTCGAGGACGATATTGTCCTGCTCGCCAGCGCCGTCGGGCGCCTCGTCGTCGGGAAGGTTGGGGAGCCGGAGAAGGCGGTCGCGGGCGGTCTCCTCGGCCTCGCGAAGCTGTCCTTCGAGGGTCTCGAGCTCCAGCTTGTCGTCGGCGACCTGCCTCTTGAGGGCTTCGCCCTCCTCCCGGCGGCCGGAGCCGATCAGGGCTCCGATCTGCTTCGAGAGCGCGTTGCGCTCGGCGCGCCGGACCTCCACCGCCTGCTGGAGGCGGTTGCGCTCGAGCAGCCCCTCCCGCGCCGCGGCGACCTCGGCCTCGGCGACTTTCTTTCTGGCCAGACGCCGCGCCGTCTCGTCGAAATCGCGCAGCAGGAGTTCGGGGTCGATCATTTCAGCTCCATGTCCCGGGACGCGCATCCCCTAACCGCTCGGGCGGCCTTCTGAAAGCAGCCGCTTGGATAAAGACGGGAAATTCCTCTCCCGGATTGCTAGGTGCCGGATGGTCGGGGAGGCGCTCGTGCGCGCCTTCAGGCCGAATTCGGGGAGGCCGGCGCGGTCGAATCGCCTGCGCGGCAAAGTGAAGTCGGCCGAGCCTCGAGCAGGCGCAAGAATCCTCAATCCCTTTCCGGAGTAATCCGAATATTCATTTGAGAGTTTAGGATTATTTGTTCGGGCGCCCTCTGCCGTCTCTCTCTAGAAAGCGGAAATCAGCAACTATCGAAAAAATATCAAAAAACCGCTTGCTACGCTTTCAAACCCCGGCCTACAAAATGAGCGGGGAATCGCCAGAGGGGGGCGACTGGGGTGCAGGGACTCATCGAGTCTGCCAGTGGGATATTGAGTGCGTCAGAGCGGCGCCTCGAGAACGTTTCGAACAACGTCTCGAACATATCGACACCTGGTTTCAAACGGCAGATCAACTTCGAGGAAGTGATGAGCGGACGCGAGTCCGCTTCGGCGGAGGCCTTGCGCCAGCGCGCCGACTTCTCGCAGGGTCAATTGAGCAAGACCGGCAATCCACTGGACCTCGCGATCAGCGGGCCCGGCTTCTTCCGCCTGCGTTCGGGCGACGAGATCCTCTATTCCCGCCAGGGACAATTCAAGATCGGCGCCGACGGCAACGTCGTCAATTCGCAAGGCCATGTGCTCCAGCAGGCCGGCGGCGGCGACCTCGTGCTCGAGCGCGCCGGCGTCGAGATCCTCGAGGACGGCACCGTCCTCGACGGCACGAGGCCCGTCGGCAAGATCGGAGTCTATGTGGCCGGCGATCCGGCGGCGCTGCGCTCCCTCGGCGGCTCGACCTTCACGGCCGGCGAGGATTCGATGGAGGACGCTCCGGCATCGGCGCTCAGGCAGGGCATGGTCGAGGCTTCGAACGTCGTGCTCGGCGACGAGATGGTCACGATGATGGCGACGGTCAGGCAGGCGGAAGGCGGCGCGCGTCTCGTTCAGGTCTACGACGACCTGCTCGGACGGGCGATCTCAACCTTTGGGGGGAACAGATGAACGGAGCTTTTCACATCGCCGCGATCGGGCTCGAGGCCCAGCAGCGGGCGCTGGACACGATCGCCAACAACATCTCGAACGTCAACACGCCGGCGTTCAAGCGCTCGGGCGTCCGGTTCTCGGAGATGCTCGCAACGCGGGCCGACCCGGCCGCGGTTCGGGCCGATCTCGGCGCCGGCTCGGTCTCGCCGGCGGGAGTCATGGCCGACACCACCTTCATGCTCGAGCAATCGGGCAAGCTCGAGGCGACCGGACGTCCTTACGACATCGCCATCGACGGCCAGGGCTTCGTCGAAGTGATGGGGCCGGGCGGCGAGACCCTGCTTTGGCGCGGCGGCGGCCTCAAGGTCGGCGAGGACGGGCTTCTGTCCACCGCCAAGGGCCTGCCGCTCAAGGCGGGGATCACCGTCCCCGACGACGCCACGACGATCGAGATCGGCGCGGACGGAGTGGTGCGCGCCAAGGTCGGCGAGGCGGATCCGGTCGAGATCGGCCAGATCATGCTGGTCAAGGCCGACGACAGCGCCGCTCTGCAGCGGCTCGACGGCGGCTTCTACCGCGCCGAGGAAGGCGCCCGCCTGCTCGACGCCCAGCCCGGCGAAGACGGCGTCGGCCTGCTCGTCCAGGGCTCGATCGAGGGCTCGAACGTCGAGCTCACCGCCGAGATGGTGCAGCTGATGATGGTGCAGCGCTCCTACGCGGCCAACGCTCAGATCGTGCAGGCGGCCGATCAGCTCATGGGGCTGGCGAACAGCCTGAAGAGATAGCACCATGCCCCTGTCCATCCTTTTGCTGGCCGCGGCCGGCGCCTCGGCCACGGTCGGCCTCGTTCCGGCCGCCGAAGTGGCGCTGACGAGCCGGCATATCCGGCTCGCCGACGTCGCCGACCTGAGCGCGCTCGAGCCGGCGGCACGGTCAAGGCTGGCGCCGAGGGTGATCGCCATCGTCCCCGTCGGCCGCAGCGGCATCACCCTGTCGCGCGAGGCGGTCAGGACCCTGGTTCGGCGGAGCGTTCCCGGGCTGACCGTCCGGGCGGAGACCAGCGACGCGCCGCTCGCCTTCCGGGTGACGGCGAGCGGCGACGAGCGGCCGAGGGCCGACTGCGCCGAGCTGGCCCGGCCGCTCGCCGCGGGCGCCGCGCTTTCGGCCCGGGACCTGGTGCCGGTCGCCTGCGACGACAAGGCGGCGGCCGCGGAGCTTCGCTTCGACCGGCTCGATCGGGTCGCCCGCGCCGACCGCGATCTCCCCGCCGGTACCTATCTTGGCCGGATCTCGCCGCCGTCCGCGGTGGCGGTCGACAAGGGCGACAAGCTGACGATGGTTTCGACCTCGGGCCCGGTGCGGGTGACCCGCGAGGTCGTGGCGCTGCAGGCCGGACGCGCCGGCGGCAGGCTCTTCGTCAGGGACAATGAAGGCAATGTGACGTCGGCTCCGCTGGCCGCGCAGGAGGGAGGCGGGCAATGAATCGTACCAGGCTGAACGCAGGAACCGCCTTGCTGGTCGCGCTCGCCGCTCCGGCTCAGGCCGAGGACCTGTACCGCGGCTCGAGCTGGGCCTCGATGAGCGGCGACCGCAAGGCCTCCGAGCCGGGCGACGTCCTGACCGTCGTCATCTTCCAGGCGGCCGAGGCGACCAACTCGGCTCAGAACAGCTCGCGCAAGAAGACGGACGTCGGCGGCAGCCTCGGCACCACCATCGGTTCGGGTTCGATCAACGAGACGGCCTCGCTCGAATTCGGCGGCGGCTATACCGGCCGCGGCGAAGTTCGGCGCAGCGAGCGGCTGGTCACCCAGATCTCCCTGACCGTCAAGGAGGTGCTGCCCAACGGCGACCTGATCGTCCAGGGCGAGCAGTGGATGCGGATCAACGGCGAGACCAGCCGGATCGGTGTTCAGGGCCGTGTTCGACCGGCCGACATCAACGCCGACAATGCCGTCCTTTCCACCCGCATCGCCGACGCCAGGATCAGCTACGACGGGCGCGGCTTCGTCACCCGGAGCGCCAAGCCGGGCATCATCAACCGCATCTTCAGCTTTCTGGGACTCGGCTAGTGCTCCGCTCCAAAACCTTCCGCGCGGCGCTCGCCGCCGCGCTCCTGATGTGCCCGGCGGTGCCGGCAATGGCCCAGGACGTGCCCCTGAAGGGGCTCGGCCGCTTCGACGGCTGGCGCGAGAACGCGCTGATCGGCTACGGGCTCGTCACCGGCCTCGCCGGCTCGGGCGACACCCGCCGCAACACGGTGGCCCGCCAAGCGCTTCGCAACGTCCTCAGCCGTCTCGGCACGGTCGTCACAGAGGACCAGATCAGCAGCCGCAACATCGCCGTCGTCATCGTCACCGCGAAGCTTCCGGCCTCGGCCAATGTCGGCGACCGGATCGACGCGGTGGTTTCCTCGGTCGGCGACGCGCGCAGCCTCGCCGGGGGCACCTTGCTGATGACTCCGCTGATGGGCCCGGACCAGCGGCCCTACGCGCTCGCCCAGGGCTCGATCGTCACCGGCGGCCACAGCTTCGAGAGCGAATTGAACTCGAGCCAGCGCAACTATCCGACCAGCGCGGTGCTGCAGGGCGGAGCGACGGTCGAGCGGCCGGTCGACGCTCAGATCATGAAGGCGGGCGGCGAGCTCGGCTTCCTTCTCAACGATCCCAGCTTCGGGACGGCGCAGCGCATTGCCGACGGCATCAACGGCCGGTTCGGCGCCGGCTCGGCGACCGTCAAGAATGCCGACGAGGTCCGGATCCGCTTCGCCGGCGATCCGGCGATGTTCGCCGCTTATGTCGCCGAGCTGGAATCGCTTTCGGTGCAGCCGGAGCGGCCGCCGCGCATCGTCATCAACGAGCGCACCGGAACCGTCGTCGCCGGCGGCGACGTGATGATCTCCAGCGTGGTCATCTCGCAGGGCGACATCAAGGTCACCGTCACGGCGGAGAATTACGCCTCGCAGCCGAACTTCTTCTCCGGCTTCGCCAGCGACGTCAGGAGCCTGGTCGTCACGAACACCAAGCTCGACGTCGAGCAGGGCGCCGGCGACGCGGTGGTCAGCTTCCCGAACACCAGCGTCGCCGACCTGGTCCAGGGGCTCTACCGCGCCCGGGTCAACACGCGGCGCACGATCAGCATCCTGCAGGCGATGAAGGCCGCGGGCGCGCTCCATGCAGAACTCATCGTCCAGTAAAGGGGTTGGGATAGTGGATCCGACATCGGCGATCATGATCACCAAGGCGCTCGACGGGCTGTGGGCGCGTTCGCTCGCCACGGCGCAGAACGTCGCCAACGCCAATTCGCCGGGCTACCGCCCGGTCAGGGTCAGCTTCGAGGAGGCGCTCCAGTCCGCCGCGCGGCAGGGGCCGGAGGCGCTGCGCAGCGTCACCGCGAAGATCGGACAGGCGCCCGCGGGGACGGCGCCGACCGAGATGCGGCTCGACCTCGAGCTGGCCACCGCGTCCGAGACCGGCATGCGCTACGCCGCGCTGCTCGACCTGCTCGGCCGCCAATTGCAGATCAGTCATTCTGTCGTGAGGGGAGGACAATAGTCATGCGTGCGATGGAAATCAGCCGCTCGGCGCTCGACGTGGAGTGGCAGCGGCTCCAGGTGATCGCCCAGAACCTGGCCAATATCAACACGACCCGGACCGCGGCCGGCGAGCCGTTCCGGGCGATGCATCTGCTCACCGGTCCGAGCGGCGGCAATTTCGCCGACATGGTCGGCGGCAAGGCCGGCCCGAAGGACTTCGGCGGAGTCCAGGTGATGGGCATGGAGCCCAACGGCAGCGGCTTCAGGCGGGTGCACGAGCCGAAGCATCCGCACGCCGATGCCGAGGGCTTCGTCAGCTATCCGGACATCGACCATGCCGGCCAGATGACCCTGCTGATCAAGACCTCGCGCACCTACGAGGCCAATCTCACCGCGATGAACCTGGCGCAGCAGATGTACAGCCGCGCCCTTGAGCTGGGGCGCCAGTCATGACCGGCCTCGAAGCGATCGGCGCGATCGGATCGGCGGCCCTCGGCTCGGGCGACGCCGCGATCGGCCGCCTGGCGCTGACCGCGCCGGTGGCGCCCGCCCAGACCAGCCAGGTGGGCTTCTCCGACGTGCTGGCCAGCGGCATGCGCCATGTCGAGGGCAAGCTGGCGACGGCGAACGAGCTCGTCCAGCGCTTCGCGCTCGACGACAGCGTGCCGCTCCACCAGGTCACCTATGCGCTCGAGGAGGCTCGCCTGTCGGTCGAGCTGGCGATGCAGGTCCGCACCCGTCTGGTCGAGAGCTACCGCGAACTCATGAACATGTCGATCTGAGAGCGCGCACGCCATGGAAACCATCAACCTCGTGCCGGCTAACCAGGGCCGCCAGATCAAGCTGCTGGCGTTCGTCTTCGCGGCGCTCTTCCTGGTGCTGGCGGCGGGCTATTATTTCTTCATCCGAACCGAATATGCCGTCCTCTACAGCGGCCTCAGGCCGGCCGACGCCTCGGCGATCGTCGCCGAGCTCGACGCCAAGGGCGTCGCCTACGAGCTGAAGGACCAGGGCACCACGATCCTGGTGCCGAAGGCGGAATCGGATTCGGTCCGGCTGGCGATCGTCGGCTCCGAC
This sequence comes from Allosphingosinicella sp., assembly GCA_036388575.1. Lineage (GTDB taxonomy): Bacteria > Pseudomonadota > Alphaproteobacteria > Sphingomonadales > Sphingomonadaceae > Allosphingosinicella. The sequence continues at coordinate 235,773 of DASVRO010000036.1, forward strand.
GCGCCGCTCAAGGGCTCGACCGGCTTCGAGCTGTTCAACAAGTCGGACATGGGGCTCACCGACTTCGCGCAGAAGATCAACTACCAGCGCGCCCTGCAGGGGGAGCTCGCCCGGACCATCATGATGATGGACGGGATCGAGAACGCCCGGGTCCACCTCACCATCCCCGAGCGCACCTTGTTCCGCGGCAATCGCAGCGAGCCCAAGGCGGCGGTGACCTTGACCCTGCTTCGCGGCAAGGCGGTGGACGAGGCGCGGGTCGCCGGAATCCAGCGCCTAGTCGCCGCGGCGGTGCCGGACCTGAAGCTGGGCGACGTGGTCGTGCTCGACGAGGTCGGCCGGATCATCAGCTCGAACTCCGACGCGCAGGCCGATCTGCCGCCCGAGCTCGCCGAGCGCAACGCCGTCCAGGAATATTACCGTGCCCATATCCGAAGCGCCGTCGAGGCGGTCCTGCCCGGCCTGGGAGCGGACGCGAGGGTGCTGATCGTGCCCACCGCCAGCGCCTCGGATACCGGCTGGGAGCCCGCGGGCGCGCCGGCGCAGGCCGTGAAGCTGCAGGCGTCATCGAGCAATCCGGCGGCCCGCAACTTCCAGCTGCGGATCTCGGTGGTCACCCCGGCGCCGCTCAATTTCGAGGACCAGGAGCGGGTTCGGGCGGCGTTGACCCGGGCCGTCGGACTGAAGCCCGAGAGCGGCGATTCGCTCAACTTCGGACTGAAGGTCGAGCCGGTCCGAACCGCCTCTCCGATCGTGCCGCCGGTCACCGCCGAGGTCGGCCCCGACTACCGCAAGGCCGCCGTTACGCCGATGGCGTCGACGACCTGGCTGGTGGCAATCGCCGCGATCTTCTGCCTGCTGCTCGTCGCCTTCGCGGTCCGAGTCCGCTCGCCGACCCTCACGGTCGAGCAGCGCGACGCCATGGTGCTGCGCATCCGGCGCCAGCTCAGCCTGATGGACGGGACCGGCGATGCCCGAAGCTGACACCCTCGCCGCTCTCGCCGAGGACCTTGGCGCGCTCTCCGACCGGGAGCGCCGGGGAGTGCTCGCGGCCTTGTCCCCGTTCGAGCGGGCCCAGGTCGGGGCTCTGCTCGACGCGGCCGCCTCGCCCGCTCCGGCCGAGCCGGTCGCCCCCGACTATAGCCGCTTCTCGCCGTGGCTGGCCCGGCACCTGGGCTCCGACCCGGTCGGCGAGCGCAACCTGACGGCGGCGACACGGGAGCTGCTTGCCCGGGCCGGCGCCGAGACGGCCGGCGGCAAGCCGATGCCCACCGCGGTCGCCGCGCCGGCGCCCAAGCGCCGGTCGCTCGCCGACGCGGTGGCGCAATTGCTCTCGCCCCGCCAGGTGCCGCGATGAGCGGATTGATCAAGGGGGGCGCGGCGCAATCGGTGCGCTCGTTCCTCGACCCGGCCGAGCTTCCTCCGGCGCCCGGACTCGATCCGCGCATCGAGGCGCTCGAGCGCGAGATCGACAGGCTTCGGGCGGCGCTGGCGGCGCAGCGGGCCGAAAGCGAGCAGTCGGTCAAGGCCGCCCGGACCGAGGGCGAGCGGGAGGGCCGAGCGGCGGCGGGCGATGCCGCCGACAAACGGCTCGCCCTGCTCGGCAAGGGCCTCGATTCCGCCGTCGCCACATGGGAGGCGCGGCTGGGCGATCTCGACGGCCTCGCCCCGGCGCTCGCCCGCGCGGCGCTCGCCAAATTGTTCGACGACGGCGAGGACCACAAGCTGTTCGTCGCCGGCGTGATTGCCCGGCAGATGCGGCTGCTGCGCCGCGACAGCCTGATCGCGATCCGGGTCAGCGCGCGCGATTTCGAGGACGAGCAGGCACTCGCCTCGCTCGGCTCGGAGGCCGGCACCGGCTCCGTCCGGCTCGTCGCCGACGGCGATCTCGAGCCGGGCGAATGCCGGATCGACCTCCAGCTCGGCCATCTCGACGTCGGCGCCGGCACCCAGTGGGCGCAGGTCGCCGCCTTCCTCGACGGCCTCGCCGAGCGGGAGCCGCAGGCGTGAGCGGACACCGTTTCCTCGCCGGGCTCGACCGGGCCGATTTCGCCCGGCCCTACGGCTATGTCCGCCGGGTCGCGCCGGGCCTGGTCGAGGCATCGGGGCCGGCCAGCCGGCTCGGCGAATTGTGCGAGATCGAATGCGACGGCGGGCCCGCTTTGCTCGCCGAGGTCGCCGCCGTCGACGAGCGGCGAGTCGTCCTCATCCCGCTCGAGCAGCAGGCGACGATCCGGCCCGACGCGCGGGTCGTCGCCCGGCCGATGCGCGACCGGGTCGCGGTCGGCGACGCCTTCGCCGGGCGAGCGGTCGACTCGCTCGGCCGGCCGATCGACGGCGGCGGCGAGATCGAGGCGCAGGACCATGTCGCGCTCGCCGGGTCGGTGCCCAAGCCGATGAACCGGGCCGACCCTTCGAAGGTGCTTCCGACCGGAATCCGGGCGATCGACGGCCTGCTCACCCTCGGCCAGGGCCAGCGCATCGGCATCTTCGCGGCGAGCGGGGTCGGCAAGACCAGCCTGATGGAGCAGCTCGCCACCCAGATCGAGTGCGACCGCGTCGTCATCTGCCTGGTCGGCGAGCGCGGCCGCGAGGTCGAGGCGATCTGGCGGATGCTCTCGGCCCGCGACGATTCCGACCGCTTCACCCTCGTCGCCGCCACCTCCGACGAGAGCGCCGCGCTGCGCGGCCGCTCGGTCAGCTATGCCCTCGCGCTCGCCGAGCATTGGCGGGACTCGGGCGACCATGTCCTTCTGATGGTCGATTCGGTGACCCGGCTCGCTATGGCGCTGCGCGAGATCGGCCTCGCCGCCGGCGCTCCGCCGACCGTCCGCGCCTATACGCCCAACGTGTTCGGAGCCCTGCCGCGGCTGGTCGAGCGCTGCGGCGCCGTCCGCTCGGGCGGGGCGATCACCGCGATCATGACCGTCCTCAGTGAGACCGACGACGTCGACGATCCGATCGTCGAGCTGATGAAGTCGCTGCTCGACGGCCATATCGTGCTTTCCCGCTCGCTCGCCGAGCAGGGCCATTTCCCGGCCATCGACGTTCCGCGCAGCGTCAGCCGCGGCGCTCAGCAGCTGGTCGCCGCCGAGCAGGCCGGAGCGATGCGCGAGGCCGTCGCCCAGCTCGCCGCCTACGAGGAGGCGCGGGTGATGATCGAGAGCGGAGTCTACAAGTCCGGCACCAACGGCGCCGTCGACCGAGCCATCGCCAAGCGCGGCGAGATGAACGCCTTCCTGCGCCAGCCGCGCAGCGAGGACAGCGCCTTTGCCGAAACGGTGCGCAAGCTGCGCGCGATCACCGCGGGAGCGGGCGGGCATGCGTGACAAGGTCAAGCTTCCGCTGATGGTCAAGCTGGCCTCGGTCCAGCGGGTCAAGACCGCCGCCGCCGAGGCCGCGCTGATGTCGGCCCGGGCCGCGGAGAAGGCGGCGCGGTCGGCCGAGGAGGATGCCGTGGCGCGCACCGACGCCGCCCGGTCCGACTGGGGCGAGCATATCTCGGGCGGCAGCTTCTCGCCGGAGTTCAGCCGCGCCCTGGCGGTTCGGGTGATCGAGCGGGAGACCGCGGCGTCGGGCGCCTCGCTCCGGCACGAGCGCTCGGCCGAGCTGGCGGAGCGCCGGCAGGAGGAATGGCAGACCTCCGAAGCGCGAAGCCGCTCCGGCGACCTGTCGCTCCGCCGCCTGCGCCGCCGGGTCCGTCACCGGACCGAAGAGGATCGGCTCGCCGAGACCGCCGACCGGATAACCTTCGACTGGAGCCGGAGATGATTTCAGGACCCGTCCGCGGCCACGTGCCGATCGACCCCGGCGCCGCCCAGCGCCAGCCGAACGAGGCCGACGTCGAGGCCGGCGCCGACTCCGGCACCACCTTCGCCGACCTCCTCGCCGCGATGCTGGCGCCGGGCGCCCCCGGCTCCGACCTCCAGGCTTCGGGCTCGGAGGAAGCGGTGTTCGGAAGGCTGGACGCCGCCGAGATGTTCAACGAGACCGGGCTGTTCAGGGGGGCGGCGCCGCTGCCGGCGCAGGGCGCGATTCCGGCGGATCTGTCCGTCGCGGCGGCGGTCTCCACCGCCCCGACCGCGATGTCCGGCCTCGAAGCCGAGCTTCAGGCTCCGGCGGCAAGCGTCGACCCCGCGAGCCCGGCTCCGGGTCTCGCGACCACCGCCCGCGGCGCTGCCGACAGCGGCCGGGCGTCCGCGTCCGGCGCCGCGGCCGGCGCCGGCGCGAAAGCGTCGCACGGCGCCTTGCCGTCGATCGACGGCCAGCCGGTCGTCATCGCCGCCAATCCGGCGACGAGCGCGGCGGCCGGGCCCGAGGCGGCCGGCGGCAGCCGGATCTCGTCGCGCACGACGGCGATCGTCGCCCAGCTGCTCGCCGCCAGGGCGGGCGCGGCGGCGGCTCAGGTCAGCGTCCAGGCCGTCGAGGGCGGGATCAGCGTGATCGCCCGCGTCGACCGGCTGTCGCGCGAGGAACGCGAGCGGCTCCGCGGGGAGATCGGCGAGCTGCTCGCGCGCCATGGTTATTCGAACGCGGACATAGTTCTGAACGGCGAGGCCTGGCCTCTGCCGAAGGGGGAGGAAGATTGATGCAGGCCTCAGCAGTCCAGCCGGGCGGCAGCGCGGTACCTCAGGCGCGGTCCGCCCAGGACACCGCGACCAACGCGTTCGGGCTCAGCTTCGAGTCGCTCCTGAAGATCATCCTCACCCAGCTGACCTATCAGGATCCGCTGAAGCCGATGGACAATTTCCAGTTCGTCTCGCAACTCGCCCAATTCTCGCAGATCCAGCTCGGCCAGACGACCAACGACCGGCTCGAATCGATGGTCACCGCGCAGGCCAACATGCAGGCGGCCAACCTGCTCGGCCGTACCGTCGACATACCCGCGGGGAACACCACGATCAGCGGCAAGGTGATGTCGATCGCCTTCGAGAACGGCGATCCGCGGGTCACCATCGAGACGGCCGACAAGCAGACCATCAGCAACATCTCGATCAGCAGCATCTCGCAGATCCGCTAGGGAGAAACACAGCCATGTTCGGTTCGATCTACGTCGGTCTCAGCGGCCTGAACGCCTACTCGCGGGGTCTCCAGCAGATCAGCAACAACGTCACCAACCTCAATGCCTCCGGCTTCAAGGGCTCGACGGTCGCCTTCACCGACCTCGTCGGGATCAACGGCAACGGCGGCGCGTCCTATTCCGGCGGCCCGGGAGGCGGCGGCAACGGCGTCGAGATCGGCGAAACCCGCATCGACTTCAAGCAGGGTGAGCTGCGCCAGACCGACCGCGACCTCGACCTCGCGATCGACGGCAGCGGCTTCATGGTGCTGATGCGCGGCGAGGAGATACTCTACACCCGCACCGGCAGCTTCGAGGTCGACAAGGACGGCTTCATCGTCCTTGCGGGCACCGAATACAGGCTGGCCACGCTCGACCCGTCCGGACGGCCGGTGAGCCTGTCGATCGACGCCTCGCGGACCAGCACTCCCACCAAGACGACGACGATCAAGTTCGCCGACAACCTCTCGTCGACGGCGACCACCTACGGGATCAGCGACGTCAAGGTCTACGACGAGACCGGTGGCGAGCACATCTGGCAGATCAAGTTCGACAAGGCCGAGGGTGCCCTCAACGAATGGAAGATCACGATCACCGACGACAAGGCGAAGACCGTCGGCACCCAGACCCTCAAGTTCGTCCAGGGCCTGGTCGATCCGGCCACCAACCAGCTCGTCTTCGAGGACACGGACGCCAAGATGTCGATCACCCTCGACTTCTCCCAGAACGTCACCTCCTTCTCCGCCGGAACCGTCTCGACGCTGAGGAAGGCTTCGGTCGACGGCTACAAGGTCGGAGCGATCACCACGATCCGGGTCAACGACACCGGCAAGCTGGAGATCGGCTATTCGAACGAGCAGAAGAAGGAGCTCGGCGCGATCGCCATCGCCGACTTCCGCGATCCGCAGGCGCTCGACCAGCGCAGCGGCGGCCTGTTCCACGACACCGGGCTCGCCCAGCGCGAGCTGATGACCAGCGACGGCAAGCGCGTCGGCAAGGTCCTGTCGCGGCGCCTCGAGGCCTCGAACGTCGATCTCGCCAAGGCGTTCGGCGAGCTGATCCTGATCCAGCGCGGGTTCCAGGCCAGCTCGCAGATCATCAGCGTCTCGAACGACATGATCCAGCAGCTCTTCGGCATTCGCGGCCAGGGCTAAGCAGGACCGCATGGGAAAACCCTTATCATGAACATGGCTTGCAGAACCTGGCTGCCTTCGGGCGCCCTCGGCGGCGGAGCGGTCGAACGGCTGCTCGCGGAAACCAGCGGGCAATGGTCGGACCATTGGTTCGCGCGCCGGCTGATGCGCCGAGTCGGCGAGAGCGCGACGCTCGACCGTGCCGAGCTCGGGCGGATGCGCGACCTTCAGCTGCGCTATGTCGATTCCGGCCTCGCCCTCGCGCTCGAGGACGACGCCCGGATCGTCATCGCCCGGATGATGCTCGACGAGCCGTCCGACCGCGACGCCGCCACCGAAGCCGACGAGGAGCTGGTCGACCGCCTCGCCTCGGCCTGCGTCGACGATCTGTGCGCCCGCCTGGCCCATGCGTTCGGCCTCGGCCGAGCCCCGGCCTGGCGCCGCGGCGGGATCGATATGCTGCCCTTCGCCGAGGCCTGCGTGTTCGCGCTCGGCCCGTCCGACAACGCGCCGACCATCCGGCTGCTCGTCGGGCACGAGCTCGCCGCCGGGATCGTCCGGTCGTCGGCCAAGCCCGGCCGCGAGCCGGAGCCGCTGCGGCCGCTGGCCGAGGCCCTCGCCAGGCAGAAGGTCGGGCTGTCGGCAGTGGTCGGCCGCTGCGAGCTCAGCCTCGGCGAGTTCGCCGGCCTGTCGGCGGGCGACGTGCTCGTCCTCGACGCCGCGACCGCCGCCACGCTCCCGCTCGCGATCGACGGAGTGGCCCGCCCGGGCCGCTGCGCGGTCGAGCAGGAAAACGGCCAATTGCGCCTCAAGATAACTCAACCCATGACCGGAACGGCCCAGTGACTGAACCAGCTTCGAAGACCAATATCTCCGCCACTCCGGCCAAGGCCGACGCCCAGCTCGGCAAGATCAACCCCAAGCTGATCGAGACGGTCAGCGTGACTCTCGAGGCCTATCTCGGCGAGGCCCGGATGACGGTCGCCGAGCTGACGGCGCTCAAGGACAGCTCGGTGGTCCCGCTCGACGCCGCCCTCAACCAGTCGGTCGAGCTTCGGCTGAACGGACTCGCCGTCGCCCGCGGCGAGCTGGTCGCGGTCGGCGACAGCTTCGCGGTCAGGCTGACCGAGATCGCAAAGTGATCAGGAGGCCCGGGGCGGCGGCGACTCTTTGCGCCGGCGCGGCCCTGCTCGCGACCGCCCCGGCGCTGGCCGCGGGACGTCTCGGCGGCGGCGAGCCGCTCGAGGTGTCGCTCGGCCGCATCGTCGCGGCGCTGGTCATCTGCATCATCGTCGCCGTCCTTGCCGCGCTTCTGATCCGTCAGCGCGCCGGGAAGGTCGACCTCTACGCCCTGTTCGGCCGGCTGCAGTCGCGGCCGCGCGCGATCGAGGTGATCGAGACCCGGCGGCTGAGCCCGCATGCCGACATCTGCGTCGTGCGCCATTCGGGCCGCGAATATCTTCTCCTCCTGCTCGCCGGCAATGCGCGGATCCTCAGCGAGGAGCCGGTGGCCCTGCAGGCGGAAGCGGAGGCGACATGCGCCTGAACCGCCTCGCCCTCCGCCTCGGCACCGTCCTGCCGGCGCTGGCGGTCGCCCAGCCGGCACTGGCCCAGGCGGCCGCCGTCGGTCCCGACGTCACCCGAACGGCGCTCATCCTCACCCTGCTCGCCGTCGTTCCGGCGATCCTGGTCAGCATGACCAGCTTCATCCGGATCGTCATCGTCCTGTCGATGGTGCGCCACGCCTTCGGAATGCCGGAAACCCCGCCCAACGCCGTGCTGGTCAGCCTTTCGCTTTTCCTGACCGCCTTCACCATGTCGCCGGTTCTCAACGAACTTAACCGGGATACGATTAAGCCGCTGCTGGCGGGCACGATGAGCGTCGAGCGTGCGATGGAGACCGGCAGCGGCCCCTTGCGCAAGTTCATGCTGACCCAGACCCGCGACGCCGACATCGAGTCGATCTACGCCATCTCGAACACGCCGCTTCCCGACCGGCCCGAGCAGGTCGAGATATTGAAGCTCGCTCCGGCCTTCATCCTCAACGAGCTTCGGGTCGCCTTCACCATCGGCTTCGTCATCCTGCTGCCCTTCCTGCTGATCGACCTCGTCGTCTCCAGCATCCTACTCGCGCTCGGCATGATGATGGTCCCGCCCACCACCATATCCCTGCCGATCAAGCTGCTCATGTTCGTCCTCATCGACGGCTGGAAGCTGGTCCTGGAGGGGGTGCTCGGGAGCTTCGGGTGAGTCGCGCGGTCCTTCCCACCGGTCTCGACCTGGTCGTCCATCCGACGCGCGCGGAGGCGGCGCTGTGGCGGCGGCTGCGCTTCGAATCGGACCTCGGCTGCCGTGAGACCCTGTTCAACCGCTACGTGCCGCTGGCCCGCGCGATCGCCGCGGCGAAGTTCCACCAGCGGCGGGGCCGGGCGGCGGAGCGGAGCGATTGCGAGCATTTCGCTTATGAGGGGCTGCTCCAGGCGATCGACCGGTTCGACCCGCTGCTCGGCGTTCCCTTCTCCGCTTATGCGCGGCGGCGGATCCTCGGCGCCATCACCGACGGCCTCGCCAAGATGAGCGAGGTCAACGCCCAGATCAGCTTCCGCCACCGGCTCGAGCAGGAGCGGATGCGCTCGCTCGCCTCGGGCAATTCGGCCGCGGCGGACGACGCCTTGTCGGCGCTGTCGGACCTCGCCGTCGGCCTGGCGATCGGGCTGATGCTCGAGGGAACCGCGCTGATGCCGGCGAACGGGGTCGACACCGGGCCGACCGCCTATGAATCGCTCGAATGGCGCGAGATGCAGGCCAGGCTCGCCGCCGAAGTGAAAAAGCTGCCCGAAAAAGAGGGCGTTATCGTTCGCCAGCATTATCATAATGGATTAAGTCTGGCGCAGATCGCCGAGCTTCTCGACCTTAGCCGGGGGCGGATCTCGCAGCTTCACCGCGCCGCGCTGGAGAGGCTGCGGAAAAGGATCGGCGCGTTTTGATCGAAGGGAAAGCATGATGGAAGGCCTGTGCAGCGAGGCGGAACTGCAGGAGCTGATGGCGGCGATGCAGAGCGACTCGGGCGACGAGCTCGAGCAGGCCGACCGCCTCATCTCCGATTATCCGGACGATCCGCGCCTCCACTTCCTGCGCGGCTCGATCCTGGCCAGCATCGGCCGGCCGATCGAGGCTCTGCCGGCGCTTCGCCAGGCAGTCGAGCTCGCGCCCGATTTCGCCATTGCGCGGTTCCAGCTCGGCTTCTTCCAGCTGACCTCCGGCGAAGCGGCCAATGCGCTTTCCACCTGGGGCCCGCTCGCTCTGCTTCCCGAGGACCATTATCTGCGCATGTTCGTCGCCGGCCTCACCCACCTGATCCGCGACGAGTTCGAGCAGGCCATCGTCCAGCTCCGCGCCGGGATCGCGGTGAACGACGAGAACCCGCCGCTCAACCGCGACATGCAGCTGATCGTCGAGCAGACCAGCGCGCTCGCGGCCGGCGCCGGCCCGGAAGCGGCGACAGGCGAGGCGGCGTCCGCGACCAGCTTCCTGCTCGACCAGCTGTCCGGCGGCAGCGGCAAGGCGAATTGAGTCGGGCGCCGAGGCGATGACCCGGATCAGCACCACCGACCAGGTTCTGGTGATGCTGCGCGAGCAGCTCCAGAAGATCGGCCAGACGCGCAAGGAGCGGACCGGCCGAACCGGCACGGTCCGCGGCGCGTCGACCCCCCGGCCGATCGCCCGGCTGCGGGCGATGGACTCGCTCGAGGAGGGCGAGGAGTTCCGCCGGACCCTGGTGCGGGCAATCCTCACCGAGGAGATGGGCGAGGCGATGGCCAACGACCCGTCGTTCCAGGCCGTGGTCGACAACGTCTACCGGATGATCAGCTCCACCCCCGACGGCGAGGCGCTGATCGACCGCGCCGGCCGGCAGCTGCGCGGTACCTGAGCGGGGAGCAACGGCTCAGGTCATCCCCATGCCGAGCTTGGCCAGGGTCTGGCCGATCGTCCGGCCGCTGTCGTCGATCGGCGTGTTGGCGGCGGCCTCGTAGATCCGGCGCGCCATCTCCTGATCGCCGGCGCCGGCGGCGAGCATCGAGCGGGCGAGGGCGGCGGAATAGCATTGCCGGTCGAGGCGGAGCGCGATCTCGCTCTTCTCGCGAGCGCCCTCGGCATTGCCCTCGAGCAGGTCGAGCACGGCGAGCGAGCCGTGGGTCTCGGCGAAGGTGTCGTCGAGCTCGAGCGCGGTCTCGAAGCGGGCTCGGGCGGACGCCAGGTCATTGTTGACGAAATGGGCCCAGCCGGCCGCGATCCACGAGCCGAGATGGTCGCCGAACATCTCCGCGCCGCGGTCGATGTCGGCGGCCGCGTCGGGCGACTGGCCGGTCATCAGCCGGGCGAGGCCGCGGCCGACCCAGGCCCGCGGCACCTGCGGATTGCGGTCGAGGGCCCGGTCGAACAGGTCGAGCGCCTCGGTCGCGCGCTCGTCGCCGAGCGCCAGGGTGCCGAGCGTGGTGAGGGCGTCCGGATGCTCGCCGCCCTTCGCCGCGCAGGCGGCGGCGAGCTCGGCATCCTCGACGTCGAGCGCGAGCACCGAGACCGTCGCCATCAGCGGCGCATAATCGGGATGGATCTCGACATACTCGCGCGCACGCCGGGCCGCGTCGTCGAACTCGCCGCGGTCGTGGAGCAGTTGGACCTGGAGCATCGCCGCCTGCGGCAGGGTTCGGGCGAGGTCGTCGTCGAGCAGCTCCAGCGAGCGGTCGAACTGCTTGTCCATCGCGCAGGCCCAGGCGAGGTTGAAGCGGACGGCGGGGTCGTCGACTCCGGCCTCGACCAGCTCGCCGAACAGGTCGGCGGCGCGGTCGTAGCGCTTCGTCTGGAGCGCCGCGAGCCCCGCAAGGTTGGTCTCGCGCGGCGGCAGCGGAGCGATCGCGGCGTAGCGGCCGAGCAGATCCGCCGCGACCTCCGGCCGCTGCTCCGCCAGGGCCGTCTCGGCGGCGTCGGCGAGCAGGGACAGGTTCGCCGGATCGGCTTCCAGCAGCGGCAGCAGCCTGTCCAGGCGGGACGGGGCGGCCGCCTCCGCGGCATCGATGGGACCGGTCATGGTAACGCCTCTCTTCGAATGGGCAGCCAGCATTCGACTGGGTGTAATGGCCAACGGATCATGCTTCGAGCTTGATGATGTCGAACGACCGAAGGTTGATCCGCATCGGAATCTCGTTGACCGACAGCACCGACAGGCGCGGTACGCTGCGCTTGGTGAAGGCCTTGAGGTGCCGCCTGATCTCGGCGCCGCACAGCAGGACCGGCGAACGGCCCTCGCGGTGCATGTCGTCGGCGGACGCCGAGAGCTTTCGGATCAGCTGATCGGCGAGGCGCGGCTCGACCGGAAGCATGCCCGAAGCCCCGCCCTGGCCGAGATTGGTGCTGATCTGGTTCTCGATCCTCGGGTCGAGGCTGAGCACGGCCAGATCGCTGTGCTTGCCGCGAAGCTGGTGGCAGATCGAATAGCTCAGCCGCTGGCGGATCTGCTCGGTCAGCTCGCCCGGATCCTTCTGCGACCGCGCCAGATCGGCGAGATGCTCGAGGATGAGATCGAGGTTGGCGATCGAGACCCCCTCGCCGAGCAGGTTCTGGAGCACCCGCTGGACGTCGGAGATGGAGAGCGTGTTGGGGATCAGCTCCTCGAGCAGGCCGGGCTGGCGCTCGCGCGTGTCCTCCAGCATCTTCACCACCACGGCGCGAGTGACGAGGGTGGCCATCTCGCCCTGAACGATCTCGGCGAAGTGGGTCATCAGCACCGTCACCGGGTCGATCACCTTGAGCCCCGCCTCGCGGGCCTCGGCGGCCGCGGCCGGCTCGATCCACAAGGCCGGCAGGTTGAAGGCGGGATCGCGGGTCTCGATGCCGTCCAGCTTGATCCCGCTCGCGGTGGCCGGAGCGATGGCGAGCACCCGGTCCGGGTGGATCTCGGCGGCGCCGAAGCGGGCGCCGAACAATCGTATCTCATATTCGAGCGTGCCGAGGCCCGAGCCCTCGACCGTGCGGACGCCCGGGAAGCCGATCCCGAAATCCTGTTCGTGGACCCGCCGAAGGCTGGAAATCCGGTCGCTGATCATCGCCTCCTCGTTCTTCCACGCGGCGGCCAGCTCGCTGCCGAGCCGGATCTCGAGCGCGGGTGCCGGGCCGGAGCCGGCCATCTCGCCCGTATCGACGATCTCGGCCTCGGCGGAGGCGGCGGCGTCGGCCAGGCTCTTGCGGGCGCGGTACCAGACGAACATCGACCCGGCGATGATGACGAGGATCGGCCATTTCGGCATTCCGGGCAGAAGCAGCAACGCCATCAGGACGATGGCGACGATCAGCGGGATACGCGGCACCGAGCCGAGCTGGCGGAAGACTTCGGTGCTGAGCTCCTTGTCGGCGGAGGAGCGGGTGACGATGATTCCGGTGGCGATGGCGATGATGAGGGCGGGAAGCTGCGTTGCGATGCCGTCGCCGATGGTGAGAAGGGTGAACCTCTCGAGCGCCTCGTCCCAGGCCATGCCCATCTGCACCATGCCGATGATCCAGCCGGCGATGATGTTGATCAGCAGGATGATGATGCCGGCGACGGCGTCGCCCTTCACGAACTTGGAGGCGCCGTCCATCGAGCCGTAGAAGCTGGCTTCCTTCTCGAGCTCCTCGCGGCGGCGGACCGCTTCCTTCTGGTCGATGAGGCCCATGTTGAGGTCGGCGTCGATGCTCATCTGCTGGCCGGGCATCGAATCGAGCGTGAAGCGGGCGGCGACCTCGGAGACTCGCTGCGCGCCCGAGGTGACGACGATATACTGGACGACGATCAGGATGCAGAAGACGACCAGGCCGATGACGAAATTGCCCTGGACGGCGAAGGTGCCGATCGAGTTGATCACGTCGCCTGCATCGGCCCCGGTGAGGATCAGGCGGGTCGCGGCGACGCTGAGCGACAAGCGGAACAAGGTCGCGACCAGCAGCAGGGAGGGGAAGGTCGAGAATTCGACCGGCTTGCCGACGTAGAAGGTGAGCAGCAGGATCGTCAGCCCGAAGCCGAAATTGGTGATGATCGCCAGATCGAGCATCGCCGGCGGGATCGGCGCGAACAGGATCAGGAGGATGAGAACCATCCCGATCACCAGGGCGAGATCCTTGTTATTGCGCAGGGTTTTGATGAGCATTTTCGTTCTTCGGCTGACTGGTTGAACGGGCGGCGTGAAGCTTGATGTAGAGGGCGGCGACGCCCTGATAGTCGCCGGCGCCGACCTCCTTGCCGGTGTCGACCCCGGCGTAGAGGCTTCGGGCGAGCGGCGGATTCTCGAAGATCGGGATGCCGAGCCGGAACGCCTCGCGCTTCATCGCCAGGGCGTAGTTGTTGCGGGCCTTGCCGGTGACCGTGGGCGCCGTCATCCGAGCCGGATCGTAGGCGAGCGCGACGGCGAAATGCTGCGGGTTCACGACCAGCAGGTCGGAGCCGGGCAGCGAGCCGAGCGACTTGCCCTGCTTGGCGAATTCCTGGTGAAGCTGCTTGCGCTTCTGCTTGATCCGCGGCTCTCCCTCGCGGTCCTTGGTCTCGCGGGTGACCTCGCGCCGGCTCATCCGCATCTGCTTGTGGAATTCCCGGCGGACGATGATCTGGTCGATCGCCGCGAAGAAGATGGCGACGAGGATGAACCACATGAGAAGCCGCATCGCGCCGCTGCTCATCGCCGACGCCAGCCCGTCGGCGCTCTCCTGCGAGCGCCCCGGAGTCGAGACCAGCGACCAGATAAGCAGGCCGGTGACGGTGCAGTAGGCGGCCATCTTGATGACGTTCTTCAAGGCTTCCTTGAGCATCCGCATCGAGAAGATGCGCTTGAGGCCCTTGGCCGGATTGAGGCGGCTGAAATCGGGCTTGAGCGGGTGCGAGCTGAACATGAGGCCGCGCAGCTGGACGATCTCGAGCAGGAGAACGATCATCACCACGGTGCCGCCGAGCAGGACCAGCGGCCGGATCGCCGGCCAGTAGAGCGCGGCGGCGACGGCCGCCGCTTCCTGCGGCTCGGTGGCGCTCGCGGTCGCGGCGAGCGACTGGCGCATCAGCTGGGCGAGGTCGGCGATCAGCCGCTCGCCGGCGATGATCGCGAATCCGGCCAGTGCGACAAGCCCGGCGACGAAGCCGAGATCCATGCCGCGGGCGACCTGGCCCTTTTCCCGAGCCCGCGTGAGCTTGAACGGGGTCGGCTCCTCGCTGCGATTCTGTTCCTGCCCCTCGGCCATCAGATCAGACCAGCTCCGCGGCCGTCTGCAGCGCGTAGCGCAGCATTCGAAGGAAGAGCGCCGCCGACAAGGCGATTCCGATCGGCAGGATGGCGAGCACCGCCAGGGTCTTCACCTGGAAGCCGAGCAGAAGCACGTTCATCTGCGGCAGGGTGCGCGACATGAAGGCGACGGCGAGATCGATCACGAACAGGGCCAGCATCACCAGGCCGGCCGCTCCGAACGCCATCACGAACACCGCCGACATGTAGGCGATGATCGTCGCCACCGCGTCGCCGCCGAGCGTCGCCGCGCCGATCGGGATCTGCGCCATCGACGCGGCCCAGATGGCGAGCAGGTCCGCCGGCCCCTCGGTGGCGAAGAAGATCGCCGCCGCGGCATAGGCGAACAGGGTGCCGACCAGCGGCATCTGCGCCCGGGTGGTCGGATCGATCAGCATGGCGAGGCCGAAGCCGGCCTGGATGTCGATCGCCCGCCCGGCCGTGAGCAAGGCGGCGAAGGCCATCTGCAGGGTCAGCGCCAGCGCGATCCCCAGCAGCAGCTCGGCCATCGCGGTGAGGAACAGGCCGCGCGACCAGAAGTCGCTCTGCCAGCTCTGCTGCGGATGGCTGGCGACGAGCCAGGCGGCGAGCGAGATCGACAGCAGCACCCGGATTATCGCCGGTACCCTGAGCAGGGTGAAGGGCGGCGCGAAGGCCAAGGCCGGCGCGATTCGCAGGCTGACCAGCAAGGCGGCAATGGCCTGATTCGTGAGCTGCTCCACGTCGCCGAGCCTCCCCCGTCCCGGCCCCGGTCATCCGGCCAGGGTCGGGATGAGGAGGTAAAGCGACGACGCGAAGCTCGTCACCCGGCCCATCATCCACGGACCGATCGCGATCAGGAGGAAAGCGGTGGTCAGAATCTTCGGGACGTAGGAGAGGGTTATCTCCTGAAGCTGAGTCGTCACCTGAAAGACGCTGATCATCAGCCCGACGATCAGGGTGGCGATGAGGATCGGCCCCGCGACGAGGAGGCTGTTCCACAGCATATCGTTCAGGAAATTAAGTGCCCGATCGGATCCCACGGATTTGCCCCCGCGCCCTCCCCAACCCGGGCGCATCGGAAAAGCTATTTCAGGTTAAGCATTTAGGCAATGGTGAATCTGCAGCTGCGCGTTTCAGTGGGCGGTCGGCCCCTCGAGACAGGTGCAGATGCTGCGCCAGTCGGAGAGCAGCAGATGATGCTGCGCGGGCCCCGCGGCCTCGCCGAGCACCTGCCTGTAGCAACGGTAGCGGGGGTCGGCCGGCTCGATCAGCTCCACGCCCGCCTCGGCCGCGCCGCCCGCTCCCTCGATCCAGCGATAGACGGCGAAGGCACCGCCGGGCCGGCGCTCGTACATGGCGATCGCCCTGGCCACGCGCTTGCGCTGCCCCGGCTCGATCCCGCGGGCAAGCTCCAGGTAGAGCGGGTAGGCGGGTTCGCCGGGGAAGGAGCCGATCGCGATGTTCGGCTCGTCGTCATAATAGATGAAGAGCTGGCGCTGCTCGTTCATCTCGACATAGCCGTTGGTCTCGTCGTCCATCCCGTGCACCTGTTCCTTGGGCGCCACCGCTACCCCGCCGGCCTGGAGGGTGCCAGCTGGAGGTCATGCACCGCCATTCCTCACGGCGTGTTCGGAGGGGGCGGGGGCGGCGGCGGCCCGTAAGGCTTCAGCGGCGGAGTCCATGACGCCCAATAGGCCCTCAGTGAGGGTCGCCCGGCCAGGATCGACTGCGTGGTTGGCCCCGAGATGGCCGGCTGCGGCCATTCGAGGTGCGTGGTGGCGTTGGAATTCCATCTGTTCGTCGCCTCGCCCGTCGTGGGGTGGAAGTAGGCGGCGAAGGCTTCCGCATAAGCTTCGCCGATGCTCATGGTCCGGTCGCCGCGGCCGGTGCTATTGGTGATATCGAAATAATCGTTGGCGACGCCCGCGAAGGTGTTGGCCATGACCGGGTTGCCCTGGGCGTCGACCATCGGCTGGCCGGTGGCGGGATCGATCCTGGGCTGGAGGCGCGCCTCTTTATAGGCATCCCTGAAATCCGAGTTTTGCGACGCCCGGAAGTGATAGAAACGGCGGCCGCCCAGGGCATAGTCGACGGCGTGGCCGGTTTCGTGCAGGAGGGCGTCGATCGAGCCTCCGGCACCGTAGGTGATGTTGCCGGCGGCGTCTTTCTGGCCTTCCGTCGCCATCACGACCGTGTTGGTGAAGGCCTCAAAGACGCCCCTGGTGGTGCTGAATTTCGATCCGGCGGGGTGGTTGTGCGGTTCGCCGCTCACGTAGGACTGGCCCTTGTCGTTGACATATTCGGTCACGGAGTAGGCGGTGGCGGCATAAGAGATGTTCTGCTGGCCGATGAAGGTCCTGAGGTCCATGGGGATCTGGCCGAGCACCGCCGCGATCTTCAGCGGATCGCCGCCATAATGCCGGATCCTGATCGGCTTCGCCGGATCGGCCGTCTGCAGCAGGATGTCGAGCTTGGGATCCCTCGCCGGCGCCGCGCCCGCGGGAGCTGCGGCCTCGGCCGCGCCCGTCGATGGCGGCGGCGGCGGCGCGTCCGACGGAGCGCTGCGCCCGATCACCTCGTCCCGAACGCCGTTCAGCCGGGCGACCAGCATGTTGCCGAGCGTCGAGCCGACGACGTCGGGCAGCGCGGCGAGCAGATTGTCGCCGAAGCTGGTGCCGTCGATGATCGACCGTGACGCCGCGGAGGCCAGCCCGCCCGCCATTCCCGAGACGATCTGGTTCCCGAAGCTGGCCGAGCCACGAAGCAGGACCAGGCCGTCGCTCCTGCGATAGGCGGTCTTAGCCCCGCCCGACATCATCCGCGAGACGGACCCGGAGACTCCGGCCGAAAGTCCCGCCGCGGCCACTCCGGCCCAGTCGAACTTCTTCTGGAGGCCGAGCGCCACTCCGATGCCCTGGGTCAGGGCGCTGCTCGCGGCGCCGCGCACGGTGTCGCCGACGAACTGGCTTCCGAGCATCGCGCCTCTGCCGAGCACCTGGCCGATGCCGCTGCCGACGGCGCCCCCGATCGCCGCCATGGCGACGCCCTTCCAGCTGAATTTCTCCTGGATTCCGGTGGCGACCCCGATGGCCTGGCTGGCGATCGAGCCGGCGGCGCCGGCGGCGGCGCCGGCGCCGATCGCTGCGAGGCCGGTCAGCGCCGCTCCGCCCAGAGCTCCGTAGCTGAGGGCCGTCACCGCGACGGCGATGACGACGAGCAGGATCTGGCCGAACACTCCGCACTTGCCGCCGCGCTTGCCCTTCTGCGGCTTGGGGCTGGTCGGATTGATGTCCCCGATGGTCTCGGCCGGATCGAAAGGCTTGAAGGTCGAGGCGTTGTGGTGGTTCTTCATCACCCCTGCGGGGATGGTGATCCGCTGGCCCTCGGAGAGCCCGTTCGCCGCGGCCATGCCGTTGGCTTCCGCAAGCTTGTACCAGAGCGAAGAATCGCCCCAGAGGTTGGCGGCGATGGTCTCGAGCGTGTCGCCGCTGCGCACCGTGTAGCTGCCGGAAGCGACGCCCTGGCTGTAGCTGCTGATCGCCTCGTTGCTCAGATCGAAATCGGCATGCGTCTCGCCGTAGCTGGTGCCGAAGCGGAAGGCGCCGGTCCCGGAGGCGCGGGTGCGGTTGGAGATCGACTTGGCGTAATCGGTGTCGAGCGTGCCGTTGTTGCCGACCGCGCCGATCTGCTTGCCGCCGAAGCGGTACCAGATGTCGTGCGGATCGCCATTGGCGTAGCTGTTGTCGCCTTCGTCGCGCCGGATCGCCTGGCCGTTGGCGTCGTTGACGAAGGTGACGGTGCGCGGGCGGCCGTCGGCGATGTAGATGGAGGAGAGGCTGCCCGAGCCGTCGTAGGTGAAGGTCGTGGTGAAGGTGGTCGACTGGGACGTGTTCGGCTTGTAGCTGATCTGCGACTGCACCGCGCCCTCGAACCAGGCGTAGCTGTTGGTCGTGCTCGACATGCCCTGATAGGTGCCGTTCTTGGAGCTCGAGCTGGTGCTGTAGGTGACCGCGCCGAGCGCATAGTCGTAGCCGTAGCCATATTGGTTGTTGATGCTGCTGATGATCGTGTCAGAGCCCTGCTTGTTGATCACCGTCTCAGCGATGACCTGGCCCTTGCCGTTGTAGTCGATGGTGCGGTCGTAGCCGGCGCTGGAGCCGTCGCCGAGCCAGTCGATCTGGTGGGTGACCCGTCCCATCAGGTCGTTGGTGTAGCTGGCGCGAAGCGCCGCATAGCCCGGCGCCGGAGTCGGAGTCACGCTCCCGTCGCCATTTTCGGTGTAGCCGCCGTGGGCGATCCGCACCGAAGTGAGGACTCCGCCATTGTCGTAGGTGTAATCCTCGCGCGTCTCGGCGTCGTAATAGACCCACTCGTATTGATTGCCGTAATAGGGATCCGCATAGGGGTTGTAGACCCAGGCCTCGCCCAGCGTCGTATGGGTCGCGCTGACGCGCTGGCCCGCCTGGTCGTAGAGATAGTCGCTGCCGCCGGGGCCGCCGCGCACGATCTGGCCGGCCGCCAGGACGCCCTTGGTGACGAGCCGGTTCATGCTGTCGTAGCGGTAATAATTGTCCTGGGTGCTGTTGTAGGGCGACGCGATGCCCTTGTGGTCGAGCGCTCGATAGAGGGCGTAGCTGCGGCGGATGTTGCCGACCAGATCGTACTCGTAGATGGTGCTCGCGGGGGGCAGCAGGCCGCTGCCGGCCTCGCCCCAGGTCACCATCCGATTGAGGCCGTCGTAGCTGGCGGTCGCGTTCTTGGAGACGTTCGACCAGCTGTAATCCGAATATTGGTAGCCGTAATAGGGGTCCCAATATTCGTAATAGGAGCGGCCTTCGTCCGCGAGGCGCTCCGAAACGATGTTTCCGGACGCGTCGTAGCCGTAGGTCGTCCCTTTGCGGGTCCAGTTCAGGCCTCCATAGGTGCCGGTCGCGCTGAACGACTGGGCGACCTTGCCGGTGTTGAGCCAGGTGTAGTTGAGGGTCTCTCCGCTGGTGCGCTGGGTCATCCGGCCGGCGAGGTCGTAGCTGAAGGTGTAGACGTGGCCGCCGAGGTCGCTTCGGTAGACCTGGCGTCCGAACAGGTCGGTCTGCTCGGTCGTGGACCGGCCATTGACCATGGTGGTGGTCTCGGTCCAGCCGCCGAAAGTGCCCATCCCCGCGGTGGCGATGGCGCCGTTCCATGAATAGCTGGTGGTGGTGTAGTCGCCGCCGAACGCCACCTGGCGGGTGACGCGGCCCTGCATGTCGTAGTCGGTGATCTCCTTCTCCGGAGTGTATCCGACAATCGGCGTCTGCGTCTCGTAATGGCCGGGATAGACCCATCCGTAATAGGGGTCGTAATAAGGCGGATCCTCGACCCACACCTCCTGGGGCGGCCCGTAGACCGGGGTCTGGTAGACGTTGTTCCAGTGGCTGATCTTCTGGCCGAGCTGGTCGTAGCCGAAATAGTCGACCAGGCCGATCGGATGGGTGACCTGGATGAGCCGCCCAATGGCGTCATAGGCCATGTCGGTGCGGCGGTTGATCTCGTCCCAGCTGATGCGCTTGTCGCCGAAAACATCGTAATCGTTGCGCAGATAGCCGCCGTCCGGGTGATATTCGTAGGTGACGAGCGCTTCCGAGCCGTCGTGGCCGGTGCCGGCGAGAAGCAGCTGCGTGGTGAGGTTGCCGTTGGCGTCGCGGGCTCCGATCAGGCGGCCGGCGCGGTCGTAATAATAATATTCGGTGGGGCGGGCCGAGCCGACCGCGCCGCTTTCGTTCGTGTAGTAGACGGTGGGGCTGCGCTTCTCGATCAGCCGGCCCATCGTGTTATAGAAATAGTCGGTGACGTAGCCGCGCGCGTCGGTCTCGCCCGCCACCTCGCCGAACGCGGTGTAGGTGCGGGTCTGCGCCAGGTCGATCGCCGCGGCGGTATCGTTCAGCTGTCTCTTGGGGGTCCGGGTCTCGACCGTGAGGCCGCGCTTGTCCAAGACGCTGATGGTCGCGTTGATGCCGTCGATATAGGCGCCGCCGACATGATAGCCGCCGTTGGCGGTGGCGACCGCAAGGGCCTGATCGATGGTGAGGTTGGCGAGGTTGGTCCCCTCGCTCACCAGGGTCAGGGTCTGGCGGCCGGCGGCGTCGTAGACGTAGTAGCGCCAGACGCCGTCGCCCGAATTGCTGCGATAGAGGCGGCCGGCGCCGTCATAGGCGAACTGCTCCTGCCACAGCCCGTTCATGCCGCGCTGATGGACCTCGCCATAGGCGTTGTAGGCGCTCGCCTGGATATCGCCCTTGACCCAGTAATTGCCGGGCGCGTTGGCGACCGCCTGGGAGGTGACCCGGCCCAGCAGGTCGCGGGTGTAGAGCATGCCGTCGGTGACGCTGCTGCCGTCACCCTTCGTTCGCACCCAATCCTCGCGGACGACGTTGCCGGCCGCGTCGTAGCGGTAATTGTAGGTCGCTCCAGCGGCGTCGGTCGTCGAGGCCAGCCGGCCGCCGGCGCCGTAGGTGTAGCGCGTCAGGCGGTCGCCGGCGGCCTGGGTGAGGCCGCCCTGGCGGCTCAGCGTCAGGTTGCTGAGGCCGTTGTAATAATAATAGGTGGTCGGCCGGACCGACGCTCCATTGAGGTCGGTATAGGGCGAGCGCTTCTCCTGGGTGAGTCGGCCCGAGCTGTCGTAGACGTAGCTGATCACGTCGCCGTTGCTGAACGTCTTCTGCAGGACCTCGCCGAGGCCGTTGTAACTGTACTGGATCAGCCCGTGGCCTGAATAATCGGTGGCCAGCACGCCGCCCGTGCCGACGGTGTGGCCATTGGGGTTGAGCCGCTTCTCGCTGATCCGGCGGCCGTTCTTGTCGTAGGTGAACTGGGTGATCCGGTCGGCGGCGTTGCCGGCGATCGAGCTCCTGAGCGCGGCCGGATCGCTGGCGGTGCTGACGACGGCCGGAAGCTTCGTCGCCAGCCGCTCCTCCTGGGTGACGTTGCCCTCGCCGTCGAGGGTGTAGAAGGTGAGGTAATTCTCAGCGTCGACCTCGGCGATCTTGCGGTTCGCCTTGTCGTAGAAGGCGTAGGCGGCGCCGCCGGTGGCGTCGGTATTCTTGATGAGATTGCCGTTCGAGTCATAGTCGAAGCTGGTGGTCACGGTCCCGACGCCGGTCGCGTAGAAGGAGCCGTTCCAGGCGCCGCTGCGCACGTTGCCGACGTTCACCGTCTTCAGCCGGTTGAGCTTGTCGTAGGTGTAGGTCTTCTCGCGATACTCGCCGCCGGGCGCGGCGGGGGCCGGGCCGCCGGCGGTGGCGGGCACTGCGACCGCGGTGCCGTAGACGCGCTCGGTGAGGACGTTGCCGTTCTTGTCGTAGGTGAAGGCCGTATAGGTGCCGAGGGCGCCGATCTCGGCGACCTTGCGGTTCTTCTTGTCGTAATAAGAGAGGGTGCGGCCGCCGAGCGCGTCGGTCACCTCGGTGACCCGGCCGCGCTGGTCGTATTTGAATTTCTCGGTCGGGACGACGGAGCCGGTGTCGATATGGTTGGCCTGGCTGGTCACGGTGACGGCGTCGCCGCGGGTCTCGATCAGCCGGTTCGCCTTGTCGTAGAAATAGGTCGTGATGCGCTGCTCGGCGAGGCCATGGGCTTCGGTGACTTTCGTCTTGTTGCCGCGGGCGTCATATTCGAACCTGTTGATGACGGTCGAAGCCACCGTGTTGCCGTTGACGTCGGACGAAGCCATCGGCAGCGTTTCGCTGACCAGCTGGCCGCGCCGGTTGTAGGCGTTGGTGACGACTCCGCCGATCTTGTTGCGCACGCTGGTGCGGTCGCCATAGGCGTTGAGCGTATATTGTTCGTAATGGCCCTGGGCGTCGGTGACCTTCACCACCCGGCCGCGGCGGTCGTAGGCGAAGGTCGTGGTCGCGTCCTGAGCGTGGGCGACGACGGTCGGCAGCACCGACACGCTCGCGGCATTGTTCGCGCGGTTGTAGCGACGGGTGATGGTCGTCACGTCGCCGAAGACGTTGTAGGCCGTCTGGGTGACGTAATTCTCATTGTCGCGGCTGACGGTGAGCCGGCCCAGCCGGTCGTAATGATTGTAGGTCGCGTTGAGCCGCGGGTCGGTGACCTTCACCGCCTCGCCGAACGCATTATACTCGTAGCTGGTCACCCCGCCGAGCCGGTTGGTCTCGGTCAGCACCCGGCCGAGCCGGTCGTAGGTGCGGGTGGTCACCTCGTTCTTGGCATCCTGGACGGTGACGACGTTGCCGTGGCCGTCATAGGCGTAGGCGATGCGCGTGCCCTCGGTGGTGGCGTTGGCCTCGAGTTCCTCGACCACCCGGCCGGCGCCGTCATAGCTGTAATAGGTCCAGCTCTGATCGGTCTCGACCAGGCTGACCGAGGCCACTTTCTGGTTCCCGTAATAGGCGTAGTGGGTCCAGTTGTTCTCGCCGTTCCAGACGTCGGTCATCGCGCCGCCGAAATCGTAGCCGTAGCGCGTGTCCGCCCAGGTGCTGGTGGCGAGCGCGTTGACGTTGTCGATCGTGCTGGCGTCGGTGACGGCGATGGCGGAATCCCAGCGCACCTCGCGGGTAACCCGCCCGGCCGCGTCGAAATCGGTGCGCTGGACGAAGCCTTCGGGATCGACGGTGAAGCGCAGCTCACCGCGGGCGCTGTAGTAATTGCGCGTGATCCGGTTGGCCGCATTGCTGTTCTGCCCGGAGGCCCAGCTGTTCATCGTCGCAAGCGACGGAGCGGCGATCGTGGCGCGCTTGACCGCGAACTGCTGCTTCCTGGTGACCTGGCCGCGGTTGTCGTAGCTGAAGCGGGTGACCGCGTCCTCGGAGTCGATCGAATAGGCGATCCGGCCCGCGGCGTCGTAGACGGACCAGGCGCGGCGGTTGGCGGTCGACGTGGGGAGGGCCGAGGCGGCGATCAGGCCCTTCACATTGTCGTAGGTATAATCGGTCGTCGCCGCCATGGCGGCCGCATAGCGGATGGTCTGGGTCAGCTGGCCGGCGGCGTTGTAGCCGAGCTCCGTGACCTGGTTGAGCGCATCGATCTGATAGCGAAGATGGCCGCGGCCGTCGTAGACGTTGCGCGTGCGGCGGTCGTCGGCATGGGCCGTCTGGGTGGAAACCAGCTGATCGAGAGTGCCCGACGCGCGGTATGACGCGTTCGTGGCGTTGAGATAGGCGATCTCCTCGACCTTCTGGCCGGCGCGGTCGTAGATGGAGCGGCTGAGGAAGCCCTCGCCGTTCAGGGCCGCGATCAGCCGTCCGTCCTTGTCGTAGAAGTTGCGCGAGACGCTGTCCCGGGCCGAGTCGGCCGCCGGCAGGGTGACGGCGGTCGGAGTCGTCGTCTTGAAGGCCGTGTAGACGCTGTAGGCGAGCCGGTTGGCGTAGGCGGTCGTCTTCACCAGCCGGCCGGATTTGTCGAACTGGAAGGTCGTGACCCCGCCGCCGCTGTCCATCGTCGCGGTGACCCGGCCTTCCTTGTCGTAGATCTGCCAGGTGCAGATGTCCCAGTCATGATAGGCGGGACGGAACGTCGCCATCTCGATCGTCGAATTGGGATCCGCCAGAGTCGCGAGGTTCGCCGAGCTGACCGCGTTCATATAGCGGACAATGGCGACGGTCCGGTCGTTGGCGTCGTAGCGATATTCGGTCACGAAGCCGTTGTGCAGCACTTCGGCGAGCAGCCGGCCGACCTTGTCGTAGACGAAATATTTGTTGAAGCCGGCGGCGTCGGTGGTCATCCGCAGGCGGCCCATCTTGTCGTATTTGGACGTGGTGGTGCCGCCGGCGACATAGCTTCCGGATTCGGTCGAGCTGACCAGGTTGCCGACCTTGTTGTAGGTCGAGGTCCTGACCAGCCCGCTGGCGAGGGTGATGACGGTCTGGGTCGCGGCGTCGTTGAACACGATGCTGGTCGTGCCGCCGTTGAGATCGGTCGAGGCGACGGCCCGGCCGAGCCCGTCGTAGATGAAGGACTCCCGGTTCTGGCCGTCGGTCTGGCGCGACAGCAATCGTCCGGCCTGGTCGTAGACGTAGCTGGTCCGGCTGAGCACCGCCGACGAGCCATTCGCTTCGACGGGCGTGAACGAGACGTCCATCACGGCGCCGACGCTGTGGATGGAGGAATCGAAGTGGAAGGTGCCGCTGACTCCGGTGCGGGTCCGGATGGCTCCGGCGGCGATCGCCGCCTCGAGCGTCGCGCCCTTGTAATAGTTGATCGTGCCGCCGGCCCGGGTCACCCAGAAATTGTCGCCGGCGGCATAGGTGACGCCGACGATCTGCTGATAATTACCCGCCTCCATGTAGTAGACGGCGCCGCCGGGCACGAAGTAGAGGCCGTAGTCGGGATTGGTGTAATAGGAACTGGCCGAAGGGGCCGTCCCCACCCCGCCGATCATATACTTATCGGCCTGGCCCGGTCGGAGGCGAAGGACGAAATCGCCGTCCGTCTTGGTCGAGGAGCGGGCGTCGGCGTCCCAATTGCCATCGGTGCCGCCGGTCTTGGTGATCCGGTAGAGTCCGTCGGCAGTGGTCGTGACGGCGGTGTTGACGCCGTTGGCGATCGCCGTCGCCGGCCGGAAGTCCGCCTCCATGGAGGCGCCGACGTCGTGAAGGGAAGAGTCGAAATAGAGCGAGCCGGTGGAGCCGGTGCGGGTGCGCAGCGCTCCGGCGGCGATTGCCGATTCGAGGGTCGAGCCCTTGTAGTAGCTGATCGTCGTGCCCGACCTCACCAGCCAGAAATTGTCGCCGGCGCTGTGGGTGATGCCGAGGCTCGAATAAGCGCCCGCCTCCATGAAATGGACCGAGCCGTCGCCGACGAAATAGAAGCCGTAGTCGGCATTGGTGTAGGAGGCGCTGGCGCCGGGCGACAGCGCCACTCCGCCGACCATATGCTTGTTGCTCTGGCCCGGCTTGAGGCGGAGCACGAAATCGCCGTCCGCCTTTATCGTCGACCGGGCGTCCTGGTCCCAGCCGGCGGCGCCGGCATTCTTGAGGATCCGGTAGGAGCCGTCGCTCTGCGGATAGACGTGGGCGGCGACGCCGGTGTTGATGTCGAACGCGTTGAAGGTGACGTCGATCGCCGCCCCGAGGTTGAGGAACGAGGAATCGAAATAGAGCGGCTGGGTAGCCGAGGTCCGGGTGCGCAGGGGGCCGGCGGCGATGGCCGCGCCGAGGTTCGCGCCCTTATAGTAATTGATCGTGCTTCCCGACCGCTGGATCCAGAAGACGTCGCCGGCGATGTAGTAGGTGTTCAGGTAAACGTAGGAGCCTGACTCCATGTAATAGACCTGGGCGCCATCGGTGAAATAGAGGCCGTATTCGGTATTGGTGTAGGACGCGTTGGCACCGGGCGCGGTGGAAAGGCCGGCGACCACCCCCTTGTTGTTCTGGGCGGGTCGGAGCCGGAGGACGAAATCCCCCTCCGCCTTGACCTGCGAGTGAGCGTCGCCGTCCCAGACGCCCTCGCTTCCGCTCGTCTTGGTGATCCGGACGTAGCTTTCCACCTCCGGGTTCACGGTCGTGTTGGCCCCAGGGACCAGGCTCTGCACCGAATCGGCGCCCTCGCCATATCTGGTGGCGGAGCTGGACGTGACGACGCTGCTGACGTTGCCGCGCACGTCGTAATAGGTGTTGGTCCGCTTGACCGAGCTTCGATCCGGCAGGGCGGAGACCCAGTTGTTCATGGTCGATTCGGCGATCGCGGCGCCGCTGCCGAGGCCGGCAAGGTTGTAGGTGCTTTCGGGATATTCGAGCTTCGCTATCTCCAGCCCGTTCTGGTCGTAGCGATATTCCGTCACTCCGCCTTCCGGCGTGATCATGTAGCGCAGGTGGTTCTCGCCGTCATAGACGAAGCGGATCGTGTGCGCCGCGTCGGCGGACGCGGCGTTCGAGGCGGAGCGGGTCTCGGTCAGAAGCTCGTTCTTCGTGCCGTAGGTCCGGGTGACGACGGCGCCGAGCCGGTCGGTTTCGGTGAGCACGTTGCCGGAGGTGTCGTACGTATAGGTGGTGGCGTTGCCGGCGGCGTCGGTGACGGAGGTCAGGTCGCCCTTTGCGTTGTAGCCGAACTGAACGACCTGCGCGGCGCCGCCGGTCTGCGCGGGAGGCGCGGTGATCTTGGTCAGAAGCTGCGCCGTCGCCGGCTCGACGATCCGTTTGGCGAGATGGGCCGCGGCGATGGTGAGCGAGGCGCCGGCGCGGAAGTTGCCGGGGAGGTCGGCGTAGATATAGGCGCCGGCGCCCTCGTCCTGCTCGTAGGTGCGGATGATCTCGACCCGGGTGACCTGGGTCGCCGAGAGGCCGCTGACCGTCCACAGGCCGCCCTGCTGGCTCAGGGTTCCCGGCCCCGAGACGATCCGGGCGGTCGACCCGGCGTTGCTGCCCCAGCCGGTGCCGTTGCCGTAGAGGCCGAAGGACTGGCTCGTATAGCCGTCGGACGCTTGCAGGCTGAGCGAGAAGCTGTAGCTGTCGCCCTTGGCCGCCGAGAAGCCGGAGTGAATGGCCGACCATCCGCCCCCGGTCTGAACGGTGTATTTGTAGGCGGCGGCCCCGTCGATCGTCCCGACCGCGGTCCGGGTCAGATTGGCCGAGGTCCAGTTGGCGAGGTTCAGGAGGTTGACGTTGGTCGCCGTCGCGCTCTTCATCAGCGAGATGTCGGCGAGGGTCAGCGCCGTCCCTCCGCGGTGGCCGCCCGGCTGGTCGAAATAGAGATAGGCGCCGGCATTCTGCGCGGCGGTGTAGGTGCGGGTCACTTCGATCCGCGTGCCCTGCGTGGTCGAGAGTCCGGTCACCGTCCACAGCCCACCGACCGTCTGGACGAGCTGGCCGGGGCCGGAGACGATCCGCGCGGACGAGATCCCTGCCGCGCCCCAGGCGTCGATGTTGCTGTAGAGGCCCAGCGCCTGGGAGGTCACCGTCCCCACCGCCTGCATGGTCACTCCGAAGGTCACCGTGTCGCCGGCGGCGACCGCTACGGCCTGGCTGATCGCCGACCATGCCGTCGTCTGCACGGTGAATTTGGTCGCCGCGGCGCCGTTGATCGTCGCGGCTTCCTTGGTGACGTTGCTGGAGCCCCAGGTCTCGACCTCGCCGGCGAGGTTGCCCGCGGCATAATCGAGACGGGTCATCTGACCGGCGGCGTCGGTGACCTCGGTAAAGCCGTCGCCGTAGCCGAGGGTGGTGGTGCGGGTCGATCCGGTCGCGATCGTCTCGGTCAGGGTGGATACCCGGTTGGCCCAGTCGTAGACGATGTCGAGACGCGACCCGTCGGTCTGGGAGATGGACGCGACCAGCTTGGAGCTGCCGACATAGCCGTAGGTGGTGGTGTAGGTGGCGCCGGTGGCGATGGTGAGATCGTTCGGGCTCAGGTCGACGGTGACCGTGCTCAGCCGCCCCAGCGTGTCGTAGGAATAATAGGTTCGGGCGAGGCTGGCGGTCTGGCTCGCGGTGACGACCCGTGTGATCCGGTTGCCGGACCATTCGTAGGTGATGCTGCCGCCGTCGGCAGTGCTCACCTTGGTCAGGTTGGCGCCGGAATAGGTGAAGGTCAGCGCGTTGCCGTCGGTGTCGCTGCGCTGGCTGATCCGCCAGATCGCGCCATAAGCGGCATAGGTTTCCCTGATCTGGCTGGCCCCGTCGGTCCAGGTCCAGGTCCCTCCGGAATAGGTCAGCGAATCGTGGGCGCCGTCGCCGTCGCCGGTCACATATTTGGCGCCGTCCCAGCTGTAGACGGACTCCGTGCCGTCGGCCGAGGTCCGGCGGATTGTGCTTCCGAAGGTGTTGACGGCGCCGGTCAGCCCGGCGATCCGGACGTCGGTGCCCTGCCGCCAATTGTCGGCATTGTCGTCGGTCATGTCGCCGAAGCTGTTGTAGGTGCGGGCGATCGCCGCGTCGGGACCTCGGCCGACCAGGAACTCGTCCTTCTGGCTGATCAGCAGGTTGCCGTTGGCGGCGTTGACGAAGACCTGCTCGCCATTGCGGCCCAGCGACGCGGCGCCGAGAAGCCCTTTGCCTCCCAGCACCGAGGCGGAGCTGCGCTCGAAGCCGGTGCCGTTGCCCGAGAAGATCGCGACCATATTTCCCCCGATCCGGTGGAGGGGCCTTTTCGGGCCCCGCTGTCGAATCCAGTTCGGAGGGAACGCGGGATTGTTTAGCGAAAACCGGTTGACCGAAATTGCGCGATTCGGTTGCGGCCGGGCGCCGCGCCTGATTCGGAATTACGGCGCAGGCGACGGATTAGGCCCTCGACAAGGCGGGGGCGCGCCGCCAATGTGCGCCCGCTTCAAGCTCGCGGGGTGCCGGTGGATTTCGTCTCGATCCTGTCGATCTTCGTGCTGGCCTGCTTCGTCGGCTATTATGTTGTCTGGTCGGTGACCCCGGCGCTGCACACGCCGCTGATGTCGGTGACCAACGCCATCTCCTCGGTGATCATCGTCGGAGCCCTGATCGCGGCGGCGGCGGCCGGGGTGCCCGGAGCCAAATGGCTCGGGCTCGCCGGAGTGGTGCTCGCCAGCATCAACATCTTCGGCGGCTTCGCGGTGACCGCCCGGATGCTCGCCATGTACAAGAAGAAGGAGAAGAAGGGGTGATCTTCTTCCATGCATGAGACCGCCGCCGCCCCGGCCTGGGTGATGGTCGCCTATCTGATTTCGGGCATCTGCTTCATCCTCGCCCTGCGCGGGCTGTCGAACCCGGAGAGCTCGAGGCGCGGCAACCGGGCCGGGATCATCGGCATGGGCATCGCCCTGGCGACGACCCTCATCCACTACATGCCGACGCGGGACGAGGAATTCCCGCTCCAGTGGCACGAGCCGGTCCATTGGGACAATCTGATGCTGATCGGCGGCGCCATCCTGATCGGCGCGGTCATCGGGCTGGTGACGGCGCGGCGGATCGCGATGACGGCGATGCCGCAGCTCGTCGCCGCCTTCCACTCGCTGGTCGGGATGGCGGCGGTGCTGGTCGCCGGCGCCGCCTATCTCAATCCGGACGCGTTCGGAATCGCGGTCGCCGGAGTGATCCATCCGGTCAGCCGGGTCGAGATGAGCCTCGGCGCGGCGATCGGCGCGGTGACCTTTTCCGGCTCGGTGATCGCCTTTCTCAAGCTCAACGGCAACATGTCGGGCAAGCCGATCCTGCTGCCGCTCCGGCACGTCATCAACCTGGGTATAATGGCGGGGATAGTCGGGCTCGTCGCTTATTTCACCTTCGACCAGAGCCCGTGGGTGTTCGTCACCCTGACCGCTCTCGCCTTCCTGGTCGGCTTCCTGCTGATCATCCCGATCGGCGGCGCGGACATGCCGGTCGTCGTCTCGATGCTCAACTCCTATTCGGGCTGGGCGGCGGCGGCGATGGGCTTCACGCTCCAGAACAGCGCGATGATCATCACCGGCGCCCTGGTCGGCTCGTCGGGCGCGATCCTCTCCTACATCATGTGCCGGGCGATGAACCGCAGCTTCATCTCGGTCATCGCCGGAGGCTTCGGCGGCGATACCGCGATCGCCGGCGGCGGAGCGGCATCGGACCGCCCGTGGAAGCGCGGATCCGCCGAAGACGCGGCCTTCCTGATGAGCCAGGCCGAGCAGGTCATCATCGTCCCGGGCTACGGAATGGCGGTGGCTCAGGCCCAGCACGCGGTCCGCGAGCTCACCGACCAGCTCAAGAAGGAGGGGGTGAGCGTCAAATTCGCCATCCACCCGGTGGCTGGGCGGATGCCCGGGCACATGAACGTGCTGCTCGCCGAGGCCAACGTGCCCTATGACGACGTGTTCGAGCTGGAGGACATCAACTCGGAGTTCGCCCGGACCGACATCGCCTTCGTCATCGGCGCCAACGACGTCACCAACCCGGCCGCCAAGACCGACAAGACCTCGCCGATCTACGGGATGCCGGTGCTCGACGTGGAGAAGGCCAAGACGGTGCTGTTCATCAAGCGTTCGATGGGCGGCGTCGGCTATGCGGGCGTCGACAACGACCTCTTCTACCGCGACAACACGATGATGCTGCTCGGCGACGCCAAGAAAATGACCGAAGAGATCGTCAAGAGCCTCGGCTAGACGCGCTTCGGCGCATAAGTCCGATCGCTGGGCGGAAAGCCCTTCCCTCCGCCGCCGCGGCCACTATGGGTCGCCGCATGCGTAAACTGGGGATGATCGGCGGAACGAGCTGGCTCTCGACCGCCATGTATTACGAGCAGATCAACAAGGCGGTGGCCAAGGCGAAGGGCGGGCTCAGCTCGGCGCCGCTCGTCATCGAGAGCCTCGATCTCGCGCCGCTGGCGGCCTGGGAGCTGGCCGGCGAATGGGACAAGGTCGGCGAGACGGTCGCTGCGGCGGCGGCGAGGCTCGAAGCCGCCGGGGCCGAGGGCCTGGTCATCTGCAGCAACACGACCCACAAGGCCGCTCCGGCGGTCGAAGCGGCGGTGTCGGTGCCCTTGCTGCACATCGCCGACGCCACCGCCGAGCGGCTGGCCGCCGACGGGGTCGCCAGGGCGGGGCTGATCGGCACCCGGTTCACGATGAACGAGGGCTTCTTCCGCGACCGCATCGAAGCGAAAGGCATCGCCCTCGCACTTCCGGATCCGCCGACGGCGACGGAGATCGACCGCATCATCTTCGAGGAGCTGGCCAGAGGGCAGGTCAGCCGCAACTCGCAGCGCCGTCTCAAGACCTGTCTCACCGAAATGGGCAAGGCGCGTCAGCAGGCGGTGATTCTCGGCTGCACCGAGCTGGTGCTGCTGGTCGACCCCGGCGCCAGCGTCATTCCCGTCTACGACACCACCGCCATCCATGCCGCCGCGGCCGCGCGCTGGATTCTGGCCGATTCCTAGTCCGAAATGGAGTGAATCCGCCGACAGGAAAATGCCGCATAAGGTACTAATCCGGATTCGCGCCGCTCGTCTCCCACAGGCTGCCGGAGGCAGAGGGAAGACCCCACGGGCGGCCAGTCGCCGAACCTTGATCGAAAAATCGCGACTCGCGATGGGGCTGAAGGTCTATAAGACTCCGAAATGGACCAAAGTGGGGCCTGCATTAGCTCCGTAATGGTCGCAATCTGCGGGTCGCGGGGGAGCGGATCGGCGATGGCGGCAATGACGACGAGTCCAGCCTATCGGGCGCTGGAATGGATAGAATATCGCGCCGACCCGGCCGTGCTGGTGCTCGCCGACGCCCCGGCGGGAGAGGCTTGGCGGCGGGCCGCGCATTCGGCCGGCTGCCGGGTCATCGACGTGGTTCCGATCGACGCCGCCGCGGCCCGGCTCGATGCCCAGGTCGCGGCCGATGCCGTTCTGCTCGACTGCGGCGACGACCGGGCCGGGCTGCTCGACGGACTGCTGGAAAGGATCGCTGACGGCGCCGGATCGGGCCGGTTCGGAAGCGTCGTCGCAACTCCACTGCCGCTGGTCGACCGGGTCGCGGCGCGCGCGTCCCTGGATGAGATCGAGCAGCTGTGCGAGCCGAGCCAAAGCGACCGGGTGGAGGCGATCAGGACGGCCGCCCGCCACCGCCCCGCCCGGCTGCGCGACGTCAACAAGGCGCAGGCGACGGCCCGGCTCCAGCAATTGAGCGAGGAGGTCGGCCGGATCGCGAACGTGCTCGCGGCCCTTTCCGAGGACGAAGCCGCGGCGACGGCGATGGCGATGGTCGGCGGCAGCCCGGACACCGACGGGGAGAAGCTCGACGCCGGCCTCATCCGATCGATCATCCGGGCGCGGCGGCTGCGCGACCATTTCTTTCGCGGCGAGATGTTCGCCGATCCGGCCTGGGACATGCTGCTCGACCTGATGGCGGCGAGGGTCGAGCGCCAGCGGGTCGCCGTGTCGAGCCTGTGCATCGCCGCCGCGGTGCCGCCGACGACCGCGCTCAGGTGGATCAAGACGCTCTGCGACCAGGGGCTGTTCGTCCGGGTCGCCGATCCCGAGGACGGGCGGCGGGTGTTCATCGAGCTTTCGACCGAGACGGCGACGATGATGGAGGCCTATCTCAAGTCCGCCCAGCGGATCGCGCAGATGATCATCTGATCGCCCAAAGCGGCGCTTTCGCCTGGGCTTGTGCGGACGCGGTGCCGATGGCAGATGCCGCGGCGCGGGCGCTTAGCTCAGTTGGTAGAGCGCTTCCTTTACACGGAAGATGTCGGCGGTTCGAGCCCGTCAGCGCCCACCAGCCCTCACAGCCTCAGCCATCCGAGCAGCCAGAGGATCAGCAGCGTTCCGATCGCCGTGATCAGGAGAGAGCCGGTGCAGCCGAGGCGGTTGGAGAAGAAGAGGAACATCGGAAGGATCGCCCTGAACGCGTTTCAGGGTCCAACTCTTCGACGCGCTCCCGGTTCAGGACTGGATGCTGAAACGACTTCGCAGCACGGATCGAGAGCATCTACAGCTTGCGGATCAGCTTCGTCGCCATCGCCATCCAGGCCGGATCGGCGATGACCAGCTGGCGGTGGGCGCCGCCGAGCGGGAGGAGGTGGAGCTTGCCCTCCTCGCGGCCGATCAGGCGGCCGAACAGGAAGCGCCCGGCCGGGCGAGGGACGAGTACGTCGCGATTGAGCGCGCGGCCGAACCGTTCGGGCGGTAGCCGAAGGCACCAGATCTCGTCCCCGCTGCGATAGTCGCCGACGCTTGATTCGACGGCGACGGCGACGGTCTCCGGCTCCGGCCGCGGCGGCAGGAGGACTCCGGCGCGGCGCGGGGCATGGGCGCCGTCGTGGCCGACCAGGGCGGCGAGCGGAACGTCGTCCTCGCGATCGGCGAATTCGACCAGATCGGCCGGCTCGACGCCGAGCGCTCCGGCGATCCGGTTGAGCCACCCGACCGAAACCGTGCGGCTGCCCGTCTCGAGCCTTCCGATCGTCTGCGGCGTCGTCGGCGGATCGCAACGGTCGGCGACGTCCTGCAGGGTGAGCTTCCGCGCCCGGCGGACTTCGCGGATACGGGTGATCATGTCGCAATTCCTCGGATTACAAACCGTATCGGTTCTTTTTCCTCCTTCCTACATTCCGAACCTTGTGGCAAGCTGTTCTTGATATGTTCACAGGGAGATGGGTGGTGAAGACGGAAAGGGCGCGGCGCAACCGGCTGCTGGCCGAGCGGCCGTTGCCGAGGGACGGGCGCGAGCGCGGCAAGGCGGGGGGACGGCCTCCGGCGCGGTCGGTGACGGTCAACCTTGCCGAGTCGCCGCTCGGCTGGCTGCGGTCGCGCGGCCATGTCGGCGAACGTCAGTTCGCCGCCGGCGAGCTGCTTCGGCGCGACTGGGAGAAAGCAGGGCTGCCGCCGCGGGTGACCATGTCGTGGGACACGCCGCCGCCCGATCGCGGCCGGCGCGGCGCGGCAGAGCCGGCGGCGGCGACGACCGCTCAGGTCGCGGCCCGCCGCCGCTTCGACTCGGCGGTCAAGGCGCTGGGGCCGGGGCTGCGCGACATCGCCTGGCGGGTGGTCTGCGCCGGCGAGGGCATGCGCGACGCGGAAACCGCGCTCGGCTGGCCGGCCCGGGCCGGCAAGCTGGTCCTGACGATGGCGCTCGATCGGCTCGCCGACCACTACCGGCTGCGCTGAGTGCTGGCGCCGGGCCGGCGCTCTGTTAAGATCGGCGGTCATCGGCGGGGCAAGACGAAGCTGCAACTCGGAACGATCCTCCTTTTCGCTGCCGCGCCTCCCGGGCCGGTGGGGATCGTCGACTCCGAGTTCGAGCTGAGGCCGCCGGCCATTTCGCTGCGCGCAACCCCGCAGGATTGCCGGCGCAGCGCGGCCGCAGGCGAGATCGTGGTGTGCGGCCGAAGCGCGGACGAACATCGGCTGAAGGAACTGAAGCCCCCCGCCGGGATCGAGGTGGACGAGGGCGGGGTGATCGGCTTCGACCTCGGCGGCGCCCGGGTCGAGCCCAGCCTCCAGCAGGTGACCATGCCCGACGGCAGGATCAGCAAGCGGATCATGGTGACCGTAAAGATCCCTTTCTAGCCTCTGGCACGGGCGGGAGGCCGAGGCGTTGGGGCGTCGATGGCGCTCTTCTTCACCAGCGACACGCATTTCGGCGATCATCGGACGATTAACATCTGGAAGCGGCCGTTCGGAAGCGTCGCCGAGATGGACTCGGTCCTCGTCGAGGGATGGAACGAGGCGGTGCGGGCGGAGGACGAAGTCTGGCATCTCGGCGATTTCGCACGCCGGGCCGAGGACGTGCCGGGACTGCTGGCGCGGCTTCATGGCGTCAAGCACCTCGTCCGAGGCAATAACGACTCGCCGGCCGCCGCCGCGGCCGAAGGATGGGCGAGCGTTCAGGATTATGCCGAGATCGAGGCGGAGGGGCGGCGGCTGGTGCTGTGCCACTACGCTTTCAGGACCTGGAACGGCCAGCACAGGGGCGCGATCGACCTGCACGGCCACAGCCACGGCCGGCTCAAGCCGCTGCCGCGCCAGTTCGATGTCGGCGTCGACGTGTGGCGATGGCGGCCGGTGACGCTGGCACAGATGCTGGCGAGTCCGCCGAAGGGGCACTAGGCTGCGGCGCGGGCGAGGTTGCGATGGCGGCATTCAGGAAAGCGGCGATGCTGGCGTTGTTTGTCGCGGCCGGCTGCGCGCACGAGCGGGAGCGGCCAAAGGGTGCGGCGGACGGGGAGATATTCTCCTACGTTCGTTCGAATCGCGACGGCAGCGAGGCCGAGACCATCCACGTCTACCGGCCGCGGCCCGGTTATGTCGAAGTGACGAAGATGCGCGAGCGCTGCACCAATGCGGCGTTCGTGACCGCGACGATGGCCGCCGGCGAGGCGGTGCGACTGACCGGCGGGCGGCTTCGTCCGGGGGCGGCGCACGAGGATTTCGCGGAGCTGCTGTTCCGGGAGGGCCGCATCGAGGCTCGGCTGAAGGCGCCGACGGGCGAGCTTCGCCAGACCGTCGCGGTCGCCGAACGGCCGTGGCACCTCTACGATTTCGACCTGGCCAGCCTGACCGCATCGCCCCCGCCCGAGGCGAAGGCGCGGCGCGATTTCAGCTTCGGGGTCGCCCTGGTCTGGCTGGGCGCCGACCCGGCCGACTTCCTTCGCTACCTCGGCCGCGCCGATGCCCGCTTCGTCCGCGAGGAGCTGCGCGAGGGGCGGCGGACGTTGCGCTACGAGATTGGCGGGCCTGCCTTCGAGGGCGCGCTGGGCGGGCCGCTGTGGCTCGACTCGGGCGACGGCTTCGTCGTCGGCGCCGAGCTGGGCCGGCCCAACCATGCGGAATACAAAGACTTCAAGCTTCGGCTGACGGGGACGAGCCGCGGCGCGGCGGCGTGGAAGCGCCTGCTCGAGGCGCATTTCGAGGGGTGTGGCTAGCCCTCCCTCCCTACCAATTAGGTCAGCGCGGCTCCCTCGCGAGCCGGCCCATCAGGATCGCGGCGCGCCGGGCCTGGCGGGGGATGGAGGCAAGGTCGACGGTTTCGCCCGCCGCATGCGAGCCTTGCCCCGCGGTGCCCAGCCCGACCAGGCCGGGGAGGAGGTGGGCGACGAAGCCGATGTCGCCGGCGCCGCGCTTGAGCGGGTCGAACTCGCCCATCTCGGCGAGGCCGAGGTCGCGGTTGACCGCGTTGAGGCGGCCGAGCAGGGCGCGGCTCGCCTCGGTCGGCGCCATCGGCGGGTAGGCGCCGTCATCGAAGGCGATCTCGGCCCCGGTGCCGGCGAGGTGGCGGCCGACGATCGCGCGCATCTTCGCCATCACCCGCTCCTGCTGGTCGAGCGACAAGGCACGAAGGTCGCCTCGGGCGATGGCGAGCGGCGGGACGATGTTGGTCTTGCCGGTGGCGGTGGCGCGGATGAGGTCCCTGTCGAGCTCGGCGGTGGCCCCTCCGGCGACCAGGCCGACGTTGAAGGTGAGGTTCGGCTCGGGCAGCTCGGAGCGGAAGGCGGCAAGGATCCGGGCGAGCTCGTAGATCGCGCCGTCGCCCATCGAGGCACTGAAGATGCCGCTCGAATGGCCGGTCCGACCCTTGGCGGTGACCGTCCAGGAGGCGGAGCCGCGGCGGGCGATCGAACCCATGTCGCGGCCCTGCTCCTGGGCGAGTCCCTCGAAGTCGAGCGCGACGTCGGTTCGGCCGGCGGCGGCGATCAGGTCGCGGCGGGCGACCGCGATCGGAGCGCCGGCATCCTCCTCGTCGCCGGTCAGCACGATCTCGATGTCGGCGTCCTTCAACGTCCCGGCCGAATGCATCGCGCGCAGCGCGGCGACCATCACCACGATGCCGCCCTTGTCGTCGCCGACCCCCGGGCCTTCGGCCGTGTCCTTGTCCTTGAGGGCGAAGCGCTGGAACGGGCTGTCGGGCTCGAACACGGTGTCGAGATGGCCGATCAGCAGCATCCTCTTGCCGCGGCCGTTGCCCTTGTGGGTGGCGACGAGGTGGCCGGCCCGGGCGACCTCGGTCATCGGCACCCAGCGGACCGTGAAGCCGAGCGGCTCGAGCTCGGCGCGCATCATCCGGCCGACGGCTTCGACCCCGGGCAGGTTCAGCGAGCCGCTGTTCTGGTTCACCAGCTTCTCGAGCAGGGCGACGGTGCGGGGCTGCTCGGCCTCGACGGTCCGGACGATCTTCTGCTCGGCAGTCGAGAGCTTCGCGGCGGCCGGCGTAGCGATCAGGGCGA
Source organism: Allosphingosinicella sp. (assembly GCA_036388575.1). Lineage (GTDB taxonomy): Bacteria > Pseudomonadota > Alphaproteobacteria > Sphingomonadales > Sphingomonadaceae > Allosphingosinicella. The sequence continues at coordinate 272,833 of DASVRO010000036.1, forward strand.
GGACGAGGAGGAGAAATCGCATGAGGGGGCTCCGCTTTGCCTCCCCATCGCCAGATGGGGAGGGGGACCAGCCATCGGCTGGTGGAGGGGTAACTGGCTCCGGGCAAGAGGTTTTCGCGGGAACCTCGCAGGTCCGCGCCAATTACCCCTCCACCATGCTTCGCATGGTCCCCCTCCCCACGCTTCGCGTAGGGAGGCAGAGATGCTAGAGGTCCCCCGATGCGACTTTTCCTCCTCTCCCTCGCCCTCGTCGTCGCGACCCCGGCCGCCGCTCAGGATTGGCGGATGGCGCCGGAATATGACGTCCAGCTGTCGACCTACGACATCCAGCCGCCGGACATCAGGCTGAGGGCGGGCGAGCCGGTGCGCCTGCGGTTCGTCAACAACAGCAACCAGCGGCTGACCTTCTCGGCCGGCGGCTTCTTCCGCTCGGCGCGGATGCGGCGGCGGGACTCCGGCCTCGTGAGGGGCGGTTCGGTCAGCGTGCCGCCTTTGTCGACCCGGACGGTCGTGCTCGTGCCGAGGCCCGGCCGCTATCGCGTCCAGGGCGCCAATCTTCTTCACCGGGTGCTCGGCATGAGCGCCCGGATCATCGTCGAATAGGAGCGCAGGACATGGCCAAGGGCGACGGCAAGAAAGACAAGAAGGACAAGCTCAAGATCCCCAAGCGAGTCGCCGGAGTCAAAGTCTCCAAGGCGGTGCGCAAGGCGGGCAAGTCGGCGCTGAAGCTGGCGGAGAGTCCGGCGGTCAGCGAGACGGTGGCGGCGGCGCTGCTCGCGGCCGCGGCGGCGCTGCGCGATCCGCCGGCGACGAGGCGGGCCGCGGGCGCCGCCGCCGATACCGCCGGCGAGGCGGGCCAGGAGGCGCTCCGGCTCGGCGACTCGTTGCGCCGGCTCGCGCTCGACATGGCGCGGCGGACGCTCGACGCCTGGGAATCGGCCGACACAAGGCCGCGCGGCGGCAAGGACGGCGAGGATCGCGGCGATTGATCGACGTTAAACTTACCCCCGTTATCCTCGTTATCCACAGCCGCTTGGCCCTTCCCCGAATCGAATTAAGCTGACAGCTTCCTGTTGTGGCCGGAAGCGCGGCGGACCGGAAACGGATCGCCGAGCCAAGACCGCAAGCCCCAGTCCGAAGTCGCCGTCGCTCCCCCAAGGACGCTGGCGCCGGAAGCGGAAGGGCGGGAGGCGGACGAAGCCGCGCACCGATCGGCGCAAGCCGATGCGAGGCGGGATTTCACGAAACCTCCGACGGCGGGGACGAAGGGCTCTTCGGAGCGTGGAGGATCCGCCGAACGGCGAAGGCCGTGGGAATCGCCCCGCGGCTCGAGCCGGCAGGGAAACGGCCAGGGCTTCGGCCCGAAACCGCGACCCGACGGGTTCCCGACGAGGCTTCGGCCTCGAAAGGGGTCTGGGAGAGCGGCAAGGCCTTCGGGCGGCGCCGCGATCCGAAAAGGGATCTCGAGCGGCTCACGCCTCGCGAAATTCCTCGGGAAGCGGGACGGTTTCGGCCCAGCGTTTCCAGGAAGGGCGACCTGAGGGGCTTCGGCTCCGATGCGAGCCTGGAGACGGCACGGCTTCGGCCGCGCCGGATCCGCCAGGGATGCGGCGGCGGGGCTTCGGCTTCGTTTCCGCGACCCGACGGGGATCGGCGAGGGGCTTGCCCCTCCGCCGAAACCCACCGGGCACCGAACGGGGCTTCGCGGCCTCGCTGCGGTATCCGGGGAAAGCGGCCGGAGCATTCGCGCTCCGCCGCGATCCCGAAGCCGCCCAGCGAGAGATGGCCTCGCCACCCAGCGACGGCAGTCAAGGCTGGGACAAGTGGGGGCCGGTGGCGACACCGGCCCCCATTATCTTTGGGGCGGCAGTTGCTGAACTTGCCCGGTCTCCGAGCGGCGCGACCAAGCTTATCAACCACTTGGAAATTGGTGTCTGACACCAATTTTGCCTGGGGAGCCCATATCTTGATCGCGCCTCCACTTGTGCCATGATGCGGCCCCGGGAGGGTCGACAGCATGTTCATGAAGGGCGGCAAGACGGCCGGCGGGCCGGGCCGGAGCGGCGGCATATTCTCCTATCTGGGAAGCGAGGTCACCGTCACCGGCGACATCGCCACCGAAAGCGAGCTCCATCTCGACGGCAAGATTCACGGCGACGTCAGCTGCGGCGCCCTGACCCAGGGGCAGAGCGGCGAGGTGCGAGGCAATATCCGGGCGGCCGAGGCGACGCTCGCCGGGCTGGTCGACGGCACGGTCGAGGCCGGCACGCTGACCCTCGAGGCGAGCGCCCGGGTGACCGGCGACATCCTCTACGAGAGCCTTAGCATCGCCGCCGGCGCCGAGGTCGAGGGACGCTTCAAGCGCCGCCGCGGCGGCGCGGACGGTTCGGCCGTCGCCAGGGCCGAAAAGCCGGCGCCGGCGCCGACGCCCCTGTTCGGCGGCGGGGAAGCGGCCGAGGCGGCCGAGTAGGAACCCGCCCCGGCCGGGCTCGTTGGCGCTCCCGAAAGATAGGAGCGAGTCGAATGTCCGATACCAGCAGAGACGGCGGCACCGGCGGCACCGGCGAACGCGAGGCGGCAGCGGCCGCGAACACCGACCAGGCCGGCGGCGGCGACGATCGCGCCAACGAGCTCGGCGGCGGCGAAGGCGTCGGCGGCTCGGGCTCGGCGAGCGGCGATGCGAGCCAGATGCGAAGCGAAGGCGGCGGCGGCGGCGGCGGCAACGGGCTCGGCGGCCCCGATGCCGGCTCCCCGGGAGGAATGGGCGGCGTCGGAGTCGCCGGAGCGACCGGCACGGGCAGGCCGCCCGGTGGCGTCAGCCCTGTCCGCGACGAGGAATCGGGCGATCGCTAGGCGGAAGGTGAATTCGGCGTAAACCGAAGCCGGCAAGGCGGCGTCAAGCCCGATCGGCGACACTGGACCCTGTCATGGCAGGGACCCACACCCGGATCGGAAGGCAGGCGCGGCTCGCGGCGGCGCTGGCGCTGGCGCTCGCGACTCCCCTGCTCGCCGGCGCCACCGGTCGGCTGACCAGCCTCGACGAGCGGCTTCTCGCCGCCCACAATCGCGAGCGAAGCGCCGCCGGCATCGCCGCGCTCGCCTGGGACCCGGCGCTCGCCGCCGAGGCCGCCGACTGGGGCGGCGAGCTCGCCGCCAGCGGCGAGTTCGAGCACGATCCCGACACCGACGGCGAGGATCCGCAGGGGGAGAATCTGTGGGCCGGGACGAAGGGCGCTTATGCGCCCGAGGAGATGGTCGAGGGCTGGATCGAGGAGAAAAGGCATTTCCGGCCGGGGCGCTTTCCGGACAACAGCGCCACCGGCGATTTCGCCGACGTCGGCCATTACACCCAGTTGATGTGGCGCGAGACGGACCGGGTCGGCTGCGCCCTGGCGAGCGGGGCTAAGGAGGAGGTGCTGGTATGCCGATACCGCACCGCCGGCAACGTCGTCGGCGAGGCGCCGTTCTGACGCCGCGCTCCGCGGCGATTGCCGGGCGAGGGATTTCAACGGGTTAGCAATTGGTGCCTGCACCGATCCGCGCGTCCGCGGGAGCGAGGGGAGGCTCAGCGCGACAGCAAGGCGGCGGCGGGGGCGGCGAGGCGGTCGGGGTCGGAGCGGTCGACGGCGGCGACGATCCGGTCGGCCTTGTCGAGCGCGGGCGCGTCGGGGTCGGCGGTGTTGGCGAGGGCGATCCGCTCGACCAGGGCCGGATCGGGCTCGGGCGACGGCTCGGCTCCGCAGGCGGCGAGGCCGGCCGCGGCGGCAAGGGCAAAAGCAAATCTTTTCATCATCTTGAACGGCGGAACGCGCGGCCGGCCGGGAAGGATGCGCGGCCCCGCTCCGGCCGCCCCGGAAAAGCGGCGTCCGGAAGCGATCGGCCGGGCTAGCGGCGGCTCGCCGGCGGGGGCGGGTTGGGCTGGACGCTCGCCACCGTCCACATCGAATCGGTGCGCATGACCTTGTCGAAGATGGCGTTGCCGTAATCGAAGGCCTGGAGCGCGTCCGGCCCGCCCGGCGCCTCGTAGCTCGCCTTCGCCCAGGCGGCGCGATGGTGGCAGTTCATGCAATTGGTGCGGATCGGATGGTCGGCGGCGAGCTCGATATAGGGATTGTAGGCGATCGGCCAGGACCCGCCGCCGGGGCGGTCGCGCATGCCGTAGGTCGAGGCCATCAGATAATGGCGCCAGGGGCCGGGCGCGCGGGCGGCCGGAATGTCGGGCCGGCCGCTCGCATAGGGACCGTAATCGGGCTTGTCGTGCCACCAGAAGGACTGGAAGGTCCAGGCCGGCTGCTCGCGCGACATGACGTGCATGGCCATGAGGACGAGATAATCGCCCTGCCGGAACTCGCGATTATAGGCCCACCAGGCGGACTGATCGAGCAGCGCCCGGTCGCAGGGGTCCATCGCGGCGAGGTCCGGCTTCCAATTGTAGAATTGATCGACCCCGACCACGCCGGCGCCGCGATAGACCCGCGGCTTGAGCCTGTTGCCCGCGGAATCCTCGACCCCGTAGAGATATTTCGCCTCGTGGAGCCTCACCCCGGGCTTCGGATCGACGGTGATCGCCACCGCGCGCCTCCACAATTCCTGCCGCTCGAAGCCGGCATAGCGGTCCTCGTCGGCCGAGGGCGGGAGATCGTCCCAAAGCGGCAGCGCCGTGTAGGCGTCGCCCTGCTGGACCGGCCACCACATCGGCTTGAGCACGAACGAGCTGTCCGGCATCTCCGGCATGACCGGGTCGCCTTTGGCGAGATAGGCGTTGAGCGCCGAGGCCTGATAGAGGTTGCGGGTCTTGATCCAGTCGCTGGCGGGCTTGTTGTAGATCACGCCGGTGATCATGACATTGCCTTCGTTGAACAGGGTCGGGCCGTTGTTCAGCGCCGGCGACGTCGGCAGGGAGCCTTTCGCGAAGCATTTTCGATAGGCCTTGTTGGCGAGCACCTTCGCCGGCACCGAATAGACCGGGCCGTCGGTGAACGCGATCGAATCCTCCCCGACCTGGCCGGGGGACGGCGCCGGCGGCGCCGACGCCGGCGTGAGCCGGGTGGTGAGGCCGTGCGACTGGCGCCGTTCGTTGAGCGAGACGCGATGGCCCGGCGAAGCGGCGGAAGCGGCCGCCGGCGGGAAGGCCTGGGTCGCGGTGCACCAGGTCCGCCAGATCGGCTTCCCGCCGACCTCGGAATTGACTCCGGCGAACAGGTACCAGCCATGCTCGCGGGCGCGCATCTCGTCGCGGGCGACGACCCAGGATTCGACGGTGCGCCGCGACTGCGGATAGTCGAAGCCGTTCGCCGGGAAGCTGTAGGGGTTGAGGCAGAAGGTGCCCGGCGGCGGCCCCGGCTGGGCGGAGGCGGGGGCGCCGCCGGTGCCGAGGCCGAGCGCTCCGAGCAGGAGCAGCGAGGCGCCGGCGAGCAGGGTCGCGGGAAAGGCCAGGCGCGTGGGGTTCGCGATCATCGGTTCGACTCCATTCGCCCGGTCGGGCCCAGAGGGTGACACGCGCAGACGCGGGAGCGCCGGGGCATCCTAGGGGAGGCAGGAACGTGGTCCAGCGGCGATTGGACCGTTTCGGGCGCATTACGGAATGGGAGATTTCGCGGTCGAAGGGCGGGGATGGGCACAGTACCGTAACTGTCCCCTTTTCCCCGAAGCGGCTGGCGGGGATGGGGAAAGGGGGATGGGGACAGTTACGTAACTGTCCCCTTTTCAACGGCTTGGAAATTGGTGTCTGACACCAATTTCGGGCTTGGCCCTCTTTTCACCCGAAGCACCGAAGGACCGAAGGGGTCGGCGCGCTGCAACCGGTGCACCGGGCGCCCGCTGACGCCCCCTCCTCACCGGGCTGAAAGGGGAAGGCCCCCGGCCGGCGGATAGGAAAGGGGACAGTTGCCGGTAACTGTCCCCTCACTTCCTCACTCGCCCCCCTCACCCCGTCCCCTCACTCCTCGACCGGGACAGGACAGGATGCTGATAGGAAAGGGGACAGGTACCGGTACCTGTCCCCTTGCTCTTGGCGTGATCCCCGTCACGGCGGGCGGCCGCCGTCCCGGCTATCGCACAAGAGAGCCCAGCGGAGCGACGACGTTGACCGACCTTCCCGCCATTCTCGGAGCGCCGACCCCGCTTCCGCCGACTCCCGGTCATCCGGGCCGGGGGGCGCGCTCGGTGCCGGCAGCGGCGAGCGGGAGCCTCCGGGGCTTTCCCAATCCGCTTCCGCTCCGCCTGGAGAAGCAGGGCGGGGAGAATTGGTGCTGGGCCGCCGTCACGATCGGGATCGCGCGGCTTTACAACGCGTCCGTGGAGAGCCGTCAGTGCCGCTTCGTCACCAAGGCATTCGGGAAGTCGCCGTCCGACCACTGCTGCGGCAGCGACCCGCCGACCGACGAGTGCGACCGGCCCTCGTCGCTCGACGTCGCCCTCGACTCGGTGGAATGCTTCGCGGACGGCGCCAACGCCGCCCCCTTCGCGACGCTTCAGCGTGAGATCAATCAGGGCCGTGTCGTCGGCGTGCGGATCGAGCGGCCGACCACGGCAGGGCATTTCATGGCCGTTTCGGGTTGGAAGCTGGGCCCCGCCGGCCAGGAAGTACTGATCGTCAACGATCCGGCCGACGGGACCGTCAAGGAGATGCGCTACACCGACCTCGTCCACTCGAGAGAGGGGGACTGGACGGACACGACGTTCACGAGACGGCCGCCGGCGGGCAATGCCCTTGCTCCCCCAGCCCGGGCGCCCCGAATCCAGCTGCTGGGAGGATGACATGATCGTCGAGCGACTGGCGGCGCCGCCGATGGTGACCGAGATCGTGGCCGGAGCGATCGATGCGCTTCTCCCCGCCCGCCCCCGCCGGCGGCGGCCGCGGTCGGTCGCCCCCATCCCGCTCTACCATGCCGACGCGCGCGCGCTGCTCGACGGCGCCGGCTTTAGCGCCCTGACGCCGGTCGGGTGGCGGACGATCGTGCTCGACGGGAAAACGGCTTCCTTCCTCGACGTCGAAGGCCTCGACGCCCCCCGCTTCGCCCGGCGAACGACCGGCGCGGCGGTCGACCGGTTCATCGAAGCGGCGGCGCTCGCCGACCCGGCGCGCGACGAAGCCGCCGCCTACGAGCTTAGGATCGTCGAGTCGCTGTGCCTGAAAGTGGCGGCGCTGTGGCTGGCCGGCCAGGCCGACCGGTTCCTTCCTTATTCCGGGCTGTCGATGGAGCCGCTCCCGGCCGGCGAGTTCCTCAGGCAGCTGAGGGACCGGGCGCTCCGGCAACGCGATGCGTTCGAGCGGGCCGAGGCCAGGATCCGTGCCGAAACCGCCGGCGACCGCTCCGCTCCCGAGAGCCGGGGAGGCGGCCGCAGACCGCCGCTGTTCAACGAAAATCAAGAAGGGGATGAGGAATGAACTCGAAATCGATTTGCCACGCGCCGGTCCGCCGGTCGCTGCTCGCTTGCGCGGCGCTGCCGCTCGCCGTCCTAGCCGGCGGCTGCGTCAGCCTGGACGTCCACAATCTCAGCGACGTCGCGGCCGACGACCCCGTCAGCCGCAGCGGCGTCGAATACCGGCTCGGCTTCACCCAGCTCAAGGGCACAGTCACCTGGCGGCTCGCCAATTGCTCGAAACCCGAGATCGTGATCGAGACGGACGACGTGAAGGTGGCGAGCGCTCCCGACATGAAGCGTCGTTATCTCGTCGATATGACCAGCCTGTCGAGCCCGGTGAAAACCTCGGACCTCAAGCTCAAGCTGTGGCCCGATCGCCAGCTCAAGTCGGTCAGCGCCTCGGCGGAGGACCGGACCGGGCCGATTATTGGCAGCGTGCTCGGCTCGGCGGTCAAGCTGATGACTCCAGCCGGGTTCGGCGGCGGCAGCGCGGCTTACGGCCATTGCACGCGGGAGGCCTATGAGGCGCTCGGGAACGCGGACAAGCTCGAGGCGGACGTCGCCGCGAAGAAGGCCGAGGTCGCCGTCGCAGAGGCGACGGTCAACGCCATCCAGGAGCGCATCCGGCTCGCCGGCGGGGTCGCCGACCCGACCACCGCACACCAGCTCGGCAATGCCATAGCCTCACGCCAAGCGCTCCAGCTCGAGCTGGGCAGGCTGGAAGCGGCGCACAAGAAGGCGCTCAAGGCGATCACCGTCTCGACCGAATTCCTCTGGCCCAAGCTGGCGAGCGACGTCGGCCCGGAGAAGCTGCCCCTCCCCGAGGCCGCGCGCAAATGGTTCGATCCGGACCCGCCTGTGAATTTCAACAGCATCGTCAACGGCAGCTGCGTACAGCTCTGGCTCGTTCCCACGGTCGCGGGCCCCCTCGACGACCCGGACGAGAGCAGCCTCGAGGGGATACGCTATCGCCAGGCCGAGCCGGCGACGTTCGAGGTGCGGGCGATCGGACGAACGGTCAACGACAGATGCGAGGAGAAAGGCAACCATCTGGTCTCGTCCAAGCCGCTCGACGTGCTCCAGTTCGGCCGGATAAAGACCCTGCCCTTCCGCAATGCGATGTTCCAGAACAACGGGCTCGAGGCGAGCTGGGACGAGCAGGGGCGGCTGACCGAGGTCGGCTACGGGGTCAAGTCGGCGAGCGCGGAGACCCTGGCGACGACGGTCGGCGGCGGAATCGACACGATCAAGGGCGGAATCGCCGCCGAACGCGGCGCCGAGCTGGCCCGGCTCAAGGCTGAGAACGACCTGCTCGAGGCGCGGGCGAAGAACGAGGAGCTGAAGAGCAAGGCCGGGGATGCCGACGAGGAGGAGTGAGCGGCGAACGGCCGATTCGCGGAAATAGGATTCGGGCTCGCGAAATCGGGCCCGAATCCGGCCTCTGAAAATAAAGTTTTTTGATAAATGAGGCGAAAAAATAGGATTTCGAAGTCCTATTTTTGGACGCGGTTTTTGGCAGTTTTGTGGAAGCTGGAGGCCCGAAAATGTAGGAATTGACCGGAGCGGTAAAAAGTGCTTGACAGCGTCACGCTGCTCGGGTACATTTTAGTCACGCTGCAGAATTGTAGCTGGAGCAGATCGAAGCCGGTTCGGGGGTGGCCCCGGAGCGGCTTTTTCTTTGCGCGCCGCGCGGGCGCCGGCGAAGGCCGGGGCCGGTTTGGAAGAGCGGGCGCGCGGGCGGCCGTCATGTTTGTGAAATTCCTCCCCTGCATTTGCAGGGGAGGGGGACCATGCGAAGCATGGTGGAGGGGCTCTTCGGAAGCTTGGAAGAACCCCTCCACCGCACTTCGTGCGGTCCCCCTCCCCGCGAAATCGCGGGGAGGAATTTCGATCAAACATGGCGGCCGTTTTCCTTGGGGAGGGCGAGATGAGCGGGAAGAGGAAGGTCCGGCGCGGGCCGGACGGGCGGTTCGTCACGGCGGCGGAGCCGGCCGCGACGCCGGCTTCGAAGCGGGTTTCGAAGCGGTCGGAGACGCGCGAGGGGCCGGGGATGGAGCTCAAGCGCGCCCGGGGCGACCGGGCGGGCGGGCGGCCGCAGATCCGCAAGAAGCACAAGGGCGCGCTGACCGAGAAGGAGAAGGAGATCTTCCTGGCGACTCTCGCCGAGACCTGCAACCTCGCCTATTCGGCGCGGACGGCGGGGCGGAGCACGGACCGGATCTTCCGCGACCTCAAGAAGCGGGACCCCGCCTTCGCCGCGGCCTGGGCGGAGACGGCGTGCGAAGCCCATGACCTGCTCGAGCTGGAGATGGGCCGGCGCGCCCGCTTCGGCACTCCCAAGGAGGTCTTCCACCGCGGCCGAAGGGTCGCGAAGACCCGGGTGTTCAACGACGGAATGGCGCTTCGGCTGCTCAGCCTGCACAGCAAGAGCGTCGAGCGGATGCGGGCGGCCGCCAGCGCGCCGAAGCGGGACGTCAGGACCCTGATCGACCTGATCGCGGCGCGGCTGGCGGAGATCAAGGCGGAGGAGGCGGCGAAGAAGGCCGCCGGGGAGGCCGGCGATGGCGGACAATGACAATCTGTCGATGGCCGAGGAGATCGCCGCGCTGGCGCCCGAGCTTCGGGCGCGGATCATGGCGGGGGTGAGCGACGGCGAGCGGGAGAGCCTGGCCTATGGCTGGCGGCTTTTCGAACGCCCCAGGCAGAGGGAGCCGGAGCTGCCGTGGCGAACCTGGCTGGTGATGTCCGGCCGCGGCTACGGCAAGACGCGGATGGGCGCGGAATGGGTAAGGCGGATGGCGATGGCCGATCCGATGGCCTGCATCGCCCTGGTCGGAGCGACGAGGGAGCAGGCGCGGGCCTGGATGATCGAGAATGACAACGGCATCCTCGGGGTCTGCGCACCGGACGAGCGGCCGGTCTGGGAGCCCTCGCTGTGGCGGCTGAAATGGCCGAACGGGGCGACCGCCTTCGTCTATTCGGCGGCGGACCCGGACAGCCTGCGCGGGCCGCAGCACCATTTCGCCTGGTGCGACGAGATCGCCAAATGGGCGTTCGGGATGGAGGCGTGGAGCAATCTCATGTTCGGGCTGAGGCGCGGCTCGCTGCCGCGGGTGGTGGCGACGACGACTCCGCGGCCGGTGCCGCTGGTGCGGATGCTGGCCGGCGGCGAGCGGGTCGCGCTCACCCGCGGGCGGACGATCGAGAACGCCAGCAACCTGCCCGGCTTCTTCATCGGCGAGGTGACGAGCGACTATGGCGGCGGCCGGCTCGGCCGGCAGGAGCTGGAGGGCGAGCTGATCGACGACGTCGAGGGCAGCCTGTGGCCGCGCGACCTGATCGAGAAGTGCCGGGGCGGGCCGCCGGCCGGGTTTCGCCGCGTCGTCCTCGGAGTGGATCCGCCGATGTCGGCGGAGGGGATTTGCGGGATCGTGGTGTGCGCGCTGGGCCTGGACGGGATCGGCTACGTCCTCGCCGATGCGACCGTCGCCGGGGCCGGGCCGAAGGGCTGGGCGCGGGTGGCGGCGGCGGCGGCCGAGGCCTGGGGCGCCGACCGGGTGGTCGCCGAGGGCAACCAGGGCGGGGCGATGGTCGAGGAGGTGCTGCGCGGCGCCGACGTCTCCCTGCCGGTCAGGATCGTCTACGCCCGGCCTGGCAAGTCGGCCCGGGCCGAGCCGGTCGCGGCGCTGTTCGAGGCCGGCCGGGCGCGGTTCGCCGGCGGCTTTCCCGAGCTCGAGGACCAGCTCGCCGGGATGATCGAGGGCGGCGGCTACGAAGGGCCGGGGCGCTCGCCCGACCGGGCCGACGCGATGGTCTGGGCGATGACGGCGCTGATGCTCGGCAAGCGTCGGGCCGAGCCGAGGATCAGGCTGCTGTGAACGGGGGGGGTGAAAGGGGACAGTCACTAGTGACTGTCCCAAGTGACTGTCCCAAGTGACTGTCCCTGGGTGGCTGTTGTCCCGGCGCCGGGGAGGGATGAAAAAGGCGCTGTCCCTAGGGGCCGGGCTGGGATATTCTCCCGCCGGGATCGGAAAGGAGGCGGATCATGGACAAGGTTCGGATCGCGGCCGCGCTGGCGGTTGCTCTCGCGGCGGCGGCGCCGGGGCTGACGGCGGAGAAGCCGAAGAAGGCGTACGACCCCGACCGCGAGATCTGCAAGTCGAAGCCGGCGATCGGCTCGAGGCTGCAGCGCATCCGCGAATGCCATACCGCCCAGCAATGGCTGGAGATGAAGCAGCAGGAGCAATGGGGCCTGCGGCGCCAGCAGATCAACGGCGCCCCGGGGCCCAAGGGGTAAGCGGCGGCGGCCGGCTCGGCCGCGCGGAAGGAGCAACGGCGATGCGGTGGATCGCGATGACGGCGGCGGCGGCGGTGCTGGCGGCTTCGGCGCCAGGCTCGGCGGCGTCCCGCAAGGTGAAGCTCGGCGAGGACCCGGAACGGATCGTCTGCCGCAGCAAGGCCAGTATCGGCTCCCGGCTGGCGCGGACCCGCGAATGCCGGAGCGCCCGCGAATGGCAGGAGCTCAAGGAGATGGACCGGCTGCTGATGAGCATCAAGCAGTATAACGGCGACCGCTCCGAATCGCCGGCCGACACCGACGGCCTGATCTCGCCGAACTGAGCGGAAAAAGGAGCGGGAGGATGAAGAGCCTGAGCGCGCTTGCGGCCCTCGCCATGCTGATCGCCGCTCCGGCGCCGGTGCAGGCGGCGGGGACTGGCGGCAAGGCGGCCGACCCCGAGCGGCGGATCTGCAAGTCGAAGCCGGTGGTCGGATCGAGGCTGAAGCGGATCCGCGAATGCGCCACCGCCGAGCAATGGGAGGAGATGAAGCTCCAGGAGCAGGTCGGGCTGATGCGCCGGCAGGTCAACGGCGATCCGGGCTGCAACGGCGGCGGCAGCGCGAGCTGCAACCCGATCAAAAGCGGCGGCCGCGACACGCCCTGGTGAGCGGCGGGGGTTCGCCGCCCCGCAGCGCGTCGAAGACGGTTTGAAAATCGTCGCCCCGGACCCGGTCCCCAGTCCGACTTCCTCAAGCCACTGCGCCGAAAGCTAAGCTGGATGCCGGATCAAGTCCGGCATGACGAAGGGGTACGACCCGAGCCCCTCTCCCGTCCCTTACGGGAGAGGAGGGGCCCGCCGCGTTAGCGGTGGGAGGTGAGGGTCTTTTTCCGCGGAGTCAGCAAGACCCTCACCTCCCAAGCCTTCGGCTTGGGCCCCTCCTCTCCCGCGAAAAGCGGGAGAGGGGTATGTTTGGAGATCTACGATGAAATTCTGGTTCGGGAACAAGGCCGCGCGGCCGGCCGCGCGGGCGCCGCTTCATCGCGCCCATGTCGGCGCGGCGGCGGGGGAGTGGCCGCGCGGCTACGAGGCGCAGGTGCGCGACGCCTATCTCGGCAATCCGGTGGCGCAGCGGGCGGTCCGGCTGGTCGCCGAGAGCGTCGCCTGGGCGCCGGTCTACGCTCCGGGGGCGCCGGCGGCGGCGGCGAGGGCGGTGGCGCTGGTCTCGCCGGCCCTGCTCGATTCGGCGGCGGCGCATTTGCTTCTGCACGGCAACGCCTTCGTCCAGATCGTCGCCGATCCGGACGGGGCTCCGGCCGAGCTGTTCGCCCTGAGGCCCGAGCGGGTGACGGTCGAGGCCGATGCCGGCGGCTGGCCGGCAGCCTATGTCTACCGGGCGGGGGAGGTGAAGACCCGGCTTGCGGCGCTCGACGGGCTCGGCCGGCCGGGCCTCGTCCACGTCCGCTCGATGAACCCGCTCGACGACCATTACGGGCTCGGCTGCCTCGGCGCCGCGGCCGGGGCGGTGGCGATCCACAATTCGGCGACGAGGTGGAACAAGGCCCTGCTCGACAATTCGGCGCGGCCGTCGGGGGCGCTCAGCATCGAGGGCGAGGACGGACCGCTCGCCGCCGAGCAATATGAACGGCTGCAGGCCGAGCTCGAGGCCTATCATTCCGGCGGCGCCAATGCCGGCCGGCCGCTGCTGCTCGAGGGCGGGGTGAGGTGGCAGCCGATCGGCCTGTCGCCGACCGACATGGACTTCGTCGCCCTCAAGGCGTCGGCGGCGCGCGAGATCGCTTTGGCGTTCGGGGTGCCGCCGATGCTGCTCGGGCTGCCGGGCGATTCGACCTACGCCAATTACCGCGAGGCCAATCGGGCGCTGTGGCGGCTGACCGTGCTTCCGCTCGCCGACCGGCTGCTCGCGGCGATCGCGGCGGCGCTCGGCGCCTGGTGGCCGGGGCTGAGGTTCGCGGTCGACGTCGACCAGGTCACCGCGCTCGCCGAGGACCGCGAGCGGCTGTGGGCGCAGGTGACGGCCGCCGACTTCCTCACCCGCGAGGAGAAACGCGAGATGCTGGGCTTCTGAATTCCTCCCCGAGCGGGCTCGGGGAGGATCAATGTTTCAAAGGATGAGGATCATGACGGAGACGGGCAATTCGACGCTCGCTTTGCTCCTCGCTCAGGCGGAGGGGCAGGGGGCGGGGCTGGTGACCTTGCGGGCGCTGGTCGAGGAAGCGTGCGAGCTGGGCGCCGAGCGGGCGCTCGGGGCGCTCGGCCTCACCGACGCGAGGGCTCGGCGCGACATGGACGAGCTGAGGGAGCTGCTCCAGGCGTGGCGCGACGCCAAGCGCTCGGCGTGGAAGGCGGTGGCGAGCTGGGCGGTGAGGATCGTGCTGGCGCTGCTGGTGCTCGGGATGAGCGTCCGGCTGGGGCTTCTCGACCTTCTGAAATGAGCGAGGAGCAATCGGGCAAGGAGGGGCGGATGAGGTTCGCGGGCTATGCGGCGGTGTTCGACCGGCCGGACCGGGGCGGCGACGTGGTTCTCGCCGGGGCGTTCGAGCGGAGCCTGAAACGGGACGCGGCGTCGGTGCCGCTGCTGTGGCAGCACAAGGGCGGCCGCCGGATCGGCCGGATCGAATATCTGAAGGAGGACCGGCGCGGCCTCAGGGTCATCGCCCGGCTGTCCGACGGGCCGGCCGGGCGCGCGGCGGCGGCCGCGCTGCGCGAGGGGCGCGTGGCTGGGCTGAGCTTCGGCTACAATGTCCGCAAGGCGAAGCGCGGCACGCCGCGCGAGCTGACCGAGCTCGACCTCGTCGAGATCAGCCTGGTGACGGTGCCGATGCAGCCGAAGGCGCGGGTGCATGCGCTGGAGCCCGGCCCCGACTGACCTTTTTCGACGAAGCAAACAGGATTTCTGCCGAGCCGTCCCCAATCCCGGGGGCGGCTTTTTTCGTGAGGACTGAAGACCATGAGCTATACCGACGACGCCTGCTGCGTCTCCCTGTTCGATTTCATCCCCGAGCCCGACCAGGCCGCGATCCGCGCCCGGACGAGCATTGTCGACATGACGGCGGCGATCCAGTCGGCGATCGACCATGTCGCCAATTCCGGCGGCGGCTGCGTCTGCCTTCCGGCCGGGACCTACCAGGTGAACGGAACGATCCAGCTCAAGAAGAATGTGACGCTGGAAGGCACCGGCAAGCGCGGATCGATCCTGCGCCATACCGGCACCGGCAATTGCCTGGCCTCGACCTGGCCGATCAATTCCTCGACCCCGGTCGACATCGCGGTGCGCTCGCTCGGGATCATCAACACCCTAGGCGGCCTCAACACCGGCGCCGGAATCTACGAGCAGGGCGGAACCTACGTCGAGTTCCGGGATCTCCTGATCGAGAATTTCAAATACGGCATCATCCTCAACCAGAGCGAGCTGGTCGACATCGACCTGTGCACCATCCAGCTCCAGTCGCTCGCCTCGATCTGGCTGGTCAACGGCAAGGACATCACGCCCGAGGCGTCCTACAGCTACACCAACCGGATCAGCGTCACGCGCTGCGAGATCAACGTCGCCTATAACGGCGACCCGAACAATCCGCAGGGCTTCGGAATCCTCGACGACGGCGGCGTCTGCCACGCCTTCCGCGACAACAATTTCAACGGGTCGGTCACCCACATCCGGGCGGCGGGCGTGCTCAACCTCCTCATTTCGGGCGGCGAGTTCGAGGGGGCAGCCAACGTCAACCTGCTGCTCGATCATACCCGGCTCTCCGGCGACGGGGTCGGCGGCTGCGGGGTCGTGCTGGTCGAGAATTGCGCGCTGATCCCGAAATACGACCGGCCGGCCATCGACATCCGAAGCTGCCACCACCTCAGCCTGGTCGGCAACGCCTTCGGCAACACCGGTATCACCACCCGGGCCTTGGTCGTGGGAATGTTCAACGCCTACATGGTGACCGAGCTGGGGACGGCGACGGAAACCATCGGGCCGGTCTTCGACCATCCGGGAAGCTCCGCGACCCGGCTCAACTCGACGACGGCGACCCTGTTCGGGACGGCGGCCTACGATCCGCCCAGCCTCGCCGCCGGAGCCTCCGGAGCGATCCAGACGATGACGGTGACCGGGGTCAACCTCGGCGATGCGGTCGAGGACGTCAGCTTCTCGGCGGACCAGGCGGGGGTGGTGTTCCACGCCTGGGTGAGTGCAGCGAACACGGTGAGCTACTTCGCCCGCAACGTCGCCGGAGCCAATCCGACCGACCTTCCGTCCGGCACGCTCAGGGTGAAGGTGCGCCGGCGGGTCTTCTGACGCCCGCTACCCTATCGCGCCCCTCCTCACCCGGGGGAGGGGCGTCGAGAGGCTCCGCCAACCAAGACCACAGGATTTCCTGAAGCCGCCCCAATTCCGGGGCGGCTTTTTTCATGGAGAAGATGAATGACAATCGACAGCAACGACGTGACCTTCACGCAGAGCGGCACAGGCGCCGTCACCCGGACCGTGCGGAGCAAGCTTCGCGACACCGTCTCGGTCAAGGATTTCGGAGCCGCCGGCGACGGAGTCACCAACGACAGCGCGGCGATCGCCGCGGCCTATGCCTCGGGCGCGGGAGCGGTCTATTTTCCGAAGGGGACCTATCTGACCGCGGCCGAGATCGACACCGCCGGAGTGAAGACGTTCGGCGACGGCCTGGCGCAGAGCAAGGTCAAGGCGACGGCGGCGATGCGCTCGGTGTTCAAGCTGACCGGGCAGCATAACAGCCTCGTCGATCTGTTCGTCGAGGCCAACGCGCTCGCCAGCCACGGCCTCTATTGCACCAGCTGCAACGGCTCGACGATCGACCGGATCGCGGTCGAGAATGCGGTGCTCGACGCGATCCACTTCCCGACCAGCGGCAACAACAGCGCGACCACGGTGCGCCAGTCGCTGATCCGCGGCTTCGGGTCGCAATATGCCACCGGCACCGCCTCGGCGGCGACGGGATCGAACACCGCCACGATCAGCGGCGCCGCCAACCTCACCACGCTCGGGATCCGGCCGAGGCTCGACTATATCAAGCTTGCCGGCGACATCGCCCGGGCGATCGTCTCGGTCACCTCGAACAGCGTCACGGTCAACGGCGCCGCCACCTTCCCGGCGACCTTCTCCGGAGTCACCTACAAGATCCTGCGCGGCAACGGGGTCGCCATCGACGCCAATGGCGACAACAGCCAGATCAAGGTCGAGAAATGCGAGATCCAGAGCGGCAAGGGCGCCGGGGTGCGCGACTGCGCGCTCTATTCGGCCCAGTGCACCGGCAACATCTACGAGGCGCTCGAATATGGCTATCACGTCGGCAACGCCGACAACGTCTCCGCCGCGATCGGCAGCCGCGAGGTCGGCGGCTATTTCGAGCTGATGGGCTCCAGGGCGATCTACGTCGAGCAGTCGACGGGAGGCTATTTTGCTCCGACCCAGCTCGAGGGCGGCCGGGGCGGAATCTACGTGACCGACCATGTCCGGGCGAACGGAGTCACCATCGACTATTCGGGACACCGGTTCAGCGGCCAGCATGTCACTTTCGTCAACCACACCAGCGCCGACGTCGGCTGGGGCGGCGAGTTCGATTTCCTGCAGTCGAGCGCGGCGTCCAACATCGTCGTCAACCTGCCGCCGGTCACCGCCGGCTCCACCGAGCAGAGGGTGCTGGACTCGCTGGGCGGCGGTCAGATCGTCCTCACCTTCATCGACATCGGCGGCAAGACGGCGACGATCAAGACGACCGACGGAACGCCGGTGAACGGAGTCGCCGGCACCACCGGCTACGCCCACATCGGCAACTACCGCATCCTGAGGTGCCGCTACAGCGCGAGCTCCGGCTGGATCGTGAACTGAGGGCGCCTCCAGGCGACGGTCGGTCTTGCCCCGGACTCCTCCCCGAGCTCGTCTCGGGGAGGGGGACCTCGTCGCGAAGCTCACGCCGCCGAGGGACGATCGTCCGCAGGGTCCCGGCGGAGGCACCTTGTTTCCGCCAGGCGGAAGGCGAGCCCGGCGAGGGCGCCGCCGAGGAAGTAGACGGCGAGGAGAATGGGGTCGAAGCGGTCGCCGGCGAGGCCGATGCCGAAGCCGCGCGACCATGGCTCCGGGAGCAGGGCGAGGGTCGCCAGCATGGCGACGCCGCCGATCAGCATGTCGGCTGGAAGGGCCGGGACCCGGGTCCATCGGCGCCGGACGTAGAGAAGCACAGCGAAGACCAGGGCGAAGCCGAGCTTGGCGGCGGGGGCGACCTCGTCCGCGACCTCGATCGTGGCGGCGGCGAGGTTCCGGCCGGCGGCGAGAGGGGACAGGCCCGCCGCGGCGATCGTCGCGCTGGGCGCGAAGATGGCGACCGCCCAGCCGGCGATCAGGGCGACGAAGAAGCATTTGGGGCGGATCGGCGGCATCGGCCGGACCTAGGCCAAAGTCACAAGCCGGGCCACTCCAGTCCGCCGGCCAGGATGTCGGCCGAGTAAAGGAGCTGGAGGACTCGGCGGCGGGCCGGAGTGAGGGCGCGGTCCGAGGCGTGCAGGATCGGCGTCGCACAGGCCCAGACGTCGCCCGCCCGGGCGAGGCAGGCATTGACGCCGCAGCGCTCGATGGCGGCGGCGATGTCCGGCTCGGCGACGGCGCCGAGGCGGTGCGAGCCGGGGGCGACCAGCAACGGCGCATTGTCCTCGCCGACGGGATCGAGATGGACGCGCAGGGTGAGGCTGCGCTCGAGATAGCCGAAGGGCGGCACGCAATGCGGGATTCCGGCCTTGAGCGTCCATTGGCCGAAGCCGGGGACGTCACGGCGCTCGCGGACCGCAATGGTTCGGTCCTGGTGCCAGCCCAGCGCCCAATTGCGGGCGGGGGACTTGTCGAACAGCTTCGCGCCGACGGCGCGGGCGCCCGGCCCGAGGAGGGCGGCGGCGATCGAGTCGGCGGGCCCGATCAGGGCGCTGAGGCCGGGGATGGAGCCGAGGCGGGCGCCGGGGCGGCCCTGTGGCACGGACAGAAGACCGGCGAGCGCGGCGACTTCGGCGGGGCTGAAGGCGGCGGGGAAGAGCTGGGCGCCGTCGCGGTCGAGCTGCATCGCGCCAGGATAGACGGATTCGGAGGATCGAAGGAACTCCCCTCCCTGCACGCAGGGAGGGGCGGGGGGGTGGGTGAGTCTTCGAACGCGCACTGCCGGCGGTGGCGTACCCACCCCCAACCCCTCCCTGCGTGCAGGGAGGGGAGAGCTGGTGGCGTGCATCACATTTGGGAGAATCGAAATGCTGGAAGTGAAAGCGGATCCGCTGGAGGCGTCGTTCGAGGCGCTGGAGCGGGACGAGGGCGAGGTTGCGCAGCTCCGCGAGGAGATGGCGCAGCTCAAGGCGCGGATCGACGCCCAGGCGGTGGCCGGGGCCCGGCCGGCGCTGAGCGGGGCGAAGGCGCAGGCCTCGCCGTTCGTCGAGGGCTATCTGAGGAAGGGGCTGGAAAGCGGGCTCGAACTCAAGGCGATGTCGGGGTTGACCGATGCCGCCGGCGGCTATGCCGTGCCGGAGGAGATCGACGCCGAGATCGGAAGGCTGCTGACGGCGATCTCGCCGATCCGGTCGATCGCCAACGTGGTCAGGGTGGGAAGCGCCGGCTACCGCAAGCTGGTCGCCACCGGCGGGACTCCGTCGGGCTGGGTCAGCGAGACGGCGGCCCGGCCGGAGACGGGGACTCCCGCCTTCACCGAGGTCGCTCCGCCGTTCGGCGAGCTCTACGCCAATCCGGCGGCGAGCCAGGCGATGCTCGACGATGCCGCGTTCGACGTCGAGGCGTGGCTGGCGCAGGAGATCGCGACCGAGTTCGCCCGGGCGGAAGGCTCGGCCTTCGTCGCCGGCAACGGGATCAACCGGCCCAAGGGGTTCCTGGCGGCGCCGAACTCGGCCCAGGCCGATCATCTGCGCGCGTTCGGGACCCTCCAGTATCTCGCCACCGGCGCGGCCGGCGGCCTCGGGGCCAGTCCGGGCGACAAGCTGATCGACCTCGTCCAGACGCTCCGGCCGCCCTACCGGCAGGGGGCCGCGTTCGTGATGAACTCGGCGACCGCCTCGGCGATCCGCAAGGTCAAGACCTCGGACGGGGCGTTCCTGTGGCAGCCGGGGCTGAGCGCCGGCCAGCCGGACACTCTGCTCGGCTATCCGGTGGTCGAGGCGGAGGACATGCCGGACATGGCAGCGGACAGCCTGTCGGTGGCGTTCGGCAACTTCCGGGCCGGCTATCTGATCGCCGAGCGGACCGAGACGCAGATCCTGCGCGATCCGTTCACCAACAAGCCGTTCGTCCATTTCTACGCGACGAAGCGGATCGGCGGGCAGGTGGCGAATTCGGAGGCGATCAAGCTTCTGAAGTTCGCGGCGTAAGTCGGCTCCCCTCCCTGCACGCAGGGAGGGGCGGGGGGTGGGTGCGTCTCCGGCAAGCGCACTGCCGGTGGAGGTGTACCCACCCCTGACCCGTCCCTGCGTGCAGGGAGGGGATTCTCCAGCGGAGACACATGATGATCGAGGGCGAGGCGCTGGTCCTGCCGCCGGAGGCGGCGGGGGCGGCGAAGGGATTCCTGCGGGTCGAGCGATCGGACGAGGACGGGCTGATCGGCTCGCTCGCCGAAGCGGCGGCGGAGCTGTGCGAGCGGTTCACCGGCCAGGCGCTGCTGGCCCGGGGCTTCGTCGAGACGATGCCGGCGAGCCGGGCGTGGCAGCGGCTCGGGCGCACTCCGGTGCGCTCGATCCTCTCGGTCGAGGCGCTCGCCGCCGACGGGACGGCGGAGCCGCTGGCGAGCGACCGCTATGCGATCGACATCGACTCTCATGGCGACGGCTGGGTGCGGCTGACCGCGGCCGGCGAGGCCCGGCGGATCAGGGTCGGCTTCGAGGCCGGAGTGGCGGGGGCCTGGGCCGATCTTCCGGCGGCCCTGCGCCACGGCATCCTGAGGCTGGCGGCGCATTTCTACACGATCCGGGTCGCCGAGGGGGGCAGGGCCCCCGAGCCGATGCCGGCGGCGGTGGCGGCGCTGTGGCGGCCCTATCGCCGGCTCCGGCTGCGCTGAGGGAGGGAAGAGATGTTCGAGCGGTTGATGCTGAACGCCGCCGCGCTTGCCGAAAGGGCGGCGCGGCGGCGGCGGGGCGAGCTTGCCGAGGCGCTTCGCGAGGAGGCTCCGGCGGGAGTCGCGGTGAGCGAGGAGGAGGGGGGCGTGGCGCTTTCGGGGCGCGGCCTTGCCCGGCGCTTCGCGGTCGAGCCGGGGCTTCGCTGGCTGATGGCGGGGAGGCGGCGATGAGCGGGGCGGGCGCGACGCTTCAGGCGGCGGCGATCGAGGCCCTGGCGGCGCTCGATCTCGGCGCGGTCTATCCGGGGCCGCCGCTTCAGGCGGCCTTTCCTCATGCCGTCGTCGAATGCGGGGCGGAGAGCGACTGGGGGCACAAGAACGGGCGGGGGCGCGAGCTCAGGCTGGCGGTGATCCTGCGCGACCGCGGCGAGCGGCCGGACCGGGCGCGGGCCTTCGCCGAGGTCGCCGAGGCGGCGATCGAGGCGGGGCTGGAGGTCGAGGGCTGGTACCTCGTCACCCTGACGATGGTGCGCCGGCGCACGGTCGCCGAGGGGCTCGGCGGCAAGGCCGGCTGGGCGGTGGCGATCGACTATCGGGCGCGGATGCTGGCGGAGTGAATTGGGAAGCGGAATGGCCTTACGTCATGCCGGACCTGATCCGGCATCCACCTGACCGGAGTCGAGCCGTTGAAGAAGGTGGACCCCGGATCAAGTCCGGGGTGACGACACCTTCGCGACTCACCCGATGGCTATTTCGGCGTCTCGAGGGTGCTCTTGAACGTCTCGACGGCGTTCTCGTGGATGTAGCCGATCTCCTCCGTCGCGTTCCGCTCGGCGGTGGCCCGGGCGATCTTGGCGGCGACGTCGGTCGCGACCGAGGCGGCGCGGAAGGCGGCCTCCTCCGTCTTGCAGGCGGTGGCGAGCTTGGCCGTGAACGCCGCCTCCTCGACCCGCTCCTTGACCTGGGCTCGGGTGAAGCTGCCGAGACAGCGGGAATAACTGGACCTGGCCGACGCGAGATTGCCCTGCGCGGACGCCAGCAGAGCGATGAGAAGCACTTGTGAAATCATCCCGAATTCCAGTGCAACAATTTGAGCCAGTGGGAGAATATCGATGGGTGCGGAAAAGGGAAGTGCCTTTTTGCTGAAGGTGGGGAATGGCGCCCAGCCGCCGGTCTTCGCGACGGTGGCGGGGATGCGGACGACCCAGATGTCGGTCAACGGCGAGGCGGTCAACGTCACCTCGAAGGATTCGGGCGGATGGCGCGAATTGCTGTCGGGGGCGGGCGTGCGCTCGGTGTCGGTGGCGGCGAGCGGGATCTTCACCGGTTCGGCGGCGGAGGTGCGAGTCAAGACCAACGCTCTGACGGGACTGGTCGACGATTACGAGCTGAGCTTCGAGAGCGGCGAAAAGCTGCGCGGCCGCTTCCTGGTGACGAGGCTCGACTATTCGGGCGACTATAATGGCGAGCGCAACTACGCCCTGAGCCTGGAGAGCTCCGGGCCGGTGGTGACGCCGTGACGGCGGCCAATCCCGCGCGCGGGGAAGCGCCGCTTCTCGTCGGCGGCGAGCCGGTTCGGCTTCGGCCGAGCTTCGAGGCGCTCGTCGCCGCCGAGGAGGAGCTGGGGCCGCTCTTCGCCCTGGTCGAGCGGGCGGCGGCGGGCGGTCTCAAGGTCGCCGAGATGGCGGCCCTGTTCTGGCATTGCGCGGAGCCTCGGCCCGAAGGGCTGAGCCGCGAGCGGATCGGAGCGGCGATCGTCGAGCTCGGGCTGGCGGGGGCGACTCCGGCGCTGAAGGTGCTGCTCGGGCAGATATTGCAGGGCCATGGCGAGGTTTAGCGAGGCGGCCGCGCGGCTGGCCGGGCTGGCGGGGGCGCTGCTCGGATGGCGGCCGGACGAATTCTGGCGGTCGACTCCGGCGGAGCTCGCAGCGGTGCTCGAGGCGATGCTGGGGCCGGAGGCGGCACCGGCGACCCGCGCGGACCTGGCGCGGCTGATGGAAAGGTTTCCCGATGGACGAGGAGATTGAGCGGCTGCTGGTCAGCGTTCGCGCCGATACGGGGGCGTTCGCGCGCGACGTGGCCGAGATGAAGGGGCAGCTGGAGGGGCCGCTGGCCGACGGGCTGGAGCGGGCCGGGCGGGTGCTCGAGGGGGCGCTGCTGAGGGCGGTGAGGACCGGCAAGTTCGGCTTCGAGGATCTGAAGCGGACGGCGCTGGCGGCGATGGCGGAGATCGCCGCGGCGGCGATCCGCGGCGGAATCCAGGCGGCGGCGGGCGGCGGCGGCAAAGGCGGGCTTCTCGCGGCGGCGGCGCAGCTGCTGGCGGCGGGGCTCGGAGCGCCCGGCCGGGCGACCGGCGGGCCGGTGGCGCCGGGGCGGCCTTATCTGGTCGGCGAGCGCGGGCCGGAGCTGTTCGTGCCGACGCAGAGCGGCCGGGTCGAGGCGGGGCGCGGGGCGGTACGCGAGATAAGGATGAGCATCGCGGTCAGCGCCCCGCCGGGGGAGTCGCCGCAGGCGCTGGCACGATCGAGCCGGCAGGTGGCCCGGGCGGTTCGGCAGGCGCTGCTCCAGGCGGAGGATTGAGAGCCGTCATTCCGGCGCAGGCCGGAACCCGGGGACATGGCGGCCGGGGGCTTCCTCAAGCGCCTGTGTTCCTGGGTCGCGGCTTTCGCCGCGATGACGGGAGGGGAGGGGTCGTTATGGGTCACTGGCTGGCGCCGCCGGGGGCGGCGAGGCAGAGGGGGTTCGTCAAGCGCTTCGATCCGCGCCTGTGGACCGTCAACTTCCCGCGGCCGATGATGGCCTCGGCGGTGACGACCGGTCCGGATTCGCTTCGGGTCGACTGCGTCTTCTACAGGGCCAGCGACCTTGCCGGGCTGATCTGGGAGTCGGAGGATCGGTTCGATCATCCCCTTCTCGCTTATGAAACCAGCCGCGACTTCCGGTCCTGCCGGCTCGCCTTCCGCTGGCGCAGCGGGGGGATCCGGCCGCTCGACGCCGTCGACGGGCCGACGCTGACGATCGAGGGGCGCGACGAAAGCGGGGCGGAGCGCAGCTGGTACGTGCGGCTGTGGAATTATTCGGATGGCGCTCCGGAGGATGCCCAGGTCGAGCTCGACTTCGCGGCGCTGGGCGGCGGGTGGGAGGGGGGCGACCCGGTCTGGGCCGGCGACGTCGACCGCATGTTCGTCTCGATGGTGGCGCCGGGCTATGCGGACGAGGACGTGCCGCTGGACGCGCCGGCGGAGGGCTGGGCGGAGTTGAGCGGGATCGCCTGCGACGGGGCGGGATCGGCGCTCGGACAGGGCGACACGCTGGTGCCGGAGCACAGGCTTCGGATCGCGACCGGCTATGACGATCTCTACCATCTGACCCCGGCGCGGGTGCTCAGGAACTGCCTTCAGCTCGGCTATCGCGGGCCGATCAACCATTATGTCGGGATGAGCCATTATTTCCGGCTCGAGGCGAACAGCGGCGGGTCCCCGCCTGACGGCGGGTACTACATCAGCCTCTCCGGCGGGGTGCTCAACGGCCCCTGCGCGGCCTGGCACCGGGACTTTTGCGAGCGGGCGAAGGCACTATCCTACGAGCCGATCCTGTCGCTGAGCTACGAGCTGCTCGACCAGCATGTCTGGGGCGACTGGAAGCAGCGCGCACTGGACGGCTCGCCGGCGCTGACCGGCTGGTCGCCGCCGTCCACCCTGCTGTCGCCGGCGCATGACGGAGCGATGGGCTATTTGCGGCAGGTCGGCCAGGCCTTCGCGGCGATCGCCGCGGCGGCGGGGCTGAGGGTGCGCTTCCAGGTCGGCGAGCCGTGGTGGTGGGTGATGCCGGACGGGCGCATCTGCCTCTACGACGCCGAGGCGGTCGACCTGCTCGCGCCGGTCCCGATCGCGGACGTGCGCGGGCCGCTCACCTCCGCCCAGCAGGAGACGCTCGACGCGGCCGGCGCGGTTCTGGCCGATTCGACGGCGGCTTTGCTGTCGGCGGTGCGCGGCGTCGCCGCGGACTCGGAGACGTTGCTCCTGGCCTATCTGCCGACGGTGCTGGACGGGCCGCACCTGAAGCTCGCCAACCTGCCGCTCGATTGGGTGAGCCCGGCCTTCGACGTGCTTCAGCTGGAGGATTACGACTGGGTGACCGGCGGCAACGCGGGGGCGAGCGCGCGCGGGATCGCGGCGGCGCAGGCCCGGCTCGGCTATCCGCCCGGGCGCCAGCATTATTTCGCCGGCTTCGTCCTCGCCGCCGGGGACAAGGCGCAATGGCACAGGATCGCGGCGGCGGTGGAGGCGGCGCGGCGGCGCGGGACCGGCGAGGTGTTCGTCTGGGCGCTGCCGCAGGTGCTTCGCGACGGCTTCACCTGGTTCGATGGGGGAGATGGGGACGTGCAAGCCTATGAGGACGAGCGCTTTCCGGTGGCGCTGGGGCGCGAGGCGAGCGTCGAGCCGGTCTTCTCGACCGCGATCGTGACCGGGGCCGGCGGCGCCGAGCAGCGCAACAGCGACTGGGCCGACGCCCGTTTGCGCTTCGACGCCGGCCCCGGCCTGCGCGGCGAGGAGGACCTCCATGCCCTGATCGCCTTCTTCCGGGCTCGGCGCGGCGCGGCGGTGGCCTTCCGCTTCGAGGATCCGTTCGACAACAGCTCGAACGCAATGACGGGGACGCCCGGAGCGGCCGACCAGCGGCTCGGGACGGGCGACGGGGTCCGAACCGAGTTCGACCTGGTCAAGCATTATGGCGGCCAGGAGCGGCGGATCACCCGGCCGGTGGCGGGAAGCGTCCGAGTGTCGGTCGCCGGCGTCGAGCGGGTGGCGGGGTGGACCCTGGCACCGCTCGGGCGGGTGCGGTTCGAGGAGCCTCCGGCCGACGGCGCCGTGATCGAGGCCGGCTACCGCTTCGACGTTCCGGTGCGCTTCGCCGAGGACCGGCTGGCGATCAGCCGGGCGACGTTCGAGGCGGGGGAGATCCCGTCGGTGCCGCTGATCGAGGTCCGCGAGGGGTAGGGGCCTCTCCAATTCCTCCCCCGGATTTCCGGGGGAGGGGGACCAGGCGAAGCCTGGTGGAGGGGTTCTACCGACTCCCAGAGAACCCCTCCACCGCGCTTCGCGCGGTCCCCCTCCCCGCGAAATCGCGGGGAGGAATTTAGGAAAGGAGTATCGCCATGCCTTCCTTCCTCGCGCGCGAGCTTACCACGCTCGCTTTCTGCTGGCGGGTGCAGCGGCGCGACGGGCTCTGCCTCGGCTTCACCAGCCATGACCGCGACCTGGAGATAGACGGCCTCGTCTACCGCTTCGCGCCGGGCATGCTGCCTTCGGCCGTCTCCGTCTCGGACGGGTTCGAAGCTTCGACGCTCGACGTGTCGGGAGCGCTGACCAGCGATTCGATCGGCGAGGACGATCTGGCCGCCGGGCGATGGGACCGGGCGGCGGTCGCCCTGTTCCTGGTCGACTGGGAGGATCCGCACGGCGCCAGGCTGCCGCTCGCGCGCGGCGAGCTCGGCGACGTCGCGATCAGGGCCAACGGCTTCGAGGCCGAGCTGCGCGGGCCGGCGGCCCTGCTCGAGCGGCCGGTGGTCGAGCAGACGTCGCCGGAATGCCGGGCGGAGCTGGGCGACCGGCGCTGCCGGGTCGACACGGCGGCGCGGGTGACGGTGACCCGGGTGACGGCGGTCGCGGCGGAGACTGTCGTCACGGTCGCCGACTCGTCGAGCGAGGCCGGCGCCTACGCCTTCGGCCGGCTGCGCTGGATCGGCGGGGCGAACAGCGGCCTCGACAGCCCGATCCTGGCTTCGGCCGGCGCGCAGCTGACCCTTCAGGAGCCGCCGCCCTTCGCGATCGCGGCCGGCGACCTCGTCGAGATCGCCGAGGGCTGCGACAAGAGCTTCGCCACCTGCCGGGCGCGGTTCGCCAATGCCGAGAATTTCCGGGGCGAGCCGCATTTGCCCGGGATGGACCTTCTGACCCGTTATCCTGGAGCCTGACGATGAAAGGCATCGACATCGCCGCGAGGGCCTGCGCGCTCGTCGGCGCCCGCTTCCGGCCGCAAGGCCGCGATCCCGAGCACGGGCTCGACTGCGTCGGCACCGTGGCGCTCGCGGCCGGAATCGCCATCGAGCGGGTACCCCGGGATTATAGGCTTCGAGGCCAGTCGCTGGTGGAGATCGAGCATCGGCTTTGCGACCTCGGCTGCCGCCCGGTGACGGGCCATGTGCTTGAGCTCGGCGACGTCGTCGTCTGCGAGACGGGGCCGGCACAGTTCCATATGGTCATCATCACGCCCTTCGGCTTCGTTCATGCCGATGCCGCCCTTCGCCGCGTGGTGCAGCGGCCCTATCCGATCCCGTGGACGCTCGTGGGGGCGTGGCGGCTTGCGACGGATGAACTCTGATGGCGACCCTCCTTCTCACCGCCGCCGGAACGGCGGTCGGCGGCCCGATCGGCGGCGCCGTGGGCGCCTTGCTCGGTCAGCAGATCGACGCAAGGCTGTTCGCGCCCAAGGCCAGGCAGGGACCGCGACTCGGCGAGCTGGCGGTGCAGACGTCGAGCTACGGCAGCCAAATACCGAAGCTGTTCGGGACGATGCGGATCGCCGGAACGGTGATCTGGGCCACCGACCTGCGCGAGGAAAGGTCGAAGAGCGGCGGCGGCAAGGGCCAGCCCAGGACGGTCGATTACAGCTATTCGGCCAATTTCGCGGTGGCGCTATCGGCTCGGCCGGTGCGGGGAGTCCGGCGGATCTGGGCCGACGGCAAGCTGCTGCGCGGCGCCGCCGGGGACTTCAAGACAGCGACCGGCTACCGGCTCCATCCCGGCGACGAGGCGCAGGAAGTGGATCCGCTGATCGCGGCGGTGGAGGGGATCGGGCAGGCGCCGGCGTATCGCGGCATCGCTTATGCCGTCTTCGAGGATTTCCAGCTCGCCGATTACGGCAACCGAATCCCCTCGCTGACCTTCGAGGTCGAGGCGGACGAGGGCGCGCCGGCCCTGGGCGCGGTGGCGGCGGCGCTCGGCGAGGGGCTGGCGGCGGCGGGGGCGAGCCCGGCGCTGGCCGGCTACGCCGCGAGCGGGGACAGCGTGCGGGCCGCGATCGCGGCGCTCGCCGAGCTGGAACCGCTGGCGCTCGCCGACGACGGCGACGCGCTGGTGCTGAAGAGCTGGGATGCCGGCGCGGCAGTGACGCTCGACGAGGCGGAGCTCGGAGCGACGGCGGCCAGCGGGGCGGGCGGGCGAAGCGAATGGCTTCGGCGGAGGGGCGATTCGGTCCCCGCCGAAGCCACTCTGGCTTATTACGATCCGGGCCGCGACTATCAGACCGGGCTTCAGCGGGCGACCCGGCCGGGTTCCGCGCTGGGCAGCGAGCGGAGCGCGGTCGCCGCCGCGCTCGACGCCGGCACCGCCAAGGCGCTCGCGGCGCGGCGGCTCGAGCGGATGTGGGCCGGGCGACGCTCGGCGAAGGTGAATCTCGCCTGGTCGCGCCTCGGCCTCGCCGCCGGGCAGCGGCTGCGAATCGCCGGCCGGCCGGGCCTGTGGAGGCTCGCTCGCTGGACGCTCGACCGGATGGTGCTGACGCTCGAGCTGAGCGGAATCCCCGGCGGAGCGCCGGTGGTCGGGGCGGGCGCGAGCCCCGGGCGACCGGTGGACCAGCCGGACCTCCTCCACGGGCCGACCTCGCTGCTGCTGCTCGACCTTCCGCTTTCCGCCGAGACGCTGCCGAGCCGGCCGCGGCTGCTGGCGGCGGCGGCGGGCGGCGAGGCGGGATGGCGGCGGGCCGAGCTGAGCGCGAGCTTCGACGGCGGCACGAGCTGGGTCGCCGCCGGAGCGACGGCGCCTGCGGCCATCATCGGCTCGGCGCTGAGCGTGCCGGAGGCGGCCGGCGCCGCTTTGTTCGACCAGCGCAACACCGTCGAGGTCGAGCTGCTCAACGAGGCGATGTGGCTGGAGGGCCGAAGCGACTCGGCGCTCGCCTCCGGCGCCAATCTGGCGGCGCTCGGCGACGAGCTGATCCAGTTCGGAGCCGCCGAGCCGCTCGGCGGGCGCCGCTTCCGGCTGTCGCGGCTGCTGCGCGGGCGGCGGGGGACGGAGTGGGCGGCGGGCCTCCATGTCGCCGGCGAGCCGTTCGCGCTGATCGAGCCGGAGAGCCTTGCGGCGATCGAGGCGCCGCTCGGCGCGCTCGGCGGCGAGGCCCGGCTACTGGCGACGGGGCTCGGCGATCCGGACGGGGTGCTGGCTCTGCGCCAGGTGAGCGGCGAGGCGCTTCGGCCGCCGTCGCCCGTGCACCTGCGGGCGGAGCGGCTTGCCAACGGCGACCTGGCGCTCGGCTGGACCCGGCGCAGCCGCTCCGGCTGGGTCTGGCTGAGCGGCAGCGACACGCCGCTCGGCGAGGAGACCGAGGCCTATCGGCTGACCCTGGCCGGCGAAGGGTTCGAGCGCAGCCTGGTGCTGGCCTCGCCCGCCTGTCTCTACACGGCGGCCGAGCAGTCGGCGGACGGGCTGGCGGGGCCGCTTTCGATCGAGCTGGTCCAGCTCGGCACGTCGGCGCCGTCGCGGCCGGCGTCGCTCGTCATCGCCTGAGGAGAAAACGTCATGGCCGACACCACCCCGCGCTTCGCTTTGCCCTTCATCCTTTCCGGTCAGGCTCAGAAGGAGCTGTTCCACAACGAGGCCCTGACCCGGATCGACCTCGCGCTCCATCCGGCGGTCGAAGCGGCGCCGACCTCGGCGCCGTCGCCTTCGCCGGCGATCGGCGAGTGCTGGATCGTCGGTCCGGCCGCCACCGGCGACTGGGAGGGCCGCGACGGCGAGCTGGCGATGTGGAGCGAGGGCGGCTGGCGGTTCTTGACGCCCGTGCCCGGTACGACGGCCTGGAACAAGGCGGCGAGCCTGCCGCTGCTGTGGGACGGATCGCAGTGGCGGGAAGGCGCGCTGGTCTGCGCCGGACTGGTCGTCAACGGCGTCCAGGTCGTCGGAGCGCGCCAGGCGGCGGTCCCAAGCCCTTCTGGAGGCACGATAATCGACGAAGAGGCGAGGGCCGCGGTCAACGCCCTAACCGCGGCATTAATGTCACACGGATTGATCGAGTGAGCATTTTTGTTGCTCGCATGAAACCAAGGATGCAAACGCTCGTTTGCGGGCCGTCTGACGAGGGGCTTTCACGAATCGCTAACGCATTCAGTGAGGCATTTCGGCAACATTCGTGGGGATAAGCGTGCTTGCGCGGAAACTCCGCTTACCGTATTGAGTTCATGGTCGTTCCCGTAGGGACGCAAGAAGAAAGGGGAAAGTTTATGCGGAAGCTCGCCATCGCAGTGGCGCTTTCATCCACCTTGCTCGCAACACCAGCCTTTGCGCGCGATGGCGCCTGGTACGTTGGTGGCGAATTTGGTGCGATGATCGTCGAAGATACCGACGTCGATATCGGCGCGGTCGATAACGCCATCAGGCTGAACTACGATTATGGCTACGATGGTGGCATCTTCGTGGGTTACGACCTGGGTGGATTCCGGATCGAGGCCGAAGCCGCTTATAAGAAGGCGGATCTCGAGGGATACAACACCACTCTCCGGCTTCCCGGCGAAGGCACCGTCTTCCCGGCATCGCGTCCGTTCGCCGGCGGCAGCGCCAGCGCGCTGAGCTTCATGGTCAACGGCATGCTCGACTTCGGCGACGACGAGGGCGTGTCCGGCTTCGTCGGCGCGGGTATCGGCATGGCGCGGGTCAAGGCGAACAACCAGCGCGTCTTCGCCAACACCGCTCCGTTCCTCGACGACTCCGATTCGAAGCTTGCCTGGCAGGTCTTCGCCGGCGTCCGTCAGGCGATCAGCGACAATATCGACGTGACGGTGAAGTATCGCTTCTTCAACGTCGACGACGTCCGCATGGTCGCGTTCAACGGCAACGAGTCGGAGCAGCGGTTCCGGTCGCACAGCCTTCTCGGCGGCCTGACGTTCAACTTCGGCGGAGCGCCGGAGCCGGTGGAAGTCATTCCGCCGCCGCCGCCGCCGGCCTATGTCGAGCCGGTGCCGCCGCCGCCTCCGCCTCCGCCGCCGCCGGCGTGCGTCGCGGGTCCGTTCATGGTCTTCTTCGACTGGGACAAGGACGACGTCACGCCGCAGGCCGCTGCGATCCTCGACAACGCGGCTTCCGCTTATCAGACCTGCGGCCAGGCCCAGGTGATGATCGCGGGCCACGCCGACCGTTCGGGTTCGGACCAGTACAACGTCGGTCTCTCGCAGCGTCGCGCCGCGAACGTCCGTTCGTACCTGGCCGGACGTGGGATCCCCGATGGCGTCATGACCACGGAAGCGTTCGGCGAGAGCCGGCCGCTGGTCGAGACCGCCGACGGTGTCCGCGAGCCGCAGAACCGGCGCGTGGAGATCACCTACGGCCCCGGCTCCGGCTGGTAAGCCAGAGGGTTCGCCGCTTCACGCGGCGCAGCCCAAGGAATTGGAGGGAGTCGGCTTTCGGGCCGGCTCCCTTTTTTTTCGCCGGCATGCCGCGCAATGCCCCGCCGAGCCCCGGCAGCGGCTTCGAAAGACCTTGTCGCGCCGAACCGGTGCGGGCTAAGCGGGCGCCTCTCCACCGCAGCTAAGGACTTTCGATGCGCATCGCGATGATCGGTACGGGCTATGTCGGCCTCGTTTCCGGCGCCTGTTTCTCCGATTTCGGCCACGACGTCGTCTGCGTCGACAAGGACTCGCGCAAGATCGATGCGCTGAAGCAGGGCGTGATGCCGATCTTCGAGCCGGGGCTGGACGATCTGGTCGAGCGCAACGTCCGCGGCGGCCGGCTCGCCTTCACCACCGATCTGGACGAGGGCGTCGACGGCGCCGAAGCCGTCTTCATCGCGGTCGGCACCCCGTCCCGCCGCGGCGACGGCCATGCCGACCTCAGCTACGTGTTCGGCGCCGCCGAGGAGATCGCCCGGGCCCTGCGCGGCCCGGCCGTGGTGGTGACCAAGTCGACCGTTCCGGTCGGCACCGGCGACGAGGTCGAGCGGATCATCCGCGAGACCGCGCCCGAGGCGAAGGCCTGGGTCGTCTCAAATCCGGAGTTTCTTCGCGAAGGCGCCGCGATCGAGGATTTCAAGCGGCCCGACCGGATCGTCGTCGGCACCGAGGACGAGGCCGCGCGCGAGCTGATGCGCGAGATCTACCGGCCGCTCTATCTCAACAAGGCGCCCCTGCTGTTCACCGGCCGGCGCACCGCCGAGCTGATCAAATATGCGGCCAACGCCTTCCTGGCGACGAAGATCACCTTCATCAACGAGATCTCGGACCTGTGCGAAATCGTCGGCGCCGACGTCCAGGATGTCGCCCGGGGGATCGGCCTCGACAACCGGATCGGCGGCAAGTTCCTCCATGCCGGCCCGGGCTATGGCGGCTCCTGCTTCCCCAAGGACACGCTCGCCCTGCTGAAGACGGCCGAGGACCACCAGGCGCCGCTGAGGATCGTCGAATCGGTGGTCAAGGTGAACGAGGCCCGCAAGCGCGCGATGGGCCGCAAGGTCGTCCAGGCGCTCGGCGGCGAGGCGCGCGGCCGCACCGTCGCCCTGCTCGGCCTGACTTTCAAGCCCAATACCGACGACATGCGCGACGCGCCGTCGCTGAGCATCGTCCAGGCGCTGCAGGATGCCGGAGCGAGCGTGCGGGGCTACGATCCCGAGGGGATCGAGCAGGCGCGGCCGATGATGAAGGGCGTCGATTTCTTCGACAGCCCTTATGCCGCCGCCGCCGGCGCCGACGCCGTGGTGCTGGTGACCGAATGGGACGTGCTTCGAGCGCTCGACCTCAAGCGGCTGGCGCGCGACATGGCGCAGCCGATCTTCGTCGACCTGCGCAGCGTCTACCCGCCCGAGGATGTCGAGCAGGCCGGGCTGCGCTGGTTCGGCATCGGCCGGCCGTCTCGCGGCTAGCGGCCAGGGACGGGCCTTCGGCCCCGCAACCGTTGCACCTTCGGATCGTTCATCGGTTCGAAGGAGAACAGGGATGCGACAGGCTGGCTTGCTGCTGATCACAGGTGCGGCGCTCGCGACCGCCGCTTGCGCGACCGAGGGCGATCCGACCGAGCCCGCCGCGACGGCCGATAGCGGCCCGATCGTGTCGACGATCGGCCCTCCGGCCCTCAATGCCGACCTGCGCGACGCCCAGGGCCGCAGCCGGGCGCGAGCCACCGTCGAGCAGTCCGGCGACAGCCTTCGAGTCCGGATCGAGGCGACCGGAATGACGGCGGGCGCCTATGGCGCGCATATCCATACCACCGGCCGCTGCGACGCGCCGGCCTTCACCACCGCCGGACCGCACTGGAACCCGACCGGGCAGATGCATGGCAAGGACAATCCCAAGGGCATGCACAAAGGCGATCTGCCCAATCTCATGGTCGGCGCCGACGGGCGGGGAAGCCTCGAATATACGATCCCCCATGCAATCCTGTCCGGGATGCTCCCCACCAAGCTGGTCGACGAGGACGGAGCGGCGGTCGTGATCCACGCCCGGGCCGACGATTATCGCACCGACCCTTCCGGCAACAGCGGCGACCGGATCGCCTGCGGCGTGCTGGGCTGAGTTCCGGTTCCCCGGAGTAGGCCGGGGCCCGGTTCGAAAGCGGATGCGGCTGGACCCAGGCCTTCGCCTGGGAACATCCAGCTAGATCTCCTCGCCGGCGGCGCGGGCGCGCTCGATCTTGGTCGCCTCGATCTCGGCGATCCGGCGGCTGCCGAGCCACAGGCCGAGCAGGGTCAGAGGCACCATCAGGTAGAGGGAGAAAATGCCCATTCTAAGGCTCTCCGCGACGTCGGCGACCTTGCCGGCGAAATAGGGTCCGAGCGCCAGGCCGATCATCGTCGTGCCGAGGATGTAGGTGGCTCCGGCGGTGCCGCGCATGCGCGGCAGGACAAGGTCCTGCAGGGTCGCCACCGCGGCCCCGACCCAGGCCGCGCCGAACATGTGGGCGAGAGGAAAGACCCAGTAGAACAAGGCGACCTCGTCCGTGGTGAAGAGGAACCAGGTCAGCGGCGCCGAAAGGATCACCGAGCCCATGTTGACGAAGATCCGGCCGCGCGGGTCGCTTCGGCGCCACAGGTCGGCGATCACCCCGCCCATGATCACGCCCGCGGCGGCCGAGACGGCGGCGCCCCAGCCGATAATGAAGGCGACCTCCTCCGCCGCGGTCATCCCGCCCATGTAGAAAGCCGGTCCGGTCGGGTCGGGATAGAAGGTGCGAAGCACGTAGGGCGGACCCCAAAAGCTGACCGCATAGGTGACGAACGAGATGCTTCCGAACGAGAGGGCGAGGATGATCGTCGTCGGAGTCCCCCAGATCAGCCGGTGGGTCGCCGGATCGCGATTCTTCAGCGACTGGACCCAGGAGAAGACCGCGTAGACGCCGAGCCCGTAGGCGCACCATTGCGGCAGATCCCCGGTCAGGCGGATCAGCCCGTAGGCGAAGGCCGCGACGATCGCGAGAACGATCAGATTAACCTTCAGGGCGCCGGGGATGCGCGAGACGTTGAGCAGGGTCAGCGGCGGCAGGATCGCCACCAGCTCGCGGCCGAAATCGCGCCAGGCATGGGGGCGGACGATCGGCTGCGGCAGGCCGTCGGAAGCGCCGCGCTGAGGCTCCTTCAGGGACAGGACCCACAAGGCGACCAGCAGCCCGGGTATTCCGACCGCGAGGAAGGCGGCCTGCCAGCCGACCAGGCCGAGCGGCGCCTCGGCCGGATTGGGATAGGCCAGGTTCCACCGGCTGAGCACGAAGCCGCCGATCGGCAGGCTGAGGGCGCCGCCGATATAGAGGCCGCTCGAATATATGGAGAGCGCGGTCGCCCTTTTCTCCTTCGGGAACCAGTCCGAGATCATCGAGTAAGCGGCGGGCGAGGCGGCGGCCTCGCCGACTCCGACTCCGATCCGGGCAACGGCGAGCATGGTGAAGCTGCTTGCGAAGCCGGAGAGGGCCGTCATCGACGACCACAGAGCCAGCCCGATCGCCATCACCCGGCCCCGGTACCAGCTGTCGGCCAGCCGCCCGAGCGGGATCCCGAACAAGGCGTAGAAGACGGCGAAGGCGGTTCCGTAGAGGAAGCCGATCTGGGCGTCCTGGAGGCCGAGGTCGCGCTTGATGTCCTGGGCGAGGATGGAAAGGATCTGGCGGTCGATGAAGTTGAGCGCGTAGACCAGGACGAGCACCATGAGGGCGTACCAGGCATAGGCGCCGACACGGACGGGAGGGTGGGCCGCGGTCGCTGTCACGTCGGGGTTCGCCGCCATACACCCTCTCATTGTGCTGTTCTCCGCATCTGGCTAGCAGAGCGGCACGCTTTGGCAACTAGGGTTCGGACTCAATATCGGAGGCGGCCGTGACGGGTTGGCATTTGTTGTCCGGCAAGGAGTTAGGAGGGAGCGATGCTCTACGCATCGTGACTGACGACGCGACGCCGTCCGGGCGGCAAAGGACAACCCGCCGCTTCGCGGTCGTCCGGGGGAAGGCGGCTGGGGGCGTCGAGCACCTTGGACGGGCTACCAGCCCGCCCGGCGGCGCTCTCCTACCCAGCCGCCTTCCCCGGACGATCCCGGCCACCTCCGATATTGATTCCGAACCCTGGGCATAGTCGATGAAGAGCTCAGTCCTGTTCGTCTGCCTCGGCAACATCTGCCGCTCGCCGCTCGCCGAGGCGGCCTTCCGGCGCGAGGCCGAGCGGCTCGGCCTCGACGTCGAGATCGACTCCGCCGGCACCGGCGACTGGCATATCGGCTATCCGCCCGACCCGCGCGCGGCGGCGGTGGCCGAGCGCAATGGAATCGACATCGGACATCTGCGGGCCCGGCAGGTCACTCCCGACGACTTCCGCCGCTTCGACCATATCGTCGCGCTCGACTCCAACAACCTCCGCGACCTCGAACGGATGCGGCCGGCGGACGGCAAGGCCCGGCTGTCGCTGCTGCTCGACCATGTCGAGGGGCGGCAAGGCCAGGCCGTGGCGGATCCCTATTATGGCGAGGAGCCCCATTTCGATGCCGCCTGGGCGGACGTGGCGGCCGGCGCGGAAGGCCTCGCGCGCAGGATAGGCGGGGGGTGAGCGCCTTCGCCCGAAGGGTCGCCGAGCTGACCGGCGTCGCCGAGGGCCAGCTCGAGCGCCTCGCCGGCGGCGATCTCTCGCAGGTGCTGCTGCTGCGGCGGCCCGACGGCCGCTGCACCGTCGCCAAGGGCGGCCCGTCGATCGCCACCGAGGCGGCGATGCTGCGCTCGCTCGCCGGGGTGGGGGTGCCGACGCCGGTGGTCGAGGGCGAGCATGAGGGCGTCCTGCTGCTCGAGCATGTCCCCAACGACGGCGTGTTCAGCCCCAATGCCTGGGCCGATGTCGGAGTCGCGATACGCCGGCTGCACGCCCGGACCGGCGAGCGTTACGGCTGGCCGGTCGACTATCGCATCGGCACGGTCGCGCTCGACAATCGCCAGACGTCCGACTGGCCCGCCTTCTGGGGCGAGCAGCGGCTGATGGCGACCGCCAGCATCCTCGACCGGCCGGTCCGCGAGCGGGTCGAGCGGCTGGCGGCGCGGCTGCCCGACCTCCTGCCGGCCTCGCCGCCGCCGGCTTTCCTCCACGGCGACCTGTGGAGCGGCAACATCCTCGTCGCCGGCGGCCGGCTCGCCGCTCTGATCGATCCCGCCTGCTATGGCGGGCACAGCGAGGTCGACCTCGCGATGCTGGCGCTGTTCGGCAACCCGCCGCCCGCCTTCTGGGACTCCTACGGCCCGCTCGATCCGGGCTGGGAGGCGCGGCGGCCGATCTACCAGCTCTTCCCCGCTCTGGTGCATCTGAGGCTGTTCGGGCCGACCTATGCCGACATGGTCGACCGGCTGCTCGAGCGTTGCGGACGGCGCCCGGATCAAACCAGCGCGTAGCGCTCCGCGACGCCGTAGACGGGGCCTTCGGGCGTGAGGCGACTTTCGAACAGGCAGAATTCCCCGACCTCGAACGGCGGGCCGGCGACTCCGCCCGATTGCTCGACCAGCGAGCGCACCGGGCCAGCACCGCGGGGCAGCCGGGCGATGGTGATGTGCGGCATATAGGCACGGCGCTCGGGCTCGATGCCGGCGCGGACCAGCGCCTGATCGAGCTTCCTGTGGAGCGCTCGAAGCGGCTCGTGTGGAGCGACGCCGGCCCACAAGGTCACCGGCTCCCCGCGCCGCTCGAATCCGCCGAGGCCGTTGAGGGCGATGGCGAAGCGGGGATGATGGACCGCGCTCAGCGCCGAATCGACGTCGCGGGCAACGTGCCGGTCGACCTCGCCGATGAAGCGCAGGGTGAGATGGAGCCGGTCGTCCGAGAGCCAGCGCGCGCCGGCGACCCCGCCCATCAGGCCGAGAAGCTGTGCCCGGACCGGAGCAGGCAGGCGGATCGCGACGAACAGGCGGTGCATGAGGGGCCGATACGTCATTCCCGCCAAAGCGGGTATCCGCTTCGGCCCCGCCTGCACCGGATTGGGGCGGCCCCGGTTGATTTCGAGGCGATGACACAGGGTCGCCGGTCCGGTTTTCCTTGAATGTACCGCCCGTTCCCCCGATATTGGCGGGAGCGGCGTTCCAACCCGCCGCCAAAGGAGAGAGTTCGAAATGGCTAACGGATTTGACCCGCGCGCGACCGCCTCGCCGCACACCGGCGGCATGGCCGGCCGGGATAGCGTCGCCTACGACGCGGGCCTGCGGTCCTACATGCTGTCTGTCTACAATTACATGGCTTCGGGCGTGCTGCTCACCGGCGTCGTCGCCTTGCTGTTCGCCCGTTCGGGCGCGGCCGAGACGATCCTGATGGGGCCCGGCCTCCTCAAGTACCTGATCATGTTCTCGCCGCTGGCGTTCATCCTGGTGCTGAGCTTCGGCATCAACCGGCTTTCGACGGGTATGGCGCAGGTGCTCTTCTGGGCCTTCGCGACCGTGATGGGGCTGTCCATGGCCTCGATCTTCCTGGTCTATACCGGCTCGTCGATCGCGATGACCTTCTTCGCCACCTCGGCGGCGTTCCTGTCGCTCAGCCTCTACGGCTACACGACGAAGCGGGACCTGTCGGGCTTCGGCACCTTCCTGATCATGGGCGTGGTCGGCCTGATCGTCGCCTCGCTGCTCAACCTGTGGTTCCAGTCGCCGGCGATGACCCTGGCGATCAGCGCCATCGGCGTTCTGATCTTCGCGGGCCTCACCGCCTACGACACGCAGCGGATCAAGAGCATGTACGCCTACGTCGCCGGAACCGACATGATCGGCAAGACGGTGATCATGGGCGCGCTGTCGCTCTATCTCGACTTCGTCAACATGTTCACCTTCCTCCTGCAGTTCCTCGGCAGCCGCGACTGACCGGCAGCGGATAAGCAAGGGAAGGCCCGGCGGCGACGCCGGGCCTTTTCTTTTGCCCGCCGCGCGTCCGTGCTATCCGGGAGGGGAAGGGGAAACGAGCGATGGACCTCAACCTCGTCTGGGCGGTGCTGGCGGGGACCGCCCTCGCCGCCCTCGCCGACTGGCTGTTCGCCGGCCTGCTCTTCCGCCGCCGCTACCAGCTCCATCCCGAGACCTGGCGCGGAGGGCCGCTCGGCCCGCGCGTCGCCGCGACCCAGGCGCTGGCGCTGCTCACCGCGGCCGCGTTCGTGCTGCTCGCGGACAAGCTCGGCCAGGACGACCTGCGCGGGGGCCTGAAGCTTGCGGCGATGATCTGGCTGATCGGTCCGCTGCCCCTGCTCGCCGCGAACGCCATGTTCATCCGGATCGACCCGCTGGTGGCGGCGAGCCACGCCGCCGGCTGGCTGGCCAAGCTGCTGCTGATCGGCGCCGCGACCGCCTTCTTCCTCTGAGTCAGGCGACCAAGCGGCCGAAGAAATCCAGGGTGCGTTGCCAGGCCAGCTTCGCCGCGGCGGCATCGTAGCGCTCCGCCGACGTGTCGTTATGGAAGGCGTGATTGACCCCTGCATAGACGTGGGCATCGACCGTCCTGCCCGCCGCGGACAGGGCGTCGCGCCAGGGGAAGCCGGTCTTGTTCACGCGCTCGTCGAGCCCGGCATAATGGAGCTGCAGCGGTGCCTGCACCTGCGGCGCGACGGCCGGATCGGGCGCCGGGCCGTAAAAGGACACCCCGGCGTCGAGCGGGTTCCCGGCCGCGACCGCGACTCGATTGACCATCCCTCCGCCCCAGCAAAAGCCCACGGCGCCGGCCTTGCCGTTGCTCCCGGGAAGCGACTTGAGGAGGCGCAGGGTCGCCACCGCATCGGCCGCGGACTGCCCCAGATCGAGCTTGCCTATGGCCTCGCGCGCCGCGTCCTGATCCGCCGGGGTCCCTCCGGCGATGGACAGGAAATCCGGCGCCACCGCCCGATAGCCGGCGACGGCGAGCCGGCGGGCGACATCCTCGGCATAAGCGTTGAGGCCGCGATTCTCGTGGATGACGAGCACGGATCCAAGCGGTCCAGCCGCCCGCCGGGGCTCGGCCTGATAGCCTTTCATCGACCGGCCGGCGCCCACCGGCCAGCTCATCCGGCGAGCCGTCAGGCGCCGGTCGTCGCTCGCGATCAGGGCCGCCGCGGCCGGATCGGCGGCGATCGAGGCGAGCAGGACGGAGGCGGCGGCGGCGCTGCCGGCGAGGCGGGTCAGCTCCGCCATGAAGGCGCGGCGGTCCATGCCTTCATGGGTGAAGCGGTCGTAGAGCGCGATGGCGGCGGAGCGCAGTTCGGTCATGGTCAGGCCTGCTTCGGCTCGGGCCGGCTCTGCTCCGGCATCAGGGCGTCGTCGATCTCGCGGGCGCGGATCGCGGCCGGGCGGCTGCTGATTCGGCCGAAATAATCCGTGAAGGCAGACCTTTTGTCGATCGAGCCGAACATCATCCCCCAGCCGATCTGCGAACCGACATAGACGTCGGCGGCGGTGAACTGGTCGCCGCAGATATAGGGCCCCGAGCCGACGCAGCGCTCGAGCGTGTCGATCGTCTCCTCGAAGCTGCCATAGCCGGCCATCATCTTCTTGTCGGGCGGAGCGAGCAGGCCGAGCGACTTGCCGGTGATCACCGCTTCGACCGGGCCGGCGGCGAAGAACATCCAGCGATAATAAGGGCCGCGGCGCGGATTGCCGGGCGGCGGCGCCAGGCCGGCATCGGGAAAGGCGTCGGCGAGATAGGCGCAGATCGCTCCGCCTTCGGTCACCACCGTGTCGCAATGCCTGATTGCCGGCACCTTCCCCATCGGGTTGATGGCGAGATATTCCGGCGCCTTCATCGTCGTGCCGTAGTCGAGCAGCACCGTCTCGTAGGGATGGCCGACCTCCTCGAGCATCCAGCGGATGATCCGGCCCCTGGACATGGGGTTGGTGTAGAAGGTGAGGCTGGTGTCGGACATGGCGGGCTCCCTGAATCAGGAAGCGACACTAGCGAATTCCCCTCCCTGAATACAGGGAGGGGCTAGGGGTGGGTGCGTATCCAACGGCAGTGAGTCTTCGGAGACGCACCCACCCCGGCCCCTCCCTGCGTGCAGGCAGGGGGGAAATCAGGCCTGCTCTTCGGGCTGGCCCTGCTCGCCTTCCGGTTCCACCGACTTCTTGCCGCGCCTCTTGCTGGGCTTGGGCGCCGCCGGGACGATCTCGAAGCTCGGAGCGTCGTCCTTGATCGTGACCTTGACCTCGCCGCCGTGGATGAGCTTGCCGAACAGCAGCTCCTCGGCGAGCGGCTGCTTGATCTTCTCCTGGACGAGCCGGCCCATCGGCCGCGCGCCGTAGAGCTTGTCGTAGCCGCGGGAGGTGAGCCACTTCC
Organism: Allosphingosinicella sp.; assembly: GCA_036388575.1. Classification (GTDB taxonomy): domain Bacteria; phylum Pseudomonadota; class Alphaproteobacteria; order Sphingomonadales; family Sphingomonadaceae; genus Allosphingosinicella. The sequence continues at coordinate 313,325 of DASVRO010000036.1, forward strand.
GCGCCTCGTCGTCGAGGTCGATATGGACGTTGCGGTCCGCCAGCTGGAGCTCGAGCTGGAGGATGAACTTGTCGACGACCCGGGCGACGACCTCGGTCGGCAGATAGCTGAACGGGACGATCGCATCGAGGCGGTTGCGGAACTCCGGAGTGAACATCCGCTTGATCGCTTCCTCGTCCTCGCCCTCGCGCGTGTTGTTGCCGAAGCCGAGGCCCTCGCGCGCCATGTCGCTGGCGCCCGCATTGGTGGTCATGATCAGGATGACGTTGCGAAAATCGACCGTCTTGCCGTGATGGTCGGTGAGGCGCCCGTTGTCCATGATCTGGAGGAGGATGTTGAACAGGTCCGGATGCGCCTTCTCGATCTCGTCGAGGAGGAGCACCGAATGCGGATGCTGGTCGACCGCATCGGTCAGGAGGCCGCCCTGGTCGTAGCCGACATAGCCCGGAGGGGCGCCGATCAGCCGCGAGACGGAGTGGCGCTCCATATATTCGGACATGTCGAAGCGCTGCAGCGGGATGCCCATGATCGAGGCGAGCTGGCGCGCCACCTCGGTCTTGCCGACGCCGGTGGGCCCCGAGAAGAGGTAGTTGCCGATCGGCTTGTCGGGATCGCGAAGTCCGGCGCGCGACAGCTTGATCGCCGAGGACAGGACCTGGATGGCCGCGTCCTGGCCGAACACCACCCGCTTGAGGTCGCGATCGAGATGCTCGAGCGTCTTCTTGTCGTCCGAGGAGACGCTCTTCGCCGGGATCCGGGCGATGGTCGAGATGACCTGCTCGATCTCCTTGGTGGTGATCGTCTTCTTGCGCTTGTTGGGCGGCACCAGCATCTGCATAGCGCCGACCTCGTCGATCACGTCGATGGCCTTGTCGGGCAGCTTGCGGTCGTTGATGTAGCGCGCCGAAAGCTCGACCGCCGCCTTGATCGCGTCGCTCGTGTACTTGACCTTGTGATGCTCCTCGAACGCGGTCCGGAGGCCGGCGAGGATCTTCACCGTATCCTCGATCGTCGGCTCGTTGACGTCGATCTTCTGGAAGCGCCGGAGCAGCGCCCGGTCCTTCTCGAAATGGTTGCGGAACTCCTTGTAGGTGGTCGAGCCGATGCAGCGGATCGTCCCGCCCGACAGGGCCGGCTTGAGCAGGTTCGACGCGTCCATCGCGCCGCCCGACGTGGCGCCGGCGCCGATCACCGTGTGGATCTCGTCGATGAAGAGGATGGCGTCGGGAAGCTTCTCGAGCTCCGTCACGACCGCCTTCAGCCGCTCCTCGAAATCGCCGCGATAGCGGGTGCCGGCGAGCAGCGAGCCCATGTCGAGCGAATAGATGACCGCTTCCTTGAGCACCTCAGGAACGTCGCCCTCCACGATCTTGCGCGCCAGGCCTTCGGCGATCGCGGTCTTGCCGACGCCGGGGTCGCCGACATAGAGCGGGTTGTTCTTCGAGCGCCGGCAGAGGATCTGGACGGTTCGGTCGACCTCCGGGCCGCGCCCGATCAACGGATCGACCCGGCCGCTCAGCGCCTTCTCGTTGAGGTTGACGGTGAACTGCTTGAGGGCGCTTTCGTTCTTCTTCTTGCCCTCTTCCTGCTTGGTCTCCTCGGTGCCCTTCACCTCGGTCGGCTCGGTCGAGGTCTCGCCCTTGCCGACGCCGTGGCTGATGTAGCTGACCGCGTCGAGGCGGCTCATGTCCTGCTGCTGGAGGAAATAGACGGCGTAGCTCTCGCGCTCGGAGAAGAGGGCGACGAGGACGTTGGCTCCGGTCACCTCGTCCCGTCCGGAGGACTGGACGTGGAGGATGGCGCGCTGGACGACGCGCTGGAAGCCGCTGGTCGGCGACGGATCGGTCTGGCCGTCGACCTTGAGCGCCTCGAGCTCGCTGTCGAGATAGGCGCGGACCGCGTCCTTGAGCTCCCTGAGATCGACTCCGCAGGCGCCCATCACCTTCGAGGCGTGGGCATCCTCGGTGAGCGCGAGCAGGAGATGCTCGAGAGTCGCATATTCGTGCCGGCGGCCGCTGGCTTCCGCCAAAGCGGTATGCAGGGTCTGTTCGAGTTCGCGGGCGAAGGAAGGCAATTCAGTTACTCCTCAAAGCCCGCAAAAATTCACGGACTACATGGTCTTAATGTCGGGCGTCGGGGTCCCGTCATCAAGTCCTCCAAAAAAGCCAAGGAAAAGGCCGAAGGTTCCGGGGCTTTGGTCATTTCTTGAATAGCTGCTCGGCGCTTGCCCGGTGGTTAACCGCGGCGTCGATCTTCGAGCGCACCCGGCCAATCTCCGCCTCGAGCGCCTCGATGCGGGCGTGCAGCTCGTCGACCGAAAGCGGATCGAGATCCTGACGCCCCAGCACGGCCAGCGGATCGTCGGGCTTGTTCGGGAAGAGCTCGTCCAGGTCCATGGCGCAAGAATCTCCCTTCCGGGTCGCGCCGTCAACCCGCAGGGCTTGCGCCGCCGCGCTTTCGGCGCGAGGCGTGACCGCATGGACGCAACCCCCGAGACGATGATCGCGATCGACCCCGCCGCTCCGGGCGGGCCGGAAGTGCTCCAGCCGGTCGAGCGGCCGGTGCCGAAGCCGGGAGCGGGCGAGCTGCTGATCCGGGTCGAGGCGGCGGGGGTCAACCGGCCCGACGTGATGCAGCGGCTCGGCTTCTACCCGCCGCCGCCGGGGGCCCCGACCATATTGGGGCTGGAGGTCGCGGGTACGATCGTCGGCGGCAGCCGCGACGGCGAGCGGGTCTGCGCCCTGGTCGCGGGCGGCGGCTACGCGCAATATTGCGTCGCTCCCGAAGGCCAGTGCCTGCCGGTCCCGGCCGGATTCTCGATGGCCGAGGCGGCCGCCCTGCCGGAAACCTTCTTCACCGTCTGGACCAACCTGTTCCAGCGCGGCGGCGCGCGCGCCGGGGACGCGGTGCTGGTCCATGGCGGCACCAGCGGCATCGGCACAACCGCCATCCTGCTCGGCAGGGTGTTCGGCCTCACCGTCGTCGTCACCGCCGGATCGGCGGACAAATGCGCCCGCGCGCTGGAGATCGGGGCGGCTCATGCGATCGACTACAAGGCGCAGGATTTCGTCGAGGAAGTGAAGAGCATCACCGGCGGCGCGGGCGTCGCGGTCGTGCTCGACATGGTCGGCGGCGACTATGTGCCGCGCAACCTCGCCTGCCTCGCCGAGGGCGGGCGGCACGTCTCGATCGCCGCCCAGCGGGGGCCGAGGGTGGAGATTCCAATCTGGGACGTGATGCGCAAGCGCCTCACCCTGACCGGCTCGACGCTTCGGGCGCGGTCCGCCGGGTTCAAGGCGGCGCTGGCGGAGGAACTCCGGCGCGAGGTCTGGCCGCATCTGGAGGCGGGGCGGGTCCGGCCGGTGATCCACTCCACCTTCCCACTGACGGACGCGGCCGGAGCCCACCGGCTGATGGACAGCGGCGAACATGTCGGGAAGATAGTGCTGGAGGTCCGAGAATAACCGGACCGGGCGCTGCGGGATCGATCCAAAATGGGCGAAGATCGCCTATCCCGGGCAGGAGGGCCGCTGTAGAAGAATTCCAGCGAACGCATGTGATCTCTTCGGCAGGTTGGAAGAAAGGGCGACTCGCCCGGCAACCCTTCGTGAGATTCCATGACAGTCAAGCTTCGGGTCACGTGAGTAACAGAGCACCGCGCGGGTAACGGTGCTTCCGGTCCGCGGCAATTCGCCAGGCCCGAGGCGTGAGCTGGAGGGTTCGCCATGCGCAGGATTTCGCCGAGGGCCATCGCACCGGTCCTGCTTCTTGCCGCGAGCGCGTTCTGGAGCACGGCGGCCAAAGGCCGATGGGAAACGGTTCACGGCCATGCGCTCGTCGCCGGAGAGGGTTGCGATAAGCCGCATAGCCACTCGCCTCAGCTGCGTCGAAGCGACGATCGCCCGTTCGAGATCCCGGCCGGCTTCGCTAACGAGATTGAGATTTACGGCCATGGAGTGGACTTCGTTACCGACGTCTCCATCCCGGACCGCGACTGGGTCGAATCGTCCCGCGGCGTCGGAGGGGCGGAGAACGCCGTCAGGGGTTGCGGAACGATCGGCTCGCTGGCCGTGAAGATCAAGGTTCCCTACACCGCGCCCGCCGGAAGCCACAGGCTGAACTTCGGCGACGAGAGCCTCCGGATCCGCATCGTCAAGCCCTGGATCTTGCGTTCCGTCTGGAGCCCGCAGTCGCTGAAGGGCGGCTCTACGATCCCTAAGTACAGATCCATCCCCGATCTGGCCGCTCCGCCCCCACCGCCTCCGCCGCCTCCGCCGCCTCCGCCTCCGCCTGCCCGACCAAGTCCGTGCGATCAGCCCGGTCACGGGCCTTGCTTCCAAGATCCCGGCTGGCGACTCCGCTTGGGCGGGGTGAGCTCGCTCGACGATCCACCCCGGCTGCCGGCGGCCCTCGGAGGGTGCATCGACGAGATCGGCGGCAGCGCGAAGATCACGGGCTCGACGCTCACGGTCATCTTGCCGACCACCCGAAGTGAGACTCTCGACATACCGTGTCTCATCCGTCCGCTTTATTTCAACGTCGAAATGGGTCCCGAATTCAAAGGCGATGTCGGTGGGTTTCGGGTTCCGCTCGGCTTCTCGGTCTATCCCGACCGGGGAAAGGCTGTCGATCCGCCGCGCTACAGTCGTGTCGCCGGCTTCTACGGCCCCGCCCCGCTGGCCGACCCCAACCGCGACTTCCAGTCGGTGCGAATGACCGCTGACTTCGCCCGCACCTTCATCGGAGAGCGCCGGATTCTGTTCCGGCCTTCGGCGGCAAGCCAAGCGACGGAGCTGACGCTCGTGCTGCGCACCGAACCCGCCGCCGGCATCGGCATCGTCGAAGGGGTTCCTTTCACCGGCCACCGCTTCTTCTCGAGCTTCGAAGTGAGGTTCGATTATCTTCCCTGGTCGGTGCGAGGGACGCGCATATTCTGGCGGGTGCGCGCGGCCGGAGGACGCAATCCATTCTACTGCTTCGCCGCTACCAGCGGCAGCCTGACCAGCGGCGACCCAATCGGTCGCTTCCAGTTGACGGCGAAGGAAGGCGAAGGCTGCGATAACGCCCCCTTTCATCTGGATATCGCGCCCGAGCATGATGGCCGGGGCTTCTTCGGCCACGAGCCCTATTCGAAGACGGTGTCGTTCGAGCTGCCGCCCAGGCGCAAGCTGACCAGGATCGCGCCTTTGCCGCGCTGACGGTCCTTGCGTGAACGCCGCCGAGGCGGGTGGCGGAGCGCCGCCCCTCAGGCTATCGAGCTTTGCCGGAGGCAGAATGACTGAGCGACCCGTCCTTCACGAATATTCGCAGTCCGGGAATTGCTACAAGATACGGCTCACCGCCGCGCTGCTCGGCGTGCCGATCGAGCGGCGGGAATATGACATCCTCGAGGGCGAGACGCGCACGCCGGACTTCCTCGCCTACGTCAATCCGAACGGGCGAATCCCCGTCCTCCAGGTCGGCCAGCGCTTCATCCCGGAGAGCAACGCGGCCTGCTTCTACCTCGCCGACGGAACGCCCCTCGTCCCGGAGGACCGGTTCGGCCGTGCCGACATGCTGCGCTGGATGTTCTTCGAGCAATATAATCACGAGCCCAACGTCGCGACCTTGCGCTTCTGGCTCGCCTTCGTCGGCGAGGAGCGGCTGAGCGAGGCGCAGCGCAGCCTGCTGCTCGGCAAGCGCGAGGCCGGCGAAGCGGCGCTGCGCCTGATGGACGAGCATCTCGCCGGCCGCGACTATTTCGTCGGCGGGCGCCTCAGCCTCGCCGACATCGCCCTCTACGCCTACACCCACGTCGCCGGCGAAGGCGGGTTCGACCTCGGCCGCTACCCCGCCGTCACCGCCTGGATCGCGCGAGTCGCCTCGGCGCCAGGCTACGTGCCGATGGACGCCTGAGCCCGCTCAGCAATCGCTGCCGTCGCCGTCGCCATGGAAGTTCGGGCCGCCGTCGAAGCAGCTCGCCTCGTTGGCGACGTGAACGAAGGCCACGGCGCCGACCACCAGCACGACTCCGGCGACGATGGCGACGGTGGCGAGGGTCGAGAGGTCCTTCTTCTCGTCCGCCGGCCGCGCCCAAAGGTTCATCCGGTCGAGGCGCCTGCCGGCGAGCGTCAGCTCGGGCCTGGGCTTGTGCCCGGAGAAGCTGAGCTCCAGCCCGTCGCCCATCGCCATCCGGCTGTCCGCGCCCCTCCGGCTGTGAGCGGTGGAGGCGACGGTCAGGCTGGTGCGCACGCCCCTCTCCTCGCCGCCGAGGTTCGCCCGAAGCCGGACTCCGGCGAAGGCTCCGCGCTGATTGTCCACGAAGTGGCCCGGCGCGTCGAGATCGGCGGCATGCGCCGAAGTGGCGATCGAACTCAGGCAGAGCGCCGCGGCAATGACCAGTCTCATCGATTTCCTCCCTTTCGACACAGGCGATATGCAGGGTCGTCGAGATTAGGATGCCGCGACACCCCCGATTGGATGTGGACCGGCCCGCGTATGCTCCTTGCCCTTGGGGAACCGCTGGATTAAACGCTCCCCATGCACGGCCGCTCCGGGAAGGGGCGGCCCTTCTTGTTTTTGGAGACGACCGTTGGTTCAGCCGCTCATGCCCCATGCGACCGCCGCCTGGCTGGTCGACAACACGTCGCTCACCTTCGAGCAGATCGCCGAATTCTGCGGCCTGCACATCCTCGAGATTCAGGCGATCGCCGACGACACCGCCGCGACCAAGCTTACCGGGCGCGATCCGATCCGCGCAGGCGAGCTCAACCAGGAGGAGATCGACCGCGGCCAGGCCGATCCCGGCTACAAGCTGCGCATCCAGAAGGAGCCGGACCAGACGCGGCGGACCAAGGGGCCGCGCTACACGCCGGTCTCGAAGCGCCAGGACAAGCCCGACGGAATCGCCTGGATCATCCGCAACCACCCGGAGATTTCGGACGGCCAGATCGGCAAGCTGATCGGCACCACCCGCACCACCATCGCCGCGATCCGCGACCGAAGCCACTGGAACATCGCCAACATCCAGCCCAAGGATCCGGTCACCCTCGGCCTCTGCTCGCAGCGCGAGCTCGACGCGATCGTCGCCAAGGCGGCCAAGGCGGCGGGCATCGAGCCGTCGCCGACGGACCATCGCCTCGCCGGCGACCGCGAGGCCCTGATCGAGGAGCTGCGCCGCGAGCGCGACACCGCCGCCCGCGAGGCCGAGGCCGCCCACGCCGCCGAGGAGGCCGGCGAGTCCGCGCCGCGCGAGCCGACGGCCGATGACCTCTTCAAAAGCTGAGCCGCAAGCCGAGCAGGCCAGTCCCGACGTCTCGCTGACCGATCCGGACGAGCCCTACAGCCACAAGGGCCTGACCTACCCGCTCGGCCGCCGCGGCCCGGACAAGGGCGAGCTGATCGAGCTCGCCGACGGCGTCGGCTGGGCGCGGCTGCCGATCCCGGGATCGCTCAGGCATATCAATGTCTGGATCCTGGACGACGGCGAGGGCGTCGCCCTGGTCGATACCGGGCTCGACATCGCTCCCTGTCGCGAAGCCTGGGAGGCCTTGTTCGAGGGGCCGCTCGCCGGTCGCCCGATCACCCGGGTGATCTGCACCCACTTCCATCCCGACCATCTCGGCCTCGCCGGCTGGCTCACCGAGCGGTTCGCAGTCCCGCTGTGGATGACGCGCGGCGAATGGCTGTACGGCCGGATGCTGGCCGCCGACATGCGCGACGCGCCGCCGCCGGCCGCCATCGCCCACTGGCGCGCCGCCGGATGGGAGGAATCCCGGATCGAGGCGGAGGCGCAGAAGGGCTGGGGCCGCTTCGCCTCGGTCGTCAGCCCGATCCCGGTCGGCTACGTCCGGATCGAGGACGGCGACCGACTGAGCATCGGCGTCCGTACCTGGCGGATACTGATCGGCAGCGGCCATTGCCCGGAACATGCCTGCCTCGTCGACGACGAAGGCGGGCTCATGATTGCCGGCGACCAGGTGCTTCCGAGGATCACCTCCAACGTCTCGGTCGGGCTGAGCGAGCCGGAGGCCGACCCGCTCGGCGAGTGGCTCGACTCGATCGCGAAGCTGAAGGGCCTGCCCGACAGCCTGCTCGTCCTGCCCTCCCACGGCGAGCCGTTCACCGGCCTCCACGCGCGCCTCGATGCCCTGGCGCATGGCCACCGCGACCGGCTCGACGCGCTCCACGTCAAGCTCGGTGAGCCGAGGCGGGCGGTGGACTGCTTCGGAACGCTCTTCGCCCGGCAGATCGAGGACAATATGATGGGCCTCGCCACCGGCGAGGCTCTCGCGCACCTGCGCCGGCTCGAGGTCGAGGGCAAAGCGGTCCGCGAGGCGAAGGACGGAGTCGACTGGTATCGGGCCGCCTGAGCCTTGACCGCGATTGGCTCGCGGCTCATTGCTCCCCCCATGCCGGACCAGCCCGAACCCATATCCGAGCTCTCCTTCGAAGCCGCGCTGAAGCGGCTCGAGGAGATCGTCCGCCGCCTCGAGAGCGGGGAGGCGTCGCTCGACGAGTCGATCGAGCTGTACGGCGAGGGCGACAGGCTGCGCCAGCAATGCGAGGCCCGGCTGCAGGCTGCCCAGGCGAGGATCGAGAAGATCCAGCTCGGCCGCGACGGCCAGCCGAGCGGCACAATCCCATTCGACGCCGACTGAGCCGCCGCGTGGCGGACGCCTCGCTCCTCGCTCCCGCGCTCGACCAGATCCGGGCGGAGATCGACGCCTTCCTGTCGGAGCTTCTGGCGGTTCCGCCGGACCCGCGGGCGAGGCTCTACGAGGCGATGCGCTATGCCGCGATGGGCGGCGGCAAGAGGCTTCGCCCTTTGCTCGTCGTCGCCTCCTCCGCCCTCTTCCACCAGTCGCGGGAGCGGGCCGTCCGGGTCGGCGCCGCGGTCGAATGCATCCACGTCTATTCGCTGATCCACGACGATCTGCCGGCGATGGACGACGATGATCTGAGGCGCGGCAAGCCGACCCTTCACAAGGCGTTCGACGAGGCGACCGCGATCCTCGCCGGCGACTCCTTCCATGCCCTCGCCTTCGAGATCATCGCCGACGCGGCGACCCACGAGGATCCGTTCATCCGCTCCGAGCTGGTCGTCGAGCTGGCCTCGGCCGCGGGTCCGGCGGGGATGGCCGGGGGCCAGATGATGGACCTCGCCGCCTCGGAGCAGACGCTCGACCTGGCCGCGGTCACCCGGCTCCAGCAGCTGAAGACCGGAGCCCTGATCGGCTTCTGCCTGGAGGCGGGGGCGATCATGGGGCGGGTTCCGCCGGAGGGGCGGACGAAGCTGCGCGGCTATGCCCGCGACGTCGGCCTGGCCTTCCAGATCGCCGACGACCTGCTCGACGAGGAGGGCCAGGAGGAGAAGACCGGCAAGAAGGTCGGCAAGGACCGGGCCAAGGGCAAGGAGACGTTCGTCACCCTGCTCGGCCGCGAGCGGGCGCGCCGCCAGGCCGAATTGCTGGTCGCCCAGGCGATCGACTATCTGAAGAGCTACGGCAGCGAGGCCGACCTGCTTCGGGCGATCGCCCGCTTCGCGGTGGAGCGGGACCATTGACGGTGGAGGAGCGAGGGATGAGGACAGGAGTCTATCCGGGCACGTTCGACCCGATCACGCTCGGCCACATGGACATCATCCGCCGCGGCGCGCACCTCGTCGACCGGCTGGTCATCGGAGTCACCACCAACCCGTCCAAATCGCCGATGTTCACGGTCGAGGAGAGGATGGCGATGGTGCGGCGGGAGATCGCCGTGATCGAAGGCGAGGTCGATGTCGTCTCGTTCGATTCGCTGCTGATGGACTTCGCCGAGCGCGAGGGCGCCTCGCTGATCCTGCGCGGCCTCAGAGCGGTCGCCGACTTCGAATATGAGTATCAGATGGCGGGGATGAACCAGCAGTTGAATGACGAAATCGAGACGGTCTTCCTGATGGCCGATGTCTCGCTGCAGCCGATCGCCTCTCGCTTGGTCAAGGAAATTGCGCGCTATGGCGGGAAGATCGAAAAGTTCGTTCCGCCAGCGGTCGTGGCCGACGTCGCCGCCAAGCTTGGCAGATGATCGTCAGATCGGGTTCAGCAGGGACCCCTTAGCGTTACGGCAATCGAGTTCAGGGTGGGAAATAAATTGATGCGTAAATTGATGTTTGCATTGCCGTTGATGGCCATGGCGCTGGTTGCCGCGAAGCCTGCCCCCGCGCCGCCTGTGCCCGCCTTCACGCATACCGCCCCGGCAGCGGTCGCCGCAGATCCCGCTAACCGGCTCAATATCGAATTGTCGAGCGGCGGGACGGTTGTCATCCAGCTTCGCCCAGACATCGCTCCACATCACGTCTATCGCATTCAGTCGCTGGCTGCGCAGGGCTTCTACAATGGCCTGACGTTCCACCGGGTCATCCCCGGCTTCATGGCGCAGGGGGGGGATCCGCTTGGCACCGGGGGAGGCGGCTCGAAGCTGCCCAACGTCACAGCCGAGTTTAGCGGCCTGCCGCACATGCGCGGCGTGATGGCGATGGCCCGCACCGCGGACGATCTCAACGGCGGCAACAGTCAGTTCTTCATCATGCTGTCGGCCGGAATGTCGCTCGACAAGAAATATACCATCTTCGGTCGGGTGATCTCCGGGATGCAATTCGTCGACGGGATCGCTCCCGGCGAGCCCCCCGCGGCGCCGACCAAGATGGTGCGCGTCTGGATCGATGGGCCGCTACCTGCGCCGCCGCCTGCTGCTGCCGTGGCGCCGGTCCTGCCGGAGACCAAGCCCGCCGGCGGCTGATGGACGTCGCCCATTTCGACTTCGAGCTTCCGCACGACCGGATTGCATTGCGGCCGGCCCGGCCGCGCGACTCAGCGCGGATGTTATTGGTAGCGGACGGGAGCATCGCCGATCGCACGATGCTGGATCTGCCGGCATTGCTCGGCCCCGACGACGTGCTGGTGTTCAACGACACCAAAGTAATCCCAGCCCAGCTCGAGGGGCGGCGGGGCGAGGCTAGCATCGGCGCGACCTTGCACAAGCGAGATGGCCTGCGCCGTTGGTGG